>JAUQYA010000127.1 GCA_030837785.1 Albidovulum sp.
CTCAGAGGCGGCTAAGGAGGAGAAGGAGGCCACGAAGCGACGCCGCGCGGGAAGCGCGGGCGGTCAGGGCGATATGCTGGCTCCGTGTCATGGGGCGCGACTATACGCGGCGCGCGGCGGAGGGAAAGGGAAAAATGCGGGTGGCCCGCGGGGGCGGGGAATGCGGCAAAAAGGACATGGGCGACAGGATTCCCGCGAGGTTCGACGGCAAGGGTGGAGGGCGGCGCGTTCCGCCGCTATCCTGTTGCCGGCAGCACAGGTGAGGCGCGTGAGCGGCGGCAAGACACCCTATTCCGACCTGCCCCCGCAGGCGTTCTGGCGGACCGGCGTGGCCGAGCCGGGGCTGGCGGGGTTGCGCGCGCTCTGGTCGTCGCGCTGGGCGCTGCCGGCGGATGCGCGCTTCGCCACCTTCGGGTCGTGCTTTGCCCAGCACATCGGCCGGGCGCTGATCGCGCGGGGGCGGAACTGGCTCGATGCCGAGCCCGCACCGGGGCGGACGCCGCCCGAGATTGCCCGCGCCTTCAACTACGGCATCTTTTCGGCCCGCACCGGCAACATCTACACGGCGGCGCAGCTTCTTTTGCTGGTGCGGCTGGCGGCGGGCGAGGATGACCCGGATCTGCCGGAGTCCTGGGCCGCGGGCGCGCGGGTGGCGGATTCGCTTCGCCCGGCGATCGAGCCCTCGGGCTTCGCCTCGGTCGAGGAGGCGCGGCTGAGCCGCCTGTCGATGGTCAGGGCGTTCCGGCGGGCGATTGCCGGGGCCGATGTCTTTGTCTTCACGCTGGGCCTGACCGAGGGCTGGGAGAATGCGGCGACCGGCCAGCCCTATGCGATGTGCCCCGGCACCGCCGCCGGCAGCTTCGATCCGGCGTGCCACCGGTTCCGCGACTACCGCTTCGGCGAAATCCGCGAGGCACTCGACCAGGCGGTGGCGATCATGCGGCGGATCAACCCGGGGCTGCGCATCCTGCTGACGGTCTCTCCGGTGCCGCTGACCGCGACGGCCTCGGGCAGGCACGTTCTGGTGGCGACGACGCAGTCCAAGGCGGTGTTGCGCGCGGTGGCGGGCGAGCTGGCCGCGTCGGACGCGGACGTGGACTATTTCCCGTCCTACGAAATCATCGCCGGTGCGCCCGCGGCGGCGCGGTTCTACGAGGCGAACCTGCGGTCGGTGACGCAGGCCGGCGTCGACACGGTGATGGGGCATTTCTTCGCCGGCCTCAGACTCGATGCCCCGGAGGCCCATGCCGGTGAGGAGGGCGCCCGACAGGTGTCCGAGGCCGAGGCGGAGGCGCGCATGGCGGCCGATGATCTGGTCTGCGAGGAGCAGCTTCTGGAGGCCTATGCCCGTGGCCGAGCCTGACCTTCTGATCCTCGGCGACAGCCATTCGGTGGCGCTGAAGGCGGGGTGCGATGCTCTCGGCCTCAGGGCCGAGATGCTGTCGTTTTCCGGCAACATCTGGCATCAGGGGCTGGTGTCGCTCCACCGCAACCGCGGCATCTTCGTGCGCAACCGCGCGTTTCAGCAGCGGGTGGCCGAGCTTGCCGGCAGGCTGGGGCGGGGCAACGTGCTGTCGGCGGAGGTGCCGGTGCTGGCGTCGTTCGGCTTTCATCTGGGGCGGATCGTGCCGCCCTTCGGCTACAACGGCCACCGGACCGACGCGGATGGCTTCCTTGGCGACGAGGCAAGCCAGTTCGCCTCGCGCGCGCTGGCCGAAGCCTATGTGCGACACTTCCGGCGGGGCCATGTGCGGATGCTCAGGCGCCTTTCGGACATGGTGCCGACCATCGCCGTGGCCCCGCCCGACATTTTCGGCGCGGCCAACTATCCGCTGTTCGTCACCATCGTGAAAGAGATGATCCGCGACGCCGGCGTGGCGCTCTTCGATCCCTGTGCAGAACTCTTCCCGGGGCAGGCGGGCCTGCCCGAGGGATTCCTGACCGAGGACGGCGTGCACGGCAACGCCACTTACGGCCGGCGTGTCATCGGCCTTCTGCTCGACCGCGGGCTGATCGCGCGCCGGGTCGCGTGACGCCGCGTCGGTCCGGCGGGGTCAGTTGCCTTGCGTGCCGGCGGCGGGCGCGGCCTCGCCGGAGGGCGCGGTTCCTTCCGCTGCCCCTTCCGCCGGCGGCGGGCCTTCCTTGGTCAGCGCGCCATCGGTCCAGGTTCCCGCGGCGGTCTGGCCGCTGGCATAGCGCATGGTTCCCTGGCCCTGGCGCTTGCCGGCCTTGAAGCTGCCTTCGTAGACGTCGCCATTGGCATAGGTGGCGGTTCCCTGGCCGTCAATCTCGCCGGCCTTCCAGCCGCCGGTGTAGCGGAAGCCGTCGGCCATCACGATCTCGCCCTGCCCCTCGCGCTGGCCGGCGACGAAATCGCCGGTATAGACCGACCCGTCGGCGTATTTCGCAACCCCCTTGCCCTCGCGCTGGCCGTCCTTCCAGTCGCCGTCGTAGGTATACCCGTCGGGATAGGTCATCTTGCCCTTCCCGTGGTTCTTGCCGCCCTTGAACGCGCCTTCGTAGACGAGCCCGTTGGCATAGCTGGCCCGTCCCGTCCCCTCGATCACGCCGTCCTTCCAGGCGCCCTCGTAGGTCGAGCCGTCGGCATAGGTGATCTTGCCGGTGCCGCTCGCGACGTCGTTCACGAACTGGCCCTCGTAGACCGAGCCGTCGGGATAGGTCACCTTGCCGGCGCCCTCGATCCGGCCTGCCACCCAGTCGCCGTCGTAGACATAGCCGTCGGTGCCGCGGAAGACGCCGTTGCCCTGCCGCTGGTCCGCCGCGAACTCGCCCTCGTAGGTGTCGCCGTTGGCGTAGGTCACCTTGCCCTTGCCCTGCCGCTTGCCGTTCTGGAAGCCGCCCTCATAGACATCGGCGTTGGGTTGGGTGAGCTTGCCCTGGCCGTTCATTTCCCCGTCGGCCCAGCCGCCGTCGTAGGTCAGCCCGTCGGCGAGCGTCAGCCTGCCCTGGCCCGCGCGCTGGCCGCTCAGGATGTCGCCCTCATAGACGGCACCATCGGGATAGGTGATCCTGCCCTTGCCCTGCTTCACGCCCATCACCCAGTCGCCGTCGTAGACGTAGCCGCCGGGGTTTTCCATGCGGCCCTTGCCGTTGTGCAGCGCCTTGGTGAAACCGCCGGTATAGGTGGTGCCGTTGGCGTAGTGCGCGGTGCCCTGGCCCTCGATCTCGCCCGCCGCCCAGTCGCCCTCGTAGGTGCCGCCGTCGGCGAAGGTGATCTTGCCCTTGCCCTGGGGCTTGCCCTTCACGAAGGCGCCCTCGTAGACCGAGCCGTTGGGGTAGCGCGCGCGGCCCTGGCCGAGAATCTCGCCCTCGACCCAGTCACCGCTGTATTCGTAGCCGTTGGGCAGGCGGTAGGTGCCCTGGCCGTGCTGCTTGCCGTCCTTGAAGGTGCCTTCGTAGATGCCGCCGTCGTCGTATTCCTTGGTTACGACCTCCTGCGCGGCGGCGACGCCGGCCGCCGTCACGGCAACCGCCCCCGTCGTGATCGCCAGCGCGGCGAGACCCGCCGCCGTCAGACCGTGACCGCCCATCCGCTTCATCATCGCCTCTCCGTCCCCACCTTCGGTCCGCACTCGCAAGCGCTTCTTACACACGTTCGCACGGGCGGGAACCATATTTCCCGGACCCCGCGGTGACAAGCCAAAGGCGGCGTGGCGGGCGATGATCGGCGGCGAGGGGGCGGCCCCTTTCCGCCCATCGGCGCTTCCCCTTCGCGGCAGGTCTGCTAAGACAGGGGCGCCACAAACCCGGAGACGCGTATGGCCGGCACCTTCCGCCTGACCCTCGCCCAACTCAACCCGACCGTCGGGGATTTCGCCGCGAACGCGGCCAAGGCCCGCGCCGCCTGGGAAGAGGGAAAGGCCGCCGGCGCTGACATGGTCGCGCTGACCGAGATGTTCATCACCGGCTACCAGACGCAGGATCTTGTGCTGAAACCCGCCTTCACCGACGAGGCGATGGCCTGGATCGCGCGGCTCGCGGCAGAGTGTGCGGATGGCCCCGCGCTCGGGATCGGCGGGCCCTGGCGCGATCCGCAGGGGGTTCTCTACAACGCCTGGCACGTGCTGAAGGGTGGCAAGGTGCAGGCGCGGGTGCTGAAGCATCACCTGCCGGACGACACCGTCTTCGATGAGGGAAGGGTGTTCGAATCCGCCCCGGTCAGCGGGCCCTACGCCGTCGGCGGCCTGCGCATCGGCACGCCGATCTGCGAGGATGCCTGGTTCGACGACGTGGCCGAGACCCTGGCCGAGACCGGGGCCGAAATCCTGCTCGTCCCGAACGGATCGCCCTACTACCGCAACAAGTACGACCGGCGCGTGAACCTGATGGTGTCGCGCGTGATCGAGACGCATCTGCCGCTTGTCTACCTCAACATGGTCGGTGCGCAGGACGACCAGGTTTTCGACGGGGCGAGCTTCGTGCTCAACCAGGGCGCGGACCTGGCGCTGCAGATGCCAGCCTTCGACGAATGCATCCGCCACGTGGATTTCGAACGCGGCGAGCATGGCTGGCGGGCGGCGCGCACCGAGCTGGTGCCGCTGCCGGATGAATGGGAACAGGACTATCGCGCGATGGTGCAGGCGTTGCGCGACTACTGCGGCAAGTCGGGGTTCGGCAAGGTGATGCTGGGGTTGTCGGGCGGTGTCGATTCGGCGCTGGTGGCGGCGGTGGCGGCCGATGCGCTCGGCCCGGACAAGGTCCGCTGCGTGATGCTGCCGTCGGAATACACCTCGGCCAATTCGCTGGAGGACGCGAAGGCGGTGGCGCAGGCGCTGGGCTGCCGGCTCGACACGGTGTCGATCGAAGGCGCGCGGGAGGCCGTCGAAGCCGCGCTCGCGCATCTGTTCGAGGGGCTGAAGCCTGGGATCGCGGAAGAAAACATCCAGTCCCGGCTGAGGGGCCTGATGCTGATGGCGATCTCGAACAAGTTCGGCGAGATGCTCCTGACCACCGGCAACAAGTCCGAGGTGGCGGTGGGCTACGCCACGATCTACGGCGACATGGCGGGGGGCTACAATCCGCTGAAGGACCTCTACAAGACCCGGGTGTTCGAGACCTGCCGCTGGCGCAACGCCAACCACCGGCCCTGGATGATGGGGCCGGAGGGCGCGGTGATTCCCGAGCGGGTGATCGACAAGGCGCCCTCGGCCGAACTCAGGCCCGACCAGAAGGACGAGGACAGCCTGCCGCCCTATGCCGTGCTTGACGCGATCCTCGAACGGCTGATCGAGGGCGACCAGTCGGTCGCCGAGGTCGTCGCGGCCGGCTTCGACCGGGCGGTGGTGAAGAAAGTGGAACAGCTTATCTACTCCAGCGAGCACAAGCGCTTCCAGGCCGCGCCGGGGGTGCGACTGACCCGGAAGGCCTTCTGGCTCGACCGCCGCTACCCGATCGTCAACCGCTGGCGCGACGGAAGCTGACCGCGCCGATTGCGACGCAGGCTGCCGCGACGGGCAATGTCATGGCACCGTTTCGCGGCTAGGATCGCCTCGCCATGACAGGGGGAGGTGATGATGGCCAACAGGATTCTGACGGGGCTTGTCGCGGGGGTGCTCGCCGCCGGCCCGGCGGCGGCGGAAACCACGCTGCGCATCATGAGCTACAACATCTGGGGCGGCGGCGGCAACGAGGGCAAGGGCGTCGAGGAGACCGTGGCGGTGCTGAAGGCCGCCAATCCCGACATCGTCGGGATCCAGGAAACCCGGCTCGAGGGCGAGGACTGCACCGCCGATTACTGCCCGCCGATGGGAGAGTCCGTCGCCAAGGCCATCGCCGAGGCGCTGGGCTACCACTACCACGACCAGACCCAGGAAAACGCCGCCCTCTGGGCCAATGCGATCCTGTCGCGCTATCCGATCGGGCCGGCGAGCGCGCATGGCCTCGGCGTGCCGATCGACGTGAACGGGACGACGGTCTGGGCCTTCAACATCCACCATGACGACGAGCCCTACCAGCCCTATCAGCTTCTCGGCATCGAATACGGGCCCGCGCCCTTCATCAAGACCGAGGCCGAGGCCGTCGACTACGCCAACCGGACCCGCGGGCCGGCGATGGACCTCCTGTTCCAGGACATGACGGCGGCGGAGGGCGCGGCGGCGGTTCTGGTCTTCGGCGACTTCAACGAACCCTCGGAACACGACTGGACCGAGGCGGTGGTCGCGGCGGGCCAGCAGCCGGTGAAGGTCGAATGGCCGACGACGCATCGTCTGGCCGAGGCGGGATTTGTCGATACCTACCGGGCGGTCTGGCCCGATCCGGTGGCCAAGCCCGCCTTCACCTGGACGCCGCAGGGCGTCGAGACCGACCCCGAAGACCATCACGACCGCATCGACTTCGCCTTTGCCAGGGCGGCGGGGCTGAAGGTGCTCGGTGCCTGGATCGTCGGCGAGACCGGGCCGCGCACCGACCTTGCGGTCGATCCCTGGCCCTCGGACCATCGGGCCACGCTGGCGGAAATCTCGTTCTGACCGCCTCCGGTTGTGCGCCCGGGCACAGGCACCGTTCGGGCATGGGGAAACTCGCGGCGGGCGGGATGCGTTAGTGTTGCGTAATCTTTAGGAGTATCCGCCATGAGCAAGCCGAAAATCGCCGTCATCTTCTATTCGACCTACGGCACCAACCACGCCATCGCCGAGGCCGCCGCGAAGGCCGCCGAGGCCGCCGGCGCCGAGGTGCGCCTGTTCCGTGTCGCCGAAACCGCGCCCGCGGCGGCGGTGAACGGCCAGCCGGCATGGAAGGCGCAGGCGGACAAGACCGCCGCCATTCCGGTCGTCACGCCCGACGACATGGTCTGGGCGGACGGCTACTTCATCTCGGCCCCCACGCGCTACGGCGTCTCTGCCAGCCAGCTCCGTGCCTTCATCGACACGCTGGGGCCGGTCTGGCAGAAGGGCGGGCTGACGAACAAGGCGATCACCGCGACGACCAGCGCGGGCAACCCCCACGGCGGGCAGGAGGCGACGATCCTGTCGCTCTATACCACCGCGATGCACTGGGGCGCGATCATCGTGGCGCCGGGCTACACCGACGACGCGATCTCCGCGGCGGGCGGCAATCCCTATGGCTACTCCGCCAAGGCGGGGGAGTTCGACGACAAGGGCCGAGCGGCGGTCGCGCATCAGGCCCGGCGCCTCGTCGAGATGGCGAAGAAGCTCGTGGCCTGACACCGGCGGCCACGGTCCGGGCCGGTCTTCAGATCGGCCCGACAGGGCAGGCGGCGATCAGGCGGCGGGCCTGGCCTGGGCGGCACAACTCCGTCGCCTCGGTCATCACCGCGGCACTTGCCGCCGCCATGCCCTCCTGCAGCGCGCGGGGGAGCGCGCGTCTGCGTGCGAGCGCGAGCGTGAACGCCGCGACGAAGCTGTCGCCGGCTCCGACCTTGCTTTTCACCGGCACCTCTGCCGCCCTGGAGAACCAGCGCCCCTCCCGCGTCGCCATGACCGAGCCGTCGGCCCCCCGCGCGATCACCACGATCTCGGCCGCGCCCTGACGCACCAGGCTTTCGGCGAAATCGGCGGTGTCGCCGCGGGTCTTGAGTTGGCTCGCGGCCAGCGCCTCGGCCTCGCCCGCGTCCATCCGCAGGACATGGAGGGGGCGGGGCGGGCGCGCCGCGCGGGCAAGCGTTTCGCCCGAGGTGTCGAGAACCAGCCGCGCGCCCGTGGTGCCGATGCGGCGTGCGAGCGTCGCCGGCAGGTCGTGGGGCAGGCCCGGCGCGAGGCTGCCCGACAGCACCACGAACGCGCCGGGCTCCGCCGCCGCGGCGATGGCCGACACCGCGACGCGGCCGGCCGCCCTCGTCCACTCCGGCCCCGGCATGACGAAGCGGTATTGCGCGCCGGTCGCGCGGTCGGTCACCGAAAGGCTTTCCCGCGTCTCGCCGGGCCCGTCGAACCGGACCGTGGCGAGCCGCTCCTTCTCCATCAGCCGGGCGAGCCGCACGCCGGTCGCGCCGCCGAACGCGACGAAGGCGCGCACCTCGCCGCCAAGCCGCCGGATCACGCGGGCGACGTTGATCCCGCCGCCGCCGGGATCGGTGCGCGGTTCCTCGCAGCGCAGCTTCGGGCCCGGCCGAACCGCCTCGGCCGAAGTGGCGAGGTCGAGCGCGGGGTTGAGCGTGACGGTCAGGATCGGGGTCATGTCGGCGCCTCCCGACCGTCAGGGTGGGCGCAATCGCGGCCCCCGGCAAGGGGCGGCGTCACCCAAGCATCAACTGGTAGGACGAGGGCACATAGCGGAACCCGTCGCCGTCGGCCTCGACGAAGCCGGTCGCGGGGAAGGGCATGTGATAGCCGATGAACGGAATGCGCTCGGCGGCGATCATGCCGAAGATCTTCCGCCGCGCGGCGGCGGCGGCTGGCTTGTCGGCATCGAACTTCACCTCCCAGTCGGGACGGGCGAGCGAGAAGGCGAAGTGGTTGGCCGTGTCGGCGGTGATCATCAGCGCCTTGCCCCCGCTTTCGATCAGGAAGGCCATGTGGCCGGGCGTGTGCCCGAAGGCCGCAACCGCGGTGATGCCGGGCGCCACCGTGCCGCCGTCGTCGAGCATCGTGGTCCGGTCGGCGAAGGGCCGCACATTGGTGTCGAACAACTCGTTGCCCGCGTCCGACCAATGGTTGTGCTCGACCGCGCCCGCGAAGTAGGCGGCGTTGGCGAAGGTGGGGGCGCCATCGGTCACCATGCCGCCGATGTGGTCGGGGTGCATGTGGGTCAGCACGACGGTGCCGACATCGGCGGCGGCGTAGCCGGCGGCCGAAAGGGCTGCCGTGATCCCCGCGGGATCGGTGCCGGTGTCGAACAGGATCACGCTTGCCCCGGTGTTGACGAGCGTCGGCGTGAAGAAGAACTGTGCGGCGTCGGTGGGCAGGAAGGCGGCCCTGGCGGCGGCCTCGAACGCCTCGTCGGAGGCATTCAGGCCGAAGATCGTGTGCGGCGCCTCGACGGCCCGGGTTCCGGCCAGAAGGGCCGTCACCTCGAAGCCGCCATACATGAAGCGGCTGAACAGCGGCACCGCCGGGCCGCGCTGCGCGGCCTTCGCCGCTGCGGGCGCGGCCCTGAGAAGGACAAGGGGGGCGCAGGCGCCGGCGAGAAGGGCGTGGCGGCGGGTCAGTCCGGTGGGCTGGGTCATCGCGTCTCTCCCTGCTGATGCGCGAAAGGGTAGGGCCGGACCGCGCGGGCCGGCGAGTCACGATGGCGTGTCCGCCCCCGTCGGCGCCCGGTCAGCGCCGCCTCAGCGGAAAAGCGCAAGCACCAGGGGCGCGATGAAGGCGGTGGCGACGGCGTTCAGCGCCATGCCGAGACCGGCGAAGGCGCCGGCGGTCGGATTGACCTGGAAGGCCCGCGCCGTGCCGAGCCCGTGGCTTGCCACGCCCACGGACAGGCCCCGCGCCCGCCAGTCGCGGATGCGAAGGGCGTTGAGCAGCGGCGTGGCCGCCACGGCCCCGGTGATGCCGGTGAGGATCACCAGCACCGCGGTGAGCGTCGGCGCCCCGCCGATGCTTTCGGAAATGCCGATGGCCACCGGCGCGGTTGCCGACTTCGGCGCGAGCGAGGCGAGTTCCGCGGGACCGACCCCGAAGGCGGCGGCGATGGCGACGGCAGACCCCGCCGCGGTGGCCGATCCTGCCATGAGCGCCGCGATCACCGGCACCGCCGCGCGCCTGAGCCGCCCGAGATTGTCGAAGAGCGGCAGCGCGAGCGACACCGTCGCCGGGCCGAGGAGGAAGTGGACGAACTGCGCCCCCTCGAAATAGGTGCCGTAGGGCGTGCGCGTGACCCAGAGGATCGCCGCGAGGATCACGACGGCCACGAGGACGGTGTTCACCCAGGGCTTCTTCCCCGACCGGCGGTAGGCCGCATCGCCCGCCGCATAGGCCAGAAGCGTGAGCGCTAGCCACAGGAGCGGACCTTCGGACAGATAGCTCCAGAATGCGGAAAGCTCATTCATCGCCGGTTCCCGTCAGCCGCGCGACAAGAGCGAAGGTCACCGCGCCGGCGGCAATGGCAAGGACGGTCGAGGCGACGACGGCGAGCAGGAGCGACAGCGCCTGTGCGCCGAGGGTCGCGATGTGCCCGACGACGCCGACGCCGGCCGGCACGAAGAGAAGCGACAGGTTTGCCAGAATGCCCTCGGCGGTCGGGCGGACAACCTCGGCCAGACGCGGCGCGAAGACGATGAGGCCGAGCATGAGAAGCATCCCGATCACCGGGCCGGGCACGGGAAGGCTGAAAAGCCGCGCGCCGGCTTCCCCGGCAAGCTGGCACAGAAGGATCGCGATGAGGGCATGGATCATGGGCTGCTCCGGACTGGCTGCCGGAAGGCTAGGCCAAGTCCCGGCCGCCGCCAATCTCCCCCGTGCCGGCGGTCCCGCTCAACGGTCCCTTGCGCGCTCGGGGCCTTTGGTGCCGGCGATCTTCCGCCGCAAGATCGTCCGCGGCGCGGCTCATTCCCACCAGCGGTCGATCTCGGCGATTTCCTCGTCGGACCAGCCGAAGTGATGGGCTAGTTCGTGGATCATCACATGGGCGACGAGTTGGCCCAGCGTCACGTCGCCCCGTTCCGCCCATTCGTCGAGGATCGGGCGGCGGAAAAGCCAGATCGTGTCGGGCCGGTCCACCACGTCCATCACCGATTTCTCGGTCAGCGGAATGCCGTCGTAAAGGCCGGTGAGGTCGAACGGGTCGTCGACGTTCATGTCGTCGAGGATGTCCTCGGGCGGGAAATCCTCCACCCGGATCACGACGCCGCGGGCGGGCGTGGCAAAGCGTTCGGGCAGGTCGGCGACCGTCGCCTGCGCCATCTGTTCGATTGTCTCGAGGTCGGGCGCCGCGCGCCCCAGCCAGTCGTTCATGTCGGTCTCCTCGGCCTAGCCCCTCATATGGACAAAACGGGCGTCCTGTGAAAGAGGAAGGCGCCCGAGGGAGTTCCCGCCATGACTGTTACCCGCTTCGCCCCTTCGCCTACCGGCTACATCCATGTGGGCAATCTGCGCACCGCGCTGATGAACTATCTCATCGCCCGCAAGACCGGTGGCACCTTCATCCTGCGCCTCGACGACACCGATCAGGAACGCTCGAAGCAGGAATACATCGACGGGCTCAAGGAGGATCTCGACTGGCTCGGCCTGCACTGGGACCGGCTTGAGCAGCAGTCGCTCCGGCTCGACCGCTACGCCGAGGTGGCGGCCGGGATGCGGAAGACCGGCGATCTCTACGAGGTGTTCGAGACGCCGGTCGAGCTTGACCTCAAGCGCAAGAAGCTTCTCAACATGGGGCGTCCGCCGGTCTATGACCGGGCGGGGCTGGCGTTGACGGCAGCGGAAAAGGACCGCCTTCGGGCGGAGCGCGAGGGCTACTGGCGCTTCCGGCTCGACCAGAAGCGGACCGAGTGGGAGGACGGCATCCTCGGGCCGGTCTCGATCGACACCGCCTCGGTCTCGGACCCGGTGCTGATCCGCCATGACGGGCAGGTGCTTTACACCTTCGCCTCCTCGGTCGATGACGTGGACATGGGGATCACCCATATCGTGCGCGGCGCCGACCATGTGACCAACACCGCGACGCAGATCCAGATCATGCGGGCGATCGGCGGCACGCCGCCTGCCTTCGCGCACCATTCGCTGCTGACGGGCCCGCAGGGCGAGGGGCTGTCGAAGCGGCTTGGCACGCTCTCCTTGCGCGACCTGCGTGCGCAGGGCGTGGCGAAGGAAGCGCTGCTGAGCCTGATGGCGCGGCTCGGCTCGTCGCAGCCGGTCGAGCTGAGGATGACGCTCGACGAGATCGCCGAGGGGTTCGACCTTTCGCAGTTCGGCGCCGCCCCGACCAAGTTCGACGCCGACGACCTCTGGCCGCTGACCCGGGCGCGCAACCAGGCGCTGCCGTTCCCCGCGGTCAGGGAGCGCATCCTCGCGCTCGGCGTGCCGGCGGAGCTGGCCGAACGGTTCTGGCGGGTGGCATCGGCCAACATCACCACGCTTGCCGACCTGGAGCACTGGTGGCACCTGGCGCGCGACGGGGTGGAGCCGGTGATCGCGCCCGAGGACAGCGCGTTCGTGGCGCAGGCGATCGCGCTTCTGCCGCCGCCGCCCTACACCGAGGCGACCTGGGGCGAGTGGACGGCGCGGGTGAAGGAGGCAACGGGGCGGAAGGGAAAGGCGCTCTTCATGCCCTTGCGGCTTGCCCTGACCGGCGAGGCGGCGGGGCCCGACATGGCCGACCTCATGCCGCTGCTCCGGAAGGTCCGCGGCAAGGGCTAGGCAGCGCGGGGGCTGGTGTCGCGCCCCCGAACCGGCCGGATCGGATCAGGCGCGCTGCCGGGGCAGGCCGAGGGTATCGGCATGCGCATCCGCCAGCGCGCGTTCGGCGGCGGTAAGCGGCTGGTGACGGGGGTAGAGGGGCGCCCCGCGATCATCGAGGAGCACGGTCCAGCCGGCGGTGGTGGCGAAGAAGCGGGCGACGCCGGCCTCGCCGAATTCCCGCAGGAAGCCCTGCACGACCGTGTCGAGATAGCTGAGAAGGATCGGCCTTGGCCGCGGCGGAAGCGCATGGGCCGGGTCCACCGCGTAGATTTCGACCTCGGTCGCCCAGTCTGGGGAAGGGGCCAGGAGGCCGGGATCGAGCGGGTGGCGACGGTAGGCGGATTCGCGCAGATCGAGCGCCGCCCAGTCGCCATCCGGAACCGCCGCGACAAGGCCGTCGATCCCGCCCGTGGCAGGTTCCACCGAGAGAAAGGGCCAGGGGCGCAGGGTCGTGTGGCGCCAGACGCGGCGCCAGCCGGCCAGCCGGGCCGGCGCCGCCGGGGCATGGCCGTGCGTCGCCCGGTTGACGAGCGAGCCGTAGCCGAAGAAAGCCGGATGGCGCGGGGTCATGGCGCGACAAGATCAGGCCGCCGCGGGCCGTGCAAGAGGTTGCCGCCAGGCTGCCCCGGGTGTCGCCCGGGTGGGGCAAAGTGTCGTATTCCATTGCATACCCTCTTGCCGTCGACTGGCGTTCCGGGCTAACCAGTCTCCGTCAGGATCGGGAGAATCCGGTTGGGCTCGCGCCCCGCCGGTGCCGAAGGAGCAACCGCCCCGGTAAACTCTCAGGCGCAAGGACCATCCTGGCGACGGAACTCTGGAGAGACCGCGGATGCAGTTCGCGGCGCCGAAGGGATAACGATCTCAGGCGGAAGGACAGAGGGGGCATCGGGACGGGCGGAGGTATCCGCCTCATGCGATGCCGGGTCAGTGAACCGGCCTGAACGAGAGGGGAGGGCGGCAATGGCCGACTTGGAACGGACGGTTCTTTACGACCTGCACCTGGCGCTCGGCGCCAAGATGGTGCCGTTCGCGGGCTACGAGATGCCCGTGCAATATCCGATGGGCGTGCTGAAGGAACACCTGCATACGCGCGCCGCTGCGGGGCTTTTCGACGTCAGCCACATGGGGCAGATCCTGCTCACGGCGAAGTCGGGCCGGCTGGAGGATGCCGCACTTGCGCTGGAGCGGCTGGTGCCCGTGGATGTGCTGGGCCTCAGGGAGGGCCACCAGCGCTACGCGATGTTCACCGACGACGCGGGCGGGATTCTCGACGACCTGATGGTCGCGAACCGCGGCGACCATCTGTTCCTCGTCGTCAACGCAGGTTGCAAGGCGGCCGACCTCGCGCATCTGAAGGCGGGGTTGCCGGATTGCGACGTGGGCATGGTCGAGGGCCGCGCGCTTCTGGCGCTGCAGGGGCCGGAGGCCGAGACGGCGCTGGCCCGGCTGGTGCCCGATGTCGCCGCGATGAAGTTCATGGAGGTGGCAATCCGCACCTGGGACACGGCGGAGCTGTGGATCTCGCGGTCGGGCTACACCGGCGAGGACGGGTTCGAGATTTCCGTACCCGATCGGTTCGCCCGGGCTTTCGCCGAGCGGCTCCTGGCGATGGAGGAGGTCGCGCCGATCGGCCTCGGCGCGCGCGACTCGCTCAGGCTCGAGGCGGGCATGTGCCTTTACGGCCATGACATCGACACCACCACCACCCCGGTCGAGGCCAATCTTTCCTGGGCGATCCAGAAGGCGCGGCGCGCCGGCGGCGCGCGCGAGGGCGGCTTTCCCGGTGCGGCGCGCATCCTGGGAGAACTGGCCGATGGCCCGGTGCGGCTGCGCATGGGCCTGCGCCCCGAGGGCCGGGCGCCGATGCGTGAAGGAACCGAGATCTATGCCGCGGCCGAAGGCGGCGCGCCCCTGGGCCAGGTGACCTCGGGCGGCTTCGGCCCCTCGATCGAGGCGCCGATGGCGATGGCCTATCTGCCCGCGTCGTTCAAGCCGGGCGACACCGTCTATGGCGACGTGCGGGGCAAGCGGATGCCCGCAGCGGTCGCGGCCCTTCCCTTCCAACCCACCAACTACAAGCGCTAACCAGCAGGAACCAGACCCATGAAATACACCGAAGATCACGAATGGCTCCGCCCCGAGGGCGATCTGGTCGTCGTCGGGATCACCGCGCATGCGTCCGAACAGCTCGGCGATGTCGTCTTCGTCGAACTGCCCGAGACCGGGAAGTCCGTCTCCACCGGCGACGAGATCTGCGTCATCGAGAGCGTCAAGGCGGCCTCCGACATCCGCGCGCCGCTCGACGGCGAGATCGTCGATGTCAATCAGGACATCGTCGACAACCCCGGCCTCGTGAACGAGGACCCGACCGGAAAGGCGTGGTTCTTCAAGATGAAGCTCGCCGACCCCTCCAAGCTCGACGGGCTGATGGACGAGGCGGCCTACAAGGACCTCATCGGATAAAAGGACCCGCACCATGCCCTTCACCCCCATCGACTACCGTCCCTACGATTTTGCCAACCGCCGCCACATCGGCCCGTCGCCGGCCGAGATGGAGGAGATGTTCCGGGTGCTCGGGGTGAAGGACCTCGACGAACTCATCGACCAGACGGTGCCGAAGTCGTTCCGGCAGGAAAAGCCGCTCGATTTCGGCAAGCCGAAGTCGGAGCGCGAGCTGCTGTGGTTCATGCGGCAGGTGGCGAAGAAGAACAGGATATTCTCCTCGATGATCGGCCAAGGCTTCTACGGCACGGTCACGCCGCCGGCGATCCAGCGCAACATCCTTGAAAATCCCGCCTGGTATACCGCCTACACGCCCTACCAGCCGGAGATCAGCCAGGGCCGGCTCGAGGCTCTTCTGAACTACCAGACGATGGTCTGCGACCTGACCGGGCTCGAGATCGCCAATGCCTCGCTTCTGGACGAGGCGACGGCGGCGGCCGAGGCGATGACGATGGCGCAGCGGGTGGCGAAGTCGAAGGCCACGGCCTTCTTCGTGGACGAAAGCTGCCACCCGCAGAACATCGAGGTGATGAAGGTCCGCGCCCGGCCGCTCGACATCGAGGTGATCGTCGGCGATCCGGCGAAGCTCGACGCGGGCACGGTCTTCGGCGCGATCTTCCAGTACCCGGGCACCTACGGCCACGTGACCGACTTCACGCCCCATATCGCGAAGCTGCACGCGGCGGGCGCCGTCGGCATCGTCGTCGCCGATCCGCTGGCGCTGACGCTCCTGAAGGAGCCGGGCGCGATGGGCGCGGACATTGCCGTGGGCTCGACCCAGCGCTTCGGCGTGCCGATGGGCTATGGCGGTCCTTCGGCGGCCTACATGGCCTGCAAGGACGCGCACAAGCGGCAGATGCCGGGGCGCATCGTCGGCGTCTCGATCGACGCCCAGGGCGGCATGGCCTATCGCCTCAGCCTCCAGACCCGCGAGCAGCACATCCGGCGGGAAAAGGCCACCTCCAACGTCTGCACCGCGCAGGCGCTTCTCGCCAACATGGCGTCGTTCTACGCGGTCTTCCACGGGCCCGAGGGGCTCAGGGCGATCGCCCAGCGCATCCACCGCAAGGCGGTGCGGGTGGCGCGCGTGCTGGAAGGCGCGGGCTACAAGGTGCAGCCCAAGGCCTTCTTCGACACGATCACGGTCGAGGTCGGTGCGCTCCAGCCGGTGATCCTGAAGGCGGCGCGGCGCGAACGGATCAACCTGCGCAAGGTGGGCGAGACGAAGATCGGCATCGCGCTGGACGAAACCACCCGCAACGAGACGGTGGAACGGCTCTGGCGCGCCTTCGGGGTCGACCGCAAGGACAACGACTTCACCCCGGAATACCGCATCCCCGAGGCGCTTCTCAGGACCAGCGAGTATCTCACCCATCCGGTCTTCCACATGAACCGGGCCGAGACCGAGATGATGCGCTACATGCGGCGCCTTGCCGACCGCGACCTTGCGCTCGACCGGGCGATGATCCCGCTCGGCTCCTGCACGATGAAGCTCAACGCCGCGGCCGAGATGATGCCGATCACCTGGCCGGAGTTCGCCAACCTTCATCCCTTCGCCCCTGCCGATCAGGCCGAGGGCTATGCCGAACTCTTCCGCGACCTTTCCGCCAAGCTCTGCACGATCACCGGCTATGACGCGATGAGCCTCCAGCCGAACTCCGGCGCGCAGGGCGAATACGCCGGGCTTCTCACGATCACGGCGTATCACCGGGCGCGCGGGCAGGAACACCGCGACGTCTGCCTCATCCCGGTGTCGGCACACGGCACCAACCCGGCCTCGGCGCAGATGGCGGGGATGAAGGTCGTGGTGGTGAAGTCGGCCGACAACGGCGACATCGACGTGGCGGATTTCCGCGCCAAGGCCGAGGCGGCGGGGGCGAACCTTGCCGCCTGCATGATCACCTATCCGTCAACCCACGGCGTCTTCGAGGAGACGGTGCGCGAGGTCTGCGCGATCACCCATGAGCACGGCGGGCAGGTCTACATCGACGGCGCCAACATGAACGCGATGGTCGGCCTCGTCCGGCCGGGCGATCTTGGCGGTGACGTGAGCCACCTCAACCTGCACAAGACCTTCGCCATCCCGCATGGCGGCGGCGGCCCGGGCATGGGGCCGATCGGGGTCAAGGCGCATCTGGCGCCGCACCTGCCGGGCCATCCGGTGACCGGCGGCCAGGAAGGCCCGGTGAGCGCGGCGCCCTGGGGTTCGGCGGGCGTGCTGCCGATTTCCTGGGCCTATGTCCTGATGATGGGCGGCGCCGGGCTGACGCAGGCGACCAAGGTGGCGATCCTGAACGCCAACTACATCGCCAAGCGGCTGGAGGGCGCTTATGAGGTGCTTTTCAAGGGGGCCGGAGGCCGGGTCGCGCACGAATGCATCCTCGACACAAGGCCCTTCGCCGACAACGCCGGGATCACCGTGGACGACATCGCCAAGCGGCTGATCGACAACGGCTTCCATGCGCCGACGATGAGCTGGCCGGTGGCGGGCACGCTGATGGTGGAGCCGACCGAGTCGGAGACCAAGGCCGAGCTTGACCGCTTCGTGACCGCGATGCTGGCGATTCGCGAGGAGATCCGCGCGGTGGAGACGGGCGAGATCGACCGGGAGAACAACCCGCTGAAACACGCCCCCCACACCGTGAACGCGCTGATCGGCGAATGGGACCGGCCCTACAGCCGCGAACAGGGCTGCTTCCCGCCCGGATCGTTCCGGGTGGACAAGTACTGGCCGCCGGTGGGACGGGTGGACAACGTCTACGGCGACCGCCATCTCGTCTGCATCTGCCCGCCGGTCGAAAGCTACGCCGAAGCGGCGGAGTGACGGCCCGGGCGGCCCCGGGGGGCGGTCCGCCCCCCGGTCCCCCTTGAGGGTATTTCGGCAACGGAGAGGCCGGGGAAGACGCCCGGCGAGGCCGACAGCAGGCGTGGCAGCGGGCGTGGCGGCGAAGGAAAGGTGCCCGGCGTGACGACGCTTCGCGAATTGCGCGCGATCCTGAACTGGCATGTCGGCAGCGCGCGCTGGCTCTTCATTCACATTCCGAAGAACGCCGGCGTGTCGATCCGCAAGGCGCCGGAACTGGCCGGCCGCATCGTCTCGGCCGAGGCCTACTTCTATCGCAGCCGGACGCAGGTTCGTGCAGTGCGGGCGTTCATGGCGGGCGCGGGCGAACATCACGGCATTCAGCACGCGCGCTGGCGCGACCTGGACCCGAAGGTTACCGCGCGGCTGTCCTGCGTCGCCATCATCCGCAATCCCTGGGCGCGCACCGTGTCGCGCTGGCGCTTCGCGCGGCTGGTGGCCGAGCAGGGCAAGATCGACCCCGCCGAAGCGCCCGAGCGGTTCGAGGACTTCCTCGAACAGCGGCATGTCTACGGGCAGAAGCCCTATTTCTGGCACCGTGCCATCAAGGGCTGGTATCCGCAGGCGGACTATGTGACCGACGAGTCCGGTCAGGTCCGCGCCGATCTGTTGCGGTTCGAGCATCTGGACCACGATTCGACCCGCTGTTTCGGTCTCGACCACCCGCTGCGGAAACGCAACGCGACCGCCAAGAGGCCCTTCGACTATCGCGAGGTCTACGATGCGCGCACCATCGGCATCGTGGCGGAGTGGTATGCGCGCGATATCGAGCTTTTCGGCTTCGACTTCGACACGCCGGCGCGGCGGCACACGCTTTACGACGATTGATCCGCCGGCCGGTGCCGGCCGTTTCGGGCGGCCGCCAGTGCGGCGGCCGGCTCAGCCCTGCCGTTCCCTGAGGAAGGCCTCGAAGGCGGCGAGCGGCGTTTCCGAGACATGGTGCTCGATCCCTTCGGCGTCGAACTCGGCGGTGGCTGCCGGCACGCCCACGGCGATCAGGAGCGCGACCACCGTGCGGTGCCGCGCCCGGACCCGGGTCGCCAGCGCGGCGCCGGCATCGGTGAGGAACACCCCGCGGTAGGGGCGGGTGGACAACGTCTGTGGCGACCGCCACCTCGTCTGCACCTGCCCGCCGGTCGAAAGCTATGCGGAGGCGGCCGAATAGGGGATGGCGCCCGTCGGTTTCGCGTATGGCGGGCGTATGGCATCCGTCCCGACAGGTGTCGGGACGGATGTGGCGCGGGTCAGGGCTTGACGGCGAGCAGTGATACGCTCTTGACGCCGTATTTCTCGCTGGCGCCCCTGGCGTTGTCCGAGACGAACCGGTACTGCGGGTTGTCCTCAATCCGGACCACCTTGAGCCCGGCCGCCTCGATCTGGTCATGGTAGCTGGCCTGCTGTGCGGCGCCGCCGATGCAGGCCGCCCAGAGCGTCGAGTTGCAGACGATCTTCTCGGGAAGCTGCACTTCCGTCACGATGTCCGCCAGCGCCAGCCGGCCGCCCCGCTTGAGGAGCCGGGCTGCCTCGCGGAACACCCGTTCCTTGTCCGGGGCAAGGTTGATCACGCCGTTGCTGATCACTGCGTCAGCCGTTGCGTCCCGCAGAGGCACCTCCTCGATGTAGCCCTTGAGGAACGTCACGCGGTCGAAGGCTCCGGCCTCGGCGAGCCGGCGCGCCTTGGTGAGCTGTTCTTCGGTCATGTCGATGCCGACGACTGTGCCTGCGGCGCCGACCTTGAGCGCGGCGACGAAGCTATCCATGCCCGATCCGCTCCCGAGGTCGATCACGGTCTCACCGCCGGCCAGGCCGGCAAGGTGGAAGTAATGGCCGACGCCCGCGAAGGACTCGATCGCCTCGGCGGGGACGCGATCGAGGTCGGCGGGGGCGTATCCGAGTCGTTCGGCCAGTACCCGCCCCATCTCGAAGTGGAATTCGCCACGCGGGTTGAGCGCGACATCGCGGTACATGGACTTGACCTTGGCCTCGAGCTCGCGCGGGTCGAAAAGGATGGCTGCAGTGCCGGACATGGCGGATGCCTCCCCTTGTCTGATGGGCGCGGGTGGCTTTCGGGCGATCACGGGCAGATCGCAACACCGTCTACTCTTCCGCCGGAGATCGGCTCCCGGAGGCTGCGCGCCTCACACCGTGCAGCTTAGCACTCCATCCCCTTCCGATCAACGTTGCGCCCATATCCGGCCCAGCGTGCGCCCACTTCACGGGGAATGTCAGGCCGCCCCGCGCCCGAGAAACGCCTCGAACGCCGCAAGTGTCCGCTTCGAGACGTGGTGCTCGATCCCCTCGGCATCGAGTTCGGCGGTGGCCTCGGGCACGCCCACGGCAACGAGAAGTGCGACCACGGTGCGGTGGCGGGCGCGGACGCGGCTGGCCAGCGCCGCCCCGGCATCCGTCAGGAACACTCCGCGGTAGGGGCGCGCGGTGGCAAGCCCCTCGCGCTTCAGCCGCGCGATCGCCTTGGTGGCGGTTGGCTGCGCCACGCCCATGCGCGCCGCAATGTCGGCGACGCGCGCCTCGCCGGTTTCGGCGATCAGGTCGCCGATCAGCTCGACATAGTCCTCCAGCAGCGCCACCGCCTGCTTTTGGCGGGCGCGGGCGAAGCGGCGGGCCTCGTCCGGCGGTGTGGCATGGGTCTCTGGCATCGGCATCGGGCACTATCTGTCGGGAATGCTTTATAGCCGCGGCTTCACATCGAGGCCAGCGGAATGTCTGGCGGGCTTAGCCGCGCCTCATTCGTATTTATGGTTGCAGAAATTATAGCAGAGGCTATATTTTTACGGCACAAACCGCGAGCCCCCGATGCACAGCCTGAGCGACCGCACCCGCCACACGATGTCCGCCGTCCTTTCCGGCGAGGCCGGCGGATGGCTGCGCCGCCTCGCCTTTGCCGGCCCCGCGATCATCGCCTCGGTCGCCTATATGGATCCGGGCAACTATGCGACGAACATCCAGGCCGGGGCGGGCTACGGCTATACCCTTCTCTGGGTCGTGCTTCTGGCCAACCTCATCGCCATGCTGTTCCAGGCGCTGTCGGCGCGGCTCGGCATCGTCACCGGCAAGAACCTCGCCGAACTCAGCCGCGACAGCTTCCCCCGGCCCGTCGTCTGGGTCATGTGGGCGGTGAGCGAGGTGGCGGCGATGGCCACCGACCTTGCCGAATTCCTTGGCGGCGCGATCGGGCTCGCGCTTCTCTTCGACCTGCCGCTGATGGCCGGCATGGCGATCACCGCGATCGTCACCTACGCGATCCTGATCATGGAGCGGCAGGGCTTCCGGCCGATGGAGCTGATCATCGGGGCGCTGGTCGGCGTCATCGGGCTCTGCTACCTGGCCGAGATGCTGATCGCGCCGGTGGACTGGGGCGCGGCGGCGACCGGGCTTTCCTCTCCCGCGCTGCCCGATGCCGCGGCGCTGACCATCGCCGTGGGCATCATCGGCGCCACCGTGATGCCGCACGCGATCTACCTTCATTCCGGCCTGACCCAGGGGCGCGCGCCCATCCGCAGCGAGGCGGAGCGGCGCAAGCTCCTGCGGTTCTCCAACATCGAGGTCGTGCTGGCGCTGGCCGTCGCCGGCATGGTCAACATGGCGATGGTGATGATGGCGGCCTCGGCCTTCCACCAGGGCCATACCGAGGTGGCCGAGATCGAGACCGCCTATCACACGCTGACGCCGCTTCTGGGTGCGGCGGCGGCCGGGATATTCCTCGCCTCGCTCATCGCCTCGGGCATTTCAAGCTCGGTCGTCGGCACGATGGCGGGGCAGATGATCATGCAGGGCTTCCTTCGCGTCCGCGTGCCGATCTGGGTCCGCCGGCTGGTCACGATGCTGCCGGCCTTCGCGGTCGTCGCCGCAGGCGTCAACGCGACCGAGGCGCTGGTGCTGAGCCAGGTCGTGCTCTCGATCGCGCTGCCGGTGCCGATGATCGCGCTCCTGATCTTCGCCACCCGGCGCGACATCATGGGGGAATTCGCCGTGGGGGCGGTGGTCCGGGTTCTGGCGGGGCTGGGGGCGGCCGCGGTGCTGGGGCTGAACTTCGTGCTGCTTGCGGCGTTCTTCGGCCTTCGGGTGCCCTTCCTGGCGGGGTAGGCCGCGGCACGGCGATTTGATCCGGGACAAGGTGGCGCGGCGGCGGCTATGGTTGGATCACCCGTGTCAGGAAGGGAAACGCCGTCATGCCGGAACTCGAAATCGCGCCCGCCAATGTCGTCCAGGTGATCCTGTGGTCCCGCGAGGGGCCGTCGGCAGAGGCGCAGCTTCGGGAATTCATCGCGGCGCTGAACGAGGACGAGCAGGCGCAACTGACCGCGATCGCCTGGGTCGGGCGCGGCGCCTTCGAGCCGGAGGAGTTCGATGAGGCGGTGGCCACGGCGGTGACCGAGGCGACGACGCCGACCGAGGACTACCTGATGGGAATGCCGCATCTGGCCGAGAACCTCGAGGCGGGGCTCGAGGCGCTGGGCATCGACGTGACGGGGGAGGAGGAGGACCTGCTCTGACCTTCCCGGCCTTGAAGCAGGGGAGGGGCCATCCGATATATTCGGAAAGCTGAATATTGGGTGACCAGATGGCCGATTCGGTGAAACTCGCCTGCGCGACCTGCGGCCAGATCAACCGGGTGCCGGTGGTGCGGCTCCTGGACGCGCCGAAATGCGGCTCCTGCGGCGATCCGCTGGTCACGGGGAAGGTGGCCGAGCTTGACCTCGCCACTCATGACCGGCTGGTGACGGGCGACGAACTGCCGGTCGTCGTCGACTACTGGGCGCCCTGGTGCGGCCCCTGCCGCATGATGGCGCCGGAATTCGCCCGGGCGGCCGAGGCGCTGAAGGGCCGCGCCCGCTTTGCCAAGATCGACACCCAGGACCATCCGGCGGTGTCGGAGCGGCTCGGCATCCGCGGGATTCCCCTGCTGATCCTGTGGAAGAACGGGCGCGAACTGGGGCGGCTTTCCGGCGCCCGGCCGGCGGCCGAGATCGCCGAATTCGTCCGCCGCGCCGGCTGAGCCCGCGACGGCCGGCGCCGCGCTGCCCCGGACGGACCGCCCGGTCACCGGCGGGCGACCCGCGGCAAAACGCATCCGCCATGCCGGGCCGCTTGACATCCCCCGCAATCTGCCCCAAGTACCGCCCCGGTGCGGGGCAGTAGCTCAGTTGGGAGAGCGCGTCGTTCGCAATGACGAGGTCAGGGGTTCGATTCCCCTCTGCTCCACCAATTAGCTGATTTTACTGTTATATTTCAGATACTTGCGGGCGTGATGCCCCGGAAACCCCGCAAAACACCCACCAAACTGGAAACGCATGGCCGCATAGAAAAAAGCCCGCCGGTTTCCCGACGGGCTCGCGATCTTCGCTGGATTCGCCGATCAGAACTCGACGGGCGGGCGCTCCACTTCGCAGCCGAGATAGGCGAACACGTCGCGCACCATAGTCGTGCCGCCGATCATGGTCGCCTCTATCCACCGGCGAAGCTCCTGCCGGTCATAGAGGCGCGGCAGCATCACCATGCCGTCATCGTCTACCGCGCAGCCTGGGGCAGCGTCGAGAAGCGCCCTCGCGCTATCGAGGTCGATCGTGAAGGTCAGTGCGAGATCGAAGATCGTCCGCTCGGAGCGGATGCCAGCAAACTCGCTCATGCGATGATCCTTTCCTTCGGTGCGGGCTCGCCGCGCGGCGACCATCCTTCGGCTTCCCTGGCCTCGTCTGGCGTCAGGATGCCCGCCTGCACCATAGAGACGAGGGACGCGACGCGAGCTTCGTGATCCCCGCGCAAGATTCCTGCCAGGTCCAGATCGACTTCGTGATTCTCGCGCTCTGAGTCGAGAAGGACGACTCGCGATAGCTCCGCCTCAAGTCGCCTCGCGTGATGAGCAAGGGTTGACTGCCCGAACCAAACCAAAAGGGTAGCGGAATTCGTAAATGTCGAGTTTTCTCCAATGTTAACAAGAGGTTCAGGACATCCATAGATTCTTGCCACGTCAGTCACCGAGAACTTGCGGGCGGCGAGGATTTCGGCGTCCTCTGGCGAGATCGTCGGGAACGCCTCGAACTTGAGGCCCTCTTCGAGCACGGCAGGTGCGCCACGGTTCGCGCCGCCAAAGCGCGCCATGAACGACTCCTTGAGCCGCCGCGCCGCGCCTTCCGACAGGTTCTTTTCGTGCATGAGCACGCCCGACGGTCGATCAGCGTTCTTCCAGAGGGCGCGCGCGTGCGCGTCGATCTCGGAGGCGCTATCAGCCGTGGCGGCCGCGCGACGAAGCGGCGGGATGCCTATTACTCCATCGTCCGTTCTCGCTCGGAAATGGACAACTTCTCGCGCCAAAAGGCGGCGCGTTGTTCCTCGCGGCGCGGTCAGGTCATCGCCTGTCACATGGTAGACGACGCGGCCGGGATTGATGAGTTCGACGCGGACGAGATTCCAGGGGATCGGCCGAAGCTCGGTCACGCGCCCGGCGCGGTCAGTCACGGCTTCCGAAAGGCCGTTACCGTGGATCAGGGCGCTTGCCGCCATCCACTCTACCCATTCGGGCCACGATTGATGCGCCGACGGCCCTCGCCGGACCATCCGACTCAGAGGATGGCCGGGAACCTCGCTGCGAGTGCCTGCCGCGTCGTAGCGATACACGCGGCACGGAAGCCCGGCCAGTTGCTGACTGATGAGCGCCACACAGGCGACGGTGATCCCGAGTTGCTCGGCGGGATAGCGGTTAGACGGCTTGCCAAGCCAATTCGCCCCGAGCGCGGCGAGCGTCTCGTTGGAGCGCGTCTCGACGGGCGGGCGGCGGAAGAAGTCACGCAATCCCATGATAGCCCCTCAGATGATCGAGGTAGCGCGCCCGGCGCTCGGCCTCGGTGATTGCGTTGAGCGATCTGCGGCTGACCACTGTTGCGGCATATGCGGGCGTGGCGGTCAGCGTGATATCGAGAAGTTCGACCTCGATCAGTTCGCGGCGGTGCGGTGCGCCCTTGGTCCAAGCGTCCTGCTTGGCGCGGAAGCCAAAGCTCGCGCCGCGCACGTCGCCACGGCCGACGCTTTCGAGCATGTCCCGCCCGGCAGTCGTGGCGGCCACGTCAAGCGAGAAGAAGAGCCCTTTGCCATCTTCGGAGAGGCGCAGCGTACCGGCCGAGCGGCGGCCGAGGATTGCGCGCATGTCGTGATCGACGAGGGCAAAAACGTCGTCACCGCGCCGCAGGGAAGCGGAGAACGCGCCCGGCCGGATCGTCTCGATAAACCCGCCAAGGTCTTCGCTCGGCGAGTTGAAGATGGCGGCGTAACCCTCGATCCGCGAGCCCGCCACGGCCCGGAGTTCGAGGGCACGCCGTTCGATGTCGGCGTGCCCCTTCATCTTACTTCACCTTGGCGAGCTTGATGGCTGCATCATCCGTGACGCAGCCGCCAACGCGCTTGGAGAGATAGAAGCCCACATACCCCTTGCGGGTCACTTCGTCGCGGATCAGGCGAACGCCGGTGCGATCCGCGATGGTGTAACCGGCCTTGAAGTCACCGAAGGCGATCGGGCATGCGCCCGTCGCCACGTCGGGCATATCCTCAGCGATGGTCACAGGATAGCCAAGCAGGCGCGGCGGCTGGCCAGCCGCGAGGCTGTCGGACCACAGGAAGCGGCCGTCGGCGTCCTTGAGCTTGTGCACGGTGGCGGCGGTCTTCGAGTTCATCACGAAGTGCGCGCCAGCCCGGTAGCCCGCCCGCAGCTTGTAGACGAGATCGACGAGATCGTCGGCCGTCACGACGCCGACGCCCGCCGTCGTGACGAATTGCAGCGCGCCAGCCGTGCGCGTCGCATCATCGGCCGCCTCGGGCGTGACCGCGAGGAATCCCTTCGGCTTGTTGGTGCCGTTGCCCAAAACGAACGCCGCACCCTCAGCGAAGGCAAAATCGCTGGCGGCGTTCGAGGTAATGAAGCCCGAAATGTCGTAAGCCGAGTCGTCGATCAGGTGCCCGCTGACCACCGGGAAGGCATTGACCTCGCCAAACGACGGCTTCACAGGCCGGATCGTCGGCGTCGTCGTTTCGGGGTTGCGATCGTCGGCCTCGCCGCTCCACCGCGACGTGCTGCCCCGCAGATTCACAGGGATCGTGAAATCTTCGGTCGTGACGTTAACCACATTTGCGATCGCCCGGATCGGCGAGATATCCCGCACACGGTCCTGAATCTGGCTCGCCAATTGCGAGGGCACGATCGCCGCGCTATCGGCCGCGACCGACATGGACCTCGACTCGCCGCGCGCCAGAGAACGCCACTCGTCTGCGCCTTCCGCCTCTTGGCCGGTGAGCGAGCGGCCTTCCGTGGCGCGCTCGATTTCCTCGACACGTTCGGCACGTTCGATCGCCGCTGAGAGATCACGAATTTCGATATCGACGGCGGCAAACTTGTCGGCATCGTCGATCAGGGTGCGCGCCTCTTCGGTCTTCGCCTTGAGGGCGGCTCGCAACTCACGCAAGGTCTTCATTTTCGTCCTTTCGCCGCCTCTCGCGGTCTTCTTGTTGAATTTTCCCGTGCCGCCCCCGGCGAATTGGCGAAGCGGGGCTCGCCGGGGGCTTTCGGAGGCACGGCCCCCCGTTGTTTTCCCGCTACCGTGTGATCGCCCCAGAACACCGAAGAAGCGATCTTTTCGTCATCCCAAGAAACTGCCAAACCAAGATGACCAAGGCCGCACAGCGCGGCCGGAACAGGATCAGGCCAGCACCTCGGCGAGCGCCGCGCCGTCGATCGACACCGTTCGCGTGCCGGGCTTGGCCCCGAAGTCGCACCATCCGAGCGCCACGCTGTTGCCGTCGCGGGCTTCAACGTAGGTCCAGCGGCAATTTCCGTGGCGGTCCAGGGCGACCCACGACTCGGCGAGGTGCGACGGCTCGCCCGCGTCGGCGAGGTCCAGGAGCTTGCCGAGGTTCGCGGCGGCCCCGTTCAGGCGGATCGCTGAGAGGAAGGCCGGAAGGTCAGGTGCGAGGCCCGCACCGGCGACGAACATCGCCAAGACGGCTTCGGCGAGCGGTTGGCCGGTCATCCTGTAGGAATGGCGGCCCGCCCCGACGAGGAAGCCGTGCTCGCGGGCGACGGCGGCATGGGCGGCGTAGGCGGATTCAAAGGCGATCCCGCAGTGCGCGGCGGCCTTCTTGGTGATCGAATGCGCGGTCATCGTTTTCCTTTCGTCCGGGTTGCGGCCCCGGCTTCTCGTTTTCTGGAATCACTATCCACGATCGGGCGGTGATTCTCATGCGCTTCGCCTATTGCTCGCCCGGCCCATATTGCGGCCGACTCGCGATTGACTTTGCAAACTGCGAAGCCGACTTTGCTAAAACTACCGCGCAAAGATTCAGCTATCCCACGCGGTCAGCCCCCCTTAGCTCGGAGAGATTTTTTCGCGCGTCACGCGGCGGCCGCGACGGGCTCCCTCACCTCGTCGCACCACTTCCGCTCCACCCACCGAGGGTCGAGCCCGGCGAGGCTGCACACCAGCCGACCATCCCGGCTGCGCAGCCACCGCCGCAGTGCCTCGGGCTCGTCGTTCTGGATCGTCACCGCGACCACCGCCAGCCACAGGTTGCGTTCGGGCGATCCGCCGCTTGACGCGAGGCGGTTCGGGGCAAGGCCGGTGATGATGGTGGAGTCCGACATGCTGGCCCCTCTCGGGCTCTTGTTGCTTTGCGGGCAGGATCGGACGGCGCGCGATTCGTGTCACGCGCCCCGCCGGTGCTCGCGCCCTACTCGATCGCGTTGTCGTCGATCCATTCAAAGCCGGGGCGCGGATTGCCCACGTCGTCGAGCCACTCGCCGGGGATGATCCGATCTAGGCTCGCGTCGCCGGGCGCTTCCGCGATTGCCGCCAACCGCGCTGAGGCGTCGCGGATCAGCCGCACCGGGGCGGCGTGACGCGGAAGGCTCGATCCCGCGATCAGGTTCGCCATTGCCGCAAGCTGCGAAGAGAGGGTGCGCGCGTCGATTTGCATGTTCTTACCTCGTTTGTCGGGTTTCATGCCCCTATCGGACGGCGATTTCACTATTTTGTCAACGGTTTCAATGACTTGACACACATTGTCACACCGCGTCACACGAGAATCCCGCAATCCTTTGGGTTTCCCGCCAGAAGAGGGAGACGGCGTGTCACGCGGCGTCACACCGTTCTGCGGATCGCCCGCGACGCTCGCCGAGGTGCGCACCGAATCATTCGTCACCACCGCCCTCGTCGCGCACCGCGCACCCGTGCGCACTTCCCGGTGCGCGGGTGCGCAAACCCGATTCATGGGTTCATTCCTTCCGGGCCGGGCACCACGACGGGACGGGACTTGCGCCCGGCTCCACAGTTCACGTGCAGTCGGTTTCCGCCACGCTTCATCACCACACACTCCCCACACCCCACAGAACAACTGTGGTGGTGGTGTGGGGCGTGCGTGTGTTCCACAGTTTCCACAGTCATCCACACTTAACTGTGGTAACTGTGGAAAGGGACTCTTCGCCCGCGAAGACGCGAACCTGTTCACGTCCCGCTCGGCCATCACGCACCGTCCGCTCGACAAGCGCGCCACTGGCGATCCAGGCGGAGACAAGCGACCGCGCGCGCTCGCGCCCCGCGCCCTTCTTGCTGGCGTCGAAGCCGAGTTCCTCGCCGACACGAATGCCGATCCAGTCGGTGCACCTCACGTCAGCGCCGAAACCCGCCACGTCAGCCGCCACGGTGCGGCGCACGCGTTCGGCGTCGGTCACGGTGATACCCTCAAAGGCGTCGGGCCATTGCCACGGCACCACAGCGCCGATGCGAGCGCCGTTCGGCACCTCGACGCTGACCTTCTCAAACCACCGATTCACGTCGGCCGAGGGCGGCGCGAGGTTCGACTCCAGGTCGGCGATCCGAAAGAAGTGCTTGTGCGACGCGACACCGGCCTTCTCGGCTTGCTCGGGCGTCATGCCCGCCAGCACGCGGTTGAAGCGCGCGGTGCCGCGCAGAGCGCCACCGCCGCGTGCGTCGTCGATCGTCGCCGAGATTCCAGCTTGCAGCTTGCGCGTGTGATGCACGAGCCCAAGCGCAACGTGATGCTCCGAGGCAAAGCGGCGCAGGCGTTGGCCGATCAGGCGGAAGACATCATTCGTCTCTGGTGAGCGGCTCACGTCTTGCAGCGGGTCGAAGATCAGAGCGGCGGCCCCCGTCAATCGGACGAATCCGCCCATCGCTGCGAAGAGAGGTTCGTTGATCGCGCCTTCCGGGCCGCTGGCAAAGAAGAAGTCATCGCGTTCAACGCCGCTCACGGCCGCGAGCCTTCCTTCGATCTCGGCTTGCGCGATGCCGTAGTGCGCGAGAAGCGCGGCGACGCGCGAGTCGATCACCGATTGATCGTCTTCGGCGTTGTAGTAGACCACGCGCAGAGGATCGCGTCGTTCGCCAGTCAGGATGCCGCGCCCGGTTGCCATGTCGATCGCCTCGCAGAGCCCGAGAAGCGACTTGCCGATCTTCGGCTCGGCAACGGTCACAGAAGAATAGCCACGCGCGTAGAAGTCGGAATACACGAAGTCGGTGAGCGGGATCGCGGCAAGGTCTTTTTGCCGCCAGAAAGGGAAGAGTGACGTGGGGTCGGAAGGCGCAGCAAAGGCCACCACGCCCCCTAGCGCCGCCACGGCCGCTTGGCACTTCTCGACGGTTTCTAGCCCGGCGATCGCGCCGGTGCGCGCCCGCTCGGCGTGCGTCTGGCACTTCTGGCCGAACCACGTCGGCCCGCGCCCTTCGCGTTCCAGCCCTTCGCGCACCGGCTCGCCGGGAAGCGGCTTCTTGGGCGCGCAATGCCGCTCATAGGTCGGCCAAGCGTCGGCGGCGATTTCCTCGGCCGTCGGATAGCGCCCGAGCTTCGCCGTGAGGTTGCGGATCGCGCCGCCGATCACCTGCATGGCGTATTCGTCGCGCCCGTCAACGCGGCGGCCGAGCATGTCGAACTCGCGTTCCTGCGCCACAGGCGAAGCACTGACGGGTTTCTCGCGTGCTGCGGGTGCCGAGGTCGCCGGAAAGCCCGCCACGCCCGCCACGGGCGCGCTGTGCGCCAGAAGATCGCCGCCGGGCGCGAGGTTCTGGCCCTTGCGCGCGGCTACAGGATCGCGGGGCGGAAAGACGGCGCGCACCTGGTCGATCGCATAGGGCGCGACGGGCGCGCCGCCCGGCGTGTGCAGTTCGGTCAGTTCCGCCGCGCGGCCCTCCTTGCCGGGCTTCGGCCAAGCGATCGAGCCGGGCAGGCGCATGACGCGATCGGCGTTCACGACCTTGGGATCGGCGACGAAATCGAGCCCGACGTGCACGCCAGCAAGCAGTTCATCAAGTTCCCGTTGATCGTGCACGAGCGCGTCGAGAAACCAGAAGGCTTGCGCCCGCTTGGCGGGAAGGCGGCCGGTGACAATAGCACGGTGCGGCGCAAGGCCCTTGCGCTCATAGATCGGTTTTGCCGCCTCTGCCGCGCCTTCTGCGTCGAAGTCGGCCCATACCATCGGCGAGCCGAGAACGTTGACCTTCTTCGCCCGTTTGTCGCGTTGAGTGTCGATCTTTCGCAGCGAAGGCGCGAAGTAGCAGTTGACGCCAGTTTCGGCGTTGATCCTGGCGGCAAAGGTGGCGGCTTCGCTTCGCCCGGCGGGCGTGTTGTCGAAGAGTCGCGCGCGGGTGATCGCCCCGCCATCCGTGCCGGAATAGGCGATCTCGATAAGGCCGGGCTCGACGACATGGCCGAATCCGGCGTCCAGGAACTCGCGCATTACGTCGGGGCGCGGCAACATTTCATTGATATTTGGCATGGTCAGGCGGCGTGCCGTTCCATGAACGAAACGACCTCGCTCAGCTTGTAAAACTTGCGGTTGCCGATCCTGATGATGCGCGGCCAGTCCGGCATGGAGCGTGAATGCCGCCACTCGGTGACGGCCGAAATCCCGCCGAAGTAGTCACGGCGCGCGGTCGGGGCATTGATGTATTCGGGCGCTTGCATTGCGGTCCTCTTGTCGTTGCGCCGTAGTGCGGCGATGCCGACAAGATAGAATCAGAGTGCAATGCGATGAAATGTTCTCGCCCGGTTGCTCAGGCGTCGGTTGCCTCGTCGGGTTCTTCGCCTTCCGGTTCGGGCTTGCCCGTCGCGAACCGGCCCCACGATTCCATAAGCCCCCGGCGCTTGTCGAAGAGGTCGGTGCGCCGATAGGCGGCCTCGACCTTGTTCGCCACGGCGTGCGCGAGGGCCGCTTCCTTCACCTCGTGCGGCGTTGACGTTTGCTCTTCTGCCCAATCGCGGAAGCAGGAACGGAAGCCATGCACCACGACATGCCCGACCTCGGTGAGCGTCGGCCCGTCGCCAAGCCGTTTCAACACGGCCGAAAGCGTCATGTCGGAGAGCGGCGTGCCCCTCTTGCTCGACGGGAACACAAGGCGCTCGCCTTCGATCTTCGGCGTTGCCTTGAGAACCTCGATCGCCTCTGGCGAGAGCGGGACTCGGTGCAGGACTTGGGCCTTCATCCTTTCGGCCGGGATGGTCCACGTCGCGGCCGCCATGTCGATCTCATCCCACGTCGCGCCACGAGTCTCGCCCGAGCGCGCCGCCGTCAGGATCGTGAACCGCAGCGCGAGAGCGCCGTAGCCCGACACGCCCTCGATCTCGTCCATAAGGTCGGGGAGCTTGTCGTAGGGCAGGGCGGGATAGTGCTTCACGCGGGCTTGTTGCTTGGGGAGTGCGCGAGAGATACCTTCCAGCGGCGACACGCCATCATAGAAGCCGGATGCCCGCGCCCAATCCCACACCGTGCCCATGCGCTGCCGCACACGCCGCGCCGTCTCGGGTTTGGCGAGCCAGATCGGTTGCAGCACCTTGAGAATGTCGGCCGACGTGATCGACCTCATGTCACGCTTCCCAAGCACCGGGAAGGCGTCATTTTCGAGCGAGGCGATCCACGAGGCGACGTGCCGATCGTTCTTGGCGACGCTTTCGATCTGTTCGCGCCAGACGCGCCGCGCCGCTTCCTCGAAGGTGATCGACTCCCGCTTCTCGGCGTCCCTGACAGCCTTCGGGCTTCCGCCGGTTCTGGCGATGCGTCGCCATTCCTTCGCCGTCTCGCGTGCCTCGTTGAGCCCGACGAGGAACGCGCTCCCCATGCCGATCTCGACGCGCTTCCCGTGCACCGTGCCGCGCCATGACCACCATCGGCCGCCGAAGTCTGAAACATTGAGATACAGGCCGAAGCCGTCAGCCCATTTTCCGGGCTTGAGTCCCTTTGTGACCTGGCTCGGGTGGATTTGGTTGCGGACTTCCTTCGGCAAACTCGATCCCCTTTTGGTGGGTGGATATGTGATTCGGCGGTTCGGTTCCCGCCTTTCGCAATCGAACCGAAAGCCAGATCAAACCTACCAATGACACCTACCATAAACATGCAAAGGCGTGCAATATTGTGAAATGGTCCGAAATGATGATCTCTGCTATCGTATTGTTATTTAATTTATAATTTGTCACCAAACGTCACGCCTGAAATGCAGATTATAAAGACCTCTGCTCCACCAAGCCTTCCAGATGATCGCCGCAGAAATCCCCGGGGCCCGGAAACCGCGCCTCGCGCAAGGGATCGCGCGTTGACAAGGATCAGTGTCTGCGCCGATGCTTCGATCCAGGGTGGTCGCGGAAAGGCCGGCACGGTCGGGTGACGCCGCGCAGTCGGCCCCCCACAGACAGCCCGTGTGCGGACCGATCACGGATTGCCCCGGAAGGAGATCGAAATGCCAAGCAAGAAGCCGTTTCTCGTCGCCATGCTGGTAAGCGCCGCGCTGACCCATCCCGCGGTCGCGGAAACGACGCTCAACGCCCTGTTCATGGCCCAGGCCGCCTACAGCGAGGCCGATGTCCGTGCGATGACAGATGCGTTCACCGCCGCGAACCCCGAGGTCAAGGTGAACCTGGAGTTCGTTCCCTACGAGGGCCTGCACGACAAGACGCTTCTCGCGCTCGGGTCGGGGGCGGGCTACGACGTCGTCCTGTTCGACGTGATCTGGCCGGCCGAATTCGCCGAGAACAAGGTGCTGGTCGACCTGACGGACCGGATCACGCCGGAGATGAAGGACGGCGTCCTGCCGGGCGCCTGGACCACGGTCGAATTCGACGGCAAGCGCTATGGCCTGCCGTGGATCCTAGACACCAAGTATCTCTTCTACAACAAGGACATCCTCGCCCAGGCGGGGATCGCTGCGCCGCCGGCGACCTGGGCCGAACTGACGCAGCAGGCGCAGGCGATCAAGGACAAGGGCCTTCTCGAACACCCGATCGTCTGGAGCTGGGCGCAGGCCGAGGCGGCGATCTGCGACTACACCACGCTCGTCAGCGCCAATGGCGGCGCATTCCTCGTCGATGGCAAGCCGGCCTTCCAGACCGATGGCGGGCTGGACGCGCTGCAGTACATGGTCGACAGCTACACCTCCGGCCTGACCAATCCCAACTCGAAGGAATATCTGGAAGAGGACGTCCGCCGCGTGTTCCAGAACGGCGAGGCGGCCTTCGCGCTGAACTGGACCTACATGTACAACCTCGCCAACGACCCGAAGGAAAGCAAGGTCGCGGGCAAGGTCGGCGTGGTGCCGGCGCCGGGTGTCGAAGGCAAGAGTACCGTCTCGGCCGTCAACGGCTCGATGGGGCTCGGCATCACCACCACCAGCCAGCATCCCGACGAGGCCTGGAGCTACATCGCCTTCATGACCTCGCAGGAGACGCAGAACGCCTATGCGCGGCTCAGCCTGCCGATCTGGGCCAGCTCCTACGACGACCCGGCGGTGACCGCTGGGCAGGAGGACATGATCGCCGCGGCCAAGGTCGGGCTTGCGGCGATGTATCCGCGCCCCACGACGCCGCGCTACCAGGAAATGTCGGCGGCGCTGCAACAGGCGATCCAGGAGGCGCTGCTTGGCCAGGCGAGCCCCGCCGACGCACTTGCTGCGGCCGCCGAGGGCAGGCTCTGAGCCGCAGGGACAGGGGGGGCGGCGGGCATCGCCGCCCCGTCATCCGCCGCACATGCGCGCGGTATCGCCCGGCCCGCCGATGAGTGCCGGCTGGACGACGATGCGGGCGTGGCTTCTGATGCTGCCGTTGCTCGCCGTTATGCTCTCGGTGATCGGCTGGCCGTTTCTCGACACGCTGCGGCTCTCGTTCACCGACGCGCGTCTGGTCGGCACCGGCGGCGACTTCGTCGGGCTCGACAACTACCGCCGGCTCTTCTCCAGCGCCGCGTTCCGGCGTGCCTTCGTCGTCACCACCGGGTTTGCCGTCGTCTCGGTCTTCGTCGAGATGGTGCTGGGCGTTCTCGTCGCCCTTCTGCTCTACCAGGACTTCCGGGGGCGCAATGTGCTCCGGGCACTCCTGATCCTGCCCTGGGCGCTGCCGACGGTCGTCAACGCGCTTCTGTGGCGGCTGATCTACAACCCCGAATACGGCGCCCTGAATGCAGCGCTGGTCCAGACCGGACTGCTCGGGGCCTACCGGTCCTGGCTCGGCGATCCGAACAGCGCCCTCGCGGCGCTGATCGTGGCGGATGCCTGGAAGAACTTCCCGCTGGTGGCGCTGATCTCGCTCGCAGCACTTCATGCGGTACCCAACGACATCAAGGCGGCGGCCATCGTCGACGGGGCCGGGCCGCTCTCACGCTTCCGCTACGTGATCCTGCCCTATCTCGCCGGTCCGCTGATGGTGGCGCTGGTCCTGCGCACGATCGAGGCGTTCAAGGTCTTCGACATCATCTGGGTGATGACCCGCGGCGGCCCTGCGAACAGCACGCGGACGCTCTCGATCCTCGTCTACCAGGAGGCGTTCTCGTTCCAGCGCGCGGGTTCGGGCGCGTCGCTCGCGCTGATCGTCACGCTGGCTGTGACGGTGCTGGCGGTGGCCTATGCGGCGCTGATCCGCCGTGCCGCGGGGGCGAGGTTCTGATGGAGCGGAGGAGCACCGGTTTCACCGTCTTCCTCTATGCCTGCGCGGTGCTGCTGGCCGTGCTGATCCTTGCGCCCTTCGCCTGGCTCTTCATCATGAGCATCTCGTCGACGACCGATCTCATCTCCAAGCCGCTGCGCTGGTGGCCGGCGGTGACGGACTGGTCGCGCTACCGGATCCTCACCGACATGACGCCGAACAGCCACGGCGCGGCGCTGATGTCGGCGCTCGGCAACAGCATCAAGGTGGCGGCCATCGCCACGCTGGCCTCGCTCGCCGTCTCGGTTCCGGCGGGGTGGGCGCTGTCGCGCACCCCCGCGGTCGGCTGGTCGCTCTGGCCCGTCATCGGCACCTACATGCTGCCGCCGGTGGCTCTGGCCGTGCCGCTCTACATGGGGCTTGCGGGGCTCGGGATGCTGAACACCAAGTTCGGCCTTGCCGTCGTCTACCTGACGATCCTCGCCCCCTTCACCGCCTGGCTCCTGAAGTCCGGCTTCGATCCGATTCCGCGCGACCTGGAGATGGCCGCGGCGATCGACGGGGCGCGGCTGGACCAGACGCTCAGGATCATCATCCTGCCGCTGGCCGCGCCGGTGATCGGGACGGCGGCGCTGTTCGCCTACCTGCTGGCCTGGGACGAGTTCTTCTATGCGCTCCTCTTCACCTCGGACCATCGCGCCAAGACCGTGACGGTCGCCATCGCCGATCTCGCCGGCGGGCGCATCGCGGATTACGGGCTGATCGCCACGGCTGGCGTCATCGCGGCGTTGCCTCCGGTCGTTTTCGGCCTGATCATGCAGCGCAGCCTGATTTCGGGCCTGACGACGGGAGGCGTGAAAGGATGAGCGGGCCTGCCGGCACCCATGAGCCCACCGGTCGCGCCGCGATCGAGGCCGAGATGTCGCGCCAGTCGCGCGACGCGGTCCAGAGCTTCGCCGACGCTGCAACGCAGGCACAGGGCATCGCCGGTTCGATCCGGCGCACCGGCCGCCTGCTGATGCTCGGCATGGGCGCGTCCCATGCGCTCAACCGCATGGTGGAGCCGTTCTTCCGCGACCTTGGCATCGACGCGCTGGCCCTGCCGGTTTCCGAACAGCTCGATCAGCCGCTGCCGCTGGCGGGGCGGACGGTGATCGTCGCCTCGCAGTCGGGCGAAAGCGCCGAGGTGGTGTGCTGGCTGGGCACGTCGCGGCCCGGCGCGGAGTGCTTCGGCCTGACGCTGAATCCGCGCGCCACCCTTGCGGCGGCGCTGCCCTGCCTGATCGGTGCGGGGGGCGTGGAGACCGGCTTTGCCGCCACCCGCAGCGTGCTGGTGGGACTTGCCCTCTATGGCCGGGTTCTGGCCGCACTCGGTGTCGGGGCGGCGGCGATGGTCGATGCCCTGCGCGCGCCGGTGCCGGCCGAGACCGGCGGCGCCGTTCGGGCGCTGTCCGGGGTGCGCTGCATCGTGACCTCGGGCCGCCGCCTCGCCGGGCTGGCGGAGGGACTGGCACTGGGGCTGACCGAGCTTTCCCGCCTGCCGGCTTTCGTGCTGGAGGGCGGGCAGTTCCGGCACGGGCCGATGGAAATGCTCGGCCCCGAGGTCGGCGCGGTGTTCTTCCGCGGCGCCGACGCGACGGGCGATGCGGTCCGTCGCCTTGCCGAGGCGGTTGCCGAAGCGGGCTCCCCGGCCGTGGTGCTGGATGCGTCCGGCGCCGTCCCCGCCGCGGGGGCCGAGACGGTTTTGCTCGGGCGTCATGACGGGCTTGCCGCCCTGGCCATGCTGATTCCCGTCTCGCAGCGGCTGATGCTCGATTTCGCGGCAACGAAGGTGGCCGAGGTCGGCCGGCCGCTGCGGTCGACCAAGATCACGCGCATCGAATGACCGGCCCCGCCCCCCTTGCCGTCGCGGGCAACGTCAACGTCGACCTGATCATGGGGCCGGTCGCGCCCTGGCCGCGCGCGGGCACCGAGATCATGGTGGAGGCAAGCGAGCTGAGATACGGCGGCGCGGCCGGGAATGTGTCGCTGGCCTGGGCCGCGCTGGGGCGCGACCACCAGATCGCCGCGAACACCGGCCGCGACCCGTTCGGCACATGGTTGCGCGACGGTTTTGCCCCGCGTTCCGCCGGTTGGCCGGTCGCCGGCGCGGGCACGACGATTTCGCTCGGGTTGACCCATCCGGACAGCGAGCGGACCTTCTTCACCACCCGCGGCCATGTCGACGCGCTATCCTGGGCCGAGGTGCGCGCCATGATCGACTGGCCGAAGCTCGCCGGAGGGCAGCTCCTTGTCTGCGGGTCGTTCGTGACCGAGAGGCTGGCGGCCGAATATGACGCCCTTTTCGCCCATGCCGCCGACCGCGGGGTCAGGATCGCGCTCGATACCGGCTGGCCCGTCGCGGGATGGTCGGCCGCGACCCGCGCGCGGGTGCGGGGCTGGGTCGCGCACTGCCATTGCCTGCTTCTCAACGAGGTGGAGACCGCCGGGCTGACCGGCGGTTGCACCCCCGAGGAGGCGCCCGCGACGCTTCTGCCGCAGATGCCCGAGGGCGCGATCGTGGTCGTCAAGTGCGGCCCCGGCGGCGCCATCGCCCAGACCCGCGGCGGGACGCTCCACCGGGTCCGCGCGCCGAGGGTGACGGTGGCCGACACGATCGGCGCGGGCGACATCTTCAACGCGGCCGTCCTCGCCGCGCTCAGCGATGGCCTGCCGCTTGGCGAATGTCTCGAACGGGGCGTGCAGGTCGCATCCGTGGCGATATCGACCTCGCCCCGCCGCTATGGCACCAGGGCCGCGCCGGCCAGCGGAGGACCGCCCCGATGAGCGCGCTGGAGCTGAAGGCGGTCAGCAAGTCCTATGGCAGCACCCAGATCCTGAAGGACGTGAACCTCGCGCTTGGCAGCGGCGAGTTCCTGGTGCTGCTCGGTGCCTCGGGCTGCGGCAAGTCGACCATCCTCAACATCATCGCGGGGCTTCTGACCCCCACCACCGGCGAGGTCAGGATCGACGGCAAGCGCGTCAACGAGATGCATCCGAAGAACCGCGACATCGCGATGGTGTTCCAGTCCTATGCGCTCTATCCGAACCTGACGGTGGAACGGAACATCGGCTTCGGCCTCGAGATGCGCGGCGTGGCGAGACCCGCGCGGCAGGCCGCGGCGGCCAGGGTCGCGCGGATGCTGAAGATCGAGGGCCTGCTCGACCGCAGGCCGGCGCAGCTTTCGGGCGGCCAGCGCCAGCGGGTCGCCATCGGCCGCGCCCTGGTGCGGGAGCCGAAGATATTCCTCTTCGACGAGCCGCTCTCGAACCTCGACGCCAAGCTCCGCATGGAGATGCGGGCAGAGCTGAAGCACCTGCACCGGATGCTCGGAACGACCGTCGTCTACGTGACCCACGATCAGATCGAGGCGATGACGCTCGCCACCCTGATCGCGGTGATGCGCGACGGGCGGATCGAGCAGATCGGCACGCCCGAGGAGATCTACAACCGGCCGGCCACGGTCTTCGTGGCGGAGTTCGTCGGTGCCCCGCCGATGAACATGATCGAGGCGACGATGGACGCGCAGGGCCTCCGGCTCGACGGCTCCGGCCAGCGCCTCGCACTGCCCGGATCAGGGGGCGCGCCGCGCCGGGTCGTCCTTGGGCTTCGGCCCGAAGACGTTCATCTCGCCACCCCCGCAGACGACCATGTCATCGAGGCCACCGTCGATTTCGCGGAACTGACCGGGCCCGACATCATCGTCTTTGCCCGGCACGGCGGGAATCCGCTTGTGGCGAGCCTTCCGCCCCATTCCCGGATCGAACCGGACAGCAAGGTGCAATTTTCCTTTGTGCAAAGGAACATGCACATCTTCGACAGGGAGACCGGCAGGCGGATCGAGCCCTGACATGACTCCGCCACGAAAAATCCACTGTTACAGATTAGAAAATCCTTTCGGCATGTGACAATTTCGAGACAGTCCCGGATTTTCCGCTCCGCAGTCGAAGGATCGAGCAATGCAGCGACGCCTTCCCGGGTTCCTTCTGGCGGCGGCTGCCGTCCTTTCGCAGCCAGCCCTCGCCGAGGCGCCGGTCAACCGTGCCCGGGGGCTCGATCTGACCACCTCGGCTGCCACGCCGGCCGAAACCCGCGTGGCCAGCGGATCACGGCAGTTTCCGATCTATCTGACCAGCTACACCTGGTGGGACAATACTCCGCCGGGATCGGCGGAAATCGCCCGCCCGGTCCTGCGGCAGCGCGCCGGCGGCACCGGCACCTGCGCCAACCCGATCACCATCGCGGTGGGCCACAGCATCGTGAACGGCCGCCAGACGCTCGACTACCCCGAGGGCACGAGGTTCTACCTTCCGCGGCTCAGGAAATACGCGATCGTGGAGGACGTCTGCGGCGATGGTCCGAGCCCGCAGGGCGGCCCCTGCCACACCGGGCACAACGGTCACCCCTGGCTCGACATCTGGATCGGCGGCAAGGGCGTGTCTCCGGCCGAGTCGGATTCCTGCGCCCGGCGGATCATGGCGGTCCAGTCGGCAATCATCAATCCGCCGCGCGGCCTGCCCGTCCAAGAGGGCGAGATCGCCACAAAGGGCTGCAAGGTCTTTTCCTGACAGCAGGCCGCCCGGGCTGCCCGACTAGAACGCCGCCACCTAGCCGACTGTTGTTCGCATAAATCCTAGAACCCGCATGTTGCGGGCTTTGGGGATATTCGCGACGCTGGAGCCGATGAGCCGCACCAACCCTAGCACCCATCGGCCATAGCGATCAGGGCTGCTTTTCAGCATCTATCTCCCCTTCAAGCCTGTCTCGCAGCGTCGCCACGACGCGGTGCGCCGTCCTGATTTCTTCAAGCGCAAGGCCCTGTGCCAGCGCATTGACCTTCGGATTGTATGCGTTGATCGCCGCTTCGTAGGCCCGGCGGCCTTTGTCGGTCAGCACTACCAGTTGTGCCCGGCGATGGTGGGGGTTGGCCTGGAACTCGATCAGCCCATCCTTTTGCAGATCGTTCACGATGCGCTGCACGTTTTGCCGGTTCGCGCCGAGATCGCGGGCGATCCACGCCACCGGCTGCGACCGTTCCGAAAGGACGATCGCGCCGAGAATCTGCCACCGGGCGCTTGTCAGCCCGAAGGGTGCAACGAGCCTGTCGCCCCAAGTTAGCGTCAGATTGTTTGCTCGAAACATCGTCAGGAGCAGGTCGGTCAAGGCTTCGCCCTTCGAGTCCGCATCTATCACGCTCATTCGTCACCATATATCTCTATTGACATCATCATGTCAAATGAATATGTCTGTATAGTATCGTAATGACACCATGATGACAAGGTGAACGCCATGCCAAGGATCATCCACCCGATCGCTGGTCTGATCGCCATCCTGACAATCGTGACCTTCTGGCTCTCGACGGCGATTTCTGAATTGTTCCTCTCCGAAACGGCCGTCGCAACCGTCAAGATGACGATCCCGTGGGGCTTCCTCGTGCTGATCCCTGCCCTGGCTGCAACAGGCGGAACAGGATTTGCGTCGGCAAAGGGGCGGCGAGCCGGACTGGTCGGCGCGAAGATCAGGCGTATGCGGCTGATCGCCGCGAACGGCGTTCTGGTCCTTATCCCGGCCGCGCTGTTTCTTGCCTTCAAGGCCGGAGCCGGCGAGTTCGATACCGTTTTTTACGCGGTGCAGGCGCTCGAACTGGTAGCAGGCGCGGCGAATATCACCCTGCTTGGGCTTAACATGCGTGACGGCTTGAAAATGAAAGGTCGGCTTCGTCACCAGAAGGTATGAACGCCATAACGGCGTTCCTTTGATCGCCCCTTTCGCACAACTCCTAAGTTTTGCGACACGTCGCGGCCCGGATTCCGGGCCGCTGCGGACGTGGTGCAGGTCTTAGGAGTTGCGCGACAACGGCTAAGATGCCTTTGCCATTGACAACTTTTTTGTCAATGGCAGCCTACTGTCATGCTTGAAGTGGAAGTTATCAAAACCGCCGCGGCGGTGCCGTCGGTCGATCCGTCGTCGACGACGATCACGCTGATGCCGGGATGGTCCGAGGCAAGCGCGACCGCGATCGCGTCGGCGATCACCAGTTCCTCGTTGAAGGCGGGGATAAGCACGGTGACGCCTTCTGTGGCCGCCGGTCCGGGGGCTGCCGGGGTGCCGGCCGGATGATGCCGCCTCAGGAGGGCGAGGGACAGGACGAAAAGCGACCGGGCCACGCCATAGCCGACCGCGGCCCAGAACACCCAGACGCGGGCGCGGCCCAGGCCGGCGACGGCCGCGAAGGACGCGCGGTCGAGCGGCGTGAGCCGGTCGGTGGCCGGCGGCATCACCTCGTCCCGTGTCAGGCCGAGGAAGTCGGACAGCGGCACGAACCGGTAGCCCGCGGCTCTCAGCCGGTCGATCAGGATCGGCACCGCCGCGACCGTGGCAGAGCGGTCGCCGCCGGCGTCATGCAGGATGACGACGTGCCCGCCGTCGCCCCGCAACTCGCCCATCACATAGCCGGCGATCTGGCTGGCGGTCATGCCTTCCCAGTCGCGCGGCACGATGTCGGCGCCCGCCACGACATAGCCTTCCCGCTCGAACGCCGCCTGCTGTGCCGCCTCGGCCGCGGTCAGCGGCCCCTCGCTGCGTCCGTATGGGGCGCGGAAAAGGTAGGTGGTGCGCCCTGTCATGCTGGCCAGAAGCCGCTGGACCGCATTGAGTTCGAGCCGGGACCGCCCGGCCGCCGTCGCAATCTCCTCGGGGTGGAAGAACGTGCGGGAGCCCACCTCGTGCCCCTCGTCGACCATGCGCCGGACGATGCCCGGGTTCGACACCATGTTGCTGCCGATGAGAAAGAAGGTGCCGGGAACCCCGGATTGCCTCAGCCTGTCCAGAATCTCGGCGGTATAGCCGGCATCCGGCCCGTCATCGAAGGTCAGCGCGACGATCTTTTCGTCGCGGTGGCCAAACCGTTCGACCGTGGCCGGGCGGGGCATCGGGTCGTAGATCATGCCGGTGATGCGGCCGGTTGCGGGGTCGCGGAAGAGCCGGCGGTGGCCGGTGACGGCGGCATCAGTGACCCGGCGGAACGGGCCTTCGCCCTCGTAGCCGACGTAGTCGGGGAAGGCGACCGTCTCCAGCGCCGCGGCGGGCGGCGCCACGCCGCCGCGCTGCACCAGAAGCCAGGCGCCGGGGTCTTCGAACCCCGCGGCCCAGAGCACGACGCCGGACACGTAGCGTCCGGCAAGGGCCAGGATTTCGTTGTGAAGCGACGCCATGTCGAGAAGCCGGATCTCGGCCTTCCGACCGCCCGCGTCGGTGAAGGTGGCATGGGTGTTGAGGGCGGCCGCGTCGAGGGCCACCGTGCCGCCATGCCGTGCCGCCAGCAGCAACGCCAGCCGCAACGCCTCGGCGAACGAGACCGCGACCGGCGCGCTGTCGCCCTCGGTCCAGAGGTAGCCGAAGGATCCGAGCGCGAGCCGCAGCTTTTCCGGGCCGACCGCGGCGCAGGCATCGCCGAGAAGCGCCTCGAACCAGTCCTGCGGGGCAAGCGGGCCGGGGCGCGCGCCCGGCCCCGGCTCGCGAAAGGCGCGCAGAAGCACCGAATCGACCGCCGCGACAAGGCCGGCATCGCGCCACAGCGCCCCTTCCGCCTCGGCGAACGCGCCGGGCAGGAGGTCGGTGGCGGCGATCGGCTGACCCGAGCAGGCGGGCTGGGCAACGGTGGTCCCGGCGATCCGGTGCCCGTCGTCCGCAACCGATCCGCGCCGGATCAGGTCCAGCCGTTCGCTTTCGGGAAGGATGTCGATGGAATAGACCCCGAGCGCGAATGTCGTCGGCCGGGCCAGCAGGGCAAAGCCCGACAGCGCGACGACAAACCTGAGGCGGCGCGCGCGGCGCTGCCGGGTATCGAGAAACACGGGATGGCGTTTGTGCGATCGTTTCCGCATGGCTCGCCCGCCTGATCCATCCGCACGGGTGGTTCCGGCCCCCCAGGGCCGCCCGCGCGCAATGCCGGCTGTGCGCCCAAGCCTTCACGGCTATAGGCTTCGGCCACGATTGCGGCTCTATAATGTTGTTTGGATGACAATCGCCAGTGACGGCGAACGGGAACGGGAACGGCTTATGGTGGTGGACCGAAGGACCTTCCTCGGGCTTCTCGGGCCGGCGGTCCTGTTGCCCGGCGCAGCCTTTCCGGCCGGTGCCGAAGGCGCGAGCGATGCGATCTTCCTGATCGTGGACGGCATTGCGGCGGACACGCCGGCGGACCGGCTTCGTGCCTTCGCCGACCCCTTCCTTGCCGAGGGCCTGCCGGTCGGGGTCATCCCGACCTCCGTTGTCGGGTCCGGGGCGGCGCTGCCGCCGGTTCTTGCCGGCGAGTTGGGGCGCCTGTTCACCGCGGCCCCGCACCTGACCGAGCCGGTGCTGTCCCTGCCCGGTCTGGCCAGCCTGTCGCCCTATTTCCAGAGGCGCGCGGCAAGCGATGCGCTGGGGCGGATGCGGGCGCTCATCGGTGGCGCCGTCGACATGCCGCCGCCGGTGACGGTGGCGCCGGACGCCCCGCTCTCGGCCAATCTCGACGCGCTCCGCTGTCTCGGCATCCGCAGTGTCCTGACGCTCGCGGCGGCGGAGGCGGTGACCTCGACGGGCTGCGCCGACCTCAGTGCCTGCCTGCGCGGTGGCCGACGGCTGAACCTGGCCGATACACCCGATCCCGCCCGCTGGCTCGAGGATGTGCTGGAGGCGCCGGGGTGGCGGCTGATCGTCCTGTCCCTCGCCGGCATCGAACGCCTGACCGCCGGCGATCTTCGCCTGCGCGCCCGCCGGGTCTGCGACGCGATCGGGCGCGAGATCGTGTCCGGCCGTCGCTTCGCCGCGCTGCCGCGCGACCATGCGCGCTGGTTCGGAGAGGACCAAACGCGCTTCGTGGCGGTCCGCCTGCGGCCCGGCCCCACCGCGTCGATGGCGAGGTTCAGGGCGGACATCGAGGCATTTGGCATTCCGGTCACCGACACGGTGCGGCCCGAAGTGGAGGCATGGGCCGAAGGCCTTTGCGCGGCCCCCCCTGCCGTCTGCGGGCAGCGCCGACCCTTGGGCGTTCCCGCTGCCGCGAGGCCTGCGCTGCGTTGCCGCCGATGCCGGGGCAGGGACGCTCCCGGCCGGGCTCGGGCGCTCGGTCGACCTTCTCCTGATGCCCGGTGTCGATCCGGCGTTCGACGGGCGGGGCCTGTTCCTCCGGGGGGAAACCGGGGTCGCCGGGGTCGTCGCGTTGCGTTGGGAGTCGCGGCTGATGCGCGACGCGGTGCTCTCGCTCGGCCCGGCGGACTGCGCCTCGGATGTCGCGCGGGGCAGGAGCCTCGTCGCGCTGCGCTGGCTGCGGGAGGATCCCGGAACGAGGTTCGTCGACATTCCGGCGCTCCACGCCGCGACGGTGGCGCCTGATCCGGTCTTCGACCTTCTCCATGACGCCCGCCGCGACCCGGCGGACGGCGCGGACCCGGATCCGCTTTCGGCCGACGACCTCATGGACGATGCCCGCCAGGCATGGACCTTCTTCGAACGGTTCTCGGTCGCCGCGACCGGCCTTTGCATCGACACCGCCGATGTGCAGGAGGGCGGCGAATGGCTGCAGCGGGAAATGACCATGTGGGACATCGGCAGCCTGATCGCGGCGGTAATGGCGGCACATGACCTCGGCCTGATCGGCGATGCCGCGTTCGCCGCGCGCTGCGCGCGCCTGGTCGAGGCGCTGCCGGTCGCCCGGATCGGCGGCCTTGGGCTTCCGGCCGAGGTGATCTCGTCCGATACCGGCGCCGCGCTTTCGGGTGACTTCAACGCCTGCGACACCGGCCGGCTGTTGAGCGTGCTCCGCGACCTCGACCGGCACCCGCTGACCCGGGGGCTCGATCCCCTTGGTGCCGAACCCCTGCTGCTGGAGGCGGTCGAGATGGGGCTGTCGGAGCCGACGGCACTTCTGGCGGATGTGCTTTCCTTCGCGCAGCAGCGGGACCATGCGAGAACCGGCACCCTCTACTGCGTCTCCGAGGCGCCGATCAACCGGGAGCCCTGGTTTTCCTATCAGGGCCTGAACGTCGCCTCGCCCACGGAGCGGTGGGTGGTGAACGCGGCCTCGGCCGACCCCGCTTCAACGCCCCCTCGTTTCGGGCCGAAACGCTCCTGGTCAACACCAAGGCGGCCTACCTCTGGACGGCGGCGCGGCCCGGCGCCTATGCCACGATGCTTGCACGCCACGTGCGGGATCGCGCGCGGCTGGACGGCATGGGCTTTTCGCCCGGTGCCTTCGCGGCCACGGGCAAGGCAATGCCCGGATACGCCGATGTCAACACCAACGGCATCATCCTGGCGGCGATCGCCGTCATCCTGCGCGGCCGCAGGCTGCGTCAGGAGTGACCCCCGAAGGCAACGCCCCGCGCCCCGGGTCCGCGGGCCTCGGGTCCGCGGGCCTCAGGTCCGCACCAGCGTCTCGATGAACCGGGCGAAAAGCTCGCCCTGCGAGGAAATGCCGAGCTTGGCGTAGATGTTGCGCCGGTGAATCCGCACCGTTCCCGGAGAGATGCCGAGAACCCGGCCGAGCGCCTCTGCCGAATGGCCCTTGAGCGTGTATTCGGCCACCTCGCGTTCGCGTTGTGTGAGCTGGCCCGCGCCGAAGCGCTGGAAGCTGCGCTCGATCTCGTCCCTCGATCCGTCTCCACCCACCTCCGCAGGCCGGTCGAAGGTGTCGGCAAGGGTGCGCCAGTGGCGCGCGACGGCCGCCTCGACGACCGGCGCGGCCTGCGCCAGCGCCGCGAATTCGCGTGACGAGAAGGGTTTCTTCGCGCGCATGAGCGAGACGACCACCATCGTGCCCCGGCCGGTATCGACGAAAAAGCCGATCTCCTCGGCCAGCCCGGTCTGGATGTAGTAGCTGCGGAAGTATTCGCCCTGGTAGAACCGGTCGGGGGCGAGGTCGCGCATGCGGTAGAGCGCGGGCGCCACGGGCCTGGTCGCCGCCAGGCAGAACGGGTCGAGCAGGTAGGGGCCCGCCTGGTAGTCGGTCACGAAGACCGCGCGCTTGCGGACCGGGAAATCGTCGAAAAGGTCGATCGGCCGGGCAGTTCCGCGATAGCCGAAGATCACCGTGAAGTCGTAAGGTGTCATCATGCGCAGGAAGGCCGCGAGTCGGGTCGGGAACTCGTCGGTTCCTTCGGCCGCGATCAGGGCGCCAAGCGCGGAAAACGGGGGGGCGGCAGTCATGAAACGCGCGTTCCTGGTCCAGAATATGCATTTTGTGGTATATACAGTCCCGGGGCCTGTTTCTACGATTTCCTGCATTGCATGGCATATGTCGCGGGCGGGGGCAGTGTGACGGACGCAATGGAAACGCCGATCGCCGAACTGCGCGGCGCCACCAAGCGCTATGGCGCGGTGGTGGCCGCGGGGGGGCTCGACCTTGCCATTCGCCGGGGCGAATTCCTGTCGTTCCTCGGCCCCTCGGGCTGCGGCAAGACCACCGCGCTCAGGATGCTCGCCGGGTTCGAGGCGCCGACCGAGGGCGACATCTTCCTTGACGGACAGCGGGTCAACGATCTGCCGGCGCATCGGCGCCCGGTGAACATGGTGTTCCAGCACTACGCGCTCTTTCCGCATCTGACAGTGGCCGAGAATATCTCCTACGGCCTGCGCCAGCGCCGCCCGCGCCCGCCCGCGGCCGAGATCGCGGCCGCCGTCGACCGCGCGCTCGACACCGTGCGGCTGCCGGGCTTCGGGCCGCGCCGCATCTGGGAAATGTCGGGCGGCCAGCAGCAGCGCGTGGCGCTTGCCCGCGCGATCGTGAACGAGCCGAAGCTTCTCCTGCTGGACGAACCGATGGCCGCGCTCGACAAGAAGCTCCGCCACGACATGCAGATCGAGCTTCAGACGCTGCAGCGCAACCTCGGCATCACCTTCATCCTGGTCACCCACGATCAGGAGGAGGCGCTGTCGATGTCGGACCGCATCTGCATCATGCGCGACGGGCAGATCGTGCAGGTCGGCGGCCCGCGCGATCTCTATGACCGGCCGAAGAACCGCTACGTGGCCGATTTCATCGGCAAGTCCAACTTCTTCGAGGGGCGCGTCGCTGCCCTTGAGGCAGGCACGGCGCGGCTCGACGGGCCGGGCGGCATCACCTGGGTGGGGCCGGCCGGCGACGGCGTGGCCGCGGGCCAGGCCGCGACCGCGAGCCTGAGGCCCGAACAGATCAGCCTGACCCGCGGCGACGGCGGCGTGCCGGTGACGGTCGTCAACCGGATCTTCCTCGGGGAGCATACGGAATATCTGGTCCGGAACCCGGATCTGGGCCAGTTCCTCGTCCTCGCCTCGCGGCAGGCGGAGGCGGGCGAGGGCAATCTCGAGCCGGGGGAAACAGGAAGCGTTCGCTGGCGGGACGGCGCGGCGCGCATCCTCAACAACAACTGACACCAACGGGAGTTTCAACATGACGGACCGGAAGGACTTCATCTCGCGCAAGGAATTCATGGCCGAGCTTTATCGCTACAGGAAGGGCTCGGTGACACGCCGGCATTTCCTTGGCGTCACCGGGCTGGGGCTCGCGACCTCGGTGCTCGGCTCAGCGATGCCGGGCCTGAGGCGCGCGGCCTGGGCGCAGGGCAACATCGGCGACCGCGTGGTGCTTGCCACCTGGCCGAACTATCACGATCCGGCGAACTTCGAGGCCTTCGCCACCGCCACCGGCGCCGCCGTCGACATGAACGTCTTCGGCTCGAACGAGGAGATGCTGGCAAAGCTCCAGGCCGGCGGATCGGGCTGGGACGTGTTCGTGCCCACCAACTACGCCATCACCACCTATGTCGCCGAGGATCTGATCGAGCCCCTGGATGTGTCGCGCATCCCGAACTACGACCCGGCGAGCTTCGACCCGCGCTTCGCCGCGGCCGGCACCGTGGACGGCAAGGTCTATGGCGTGCCGAAGAACTGGGGCACCACCGGCTTTGCGGTGAACACATCGCAGCTTGGCAGCGTGGCGAAGCCCACGACCTGGAAGGAGTTCTGGGACATCACGCGGGCCGAATTCTCGGGCCGCACGATGGTGCACGACTATCAGCTCACCACCATCGGCAACGCATTGAAATACTATGGCTATTCCTTCAACTCGGTCGATCCGAAGGAACTCGCCGACGCCGAGAAGCTGCTGCTGGACGCCAAGCCGCATCTCTTCGCGATCAACTCGGACTACCAGCCCTCGATGCGGTCGGGCGACGCCTGGATGACGGTCTGCTGGACCGGCGACGGCAAGCAGATGAACCGCGACATGCCCGAAATCGAGTATGTGCTCGGCAAGGAGGGAGGCGAGCTCTGGTCGGACTTCTATGCCATCCCGAAGGGCGCTCCCCGGATGGACGCGGCCTATGCGCTGATCAACTTCCTGCTCGATCCGGCGGTGAACGCCAAGGAATCGCTCTTCCACGGCTATCCGACCGCCGACAAGCGGGTCGACGCCCTGATGCCGCCCGAGGTTCTGAACGACCCGATCCTCTATCCGGCGCAGGAACTGCTCGACGCGCTGGAATTCGGCGCGGCAGTGACGCTGACCGACCCGAACCGTGCCGAACTCATGGCGCGCTTCAAGTCGGCCTGAGCCATGCGCCCGGGGCTGAGGACGATCCTTCTGCTGGCGCCGGCGGCGCTGTGGCTTCTGGCCATGCTCGTCCTGCCGCTGGTGGTCGTCGTCGTGTTCAGCTTCGGGCAGCGCGCGGCGGCGGGGGGATACTCCGCCGCCTTCACGCTGGAGAACTTCGCCAACCTCGGCACCCGCTGGGCGGCGTTCCAGAACACGCTGATGCTGGCGCCCGCAGGCACGATCCTGTGCCTGCTGATCGCCTATCCGCTGGCCTATCACCTTGCCATCAAGGCCGATCCCCGGTGGCGCACGCTTCTCCTGATCCTGGTGATCGTGCCCTTCTGGACCTCGATCCTGATCCGCTCCTACGCATGGATCTACCTTCTCGGCGGGCAGGGCATCCCGAAGCTCCTGAACACCTTCGGGCTCGGCAATCCCCGGCTCATCAACACGCCCTTCGCGGTGCTCACCGGCATCGTCTACGGCTACCTGCCGCTCATGGTGTTCCCGATCTACGTCAGTCTCGAACGGCTCGACAAGCGGCTGCTCGAGGCGTCGGCCGACCTCGGCGGCCCGCCGTGGCGGAGCTTCCTTCAGGTGACGCTGCCCTTGTCGATGCCCGGCGTCGCCACCGGCTGCATGCTCGTCTTCATCCTCTTGATGGGCGAGTTCCTGATCCCCGCGATGCTGGGCGGCGGCAAGGTCTTCTTCGTCGGCAATGCGCTGGTCGATCTCTTCCTGCAATCGCGCAACTGGCCCTTCGGGGCGGCGGTCGCGGTCGCGCTCGTCCTCGTCATGCTTGTCACCGTCACCGTCTACATGCGCGCCACGCGCCGCTGGGCGGGTGGGCGCGACGACGTCTCGCTGATGTGAGGGGGGCCATGAGACTCTACGCCCTCGCCGTCTACCTCTTCCTCTACATCCCGATCGGGGTGATCGCGGTCTTTTCCTTCAACGCCGGCCGCTATGCCGCGCAGCTTCAGGGCTTCTCGACCCAGTGGTACGGCAAGGCGCTGTCCAACCCCTTCGTGATGGAGGCATTGCAGACCAGCGCCACCGTCGCGGCATCCTCGGCGGTTCTGGCCACCATCGCCGGAACGATGGCGGCGCTTGCGCTACAGGGCGTGACCGGCAAGCCGCGGATGATCTTCGATGCGCTGCTCTACATCGCGGTGATGGTCCCGGGCATCGTCATCGGCATTTCCACCCTGATCGGGCTCGTGACGCTGTTCGACTGGCTGAACCCGGTGCTCGCCGCGGCCTGGCCGTTTGCGGGGGCGGCGCCACAGTTCAATCTCGGGATCGGCTCGCTCATCGCCGCGCACGGGCTCTTTGCGATGGCGCTCGTGGTCATCATCGTGCGGGCGCGGGTGGCGGGGATGGACCGCAGCCTGATCGAGGCTTCGGCGGACCTCGGCGCCACCGCCTGGGGCACCTTCCGGCAGGTGACGCTGCCGCAGATATTCCCCGCCGTCCTCGCCGGCTTTCTCTTGTCCTTCACCTTCAGCTTCGATGATTTCATCATCGCCTTCTTCGTCGCGGGCTCCGAGACGACGCTGCCGATCTATGTCTTCTCCTCGATCCGCCGGGGCGTCACCCCCGAGATCAACGCGATCGGCACGATGGTTCTGGCGATTTCGCTTGTCGTCCTGATCGTGGCGCAGACGATCCTGCAACGCGGCCGCCGCCGCCCGGACGCGTAAGGGGGGCGGAAGGTGCTGCTTCGGGACCGCGTCGCGTTCCTTACCGGGGCCGGATCGGGCATCGGCCGGGCCGGGGCGCTGGCGCTTGCGCAGAATGGCGCGCGGGTCGTGGTCAGCGACCTTTCCGCTGCGCGTGCCGAGGCGGTCGCGGCCGAAATCCTGGCTGCCGGAGGGGCGGCGGAGGCGCTGGCGCTCGACGTCACCGACGACACGGCGCTCGAGGCCGCGATCCGCGGCACGGGCGACCGGTTCGGCCGGCTCGACATCCTGCATTCGCATGCCGGCATCCAGATTCCGGGGCGGCTGGAGGACGTGACGGCGGCCGAGATGGATGCCTCGTGGCGGCTGAACGTGCGGTCGCATTTCGTGGCCGCGCGGGCGGCGATGGCGGTAATGAAACCGCGCGGCACCGGGTCGATCATCATCACCTCGTCCAATTCCGGCGTGCAGTATGACCGCGAGATGATCGCCTACTGCACGACGAAACATGCCGTCATCGCGATGGTGCGGCAGATCGCGGTGGACTACGCGCGCTTCGGCGTGCGCTGCAACGCGCTCTGCCCAGGGTTCGTGGACACCGTCTTCAACGCCGGGTTCGAGAGCCGGATGGGCGGGCGCGACGGGCTTGAGGAATACGTGTCGGGCACGATTCCGATGGGGCGATGGGGAACGGCGGCTGAAATCGCCGACAGCCTGGTCTATCTTGCCTCCGACAGGTCGTCGTTCATGACCGGCCATGCCCTGGTCGTGGACGGGGCGGAGTCGCTCTGAGCGGCTCGCCGAGATGGACGCGAACAACGCGGGCGGGCGGAGCGTCTCCGCACCGGGCCCAACCTGAGAGGAGGAGCGCGCATGACGAGAGCGAAGGCCAACGCGACGGTGCTGGTGGAGGACGGGGCGGTGCGCGTGACCCGCTTCGACTTTGTCCCCGGCGCCGAGACCGGCTGGCACCGGCACGGCATGGACTACGTCATCACCGCGATCACCGACTGCGCGATGCTTCTCGAGGACCCGGACGGCGGCAGTCGCGAGGTCATGGTGCCGGCCGGCGAAGCCTACAAGCGTGCGGCGGGGGTGGAGCACAACGTGATCAACCGCGGCACCGAGGCGATGCGATTCATCGAGATCGAACTCAAGCCGCGGTAGCAGCGGGCCCGGTGCCGCCCGGCTTTGATCCCGTGGCGGAAACGCTGACTTTCGCTGTGACCGGCTTCTCAAGCCGGCACGAATGCCTCACTCTCTGCGAGAGTAACGAGTTGAAGGCATTGCATTTTTATGGACAGTCGTCGTAGGGGCGAACATTTGTTGCCTCGGATCGCGCCAATTCCGCGCGCCATTCCCCAGATCGCACCCGCCCGGCGGGCGACGCGGCTGTGCCGCAGGGCGCCGCGCCTGTGCCGTGGCCTGACCGAATTCCGAACGCGCACGGCAACCGCCCTCGGCCGGGGCCTGACGGTGCTGCCGGTGCTCGAACTCCTCGGCATCGGCCTTCTGGTCCTGTTTCTGGGGCTCTGAGCAGCGCCCCGTCCGATCCGGGCTATTCCGCCGGGGCCGGCGCGGCGCGGCGCAGCCCGAACCAGCGCCGCCGCGGCTTCGCGCCCTTCGGCCGCGGGTCGCGCGAGGTGAGCATCAGGAGCGACGGCGTCACCACGAGCGTGAGCACGGTCGCGAAGGCCAGCCCGAAGACGATCGCCGAGGAGAGCGAGATCCACCACTGGGTCGAGGGCGCGCCATAGGTCGTCTCGTGGCTCAGGAGCTCGAGGTTGAGCCCGAAGGCGATGGGCAGCACGCCGAGGATGGCGGTGACGGCGGTCAGCACCACCGGCCGGGCACGTTCGTGGCAGGTCTCGAGGATCGCGTCGACCTTGTTCATCCCCTCGCGGCGGAGCGAATCGTAGGTGTCGATCAGCACGATGTTGTTGTTCACCACGACGCCGGCGAGCGCGATGATGCCGATCCCGGTCATGACGATGCCGAAGGGCTGGCCCATCAGCATCAGGCCGAGGAAGACGCCGATGGTGGACATGATCACGGCGGAAAAGATCAGCCCGACCGAGACGAAGCTGTTGAACTGCGCCAGCAGCACGACGAAGATCAGGAACATCGCCGCGACGAAGGCCTTGGCAAGGAAGGCGCCGGCGGCGGCCTGTTCCTCGTCCTCGCCGGCAAGCTGCCAGCGGATGCCCTTGTCCTCCAGCCCTGCCTTCGAAAGCTGGGCGGCGATGGCCTGACGGATCGGGTCGGCCTGCACGCCCTCGCGGATGTTGGCCTGCACGGTGACGGTGCGCGACCCGTCGATCCGCGTCAGCGTGCCGGTCGTCGGGGCCGCCTGGCGGGCGACGAAATTGGCGATCGGCACCGGGCCTTCGGAGGTCTCCACCCTGAGCTGGTCGAGATGCGAGATCGTCCGCTGGTCCGGCGGCAGGCGCAGCACGATGTCCACCGCGTCGTCGGCGCCGGCGGGGCGGAAGTCGGAAAGCTTCAGCCCGTTGGTGACAAGCTGCACCACCGCCCCCACCGCGCTGGGCGAGACGCCGTAGCGCGCGGCGGCGGCGCGGTCGACCTTCAGTTCCCAGTCCACGCCGGGCGGCGGCAGGCCGTTGTCGATGTCGATGACATCGGGGTTCTTCGCCAGTTCGTCGGCCACCGCGCGGGCGACATCGTTCAGCCCCGCGGGATCGGCGGCCGACAGCCGGACCTGGATCGCCTTGCCGGTGGGCGGACCCGCCTGCGGCACCGAAACCTCGATGTCGGCGCCGGGGATGCCCTGCATCGCCACCCGCAGGTCGGCGAGGATGGCGTTGGCCTCCTTGCGTTCGCGCCAGTCGACGAATTCGTACTGGATCACGCCCACCACGTCGGCGGCCACCTCGTTGCCCGCGCCCTGGCCCTTGCCGACGCGGGTATAGACCGTCTCGATCCCGGGCCAGCCGAGGATGCGCTCCTCGGCCTGGCGCACCAGCGCGTCCTTCTCGTCGATCGACAGGTTGCCGCGGGCGTGGACGTAGAGAAGCCCGTATTCCGGCTCGACGTTGGGGAAGAACTCCACCCCCTTGCCGAGCCGGCCGTAGGCGTAGGGCACCGCGACCAGCGCCGCGACGGCGGCGAAGGTGACCAGCCAGGGGTGGCGGACCGCGCGCGCGACGAAGCGCATGTAGAGGCTGTTGCGGCCGCGGTCCTCCTCCCTCACCGGCTTGGCGATGATCGCGCCGATGGTGGGGGCGAAGATCAGCGCGTAGACCAGCGAGGCCGACAGCGTGGCGATCAGCGTGATCGGCATGTATTTCATGAACTCGCCGACGATGCCGGGCCAGAAGAGCAGGGGCGAGAAGGCCGCGACCCGCGTGGCGGTGGCGGCGATCACAGGCCCGGTCATCTTGTGCGAGGCAAGCGCGAAGGCCTGGCGCTTGTCCATCCCCTCGGCCATCCGCCGCTCGGCGTATTCGGTGACGATGATTGCGTCGTCCACCAGCATCCCCACGGCAAGGATGAGGCTGAACAGCACGACGATGTTGACCGTCAGCCCGGCGAGCTGGAGCCCGAGGATGCCGATCAGGAACGAGGCCGGGATGGCGAGCCCGATCAGCATCGAGGCGCGGCCCGACAGCGCGAAGAGGATGACCACGAAGACGAGGATGACGGCGGTCAGGACCGAGTTCTGCAGATCGGCCAGAAGCTGGCGGATGTCGGTCGACTTGTCCTGGCTGAAGGCGACGACGGTGCCTGCGGGCAGGGTCTTCTGGAAGGCCGCGGTGACCTCCTTCACTGCATCCACGGTCTCGATCAGGTTGGCGCCGGTGCGCTTGGACACCTCGATGGCGATGGCAGGCACCCCGTCGAGACGGGTGATCGTCTCGGGATCCTTGTAGGTGGAGCGGATCGAGGCGAGGTCGCGCGCCCGGACCGTCGCGGTGCCGTTCGACAGAACGGGAAGGTCGGCCACGTCCTCCACCGTCTCGATCAGCGACGGCACCTTGATCGCATATCGGCCCTCGGCCCCTTCCAGCGCGCCGGCTGCGATCAGCCGGTTGTTGGCGTTCACCCCGGCGATCAGCGTGTCCGGGCGGAGCCCGTAGGACGACAGTTTCGCCGGGTCGACGATGACTTCCACCAGATCGTCGCGCACGCCCTGGAGGGCGGCGTCGAGCACGCCCGGGATCTCCTCGATCCGGTCGCGCAGCTCGCGCCCGGCGCGGGTCAGGATGCGCTCGGGCACGTCGCCCGAGAGCGTCACCACCAGCACCGGGAATTCCGAGATGTTGACCTCGTTGACCGTGGGCTCGTCGGTGCCGTCCGGCAGGTCGCGCTTGGCCTCCGACACCTTGGTGCGCACGTCGTCGAGCGCCTTGTTCAGATCGGTGCCAGCCTGGAACTCCAGAAGCACGTTGCCGCCGCCCTCGTAGGCGGTCGCGGTCATCTCCTTGATCCCGCTGATCGTCTTCAGCGAGGTCTCCATCGGCCGGAGCAGCAGCCGCTCGCTGTCCTCGGGCGAGATGCCCTCGTACGTCATCGAGACGTAGATGATCGGGATCTGGATGTCGGGCTCGGCCTCCTTCGGGATGGTCATGTAGGCCTGGGCGCCCGCCAGCATCAGGAAGAACAGGATGGAAATCGTCAGCCGCGCGTTGCGGATCGCAATCTCGACAAGGCCCATGACTCAGTTCCCCGCCGCGGCTGCGGGCGCATCCTTCACCGCGACCGTCTCGCCGTCGCGCACCAGATCCTGACCCGAGACGATGATCCTCACGCCCTCCGGGACGCCGGTCACGACGAGCCCCTCGGCGGTGTCGTCGATCAGCTCGACCCCGGCGAAGCGGGCGACGTTGTCGGCGCCGACGACCCGCAGGCCAAGCACGCCTTCCTCCGAAAGCGTGATGATCGACCGCGGCACCGTCACCGCCTTTTCGGGCCGGGTGTAGAGCCGGACCTCGGCGGTCATGCCCGAGGGGATCATGTTGTCGGGATTTGGCAGCGCCACCTCGATCGGAAAGGTGCGCGTGCCCTCTGAGGCGTCGCGCGAGATGTGGCGGACGGTTCCCGACATCTCGGTCCCGCTGACAAGGCTGACCTCGGCGCGGTCGCCGACGGCGACATGGCCAATGTCGGTCTCGCTCACCTCGGCCCGCACCACGATCGGGTCGAGCGCGAGGAGCGTGGCAATCGGCGTGCCGGTCTGAACCCATTCGCCGCGTTCCACCTCGACGCTGTCGATGAAGCCCGCGAAGGGCGCGCGCAGGTTCAGCCGGTCGGCCGCGGCCTCGGCCTGGCTCAGCGCCGCCTCGGCCGCGGCCTTGTCGGCGCGGACCTTGATCAGTTGCAGTTCCGCGGTGTTGCCGCTCTGGTAGAGCTTCTCGGCCACCTCGAGCTCCTGGGCGCGCTGGACAAGTGTCGCCTTGGCCTGATCGACGGCAGCGGTCACGTCGCTGCCCTCGACCGTCATCACCACGTCATCGGCGGTCACGCGGTCGCCCTTCGAGATCGGCAGGGTCGAGATCACGCCGCTGCTGCGCGCGGCAAGGACCGCGCGCTTGTCCGCGCCGGTGATGCCCGAGACGCGGATTTCCCGCGCATGGTCGGCGAAGACGGGCGTCATCGCCGCGACCACGCGCAGTGCCGGCGGGGCCGCGGTCTCCGTCGCCGTGTCTGGAGCGGCGGGCGCGTCCGGCTGGGCCTGGGAGGCATGCGCCTCCTCGCTGCCGACGGAGGCGAAATGGCCTGTGCCGACCCAGAGGCCGGCCGCCACGAGAACGAGAATGGCCCAAATCTGGTGGCCCTTGATGCGCGAAGCCATCGTACTGAAATCCCGGTTTCCACGTGGCGGCGGGGCCATGATTGCCAGCCTGCGCCACTCACGCCACTGTTCGTCGCTTGTCATCATCTGTTGACTGAACGAGGAAGTTCAATATCGCATCTTTCCGCGCGCGTAAACTGCGCACCCTCCGCGGCGGCCGGGTGGCGGCCCTTGCCCTTGCCCCGGCACTGCGATCAACTGCGAAAATTCCGCCCGCACCCCCGTCCGCACCCCCGTCCGCACCCCCCCGTCCGCAAACCCCGGTCCGACATGTCCACCCCGACCCCCTCGCGCAAGCCAGACGAGCCGCCCTCCCCGGAAATCCTGCCGATGGGACTTTCGGGGCTTCTGGTGCGCTTTGCCGATCGGCTGGACGATACCGCCAACCGGGCGGTGCTCGCCTTCCGGTCCGCGCTCGAGGCGGCAAGGCCTGCGGGCGTGGAGGAAACCGCGGCCTCGCTCGGCTCTGTCTTCCTGCGGTTCGATCCGGGGGTGACCGATCATTCCGCGCTTTCGGCCGAAGTCGGCGCGCTCCTGGACCAGGTCGACTGGCGGGCGGCGGCCCTGCCCGCGGGGCGCCGGCTCTGGACGATTCCGGCCGTCTTCGACGGGCCGGATCTCGCCGCGGCGGCGGAACTTGCGGGCCTTTCGCCGGAGGCCGCGGTGCAGGACCTGACGGCGGCGCGGGTGCGGGTGCTGGCCATCGGCTTCGCGCCGGGCCTTCCCTACATGGGCCCGCTGCCCGAACGCTGGGACATTCCCCGGCAGACGGCGCTGACGCCGGTGTCGCCCGCGGGCGCGGTGGTCGTCGCCGTCCGCCAGGTCATCATCTTCCCGACCGCGACGCCGACCGGCTGGCGTCAGGTCGGGCGGACCGGGTTTCGCGCCTTCCGGCCCGGCGCGGCCGTGCCCTTCCCGCTTTCGGCGGGCGACGAGGTGCGGTTCCGCGCGGTGGATGCGGCGGCGTTCGAGGCGCTGGCGGCCGCTGATCCCGATCGCGGCGGTGCCGTGGCGGAGCCGATCGCATGACCGCGCTTGTCATCCTCTCGGCCGGGCCCGGCGTCACCCTTCAGGACCGGGGCCGGCCCGGCTGGCTGGCCCACGGCCTGTCGCAGGGCGGTGCGGCCGACCGGCTGGCGCTGGCCGAGGGGGCGGCGCTGCTGGGGCAGGGGGGCGGCCATGCAGCGCTGGAGATGGCGGGCTTCGGCGGGGCTTTCGCCGCCGAAGCCGACATGGTGATCGCGCTGACCGGCGCGCCGATGCGCGCGGCGGCGGAAGGCGAACGGCTTGCGTGGAATGCGACGCATCTCCTTCGCGCGGGCGAGCGGCTGGAGATCGGCGGAGCCGAGGCGGGCGTCTATGGCTACCTGCATGTCGCCGGCGGCTTCGCCGGCCCCGAGGTGATGGGCAGCCGCTCGGCCCACCTGACGGCGGGGATCGGCGCGGCGGTCGCGGCGGGCGACCGCCTGCCCGTGGCGCCCGCATCCGGGGCGCGGGCCGGGCTGACCATCGACGTGGCCCACCGCTTCAGCGGCGGCACCGTCCGCATCGTCGCCTCGGCCCAGACCGCGCTTTTCGGCGACGCGGAGCGGGCGCGGTTCGCGGCGACGGAATTCACCCGTGACACGCGCGCCAACCGGCAGGGAGTGCGGCTCTCTCACGACGGCGCCCCCTTCCGCGCCGAGCGCCAGCTTTCGATCCTGTCGGAAATCATCGTGCCGGGCGACGTGCAGATGACCGGCGAGGGAACGCCCTACGTGCTTCTGCCCGAATGCCAGACGATGGGCGGCTATCCCAGGATCGGCACGGTGGTGCCCGACGACCTGCCCGTCATCGCGCAGGCCGGCCCCGGCACCCGGCTCCGCTTCCGCTTCGTGGCGCTCGACGGGGCGGTGGCCGACTGGCGCCGGGCGCGGGCGGGAGAGGCGGCGCGGCTTGCCGCCGCGGTCCGGCCGCTGATCCGCGATCCGGCGACGATGGCGGACCTGCTGTCCTACCAGCTTGTCGGCGGGGTGACGGCGGGCGACGATCTTGAACGCGAGGAGGGCTGATCATGCCGAGGGTGGACCTGAATTCCGACATGGGCGAGGGCTTCGGCCCCTGGCCGATGGGCGACGACGCGGCGCTTCTGCGCGTCGTGACCTCGGCCAACGTCGCCTGTGGCTTCCATGCCGGCGATCCCGACGTGATGGCGCGGACGATGCGGACCGCGGTGGAGAACGGCGTCGGCATCGGCGCCCATCCGGGCTTTCCCGACCTTCAGGGCTTCGGCCGGCGCAAGATGGAGGTGCCGCCGGCGACGCTCGCCAACATGGTGCGCTATCAGGTCGGCGCCGCGGCGGCGATGGCCGCCTCGGTCGGCGGGCGGCTGAGGCACCTCAAGCTCCACGGCGCGCTTGCCAACATGGCGGCGGAGGACGAGGGCATGGCGCGGGTCTGCTACGAGGCGGCGCTCGGGGTGCAGCCCGACCTCGTGGTGATGGTGCTGGCCGCGACCGAGCAGGAACGCGCCGCGAGGGCGCTCGGCTGCGCGGTGGCGAACGAGATCTTCGCCGACCGCGCCTATGAGGACGACGCGACGCTGGTGGATCGCAGGAAACCCGGCGCGGTGATCCACGACCCGGCGCGGGCGGCGGTGCGGATGGTGGAGATGGTGCAGGCCGGCGCGATCATCGCCGAAAGCGGCAAGCGCATCCCCACCCGTATCGACACGATCTGCCTGCATGGGGATACGGCCGAGGCGGTTGAGATCGCACGGGCGGTCAGGGCGGCGCTGGAAGCGGCCGGGGTAGAGGTGGTGAAACTGTGAGGCGCCAAGAGGGGAGGCGAGCCTGTGACGACCGGGTCGCGCGACGCGCCTCGGGCCGGAGGGCTTGTCGGCCCAACCCTCTCGCCCGGGCGCCCAGCCCGGGCGGCGCCCGACCGCCCCCCAGGGCGGGCGCACTGAGACCTCACCAGTAGAACTGCGGTCGGGAGAGCGGCATCATAAAGCGCCCAAACCGGGCGTTATGACGCGCCCGCCCGCGGTCGGCCGCCACCTTCCGCACCCCGCCCTGCCTCCCGTCTACCCCTTGCGCGCCAGATCCGGGTCGGCGGCGATGCGGGCGAGATACCTGCCATATTGGGTCTTGAGGTAGGGCTGCGCCAGCGCCATCAGCCGGCCTTCGTCGATCCAGCCGTTGAGGAAGGCGATCTCCTCGGGGCAGCCGACCTTGAGGTTCTGTCGCTCCTCGATGGTGCGGATGAACTCCGCCGCCTCCAGGAGGCTCTCGTGCGTGCCGGTGTCGAGCCAGGCGAAGCCGCGGCCGAGCGTCTCGACGTTCAGAAGACCCTCGCCGTGGTAGAGGTTGAGGAGGTCGGTGATCTCCAGTTCGCCCCGCGCCGAGGGCCGGATCGTCTTCGCCCTTTCCGGTGCGCCCGCGTCGAGGAAGTAGATCCCGGTGACGGCATAGGCGCTCTTCGGCTTCTCCGGCTTTTCCACGATCGACAGCACCCGGCCCTCGCGGTCGAACTCCACGACGCCGTAGCGCTCCGGGTCCGAGACGCGGTAGCCGAAGACGGTGCCGCCCCCGGTACGGGCGTCCGCCGCCTTCAGCTTGGCCGACAGCCCCTCGCCGAAGAAGACGTTGTCGCCCAGCACCATTGCGGACGGCGCGCCCGCGAGGAAGTCCTCGGCCAGCAGGTAGGCCTGCGCGAGCCCGTCGGGCGAGGGCTGTTCGACATAGTCGAACCGCATCCCCCAGTTGGAGCCGTCGCCCAGAAGTGCGCGGAACTGCGGCAGGTCGCGCGGGGTGGAGATGATCGCCACCTCGCGGATGCGGGCGAGCATCAGCGCCGACAGCGGATAGTAGATCATCGGCTTGTCGTAGAGCGGCAGCATCTGCTTGGACACCGCATGGGTGATCGGATAGAGCCGCGTTCCCGATCCCCCGGCGAGGATGATGCCCTTGCGTCCCGTGTCGCTCATGTCGTCTCCAGTTCGCGGATGACCCGGGCGAGGCTCGCACGCCAGTCGGGCTGTTCGATGCCGTAGGCCGCACCGATGCGGGCGCAGTCCAGCACGGAATTGGCGGGCCGCCGCGCGGGGGTGGGATAATCGGCCGTGGCGATGCGCCGGACCTGCGGCCGGCGTGGCAGCGCCGAGGCGGCGAAGACCGCCTCGGCGAAGTCCGCCCATGTCACCGCCGGCGCGCCGGCGTAGTGGAAGATGCCGCCTTGCCCGCGGCCCTCGGCGAAGGCGCGGGCGATGGTCCAGAGCGCCTCGGCGATGTCGGCCGCGGCGGTCGGCCCGCCGCGCTGGTCATCGACGACCGACAGCGCCTCGCGTTCGGCGCCGAGCCGCAGCATGGTCTTCACGAAGTTCTTTCCATGCGCCGAGAACACCCAGGAGGTGCGAAGGATCACATGCGGCCCCGCCGCTGCGGCGACCAGCCCTTCGCCCGCGAGCTTGGTGGCGCCATAGACGCCGAGAGGCGCGGTCGGGTCGCCCTCGCGCCAGGGGCGGGTGCCGGACCCGTCGAAGACATAATCGGTCGAGACATGGAGGAACGGCAGCCCCCGCGCCGCCGCCGCCTCTGCCATCGCGCCCGGTGCCTCGGCATTGACCAGCCACGCCGTCTCGCGGTCGTTCTCGGCGGCGTCTACGGCGGTGTAGGCGGAGGCGTTGATCACCACGTCGGCGTCGGTCGAGGCGACCAGCGCGGCGCAGGTCGCCGGATGGGTCAGGTCCGCCGCCTCGCGCCCGAAGGCGAGGAGGAGCGTGCCGCGGGGCGCGGTGCGGGCAAGCTCCATGCCCAGTTGCCCGGTGGTGCCGAAGACCAGCGCCTTCATCCGGTGCCGAGCCTCCGCCCCACGCCGTCACGGTCCTGAAGCGCGCGCCACCAGTCCTGGTGGTCGAGGAACCACTGCACGGTGCGCTCCAGCCCCTCGTCCAGCGTGACGGATGGTTGCCAGCCGAGTTCCTCGCGGATGCGCGAGGGGTCGATCGCATAGCGCTGGTCGTGGCCGGGGCGGTCGGCCACGAAGGTGATCTGGTCGGCATAGGGCCGGTTGCCGGGCCGCTTGCCATCGAGGATGGCGCAGATCCGGCGCACCAGGTCGAGGTTCGTCGCCTCGTTCTCGCCGCCGATATTGTAGCTGCGGCCCACCGTGCCCTTCCGCACCACCAGCAGCAGCGCCTCGGCATGATCCTCGACATAGAGCCAGTCGCGAACATTGTCGCCCTTCCCGTAGACCGGGATCGGCGCGCCCGAAAGCGCCTTCAGGATCACCACCGGGATCAGCTTTTCGGGGAAGTGGTAGGGCCCGTAGTTGTTAGAGCAGTTGGTCAGCACCACCGGCAGCCCGTAGGTTTCATGCCAGGCGCGGACCAGATGGTCGGACGCGGCCTTCGAGGCCGAATAGGGCGAGCGCGGGTCGTAGGGGGTGTCTTCGGTGAAGCGCCCCGTCGGGCCGAGAGAGCCGAAGACCTCGTCGGTCGAGATGTGGTGGAAGCGGAAGGCCTCCGGCCTGCCTTGCGCGGCCCAGTAGGCGCGGGCGGCCTCCAGCATCGTGTAGGTGCCGGTGATGTTGGTCTCGATGAAGGCCGCGGGCCCGTCGATGGACCGGTCGACATGGCTTTCCGCCGCCAGGTGCATGATCGCGTCGGGCCGATGCGCCGCAAGGATGCGGTCCACCGCCCTGCGGTCGCAGATGTCGGCGCGCTCGAAGGCGTAAAGGGGGCTTTGCGCCACCTCGGCGACATTGGACAGGCTGCCGGCATAGGTCAGCTTGTCGAGGTTGACGACAGGGTGACCGGCGCGCACCGCGGCGCGCACCACCGCCGAGCCGATGAAACCGGCGCCGCCTGTGACCAGAAGCTTCATGGTCAGCCCCCGTAGACGAAGGGTGTGGCGAAATTGCGGAAGGCGGGCGCCGCGCGGTCCTTGTCGGAGAGGACCGCCTCGGCCGGGTCGAAGCCCCAGTCGATGCCGAGATCGGGGTCGTCGAAGCGCACCGCGCCGTCGCAGTCGGGCGCATAGACGTCCGAGCACTTGTAGAGAAGTTCGCTGTCGGGCTCGCGGGTGACAAAACCGTGAAGGAACCCCGCGGGAATGAGAAGCTGTCGGCCGTTCTCGGCCGAAAGCTCCACGCCCGTCCATTTCCCGAAGGCGGGCGAGCCCTTGCGGATGTCCACCGCCACGTCGAAGACCCGGCCCCGCCCGCAGCGGACGAGCTTGGCCTGGGCGTGGGGCGGCGCCTGGAAGTGCAGGCCCCGGACCGTGCCTGCCGCGCGCGAATGGGAATGGTTGTCCTGCACGAAGTCGATGTCGATGCCGTGGGCTGCCAGCGTCTGGCGGTTCCAGACCTCGGAGAACCAGCCCCGCGCGTCGCCGAAACGCCGCGGCGTGAGGATGAGAACACCGGGCAGGGAGGTCTTGTCGATCTGCATGAAACCTCGAACACTTGCTGCGGCGGCAACCATAACCCTTTGGCCGGGCGCGCGAAAGGTCCGGCATCGGCGGATGCGTCCCGGCCCGGGGCAGACCGGCGGAAGCGAGGTCCGCAGCAGGGAAAAGCCCCATTGCGCCGGCGGGGCGGCAATGCGATTGTTTCGCCGGCGTGGCCAGTTTCCGGGCGCGCGGCCTCTGGTGTGGCGGCAAGAAACTGCGGCCGCAGGAATGCCGCGAATCCGTGCCAAGGGCCCGCGACGCTGCTAGAAGGAAGCCGAGGCGGCGTGTCGCCGGACGCGACGGATCGACCAGGGCCGGGGTGGATTTCCGGCGGAGACATTTGACGGGGACTGTGCCGATGCCGGGATCATTCCGGCCCATGCCGAAATCCGCAGCACGCCCGCGAGGTCCGCGCCCGCGACCACCGCGCGCGCGAGGCCGGGCCGACCGCCGCGCCGGCGAAATGGCTCGCCCTCGCGGGGGGTGTGCCATAATCTTGTCAGATGGCTGTGACAGCACGGCGGGGATTGCGGCGGGTTTTGCGACGCGCCATCGGGGCGCTGGCGCAAACGGGAAGGAAGGCGGAAGATGAGCGTGATCTCGCGGCGGGTCCTGGTGACGGGCGGGGCGGGGTTCCTCGGCTCGCACCTCTGCGAGCGGCTCGTCGACGCGGGCCATGACGTTCTCTGCATCGACAACTACTTCACCGGCCGCAGGGCCAATGTCGCGCATCTGATCGGCCATCCGCGCTTCGAGATCATGCGCCACGACGTGACCTTTCCGCTCTATGTCGAGGTCGACGAGATCTACAACCTCGCCTGCCCGGCGTCGCCGATCCACTACCAGCACGATCCGGTGCAGACGACGAAGACAAGCGTGCACGGCGCGATCAACATGCTGGGGCTCGCCAAGCGGCTCCGCGCGAAGATACTTCAGGCCTCGACATCCGAGGTCTACGGCGACCCGACGGTGCATCCGCAGACCGAGGACTACTGGGGCAACGTCAACCCGATCGGCTTCCGGTCGTGCTACGACGAGGGCAAGCGCTGCGCCGAGACGCTGTTCTTTGACTATCACCGTCAGCACCGGCTGCGCATCAAGGTGGCGCGCATCTTCAACACCTACGGGCCCCGGATGCATCCGCAGGACGGCCGCGTGGTGTCGAATTTCATCATGCAGGCGCTGGCGGGCGAACCGATCACGATCTACGGTGACGGCAGCCAGACGCGGTCGTTCTGCTACGTCGACGACCTGATCGAGGGGCTGATCCGGCTGATGGAGACGGGTGACGAGATCACGGGGCCCGTGAACATCGGAAATCCGGTCGAAATGTCGATCCGTGAACTGGCCGAGGCGGTGATCGAGATCACCGGATCACGGTCGGAGCTGGTGTATCAGCCGCTTCCGCATGACGATCCGGTGCAGCGCAAGCCCGACATCGGCCTCGCCCGGCGCGCGCTCGGCTGGGAGCCGCGGGTCAGGCTCAGGGACGGGCTGAAGCGCACGATCGCCTATTTCGCGGCGCTGCGCGAGGAACTGGACGCGACGGAAGGGGGAGCAAATGGCTGACGGTCATGCGACGGATTCCCGCAGCGGCGCCGGCCGGGCGATCCTCTGGATCGCGGCCGCGGTTCTCGCCTGCCTCAGCGTCTACCTGATCAACGGGCGGCCACTCTTCTACTTCGACACCGTGGGCTACATTTCGCAAGGTCACACCGGGCTGCGCCAGTTGGGCATTCCGGGCGAGTCGCCCCTTGGCCTGCGGATGGCCCGGATCAAGGCCGAGAAGGCCGCCCAGGGCAGTGCTGAACCCGCGCCCGACACCACCGAGATCGAGGCCGAGAACACCGTGGACGGGTCGCGCTCCACGGTCTATGCGCTGACGGCGGCCCTGCTGGCGCACGCCCATGCGCTCGAGGGGCTCATGGCGCTCAACATCGCGGCGGTGCTGATCGCGGTCTGGCTGCCGATGCGCGTCGCGTCGCGGCGATGGGGCCTTCCGGTGCCCCTGAGCGAGGCCGTGGCGCTGCCGGTGATCGTGGCCTGCGCGGGCTCGCTGCCGTTCTTCGTGGCCTATCTCATGCCCGACACCTTCGCGCCGGTCCTGCTGCTGATCATCGCCACGTTGACCGTGTTCGGCCGCAGCATGAGGCCGTGGGAGGTGATCCTGGCGATCCTTGTCGGCATCTTCGCGGTCGTCTCGCACCTGTCGCATCTGGCGATCGGTCTGGTGATGGTCCCGGCTGCGGCACTGGTTTCGGTGGTCATGTCACGGCGGCGGTGGTGGGTGCCGGTGGCCTATGTCTCGCTGATCGTCGGCGCGGGTTTCACCGAGCAGAGCCTTCTTCGGACGGCGGCGAAGGCCGTCGCCCATTCCGAGGTGGTGATCAAGCCCTACATCACCGCCCGTCTGATCGAGGACGGGCCGGGGCTGAAATACCTCGACAGATACTGCCCCGACGACCACATCCCGACCTGCAAGCTGCACGCCGCGCTGCAATGGTCCGACGATCCCTGGCGGATCACCGCGACCCACATCGTGTTCGAGACCTCGCCGCGGCTCGGCTCGTTCCGGCTGATGACGCCCGAGGATCAGAAGGCGGTGGCCGACGACCAGATCGGCTTCTTCTTCGACGTGCTGATGGATCAGCCGGTGGGTGTGTTCGTGGCGCTGATGCGCAACGTGCTTCTGCAGTCGGGCTGGGTCTCGGTGGAGATGACCATCCCGTCCGACACCATCGTCGCGCAGAACGCCGATGTCACCGGGCTTGCCTTCTCGAGCTTCGATCATGGCCGGATCACCCGCGACACCGGCTGGCTCGGCCCGGTCACGCTCTGGCATCAGGCGTTCTACATCGCCTCGCTGATCGTCGTCCTGGCGCTCGTCCTCCTGCCGCGGCGGGTGCCGGGCGAGGTCAAGGCGCTCGCGGTCATGGTGATCCTCGGCATCCTCGCCAATGCGCTGGTCTGCGGCGGCATCTCGCAGCCCGCGACGCGCTACGGCGCGCGGGTGATCTGGCTTTTGCCGATGACGGCGACGGTCCTCATGATCTTCGCATTCCGGTCGCGGCGGTTCGAGACGCCGGCCGAGGTTCACGCATGATGGCGGTGGAGCGCCCCTCGATTTCGGTGGTAATGCCGGCGTTCCGGGCCGAGGCGCTGCTGCCGCGGGTGCTCGCGCCGCTGATGGCGATGCAGGCCCGCGGCGAGGTGTCGGAGGTGATCGTGGTCGACGACCGATCGCCCGACGCCACCGCCGAGGTCGCGCGGCGGCTAGGCGCGCGGGTGCTGACGACGCCGCAGAACGGCGGGCCGGGGCTTGCCCGCAACCTCGCGGCCGAACATGCCGCGGGCGAGATCCTGTGGTTCGTCGACAGCGATGTCATCGCCTGGGAGGACGGGGCGGCGAAACTCCGCCACGCCTTCGCCGGCCCCGCCGTCGCGGCGGTGTTCGGCTCCTACGACGACACGCCGGACGGGGCGCCCTGGTTCTCGCGCTACAAGAACCTGATGCACCGGTTCTATCACCAGAAGGCCAACCGCGACGCCCACACGTTCTGGGCCGGCTGCGGCGCAGTCAGGAAGGATGTGTTCCTGAGGATCGGCGGCTTCGACGTGGAAACCTACCGCGTCCCCTCGATCGAGGACATCGAGCTTGGCTACCGCATCCGCCGCGCCGGCGGGCGGATCGTGCTGGACCCGACGCTGCACGGCAAGCACCTCAAGGTCTGGACCCCGAGGAACGCCATCCACACCGACATCTTCCGCCGGGCGCTGCCCTGGTCGCGGCTGATGATCGCGCGCGAAGGCATCGCCAACGACCTCAATACCAGCCACGGCGAAAAGCTGAAGGCGGCGGTGGCGGGGCTTCTGATCCTGTCGGTCCTGGCGCTGCCCTTCCGCCTCTCGCTCTGGCCGCTGACGCTCGCGCTCGCCTCGCTCGCGCTCGCGCTCAACCGCGATTTCGCAGCCTTCCTCTGGCGCAATGGCGGGGCGGTCTTCGCGGCCCGCGCGCTCGCCTGGCATCAGCTCTACTATGTCTATTCGGCGGCGGCCTTCGTCTGGTGCCTGTTCGAATATCACGTGCTCGGAATCAGGAACCGGCTGCACGTGCCGTGAGGCACGGGCGGGCGCGGCGGTTCGGTTGGAAGTGGTGAAGGGAATGAAGGACATGAAGGATCGGACCACGGAGGCGGGAGCCATGACGAGCCTCGCGTCGGAGGTCGAGGGCATGTCGCTCAGCGTCGTGATCCCCGCCTACAACGAGGAAGGCGCGGTGCGCCACACGATCGAGGACGTGCGCGCAAGCATGGACCCCCTGGGGATTCCCTACGAGATCATC
>JAUQYA010000128.1 GCA_030837785.1 Albidovulum sp.
TGCGACATGGCATTGCTCTATGCCTGGAGCATGGATAACCACCATGTTGACGAACACGTGGTTCAATCCGTGCTGGATGATGGAGTATTCTTTGCCGCACAGATCGCGGCCGAGGAAGAGAAACGCAAATGAATCTGGACCTGTCCTTCTACCTTGCGGTCTTCCTGAGGCGGCTGCACTACTTCATCATCATCTTCGCGCTCGTCTCCGCCGCCGCGATCGCCGCGGCCTTCCTCCTGCCGCCGGTCTACCGGGCGAACTCGGTCCTTCTCGTCGAAAGCTCGCAGATCCCCGGCGCGCTGGCGGCGCCGACGGTCCAGGCCCAGGCGCTGGAAAAGCTCCAGACCATCCAGAACCGCCTGATGACCCGGACGAACCTCCTGGAAATCGCGCAGAGGCTCAAGGTCTTCAGGGACATGGGGAAGATGACGCCGGACGCGATCGTCGAGGCAATGCGCCAGCAGACGACGATCACCAACAGCGCCGGCCGCGGCATGGCCACGATCATGACGGTGGTGTTCGAGGGCGAAAGCGGCCCCGTCGTCGCCGGCGTGGTGAACGAATATGTCACCCTGATCCTGAAGGAAGATGTGGCGACGCGGACCGAACGCGCCGAAAATACCGTCGAGTTCTTCAACCAGGAGGTCGACCGCCTGTCAGGCGAGCTTGACCGGATGAGCGCCAGGATCCTCGACTTCCAGAACAAGAACGCCGACGCGCTGCCCAACACGCTGCAATACCGCCTCGGCCAGCAGACGCTCTTGCAGAACAACCTGGCCACGGCGGAAAGCGACATCGCGCGCAACAAGGACCAGAAGGAGCAGATGATCGCGCTCTTCAAAGCGACGGGCCAGATCACCGGCACCACGGCGAACCAGACGCCCGAGGCACGCCAGCTCGACCAGCTTCGCCAGCAGATGAACACCTACATGGCGACCTATTCGCCGACCAACCCGAAGGTGAAGCAGCTTCAGGCGCAGATCGACCAGCTTGAGGCGATCGTCCAGGCGCAGCAGCTTCCGCCCGATGCGGCGGCGGCGCAGATGTCGCCGCTCGACATCCAGCTCGCGACCCTCGACACGCAGATCAAGGCGCTGGAAACGCAGCGCCAGCAGCTTCTCGACCAGTTGGCCGTCCTGAAGGATTCGATCGACAGGACCCCCGCGAACCAGATCGCGCTCGATGCATTGAACCGCGACTACCAGAACATCCAGCAGCAGTATAATACCGCCGTCGCCCGCCAGGCCCAGGCCGCCGCGGGCGAACAGATCGAGGTCCGGTCGAAGGGAGAGCGCATTTCGGTGGTCGATGCGGCGACGGTGCCAGACCGGCCGGTCAAGCCGAACCGTGTCCTCATCGCCGGCGGCGGCATCATCGCCGGTGCCGGGCTCGGCATCGCCGCGATCGTGCTTCTGGAGCTTCTGAACCGCGCCGTGCGGCGGCCGAAGGATCTGATCAAGGCCTTCGGAATCACCCCGATCGCGACGATCCCCTATATGCGGACTCCGTCCGAGACGATGATGCGCCGGTCCGGCTTCGCCGCGATGCTCCTGGTCGCCGTCATCGGCATCCCGGCCATCATCTACGCGGTCCATGTCTACTACCAGCCGCTCGATGTGCTCGTGGGCAGGGTCGCCGCGAAGATCGGCATCAACATGTGACGGGCCGGGGAAGCCCGGCTTGCGTGGCCCGAGCGGGCAGGAGTAGCGACGCAGATGGAAAAACTGGAAGCCGCATTGGCGAAGGCGCGAGAGATGCGCCGTGCCGCGCTTGGCGCGCCGGAAGTGGTGCGCGAAAAGGTCGCCCCCGGCAGCGGGCAGTTGGCTGGCGTCTGGATATCGCTGCCGGAGGTCCAACTGTCGCCGATGAAGGCGCTGCGCAACCGCATCACCGCGCTGGCCGGCAACAAGGATGCGACACCTTACGACATGCTGCGCTCGCGCACGATCCGCCTGATGAAGGAAAAGGGCTGGACGCGGCTCGCCATCACCTCGCCGGGTGCGGCCTGCGGCAAGACGACAATCGCCCTCAACCTCGCCCTCAGCCTGTCGCGGCAGAAGGATCTGAAGGTGATGCTCATCGACCTCGACCTTCGGCGGCCGTCGCTGCACAGGACCATCGGCCACACGCCGGCGCGTTCGATGCATGAGGTTCTGGAAGGCGCGGCCGGCTTCGAGGATGTCGCCGTCCGGATGGGCGCGAACCTCATCATCGGGATGAACGCCGCGCCCTCGCGTCACCCGGCCGAGCTTCTGCAAAGCGCCGCAACCCGCGAGACGCTGGATGCGATCGAACGCCGCTGGCAGCCGGACATCATGCTGTTCGACATGTCGCCGATGCTGGCGAGCGACGACAACGTCGGCTTCCTCGGCAACGTCGACTGCGCGCTGCTGATCGCGGCGGCGGAAAGCACGACGCTGTCGAACATCGACCTTTGCGAAAAGGAACTGGCGCAGCTTACGAACGTCCTGGGGGTGGTGCTGAACAAGTGCCGATACCCGGACGATTCCGTCGGCTATGCCTACGGCTCCTACGCCTGACCTCCACCGCCGCTGCCAGGGGCATGCCAGGGTCGTGCAGGCGCTGGCAGAAACGGAAAAAGGCCGGGCGATCGCCCGGCCTTTGTGAGTCCGTGGTTCGCTTCAGGCCGACTTGCGGCGGCGGCGCAGGGCGCCGAGCCCGGCAAGACCGCCAAGAAGCAGCGCACCGGCGGCCGGAACCGGGACCGGAGCGATGCCGATGCCGGCAAGCGCGCCGTCGGCATAGCCGAACGTATCGTTCGAGCTGAGGATCGTGAAGCGGATCACCGAAGCGTAGACCGGGGCAAAGTTCGCCGCGACGAAGCCGGGCGCGCCGGTGCGCGCGATTTCGGTCGCCGCGAGCGACACGATCGGGTTGCCACCGTTGATCGTCGCCTGGCCGACCTCGTAGGACGAGTGGTCCGGCGCGACGAAGAGGTCGAGGAAATAGACCGCGTTGATCAGAACCGGGGCGCTGAACGTGATCTCGATCCACTCCTGCCCCTTGGGCGAGTTCGTGATCTCGTCGTCGTTCCGGCCGACGCCGTAGCCGTCCGTCTCGAACGACAGGCCGGTTCCCGACGGCGCCGAAGTGCCGTCAAACGCCTGCGAATTGTTGAGGATGCCGCTCGCGGTCAACTGCCACGACACGGAGCCCTGGAAGAGCGATCCGGACGTTCCCGTCGACGCATCGGTGAAGTCGATCACATAAGCACTTGCCGACGATGCCGCTGCCACCAGCGCGAGCCCAGCAACGGCCCCCGCCATCATGTTCTTGCCAATCATTTCCACCCCTTCACGTCCCGAAATACACACGCGTTACCTTCCGACTTTTTTTTACCACAATCTCGCCGGGATACACCATACCGTCGCCATGATTTTTCCTTTTTTCCGTTGCCTCCCATGACGAATCAACCTGTGATTGCTGGAATTCCCCCATTGAAGGAAAAATCGACGTGAAAACGGGTTTTCGTTAACAGATCGAAAACAATTGCCGTTGTCAAATCCGGCAACTTTGAGGCAATTGCCGGGCGACCGTTTCCGGATCATGCGTTGGGGGTTCAGTTTTCCGCGCCCGCCGTGGCAGGAGGGGGGCGGCAGGGAGAATCATGTCGATCATGAACGCCGAGTGCGTCGTCATCATTCCGCACTACAACGACATCGCACGGCTTCGCCGCTGCCTCGCCGCGCTGCGCGCCGAGGATCGCGCCGGCGTCGACATTCTGGTCGTCGACAACGGCTCGACCGAATCGCTCGAGCCCGTGAAGGCGGAAAATCCCGGCGTCCGCTTCGTGACCGAACCGGCGAAGGGCGCGGCACTCGCCCGCAATCGCGGCGTGGCGGAAAGCCGGGCCGGAAGGCTTGTCTTCCTCGACTCCGACTGCGTCCCGGCGCCCGGCTGGCTCGCCGCCGCCCGCCGCGCGGGGGGGCGGGCGGACATCGTCGGCGGCGCGATCGACGTCTTCGACGAAACCCCCCCGCCGCGCTCTGGCGCGGAGGCGTTCGAAACCGTCTTTGCGTTCAACTACAGGGACTACATCGAGCGGAAGGGGTTTTCGGTCACCGCCAATCTCGTGACGACGCGGCCGGTGTTCGAGGCGGTCGGCCCCTTCGTCAACGGCCTGTCGGAGGACGCCGAATGGTGCTTCCGCGCCCGCGACAGGGGGTTTCGCCTCGTGCTCGACGAGGCGATGCGGGTGTCGCATCCCACCCGCTCCGACTGGCCGGCGCTGGTGCGCAAGTGGCGGCGGATCGCGCGCGAGATGTTCGCGCTGCACATGCAGGCGCATCCGGGCACGGCCGGCCGTCTGCGCTGGGCCTTGCGCGCGCTGGCGATGGCGGCAAGCTGGGTGCCGCACCTGCCACGCATTCTCCTCAGCCGCCGTCTTGGCGGCGCCGGAGAGCGGGTGCGGGGCGCGGCCACGCTGATCCGCCTGCGGCTTCTCAGAAGCTGGTGGATGCTGCGCCAGGCCGCCGGCGCCACGGCCTGACCGGGGCAACGGAAAACCCCGCCGGCAGGGCCGGCGGGGTCTCGGTGCAGGGTCGGAGCGGGATCAGAAGTTCTCGTAGGCTCCGGCGTCGGGCGCCTTGCCCTTGGGGCGCGCCGTGCCGGCGATGTCGTCCTTCGGGGCCAGCGTGGGTGCGCCGGCGTCGATGGCCTTGGAACCCGACCGCAGGGTGAAGTCCTGCTTGGCCACGCCGGCGAACTCGTTCGACGCATTGGTCACGACCACGTTGCTCGTCTCCACGATCTTGGTGGCCGGATCGGACTTTACCTTGAGCGAGGTCGTCATGTTGTTGGCCACGGTCATGTTGAGCGACTGGCGCCCGTCGCGGTTGGCCGACACGCGGATCCAGGGGAAGACGCCGGCCGTCCCGAAGGCGTGGATCACCGTGTTGTTGACGATCTGGCTGTTCTGGCCGCCCGCGATCGTGATGCCATGATACGCGGTGGTGGAGACGATGTTGTTGCGGATCAGGAAGTTGTCATAGACCCCGGCAAACAGGCTGATGCCCTGCAGCTTGCAGGCAAGAGGGCTCCGTGTGCCGACGAATTCGAAGATCTTGTTGTCTTCGATCGTGAGGTTGCGCAGCGTGCCGGTGCCGACCTTGCCGGTCGGTCCGTTCGTCCAGGCCTGGAACGCGTCGGTATGGCTGCCGTTCACCTGATGGCAGTTCTGCACCTTGTTGCCGCGCACGATGGAATTGTCGCCAAGCGCCCGCATCCCGTCGCCCGAGAAACCGTCGACGATGTTCTTCTCCATCAGCGCGTTCTGGCCGAGCAAGATGATGCCGTTGAAGATGCCTGTCACCCGGCTGCGCGCGACGATCATGTTGGGCCCGTCGACCTGGAAGCCGGTGCGCTGGTAGGTGTTCCAGTCGTTGGCCGTCCAGCTCGAATAGTTGCCCGCCGTGGCGATCCCGCGCACATCCAGATCGGTGAAGGCGACGTTGCTCGCCGTGGAATAGGTGCGAACCAGCGCGCCTGACCCCGCATTCGACGACCGCGGCCAGACCTTGAGGCCCGTGAACTGCACGTTCGACGAGTTCATCACAAGGATGGAATCGGCATGCGCGACGGCACCTGCAACCGGTGCGATGGTCACCTTGGAAGCGAATTTCTTGTCCCGGACCAGAAGCTGGCCGTGATAGCCGTCGAGCAGGAAGATGCGGTCGCCGCCGGTCACCTTGCCGGACTTCATCAGCGCGTCGAAGTTCGCCCAGACCTGCGCACCCGCCGGCAGCGCGACACCGGTCGTCGACGCGGGCGCCGTCAGCGGTCCCGCCCCGGTCGTTCCGCCGGCCCCGGTTGTTCCGCCGGCCCCGGTCGTTCCGCCGGCCCCTGCTGTCTCGCCGGATGGTGCCGTCTCGGCCGCCGATCGCTGCGTCGCCGTCGTGTCCTCGGCGGTCGTGTCCGCGGCGGTCGTGGTCGTGTCAGTGGCCGTCGTGTCAGTGGCCGTCGTGTCCGCGGCGGTGGTGTCCTCGATGCCTCCGCTCTCCACGCTCTGGTCGAGCGACTCGTCGCCCGATGACGCGATCTCGGCCCCGGTGTCGCCCGAACTGTCGCCCGGAACCCCCCCGCCCGCCGTCACGGTCCCTTCCGTCACGACGCCGTCCGTCGAGGGTTGCCCCCCGGTGGTGGATTCGGAAGACTTGCCCTTGCGGACCGACACCCACTTTCCGGCGCGTTCGCTGACGGTGCCGGACCCGGTCTTGAGCTGCTCGGACGTCTTGGCCGTTTGCTTCGGCGCCGGGATCACGGCCGGGTCGCCGGAGTCGCCCGCGGCCTGGAGCGTGATGACGGCAAGCGCTGTGCCCGACACCGCGCCGGGAGTGATCGCCTTGACAAAATAATCGGCTGCGAAGGCCTGCGATCCCGCCAGCGCAGTACTCAGCCCCAGGAGTGCGAGAGAGCGCACAAGTTTCATGAGCCGGTTCCTTTGATCGAGAGTGTATCGACCGGATCAACAATGCGGGACAACGTGGCGAAGATGCGGCGCAAATGCAGTCCTGCTGTGTCATGGGGGCCGAATTGGCGGGTTTCCGTTAAGTAAGTTTTGACCAAAACAGCGCGAATCCGCCGAAACGGCGGCTCGCCGCCGATGGCCGCGAAACAGTGATCACCGTGCGGTTGAGTCCCCGGATCTTAACCGACCTCGACCCATTGTTGCCGAGTCGGAGGGTGGCCGAACGGCCGCCCGTCCGCCATTTGGGTCCCCGGGGCCCCCGGGGCCGGCCGCGCTTGCGGAGGGGGCCGGCCGAACAGGAGAGAAAGATGGACAAGTTTTCTGACTACCCGACCAGCCTCACGGCTCCCGCGCGCGACGCCGCCGCGATCGTGCCGAACGATGCGACCGATCTGGCGGTGCTGCCACGGGCGTTGTTCATCGGCCAGACCGGCGATGTCTCGGCCCGCCTTGCCGGCGGACAGACCGTCGTTTTCCGCAACGTTCAGGCAGGCGGCGTCCTTCCGGTCCGGGCCGCGCGGGTCAATTCGACCGGCACCACCGCCGCCGACATCCTTGCCCTCTGGTAAGGTCCGCAGCGGGAAAGGCACCCTCTCGAGCAAGACGAAACAGGGGCCCGCCGGGCCCCTGTCGCATTTCCCGCCCTGTCCGCGTCACGTCGCGTTGGCCCCGAGCTTCCAGGGATCGGCATTGGCCAGTGCGGCCGGTCCCATCAGGCTCTTGTGGGGTGCCGCGGCCGGCTCAACCCCGGTCGGGGTCGCACTGAACCAGACGCGCAGCGTTTCCGCCTGGCCGACATACTGAAGGGTTCCGTTGTTGCGACCGAGGAAACTGACAGCGCGGTTGCTGGCGAAGACCCCGTTGCCCGCCGTGGTGAACGGCAGCGTCGCAACCAGCGCGCCGTTGAGCCGCAGCCGGAACACCTGCGCGGCCTGATCGGCGGAACAGACGATGTCGTGCCAGACACCCCCGGTCAGACCGGTGGAGACGAGGGCGTTCGAAATCACCTTCACCGTGGCGCCGTCGCGGATGTTCACGCGAACGCTGCCGTTGTTCAGGATCTCGACATCGAAGCTGGCGCCGGCCTGCGCGAAGAGGATGTAGCTGCCCGAGGGCGGCAGCGCCGCCAGGCGGAACCGCGCCGCGAACGTCATCGCCGTCGTGGCCGCCGGAACGTTGGCGGGATCGAGGAAATAGGGGCCCGTGGCCGAGGTCGTGAAGGGCTGCGCCGCAGCGGGCAGGGTATTTGCAAGCGCGGCGGCGGCGGGCAGCGGCGCGACCGGAATGCCTTCGAGCCCGGCGGCGCCGACGTTGACGATGGGCAGGTTCTTCCAGGTCCGGGCAATCGCATCCTCGGGGAAGGCGATCATGCCGGTGGCGCCGCCTTCGCCGTACTGGATGGCATCGGCATAGGTGAAGCTGCCGCTGTTGGGGAAGATGCGCACGCGGCCGGCGACGATCTGGGTGTTGCGCGCCGGCGCCCCGTTGATCTGGAAGCCCATCACCTCGGTCCAGTGCGCCTGGCCGGAGCCCAGCGCCGCCTCGCCCCGCGCAAGCCGCGTCGTCGTGACCGCGCCGGCCGAAGACCAGAGCTCTACCCAGGCGCCCGCGCCCTCCCAGAGCGAATGGTCGAAGACCGGCACCGTCCAGGCGGAAAGCCCCGCCGCGCGCAGGATCGCATGTGCCGTGAGCCGCGCCCAGGCCTGGATGCCGTCGGCCGTATTGCCGGCCGGGTGGGCGAAATCGGTCCAGCCGCCCGCGCCATCGTCGGTGCCGTTCACATAGGTGATGGGTTCCACCGCCGCGGGCAGGAACATCGTGGCGTGGGGAAGCGCCAGCATCGCCCGCCAGCTTTGCCGCACCGCCTGCTTGTTGGCGAGGTTGGTCTGCACCGCGCCGCCGACGAGATGGGTGGCGTCCTGCATGTCCGCGTCGATGTCGAACCGGTGCGGCCCGTAGGGCACCCAGCGCGTCCGGGCATAGTCGTAAAGTTCTCCGAACCAGTGGTCGGCGTGATAGCTCAGGCCTGCGCCAAAGCTGATGGTGGCGGGAAAGCTGACCGGGGCGCCGGCGATGGTCTTGCCCGCGAACAGCGGGAGCATCGCCTCGCCGTAGGCCGCGCCGAGGTTTCCGGGCGCGGCGAACCACGACATCGCGGCAAGGCCCACATGCTGTCCATCGGCGGTGGCGAAGTCGTGCAGCGCCTTGTCGGCGGCCCAGGACCGGCCCGGATTGGCATCGTTCACCAGCTCGCGCGGATCGGTGCCGGGCACGGTCTGGAAGATCACCGCGAACTTCTCGCCCGGCCGCGCGGCGATCAGCGTTGCGGCCAGTGCCGCCGCCCCCGCGGTCAGCGGCGCCGCATTGGTGACGAGATGGCGCGTGGGCGTCGCCGCCGCGCCGTGGAAGATCTGCACCGCGTCGGGGTCGGGCACGGCCGGCGGTGTCGTGGCGCTGTGGAAGGTCGAGACGATGCGGTCCGGCTCCGACTGGCCCCAGATCGCGATGACATGGCCCACACCGAAGCGGTCGGCGCCTTGCGCGGCGACGCCGGGATGCGCCTTCAGCCGCACCTCGGGGCGGAACCACGAGGCGCTTCGCGGCACGGTGATCGTGCCCGACCACAGCCCGCCCGCGTCGATCGTCGCCACGTCGGCCCAGGCCGTGGTGGTCGCGCCGCCGTCGTCGAGCGACACCGCCCGCGCTTCCACGGCCTCGCCGGCGCTGCCGCCGCCATGCAGCGGAACCCCGGCCTCCGCCCGCCCGAAACCCGCGCCGCTGTCGAAAATCGTCCGGTCCCGGCTGAAGCCGGAAATCGAGAGGGTGCCGGGGGCCGGCCCCGGCGAGGCGCTGCCCACGGGCCTCTGGTCGAGCGTCAGGGCGGAAAGCGTGATCATGGCGTTGTTCCCGTCTAGCGGGACGGCACTGCCCCGCTGCCGGGTCGGCGCCGGTCCGGGCCGCGCTCGTCCGGTGTCGTCATGCGCCGCCACGGGGGACCGGCGCCGGCCGCCCGAGCGGCGGATGCCCCGTCCATGCCCCGTGCCGGCAGGTTGCCCCCGAGGGGATAGCATTCTCCGCCGGGGCGTTGCGGCTGATCGGAGGTGTCCGCACGGCGGGGCAGGGCGGTGTTAATCCGCGCAGGTCCGGCCGAAGATGGCGGCGATCAGCCGCGAAAGCGGCCCGGTGTAAAGCGCCGCCTCGATCGTGGGTTCCGGGTGGAGCCCGTCGGGCAGCGCGACTGCCCGGTTGACCCCCGCCCAGCGGGCAGTCCCGTCGAAAAGGCTGACACCCTCCTCCTCGGCGAGGCGGAGGTAGAGGTCGTCGTAGCCCATCAGCCGCGGCCGCTTCAGCCGCTGGAGCCCGGCCACCGGATTGGTCGTCACCAGCACCACCGCGATGCCGGGATGACCTGCCCGGATCGCCCGGACGATCGCCCGGGTATTGTCCAGGCTCCGTCGCCGCGACACGCCGTCCAGAAGATCCGCGTCGTTCATCGCGAATTCGACGAAGGCGAGTTGATAGGGCCCGGCCCCCTCCGACCCCACCAGCGCCAGCCCTTCGGCAGAGCCTGCGCCGGGCCGGGCGCGGACGGTAACGCTGATGTCCCGGAACCCGCAGCGCGCCAGCCCGGGTCCCAGCGTCGCGGGCCAGCGCGCCCGGGCCGTCAGGCTGGTGCCGAAGGCCACCGCTGCCAGAGGCTCCGGCGCCGGTCCCTCGACCGGCACCACGCGGTCGCGCGGCGCCGCGGGCTCCGGCGCCTGCCGGAACACCACGGCGGCGACGGCACTGCACAAGAGCAGGGCGGCAACCGGCCAGCGGGCCATCGCCTCAGGTCAGCCCCTGTTCAGCCAGCGCGCTTTCGGTCGCATCCGCCGTCAGGAACCGCCCGTAGGGCCCGACCTCGATCCCCGAGCGGATGACCTTCGCCGGGTTGCCGGCGACGATCGACCGTGGCGGCACCGATTTCGTCACCACCGAGCCTGCCCCCACCACGCAATTGTCGCCGATCTCCACGCCGGGAAGGATCAGGCTGCGCCCGCCGATGAAGCAGTTCGCGCCGATCCGCGTGTGCAGGTAAAGCCCGCGCGTGCGGTCATGGGTCAGGACGCGGGTGTCGAAGGCCACATAGCTCATCGGGCCGATGTGGATGCCGATCGGGAAGGTGCGGTCGAATTTCGCCGAAAGCGAGAATTGCGCGGTCGGATCGATGTCCATCCCCCAGACGCGCCGGTACCAGAAACGCCGGGCATCGACGATCAGGTTGCGCAGGCCCGATAGCCTGTTGAGCCCCCGCCGCTTCGCCTTCTTCATCGGTTGTCCGGTCGCCGTGTCGGTCATTCGTCCCTTCCTTCCACCCCCCTCTTTCGCCGCGCCCCGGGGCCGAAGGACACCGGGCTTGCCGGCAAAACGGCGGGTCGCGCCAGCATACAGCGCCCGCCCCCGATCCAGAAGGGGCCCCGGCACTTCGGTCGATCCTGCCCACGGCAAGCCGCCCGGCCGCCGCGCGCCGGCGCATCGGACCCGACGATCGTGTTGGCGTTGCGGCAACAATGCGGTGCGAGATGCCGCATCGGAAGGCACCCGGAACCAGCCGGCGCCGCCGCCGGCCATCAGGCTTTCAAATCGCCACGGCCGCGGTTAAGGCTGACGGGGTGTATCGTTGAAGGTTTCTTCCGTGTCCATTACCTCGCCGCGCCAGTTCGTGCTGCCGAAGCGGCAGCCGCCCGCTCCCGCCTCGGCCCGCATCCATCCTGGCCGGCCGATTCGCGCGCTGATGACGAACCCGTGCGAGACGGTGGGGGTAGGGCGGACCTGCCGGTCGATCCTCGCCGCCTCGATTGCCGCGGGCTACCGCGCCGATCTCGTCACCGCCCGGTTCGACGGCGAGGTTCCGGCCGGGCTTTCCGTGCGAGCGGGCGTGCCGAGCCTCGTCCGGTATCTGCCCTTCGGGCGCCGCCTCACCGACGAGGCGCTGCACCGGCGCTATCTCGATGCGCTCGACGAGGGCGACATCGCCTATCTCTGGCCCTCGGTGCCGGTCTCGGTCTACGAACGGCTCGCCCGGCGCGGCGTGACGATCGTCACCGAATCCGTGAACACCCGCATGGCGGCGGCCAAGCCGGTGCTCGATGCGGCCTACGACGCGCTCGGCCTGCCGCCGGCGCATGGCATCACCGAACTCAGGATTGCCATCCAGAACCTGCGCCAGGTGCTCTGCACCGCGATCTTCACGCCAAGCCCGGCCACCGAGCATGCCTTTCTCGGCACCCCGGTCGCCGACCGGCTCGTTCCGACGAGCTATGGCACCTGGGTGCCGAAGCTGCTGCCCGACCGGCCCGCCCGCGTCCCCGGCCATCCCGTCACCTTCGTCCTGGTGGGGTCGGTCTGCGTCCGCAAGGGGGCGCATCTGCTCCTCGACGCCTGGCGCCGGCCGCCGCCGGGCGCGCGTCTCAGGCTGGTGGGCGAGGTGGAGCCGGCGATCCGCGCCCGCTTCGGCGATGTGCTCGACTCCGACACCGTCTCGGCCGTGGGCTTCAGCCGCGATGTCGCGGGCGAACTTCTTCGTGCCGATGTCGCCCTCCTGCCCTCGTTTGAAGAAGGCGACCCGATCGCCACCTACGAGGCCGCCGCCCACGCCCTGCCGGTGATCGCCTCCGCGGCCGGCGCCGGCCGGATCGGCGCCGAAACCGGCGTGGTCGACATCATCGACCCCCAGGATGTCGAGGCGTTCCGCGACCGGCTCGCGGCCTATGCCGCCGACGCGGATCTCCGCCGCGCCCGCGGCACGCTCGCGCGCGCCGCCGCGCTCGGCTACGACTGGTCGCGCGTGGGCCCCGAACGGTTCGACCGGCTCTTTTCCTTCCTCGCGCGTTGACCGGGCCTGCTGACCGGCCTGCCCCTCGCCCGCCTTCCGGCCGCGGGCCAAGCCCGCCATTGACCTGAGGCCGGGCGCATCCTAGCAACGGTAGACCCTTGGGAGAGGTGAAGATGCGCGACGCGACCCATGCCCTCATCGTCATCGACGTGCAGAACGACTTCTGCCCCGGCGGTGCCCTTGCCGTCGCGGGCGGGGACGAGATCATCCCGCGCATCAACGCGCTTCTGGCCGAATTCCCGGTCAAGGTGCTGACGCAGGACTGGCATCCGGCCGACCATGCCTCCTTCGCCGCGAACCACGCGGGCGCCAGGCCGTTCTCGCTCGTCGAGATGCCCTACGGGCCGCAGGTGCTCTGGCCCACCCATTGCGTGCAGGGCACCGGCGGGGCGGCCTTCCATCCGCGCCTTGCCACCGACCCGGCCGACCTCGTCATCCGCAAGGGCTTCCGCGCCGCGATCGACAGCTATTCCGCCTTCTTCGAGAACGACCACACCACGCCCACCGGCCTTGAGGGCTACCTGCGCTCGCGCGGCGCGGCGCAACTCACCCTCGTCGGGCTCGCCACCGATTTCTGCGTCGCCTATTCCGCCATCGACGCGACCCGGCTCGGCTTTTCCGTCACCGTCCTCGAAGGCGCCTGCCGCGCCATCGACCTCGACGGCTCGCTGGCGAAGGCGCGCGCGGACATGCGCGCGGCCGGCGTGCGGCTGGAGGCGTGAATGGTCGACATCGCCACCCGCGTCCACAACCACAACTGGAAGATCGACCCGATCGTCCGGTCGCTGATCGACACCGACTTCTACAAGCTCCTGATGTGCCAGTCGGTGCTCAGGAACCGGCCCGACACCAGCGTCACCTTCAGCCTGATCAACCGCACGAAGTCGATCCCGCTCGCCAGGCTCATCGACGAGGGCGAGCTTAGGGAACAGCTCGACCACGTCCGCTCGCTCTCGCTCACCCGGGGCGAATCGACCTGGATGCGCGGCAACACCTTCTACGGCCGGCGGCAGATGTTCTCGTCCGACTTCATGGAATGGTTCGAGAAGCTGCGCCTGCCGCCCTACCACCTCGAACGCCGGGGCGACCAGTATGAGCTGGCGTTCGAGGGCAAGTGGCCCGAGGTGATGCTGTGGGAAATCCCCGCGCTCACCGTGCTGATGGAACTGCGCTCGCGTGCCGTGCTGGCGACGATGGCCAAGTTCGAGCTCGAGGTGCTCTATGCCCGCGCCATGACCCGGCTGTGGGAAAAGGTCGAACGGCTGCGCAAGCTCGACGGGCTCAAGATCGCCGACTTCGGCACCAGGCGGCGGCATTCCTTCCTCTGGCAGGACTGGTGCGTGCAGGCGATGATCGAAGGGCTGGGCGATGCCTTCATCGGCACCTCGAACTGCCGCATCGCCATGCGCCGCGACATCGAGGCGATCGGCACCAATGCGCATGAGCTGCCGATGGTCTATGCCGCGCTCGCCGACACCGACGAGGAACTGCGCGAGGCGCCCTACCGGGTTCTCGCCGACTGGCACGAGGAGCATTCCGGCAACCTCCGCATCATCCTGCCGGATACCTACGGCACCGAAGGCTTCCTGCAACACGCCCCCGACTGGCTGGCGGGCTGGACCGGCGTGCGCATCGATTCCGGCGACCCGTTCGAGGGCGCCGAAACCGCGATCCGATGGTGGAAGGAACGGGGCGAAGACCCGCGCGAAAAGCTGGTGATCTTCTCCGACGGGCTCGATGTGGCGCTCATCGAGGAACTGCACGCGCGCTTCGCCGGCCGGGTGAAGGCGTCGTTCGGCTGGGGCACGCTGCTCACCAACGACTTCCGCGGCCTTGCGGCCGGCGATGGTCTTGCCCCCTTCAGCCTCGTCTGCAAGGCGGTCAGCGCCAACGGGCGACCCACGGTCAAGCTGTCGGACAACCCCAACAAGGCCACCGGCCCGGCCGACGAGATCGCCCGCTACAAGCGCCTGTTCGGCGTCGGTAAACAGAACCGGATTGAGGTGCTGGTATGATTTCCTGTTTTTCCGAAGATATGGAAAATCAATTTGAAACATTATGTTAATGGATGATTTCGGAAAGACCAGACGATGAACGCGCATCATGCTACCCCGTCCGGTAAACCCCGCGCCCGCGGTCTTGGCCTTGTCGTCGAGGGCAGGCCCGGCCCCTGGAACGCGATCACCGACGTGCCCGGCGTCGCCGTCGGCTATGCCACGCTGATCGCGGGGCAGGGGCCTCTGGTCACGGGCCGGGGACCGGTGCGCACCGGCGTCACCGCGATCCTGCCCCGCCCGGTGGCGGAGGTGCAGGCCCCGGTCTTCGCCGGCTTCCACAGCTTCAACGGCAATGGCGAGATGACCGGCACCCATTACATCGCCGAGGCGGGAAAGTTCGCGCTGCCGGTCACGATCACCAACACTCATTCCTGCGGCCTCGCCCGCGACGCCACCATCGCCTGGGCCGTCCGCCACTTCGCCGGGCGCTTCGACGAGGATTTCGCGCTTCCCGTCGCGGCCGAGACCTATGACGGCTTCCTGAGCGACATCAACGGCTTCCACGTCACCCGGGATCACGTCTTCGCCGCCATCGACGGCGCCCTCGCCGGCCCCGTCGAGGAAGGCAGCGTCGGCGGCGGCACCGGCATGAAGTGCTTCGGCTTCAAGGCCGGATCGGGCACCGCCTCGCGGCGGGTGGGCTACGCCGGGCAGGACTGGACCGTGGGCGCCTTCGTGCAGGCCAACTTCGGCGCGCGGGGCGACCTGACCGTGCTCGGCCGCCGGATCGGCGAGGCTTTCGACGATCTGCCGATGCGCCGCGGGGCGCCGGAACGCGGCGCCTCCTCGATCATCGCCGTTCTTGCCACCGACGCGCCCTTCCTGCCCCACCAGCTCCGCCGGATCGCCCAGCGCGCCACCGTCGGCGTCGCGCGCATGGGCGGCCTGGGCCGGCACGGCTCGGGCGACATCTTCCTCGCCTTCTCCACCGCCAACCACACGATCACGGGCGGGCCGGCCGAGGCGCTGCTTGGCGCGGACTGGGTGCCGGACGAAGACATCGACCCCTTCTTCGAGGCCGCGGCGCAGAGCGTGGAAGAGGCGATCCTGAACAGCATGATCGCCAGCGACGGCATGGAGGGGCGCGACGGCAATTTCGTCCCCGCGCTGCCGCACGACCGGCTCAGGGCGCTTCTCGGCCTCGCCGGCTAGGTCCGCACCGGGATCGGCGGCATGACCTCGGGCGGCATCGGGCACCGGTAGGGCTCGCGCGCCAGATGCGCGGCGTGTTCCGCCTTCGCCGCCGCCAGCAGGTCCGGCCGGGTGACGAGGTCGCGCCCCGTCGCCGCCATGATCTTCGCGGCATGGACGAGCCCCTTGTGCGCCGCCGGCATCTTGCCCTGTGCCGTCAGTTGCCAGGAATGGAACGGCGTCCCGATGGCGCAGGTGGCGACCCAGGCCTGCACCGTCGGCACCGCCCAGCTCACGTCGCCGACGTCGGTCGACCCCATCGAAACCTCGCCTGCCGCATCCAGCGGCACGACGAAGTCGCAGAGCGCCAGGCCGGGCTCCACCGGCCGCCCCAACTGGCGGAACGTGTCGGCGATGTGCTCTCCGGTCAGGGTCGCTCGGATCGCTTCGGCGAAGGGCACGTCCCCTGCGTCGAAATCCACCGGCCCGAGCCGGTCCATGTTGGCCTGCATCGCCTCTTCCAGCACCCGGTTGCCCAGCAGGTCCGACACCGCCGAGACGACGCGCGCCTCGACGCGGGTTTCGGTCATCAGCGCCGCGCCCTCGGCGATCCTGCGCACCCGCGCCACCAGTGCGTTCAGGTCGCGCAGCCGCCGGGTACGGATCAGCTGGCGCACCGTCGCCTTCGCCGGCACCACGTTCGGCGCCGTCCCGCCCGCGTCGAGATAGGCGTAATGCACCCGCGCCCCCGGCGGCATGTGCTCGCGCAGATAGTTCACGCCGACATTCATCAGCTCCGCCGCATCGAGCGCCGAGCGGCCAAGCTCCGGCGCCCCCGCCGCATGGGCGGCGCGGCCGAGGAAGGTGAAGTCGATCCGGGTGTTGGCCAGCGAGTTGGCGTGGAAGACGCCGGTGTAATCCGCCGGATGCCAGCTGATCGCCGCGTCCACATCGTCGAAAAGCCCGGCGCGCACCATGAAGGTCTTGGCCGCCCCGCCTTCCTCGGCCGGGCAGCCGTAATAGCGCACCCGCCCCGGCACCCCCGTCTCGGCCAGCCAGTCGCGCAACGCGACCGCCGCCATCATCGCGGCGGAGCCGAGAAGGTTGTGGCCGCAGCCGTGGCCGAACCGCCCCAGCGGGCGCTCTTCCGCCACGCCCGGCTCCTGCCCGAGTTCCGGCAGCGCGTCATATTCGCCGAGGAACGCGATCACCGGCCCGCCCGCCCCCCATTCGCCCATGACCGCGGTGGGAATCCCGGCCAGGTCGCGGCTGATCCGCGCCCCCGCCGCCGCCAGCGCCTCGGCATGGGCGGCAGCGCTTTGGTGTTCGGTGTAGGCGATCTCGGGCGTGTCGAAGACCCGGTCGGCAAGCCGGACGAAAGTCTCGCGGTGGCGCTCCGCGATCTCCCAGATGCGGTCGGCGTTCTGCATCGCTCCTCTCCCGTCGCGCGCCGCCACACTGCCCCGCCGATGCCGCCGGGGCCAGAGCCGATTTCGCTTGCGCAAACGCCCCCGACATAAATAATACACGCGTATTATTTTCGGAGCCCGTCAGGGATGACCCCCGCCCGCCGCAAGTTCACCCGGGAAGAGCCCGAGACCCGCCGGGCCGACCTGATCGCCGCCGTGCTCGACCTTCTGGCCGAGGCGGGGCCGACCGAAACCACCGTGCGCGCGATCGCCGAGGCGGCGGGGCTGTCGCCGGGCATGATCCGGCACCATTTCACCTCCAAGGAAGACCTTCTCGACGCAGCCTACCGGGCGCACATGGCGCGCCAGAACGAAGATTCCGAACGCGGGGTGGGGCCGGGCTCCGCCCGCGACCGGCTTCGCCGCTTCGTCTCGGCCTCGCTCACGCCCCCCGTCGTCGATCCGCGCGCGGTCTCGCTCTGGGCCGCGTTCCTGCACATGGTCCGGCGCGACCCGGCGATGCGGGCGACGCACGAGGAAACCTACCTCGCCTACCGCGACCGGCTCCAGGCGCTGGTCACCGCCGCCCTTGCCGAAGCCGGGCGCACCGCCGGGGACGCGGAGCTGCGCCGCCTCGCCATCGCCTGCAACGCCGTCATCGACGGACTCTGGCTCGAAGGCGGCGTGCTGCCCGAAGCCTTCGCCGCCGGCGAGGTCGAGGCCATCGGCCTCGCCTCGGTCGGCGGCCTGCTCGGTCTCGATCTTCTGGAGGACTCGCCGTGAAATACGCCCCCATCCTCGACCGCCTCGCCACCCTCGGCTCCGCGAAATGGGAGGTGCACTATGCCGCCGCCCGCCTCGCCGCCGCTGGCCGCGACGTGATCGACCTGACCATCGGCAACCCCGACGTGCCGGCGCCCGAGGCGCTGGTGGAGGGCGCCGCCGCGGCGATGCGGGCCGGCCGCACCCAGTATTCCACCGGCCGGGGCGAGCCCGCCCTGCGCGCCGCGCTCGCCGCCCGCTACGCCGCCCGCGCCGGCCGCGCCGTCTCGCCCGATCAGGTGCTCTGCTTCCCCGGCACCCAGACCGCGCTCTACGCCGTGCTGATGGGGCTGGCGGAACCCGGCAGCGAGGTTCTGGTGGGCGACCCGATGTATGCCACCTACGAGGCGGTGATCCGCGCCGGCGGCGCCACCCCGGTGCCGGTGCCGCTCCGCGCCGATCTCGGCTTCCGGCTCTCGGCCGATGATCTCGCCGCCCGCGTCACGCCGCGAAGCCGCGCCATCCTCCTCAACACGCCGCACAACCCCACCGGCGCGGTGCTGACCCCGGCCGACCTCGGCGCCATCGGCGAGGTGGCCCGCGCCCACGATCTCTGGATCGTCTCCGACGAGGTCTACGAGGAACTGGTGTTCGACGGCACGCCCTTCGCCTCGCCCTTCGACCGGGCGGATCTGGCCGACCGCACCGTCGTCGTCTCCTCGATCTCCAAGTCCCATGCCGCGCCCGGCTTCCGCTCCGGCTGGGCGGTCGCGTCGGCCGACTGCGCCGACCGGCTGCTGCCGCTTTCCGAAACCATGCTCTTCGGCAACCAGCCCTTCATCGCCGACATGACCGCCGAGGCCATCGCCGCGCCCTCCGCCGTCGCCGAGGGCATGCGCGCCCGCTTTGCCGCCCGCGCCCGCTATCTGGCCGACCGGCTGGCGCAGGAAACCGCGCTCCGCGTCCACCGGCCGGAGGCGGGGATGTTCGCGCTCGTCGATGTCTCCGCCACCGGGATGGGCGACAGCGCCTATGCGATGGACCTGCTGGAATCGACCGGCGTCGCGGTGATGCCCGGCACCTCCTTCGGCGAAAGCCTTGCCGGCTGGGTCCGCGTCGCGCTCACCGTCGACGATGCCCGCTTCCGCGCCGCCGCCGACCGGATCGTCGCCCACGCGGCGCCCCCGAAGGCGAGGGCGCGCGCCTGACCCGGCTCAGCAGCCCGGCTCGTAATCGTCGATGATCGCCGCCGCCTCCTCGGCGGTCTCGACATAGCGGAAGAGCGTCAGATCCTCGGCCGAGATCGTGCCCGTCTCGGCCAGCGCCTGCCAGTTGATCACCCGTTCCCAGAAGTCGCGGCCGAACAGGAGGAACGGCACCCGCTTCATCCGCCCGGTCTGGACCAGCGTCAGGCTCTCGAACATCTCGTCGAGCGTGCCGAAGCCACCGGGAAAGACGCAGATCGCCCGCGCCCGCATCAGGAAATGCATCTTGCGGATGGCGAAGTAGTGGAAGTTGAAGCACAGGTCCGGCGTCACATAGGCGTTCGGCGCCTGTTCGTGCGGCAACACGATGTTGAGCCCGATCGAATGGCCGCCCGCATCCGCCGCGCCGCGGTTGCCGGCCTCCATGATCCCCGGGCCGCCGCCGGTCATGATCACGTTCTCGCGCCCGTAGCTCTCCAGGCTCCGCTCGGTCATCATCCGCGCGAGCTTGCGCGCCTCCTCGTACCAGTGCGCAAGCCCGGCCGCGCCCGTCGCCGCGTCCGCCCGCCCGCCCGCCGCCGTCTCGATCACCGGCGGCTCGGCCTGCGCGGCGGTGCCGGTCGGATCGGGGATGCGGGCGCTGCCCATCAGCACGACGGTGGACTGGATGCCCCGCTCGTCCATGATCATCTGCGGCTTCAGCAGTTCCAGTTGCAGCCGCACCGGGCGCAGTTCCTCCCGGCACATGAAGTCGTGGTCGGTGAAGGCCAGCCGGTAGGCCGGGGCGCGGGTCTGCGGGGTGTCCGGAATGCGGGCGAAGGTTTCCACGTCGTCGTGGCTGTCGCGGAACGGATGCCGCCGGCTGTCGTCCTTCATGTGTCGTCCTGCTCTGTCCATGCCCCAGACTTATCCTGCCCGCGGCGTTTCGGCCAGCATCGCAGGCGCGAATGGCGAAACTGTGACGCGGGGCCCCGCCGCGAACCCGCCGCGAACCCGCCGCGAGCCCTTCGCGAACCCGGCGCGTCTCGGCCGGGCTTGCCGATTGCCTCGCCCGCGCCGGGGCCCTATAGGGCAGGGGCCGCGCGAAAGAGCCAGAAAGGGGATCCTTGATGCAGCACGCCGCACTCGAAGCCGCCATCGAAGCCGCCTGGGAGGGCCGCGATGCCATCTCTCCGGCCACGAAGGGCGAGGTCCGCGATGCCATCGAGGCCGCCCTGACCGCGCTGGACGGCGGCACCCTGCGCGTGGCGGAAAGGCGCGGGCAGGACTGGCATGTGAACCAATGGGCGAAAAAGGCGGTGCTCCTGTCGTTCCGGCTGACCGACATGCACGAGATTTCGGGTTCGAACGGCGGCGCCAACTGGTGGGACAAGGTGCCCTCGAAATGGCAGGGCTGGACGGCGGAGGACTGGCGGGCCGCCGGCTTCCGCGCCGTTCCCGGCAGCATCGCCCGGCGCAGCGCCTTCATCGGCAAGGGCGTGGTGCTGATGCCCAGCTTCGTCAACATCGGCGCCTATGTCGATGAGGGCACGATGGTCGATGGCTGGGCCACGGTCGGCTCCTGCGCCCAGATCGGCAAGAATGTGCACCTGTCGGGTGGCGTCGGCATCGGCGGCGTGCTGGAACCGATGCAGGCCGGCCCGACGATCATCGAGGACAACTGCTTCATCGGTGCGCGGTCGGAGGTGGTCGAAGGCTGCATCGTCCGCGAAGGCTCGGTCCTCGGCATGGGCGTCTTCATCGGCAAGTCGACGAAGATCGTCGACCGGGAAACCGGCGCGGTGACCTATGGCGAGGTTCCGGCGGGGTCGGTCGTCGTCGCGGGCTCGATGCCCTCGAAGGGTGGCATCAACCTCTACTGCGCCGTGATCGTGAAGCGGGTGGATGCACAGACCCGCTCCAAGACCTCGATCAACGAACTCTTGCGCGACTGAGGGGGCGCCATGACCGCACTGACTCTGACTCTGGCCCAGGCCCAGACCATCGTTTCGGCCGCCCTCGTCCACGCGCGGCGCCAGGGCTTCAAGCCGCTCAGCATCGTCGTCCTCGACGCCCGCGGCGCCGTCGTCGCGGCGGCCAGCGAGGATGGCACCAGCCTCCGGCGGTTCGAGATCGCGCTCGGCAAGGCGCGGGGCGCCGTCGCCCTCGGCCTCGGCTCGCGTGCCATCGGCCAGATGGCGATCGACCGGCCGCATTTCTTTGCCGGCGCCGTCCATGCGGTCGGCGGCGAAATGGTCCCGGTCGCGGGCGGCGTGCTGATCCGCGCCGCGGGCGGCGCGCTCCTCGGCGCGGCCGGCGTCTCGGGCGACACCTCCGACAATGACGAGGCCGCCGCCGCCGCCGGCATCGCCGCGGCCGGTCTCGTCGCCGACGGCGGCTGAGGGTGGCGCCATGACCGACACCGCCGCGCCACGGCCGAAGCGCCCCCAGCAGGTCTACACCCTTCTCGTCGAGGTCGGGCGCAAGGCCGGCGACGGCCTGCCCGCTAAGGCCACCGGCGCCGCGCTCATCGTCTATGCCTCGGGCGTGGACGAGGACGAGGCGGTGCGCGAGACGGTGGCGATCCTCAAGCAGGCCGACATGGCGCCCCTCGACGTGACCGGCTACGGCACCGTCGGCGAACGCGAGGCGCAGGGCCACGAGATCGGCCCCGACGAACAGGAACTGATGGACCGCGCCCTGGCCGAGAACGTGGTCATCGTCGCCGAGGTGACGCCGTTCTTCGACTGATCGCGGCCCGGCGGCCCCACCCATCCCACCGGCCCCCCTTGGCCTTCGCGCCCGTCGCGCGCATATAGGGGGCAACAGCAGATCAAGGGGGCAGACATGCTCGAACTGGGCCAGAAGACCGGCGCGCCCGCCGCCGACCTCGTCCGCGACGTGACGGAAGCAGAGTTCATGACCGAGGTGGTCGAGGCCAGCCGCGAGGTGCCCGTCATCGTCGATTTCTGGGCGCCGTGGTGCGGCCCCTGCAAGACCCTCGGCCCCGCGCTCGAAGCCGCCGTCCAGGCCGCCCGCGGCAAGGTCCGCATGGCCAAGGTCAACGTCGACGAAAACCAGATGATCGCGTCGCAACTGCGCGTCCAGTCGATCCCGACGGTCTATGCCTTCTGGCAGGGCAAGCCCGTCGACGGCTTCCAGGGCGCGATTCCGGCCTCGCAGATCAAGACCTTCGTCGACAAGCTCGCGGGTCTCGCCGGCGACGGCGGGCTGGCCGAGGCGCTCGACGCGGCCGACCAGATGCTGGCCGAGGGCGCCGCCGTCGATGCCGCCGAAACCTTCGCCGCGATCCTCGACCAGGAACCCGAGAACGCCCGCGCCTACGGCGGGCTCGTCCGCGCCCATCTCGCGCTCGGCCAGGCCGACCAGGCCGAGGGGCTGCTGGCTGCCGTTCCCGCCGCCATCGCCACCGCGGCCGAGGTGGAAGCCGCCCGCGCCCAGCTTGCCCTGTCTCGCCAGGCCGCGACCGCGGGCCCCGTGGCCGAACTTCTCGACCGCGTGCTCGCCCACCCCGACGACCACCAGGCCCGCTTCGATCTCGCCCAGGCGCTGCACGCCGGCGGCAAGGTGGAAGGCGCGGTCGAGGAGCTTCTGGATCTTCTCCGCCGCGACCGCGACTGGAACGGCGGCGCGGCAAAGACCCAGCTCTTCACCATCTTCGACGCACTGAAGCCCAACGACCCGATCGTGCTCAAGGGCCGTCGCAAGCTTTCGTCGATCCTGTTTTCCTGACCCGGCCCCGTTCTCGGCCCCCGGGGCCGGGGCAGGGCAGGCAGAGGAGGCCGGCCATGCGAATCAAGGGCGACCTGCCCGGCAAGATCCCGCTCTTCCCGCTTCCGGGGGCGCTTCTCCTGCCGCGGGCGCGCCTGCCCCTGCAAATATTCGAGCCGCGCTACCTCGCCATGCTCGACGACGTGCTGAAGACGCCGCACCGGCTCATCGGCATGATCCAGCCGCGCCCCGGCCCCGACGGCCAGCCGCGCCTTGCCGCGATCGGCTGCGCCGGCCGCGTCACCGGGTTTTCCGAAACCGACGACGGCCGCTACATGATCACCCTCACCGGCATCTCGCGCTTCCGCCTGCTGCGCGAGATTTCGGGATTTGCGCCCTATCTCTCCGCCGAAGCGCGCTGGGACGGGTTCGAGCGCGACCGTGGCGGGCCCGAGGAGGATCCCGGCTTCGACCGCGAGACCTTCCTCGCCACGCTCGGCCGCTACTTCGCCTCCCAGCAGCTCTCGACCGACTGGGAAGGCCTGCGCGAGGCGGGCGACGAGCTTCTTGTCAACTCGCTCGCCATGCTCTGCCCCTTCGAACCCGAGGACAGGCAGGCGCTGCTCGAGGCGCCCTCGCTCGAAACCCGGCGCGAGACCTTGGTCACGCTGATGGAATTCGCGCTGCGCTCCGGCGGCGAGGAGGTGGTGCAGTGACCGAGGGAGTCAGACCCGACCGCAGGATGCTCGAGGCGCTGGTCTGCCCGCTGACCCAGTCGCCGCTGAGCTACGACGCCGAACGCCAGGAACTGGTGTCGAAACCCGCCCGGCTCGCCTTCCCGATCCGCGGCGGCATCCCGGTGATGCTGGTCGACGAGGCGCGGAAGCTGGAGTGAGGGGGGGGGACGTGCCCGCCCCCCCTCACAACCCCACCCCCCTCAGAAGCTTCGGCGGCACCCCCGCCACCCCGGCCGCCTGCCGGATGAACGCCCTGCGCAGCCCCGGCACCGCCCCGACCACCCCCATCCCCAGGTCCCGCGCCACCCTGAGCACGGGGTTGTCGTTGGAAAACAGCCGGTTGACCGCATCCATGCCAAGCGCCAGCAGGGTGGAATCGAACCGCCGCCAGCTCTGGTAGCGCTCCAGCACGTCCGCCGCACCGACGTCCTCGCCGCGCCGCTGCGCCTCGACCAGCACCTCGGCCAGCGCGCCCACGTCGCGGAACCCGAGGTTCAGCCCCTGGCCCGCGATCGGGTGCACCCCGTGCGCCGCGTCGCCCACCAGCGCCACCCGGGGGGCGACATAGGCATTGGCGAGCGTCAGGTTCAACGGATAGCTGAACCGCTTGCCTGCCAGCGTGACCGCCCCGAGGAAATCGCCGAACCGGGGGCGCAGCACCTCGAGGAACTGCGCATCGCCCAAAGCCGCGATGGCCTTCGCCTCGGCCTCCCGCTCGCTCCAGACGATCGACGAGCGGTTGCCGGTCAGCGGCAGGATGGCCAAGGGCCCCGAGGGCATGAAGAACTGATGCGCGATGCCGCCGTGCGGCCGCTCGTGCGCCACCGCGCAGACCAGCGCGGTCTGGCCGTAGCCCCAGCCGGTCCGCCCGATCCCGGCCCTTTGCGCGGTGCCCGACTGCCGCCCGTCGCAGCCCGCCAGCACCCGCCCGGTCAGCTTCCGCCCGTCCGACAGCGTCACCGCGATCCCCGCCGGCCCCGGCTCCTGCGCCGTCACCGTCGTTGCCGGCAGGTGGGTGATCCGCGGCTCTGTCCGCATCGCCGCGAGGAAGGCCGCGTAGAGGTGGCGGTCCTCGACCATGAAGCCCATCGGGCCTTCCTCGATCTCGGCCGCCTCGAAATGCAGGAAGAACCGCGACGGCCCCTCGCCCGGCCGGCCGTCGGTGGTCTTGATCTCGAGGATCGGCTGCGCCTGCCCGGCGAGCCGCTCCCAGACCCCCACCGCCGCCAAGAGCCGCTGCGAGGCCAGCGCCAGCGCATAGGCCCGCCCGTCGAAATCCGCCTCGGCCCGCGCCGCCGCCGGCTGCGCGTCGATCACCGCCACGCTCAGCCCCGCCCGCGCCAGCGCCAGGGCAAGCGCGGGGCCGTTCAGCCCGCCGCCGGTGATGATCACGTCCGCATCGTATCGCATCCCCCAAGTATCGCGGCCCCGGCGGGATTGTCCATGCGCCCCGGTGCCGCTACCGTCCGCAGCGGCGGAAACGGAGGCGGGTATGGCGGAATGGCGGCGGATGAGCGCGGGCGATCTCGGCCGCGCGATCGGGCGGGGAGAGATCGACCCCGAGGAGCTGACGGCGGCCTTCCTCGACGCGATCCGCGCCGATCCGGCGAAGGATCTGATCTATGCCCGCGCGACCGAGGGCCGCGCGCTCGCCGAGGCCGCGGCGGCGTCGCGGCGGGCGAAGGCGGGCCTGCGGCTTTCCCCCCTCGATGGCGTGCCGGTCTCGTGGAAGGATCTCTTCGACACCGCCGGCGTGGCCACCGAGGCGGGCTCGCGCCTGCTGGCGGGCCGCGTCCCCGCGACCGATGCCGAGGTGCTGCGGAATGCCACCGCGGCGGGCCTCGTCTGCCTCGGCAAGACCCACATGACCGAACTGGCCTTCTCCGGCCTCGGCCTCAACCCGATGACGGCGACGCCGCCCAACGCCAACGACCCCGCCCGCGCGCCCGGCGGCTCCTCCTCGGGCGCCGCCGCCTCGGTCGCTTTCGGGCTTGCTGCCGCCGGCATCGGCTCCGACACCGGCGGCTCGGTCCGCATCCCCGCCGCCTGGAACGACCTCGTCGGCCTCAAGACCACCTCGGGGCGGCTGCCCCTGAAAGGCGTCGTGCCCCTCGTCGAAAGCTTCGACACCGTCGGCCCGCTCTGCCGCACCGTCGAGGATGCCGCCCTCCTCCTCGCCGCGCTCGAAGGCGGCAGGCCCGCCGGCCTCGCCGGCGCCACGCTGAAGGGCACGCGCTTTCTCGTTCTCGAAACCGTCGCCCATGACGACATCCGCTCCGAGCCCGCCGCAGGCTTCGCCCGCGCGCTCGACGCGCTGAAGGACGCCGGCGCGACGCTGGTGCGGGACAGCGTGCCGGAACTCGCCGAGGCGATGGGCCTCTCGGGCGTCCTCTTCACCACCGAGGCCTATGCCACCTGGCGGGCCGAGATCGAGGCGGCGCCGCAGAAGATGTATCCGCCGATCCTCGAACGCTTCCGCGCCGGCGCCGCCCATTCGGGGGCCGATTTCGTTGCCGCCTGGCGCTGGCTCAGGGCGCTGCGCGAGGTCTGGGCCGATCGCACCGCCGCCTTTGATGCGGTGCTGGTGCCGACCGCGCCGAACCTGCCGCCCGAGACGGCAAGGCTCCTGTCGGACGAGGCCTATTTCGCCGCCGAGAACCTGCTGGCGCTGCGCAACACCCGTATCGCCAACCTGATGGGCGTGCCGGCGCTGACGCTGCCCACCGGTCTGCCGATGACCGGGATCACCCTTCTCGGCCGCCCGATGGGCGAGGAGAAGCTCCTCCGCCTCGGCGCCGCGGCGGAGCGGGCGCTGGCCTGACCCTTCCCCGTGGCGCAAGCCACGGACCGCGCCCGCCCGCCCCCCAAGGCGGGCGCGGTTCCCGCACCCGCCCCGCACCCGCCCCGGGCGTGCGCGCTCCGTGAGGAGCCGTGGCGACGGATAGCCGACGGACTGCGATCCGGGCTTGCACCAAGGCAGGGGACAGCCCCGACGCCCCGCCCCGCCTCCCGCAACGGCGCAAAAGCCACAATTCGCGCGAACCAGCCCGCGGAAAGCATTGCTTTTTCTGGACCGGCGCGCGCGCGGGCGCTAGATTGGCGCCAAACGGGGCGGCATGACCCCGGCGATTGAGGCAGCAATGACGTTTCCCGAGCGGTTTTCGAACCTTCCGGAATATGCGTTTCCGCGCCTGCGGAAACTCCTCGACCCCCACCGCCCGGGGGGCGAGCCCGCCGACATGACGATCGGCGAGCCGCGCCATCCCGTCCCCGATTTCGTCGGCCCGATCCTCCAGGCCCATGTGGCCGAATTCAACCGCTATCCGCCGAACGACGGCACGCCCGGCCTTCTCGCCGCCATCGCCGGCTGGATTCGCCTCCGCCACGGCGCCGATCTCGGCCCCGAACGGATCATGGCGCTGAACGGCACCCGCGAAGGGCTCTTCGACGCCTGCCTCGCGCTCTGCCCCGAGGTAAAACGCGGCCAGCAGCCCGCCGTCCTCATGCCGAACCCGTTCTACCAGCCCTACGCCGCCGCCGCACTCGCAGTCGGGGCCGAGCCCGTGTTCGTGCCGGCCACCGCCGCCACCGGCTTCCTGCCCGACTACGCATCGCTGCCGCCCGCGCTTCTCGACCGGGTGGGCGTGGCCTATGTCTGCTCGCCCGCCAACCCGCAAGGTGCCGTGGCGCCGCGCGACTGGCTCGCGGGCCTCATCAGGCTGGCCGAGAAGCACGACTTCGTGCTCCTGTCGGACGAATGCTATTCCGAGATCTGGCGCGACCATGCGCCGGTCGGTGCGCTCCAGGTCGCCGACGAGCTCGGCGCCGACCCCGAGCGTGTCGTGGTGATGAACTCGCTCTCCAAGCGCTCGAACCTCGCCGGGCTCCGCTCGGGCTTCGTGGCGGGCGGGCGCGAATCCGTCGCCCGGTTCCGCCAGCTCCGCGCCTACGGCGGCGCGCCGCTGCCGCTTCCCCTCCAGCATGTCGCCGAAAGGGCCTGGGGCGACGAAGCTCATGTCACGGCGAACCGCGCGCTCTATCAGGAAAAGTTCCGCATCGCCGACAAGGTCTTTGCCGGCGTGCAGGGCTATCGGGGGCCCGAAGGCGGCTTCTTTCTCTGGCTCCCGGTCCCCGACACGACCGGCACCGGGGGCGGCGATGGCGAGGCTGCGGCGGTGAAACTCTGGCGCGAGACCGGGGTGCGCGTGCTCCCCGGCGCCTATCTGGCGCGCGAGGTCGCGGGCGACAATCCGGGCAGGGGCTACATCCGCGTGGCGATGGTGGCCCCGAAGGAAGACATGCGGCGCGGGCTCCAGTTGCTCCGCGACTGCCTTTTCGGTTGAGGGACGAGGGAATGGCATCCTACCAGGCACGGCAGCGCGATCC
>JAUQYA010000129.1 GCA_030837785.1 Albidovulum sp.
CTTCGTCGGCAACAAGGGCTGGATCACCGACCACTCGAAATCCGTCAGATCGAAACGCCCCATGCCTGCCTCCCGTCCTTTCGCAGAAGTGAATCACAGGCTTGCCTCCCGAGGAATCCCTTTTATGGGTATGTGACCTAGCCAGGCGTCTTCGTTGCCGAAATACCCCGGGGGTCCCGGGGCCGGCCCCCGGCCTTCCCGCTCAGAGCCGGTCGCGCAGCGAGAACCAGGCCATCGCCAGCACCAGGAGCGGCCAGCGCAGCGCCGTGCCGCCGGGGAAGGGACGGGTGGGGATCCGCGCCATCAGGTCGAAGCGTTCCGCCTGGCCGGCGATCGCCTCGGCCGCGAGCTTGCCGCCGAGCGTGGCAAGCGCCACGCCGTGCCCCGAATAGCCCGAGGCGGTGAGGATGTTGCCCTTCAGCCGCTCGAAATGCGGCATCCGGTTCAGGGTGATGCCGAGCGTGCCGCCCCAGGCATGGGTGATCCTCGTGTCGGCAAGCTGGGGGAATATCTCCAGCATCGGCTTCCTGACCAGCCGGGCGATGTCGGGGAAGCGGTAGCCGTAGCTTTCGGCGCCGCCGAAGAGAAGCCGGTTGTCCTCGGCGAAGCGGAAGTAGTTGATCACGAACTTGGTGTCTGCGACCGCGTGGTCGGCCGCCAGGACGGCGGCACGCGCCTCCGGCGCAAGCGGTTCGGTGGCGACGACGAAGTTGTTGATCGGCATGACCCGGGCGGCGGTGCGGCGCTCCAGATGGCCGAGGTAGCCGTTGCAGGCCAAGAGCACGTGGCGGGCGGTGATCCGCGCGCCATCGGTGGTGACCACCGCCGGGTCGGTTTCCGCGATGGCGCGGACGGTGGAATGTTCGTGGATGCGCACGCCCGCCGCCGCCGCGGCGCGGGCAAGGCCGAGCGCGTAGCGCAGCGGGTGGAGATGCCCCCCGCCCATGTCGATGTCGCCGCCGTGGTAGGCCGGCGAGCCGACGAGCGCGCGCATCTCCTCGCGGTCGAGCGGGCGGATCAGGTCGTAGCCGTAGTCGCGCGCCATCTTCTCGGCATAGGCCCGGGCATGGGGCACCAGGCGGGGGCGGTGGCAGGCGTGAATGACGCCCTGGCTCCAGCCGGCCTCGGGCGCGTGTTCGGCTGCAAGTGCCCGGGTCAGCGCCACCGATTCCTGGGCGAGGTCCCAGAGCGCGCGGGCATGGTCGCGGCCCAGCATCGCCTCCAGCGCCTCCTGGTCGAGCCGCTGGCCGGTGCCGACCTGGCCGCCGTTCCGGCCCGAGGCGCCCCAGCCCACCCGGTGGGCGTCGAGCAGGATCACGTCATAGCCGCGCCCCGCCAGGTGAAGCGCCGCCGAAAGCCCGGTGAAGCCCGCGCCGACGACGCAGACGTCGCAGGAAAGCGCCCCCGCGGCCGGCGCGAAGCCGGGCAGGGGGGCCGCCGTCTCGGCGTACCAGGACCGGGGGTACTCGCCGGCCCGGTCGTTGGCGGTCAGGACGTCGAGCCAGGCCATCAGGCCGCCTTCAGGAGCCCGTCGGACTTCAGGTCGGCGTAGCATTCGTCCAGAGACTTCGTCGCGCGTTCGATCAGCACGTCGATTTCGGCCGGGGTGATGACGAGGGGCGGCGAGATGATCATCCGGTCGCCGACATGGCGCATCACCAGGTTGTTGGCGAAGCAGCGTTCGCGGCAGCGGTAGCCGACGGTGCCCGCAGGCGTGGCGAAGGGGGCGCGGGTTTCCTTGTCGGGCGTGAGCGCGATCGAGCCCATGAGGCCCACGAGTTTCGCCTCGCCCACCAGCGGATGCGCGGTGAGCGCGTGCCAGCGTTCCAGCAGGTAAGGATGGGCGGTGTTGCGGACGTGATCGAGGATGTTTTCCTCCTGGATCAGCTCGAGGTTCCTGAGCGCCACCGCCGAGGCGACCGGGTGGCCGGAATAGGTGTAGCCGTGGTTGAAGTCGTCGCCCGAGCCCGCGATCGTGGCATGGACCTCGTCGCAGACGATCGATCCGCCGATCGGCACGTAGCCCGACGACATGCCCTTGGCGATGGTCATGATGTGCGGGCGGATGCCCATAGTCTGGCTGCCGAACCAGTTGCCGGTGCGGCCGAAGCCGGTGATGACCTCGTCGGCGATCAGAAGGATGCCGTACCTGTCGCAGATGCGCTGGATTTCCGGCCAGTAGGTCGTGGGCGGCACGATGACGCCGCCGGCGCCCTGGATCGGCTCGCCGATGAAGGCGGCGACGCGGTCGGCGCCGAGTTCCTCGATCTTCGCCTCAAGCTCGCGCGCGCGCATCAGGCCGAAAGCCTCGGGCGTCATGTCGCCGCCCTCGGAATACCAGTGCGGCTGGCCGATGTGGACGATGCCGGGGATCGGCAGGCCGCCCTGCGCGTGCATCCCCGACATGCCGCCGAGCGAGGCCCCGCCCATCGTCGAGCCGTGGTAGGCGTTCTTGCGGCTGATGATGATCGTCTTCTCGGGCTTGCCCTTCACGTCCCAGTAGCGGCGGACGAGGCGGATGTTGGTGTCGTTCGCCTCCGACCCGCTGCCGGCGTAGAAGACATGGTTCAGATCGCCCGGGGCGAGCTTGGCGATCTCGGCCGCGAGCGCGATGGCCGGAACATGCGAGGTCTGGAAGAAGGTGTTGTAATAGCACAGCTCCTCGATCTGGCGCGCGGCGACCTCGGCGAGGTCCTTGCGGCCGTAGCCGACATTGACGCACCAGAGGCCCGCCATGCCGTCGAGGATCCGGTTGCCCTCGCTGTCGTTCAGCCAGACGCCGTTCGCCCGGGTGATGATCCGCGCGCCCTTCTTCGCCAGCGCCGCGTCCTCGGTGAACGGGTGCATGTGATGGGCGGCGTCCAGCGCCTGAAGCTCCTTCGTCGGCATGTGGTTGGTGATCCGGGTCATGGCGTCTCTCGCGTCGTTCGGGCCGGGCGGCGGTGGCGGATGCGGTCATGCGTGCCTGCACAGGCGGCGGGGCACCCCGCGCGGTGGCGCAGTCCATGACTCGCCTCTCATGATATGATCAAAATACCCGGTGTCAACAGAATTTGATCAAATTCTTACGCGTCGAGCGACAGCCTGACCTGCTCGATCCCCTGGGTAATGTCTTCCTTCACCGCCTCGGCCACCGCCCCGGCATCGCCCGACCGCATCGCCGCCAGCGCCTCGCTGTGGCGGTCGGGCAGGTTCGAGGTGCCGTAGCGGCCGCAGACCACCCGGAGCGACGGGCCGAAGCGGAGCCAGAGCGAATGCACGATCGACAGCAGGATGGGGGCGTTGGCGAGTTCGTAGAGCGTGACGTGGAAGCGATAGTTGTTCATCAGGTAGCGCTGGACATCGCCCGCGACGATGGCCTGGTCGATGTCGCCGTCGATCTTGGCAAGTTCGGCGATGTCCTTCGCGCTCAGCCGCTCTGCGGCCAAGCGTGCGAGCTGCGGCTCGATCGTGAGGCGGGCAAAGGCAAGCTCGTCGAGTTGCGAGACGGTCAGCTGCGGGACCGAGACCCGGCGGTTGCCCTGAAGTTCAAGCGCGCCCTCGGCGGTCAGCTTGCGGATCGCCTCGCGCACCGGCGTCATCCCGGCACCGAGCATCGCGGTCAGTCCCTGGATGGTCACCGGCTGGCCCGGGGCCAGTTGGCCGAACAGAATCATGTCCCGCAGGCGGCAGTAGGTGATCTCGTGGTTGGGAACCTTCCTGTGCGATTCGTCATTCTCACGAATGTTTTTCATTCCCGTTCCTTGACAGGGGAGGCGCGAAAATCCGTAACTTCATAATAGATTGCGCGTCGCGGAAAAGCCATGTTGAAATGAGTCGAGAAATTTGATCAAAATGGCTGCACAAGCAGCGGCGCACGCAGTCGGACCGTCGGAAGCATCCGGCTGGCCACTCCAGCTGACTGAGGAGGTACTATGAAGTTCAAGGGAATGATGACGGCGGCCGCGGCCCTTCTGGCCGCAGGCGTCGCGGGGGCCGAGGAGGTCCATGTCTACAACTGGTCGGACTACATCGACGAGTCGCTGCTGGCGAAGTTCGAGCAGGAGACCGGCATCAAGCTGGTCTACGACGTGTTCGATTCCAACGAGATCCTCGAAACCAAGCTCCTGGCCGGCGGGTCGGGCTATGACGTCGTGGTGCCGACCGGCTCGTTCCTGCAGCGCCAGATCCAGGCCGGCGTGTTCCAGAAGCTCGACAAGTCGAAGCTGCCCAACCTCGCCAACATGTGGGACCTGATCTCGGAGCGGGTGGCGAAGTACGACGCGGGCAACGAGTATTCCGTCAACTACATGTGGGGCACCACCGGCATCGGCGTCAATGTCGGCAAGGTCAAGGAAGTGCTGGGCGAGGATGCGCCGATCAACTCCCTGTCGCTGATCTTCGATCCGGCGAACATGGAGAAGCTCTCCAAATGTGGCGTGCACTTCCTCGACACGCCCTCCGAGGTGATCCCGGCCGCGCTCGCCTATATCGGCGAGAACCCGGATGCGCAGGACATGGAGACGATCTCCAAGGCCGAGCCGATCATCGCCGCCGTGGCGCCCTACGTGCAGAAATTCCATTCCTCGGAATTCATCAATGCGCTGGCCAATGGCGACATCTGCGTCGCCTACGGCTGGTCGGGCGATATCCTCCAGGCGCGCGACCGCGCCGTCGAGGCCAACAACGGCGCCGAGATCGTCTATAACATCCCGAAGGAAGGCGCGCTGATGTGGTTCGACCAGCTCGCCATTCCGACCGACGCGCCCAACCCGGACGCGGCGCACAAGTTCATCAACTTCATGATGGACGCGCACAACTCCGCCGCCGCGTCCAACTACGTCTATTACGCCAGCGGCAACAAGGCCGCCCAGGAGTTTCTCAGCCCCGACGTGATCGGCGATCCCTCGATCTATCCGGACGAGGAAACGCTGTCGCATCTCTACACCACGTCGCCCTGGGATCCGAAGGTCAACCGCGAGGTGAACCGGCTCTGGACCAAGATCAAGTCCGGCACCTGAGACCGGACAAGTTCATGCGCCCCGCACCCACCGGTGCGGGGCTTTTCACAGGACGAGGGAAAAATCATGGCCCAGCCCGCCGAGAGGCCCGTCTTTGCGCCTTGGAACGATCCGAACGAAAAGCCGCTGATCCGGTTCCAGAACGTCACCAAGAAGTTCGGCGAGTTCGTGGCGGTCGACAACATCACGATCGACATCTTCCGGCGCGAGTTCTTCGCCCTGCTCGGGCCCTCGGGCTGCGGCAAGACCACGCTGATGCGGATGCTGGCGGGATTCGAGACGCCGACCGAGGGGAAGATCCTGCTCGACGGGGTGGATCTGGCGCCGATCCCGCCGAACCGGCGCGAAACCAACATGATGTTCCAGAGCTACGCGCTTTTCCCGCATCTCACGGTCTGGGACAACATCGCCTTCGGCCTGCGCCGGTCCGACATGCCCAAGGAGAGGATTCCGGCCCGGGTCGAGGAGATGCTGCGCCTGACGCGGCTGGAGAAATTTGCCAAGCGCAAACCGCACCAGATTTCCGGCGGCCAGCGCCAGCGGGTGGCGCTGGCCCGCTCGCTCGCCAAGGCGCCGAAGCTTCTCCTGCTCGACGAGCCGCTCGGCGCGCTCGACAAGAAGCTGAGGCAGGACACCCAGTTCGAGCTGATGGACATCCAGGAAAAGACCGGCACGACCTTCCTGATCGTGACCCATGACCAGGAAGAGGCGATGACGGTCGCTTCGCGGGTCGCGGTCATGGACCACGGCCGGATGATCCAGGTCGACACGCCGGACCGGATTTATGAAAACCCCAACTCGGTTTACGTGGCGGACTTCATCGGCGACGTGAACATCATCGAGGGGCGGGCGACGCGCAGGGCGGATGACAAGTATGCGCTTTCCTGGGCCGAAGGGCAGCCCGAGATCGCCGCGACATCGGCCGAGAAGATCGACCAGGGCACCAAGGTCTCGTTCGCGATCCGGCCCGAGAAGGTGGCGATCGCCACCAGCCGGCCGGCGGACCGCGCGAACGTGATCGAGGGCAAGGTGAGCGACATCGCCTATCTCGGCAACATCTCCACCTACAAGGTCGAGGTCGCGGGCGGCCGGATGATCAAGGCGCAGGTCGCCAACGAACGCCGCCTGGCGCGGCGCGACATCACCTGGGACGACAAGGTCTTCCTGTCCTTCACGGACACGGCCGGCGTCGTCCTTCTGCGCTGAGGGGAGGGGCCATGAATCCGCGCCGCTTCTTCCTCATCGCCACGCCCTATCTCTGGCTCCTGCTGTTCTTCCTGGTCCCCTTCGGCATCGTCCTGAAGATCTCGCTTTCGGACATGGCGATCTCGATCCCGCCCTATACGCCGGTGCTCGACCTCGCCGAAGGCTGGGCGGGGGTGAAGGCGTTCTTCGCCGATCTCGACGTCGAGAACTTCACCTTCCTCACCACCGATCCGCTCTACATCACGGCCTATGTCTCGAGCCTGAAGATCGCGGTGATCTCGACCATCATGACGCTTCTGGTCGGCTATCCCATCGCCTACGGCATGGCGCAGGCGCCCGACGAATGGCGCCCGACGCTGATGATGCTCGTCATCCTGCCATTCTGGACCTCGTTCCTGATCCGCATCTATGCCTGGATCGGCATCCTCTCGAACGAAGGCTTCCTCAACCAGTTCCTGATGTGGACGGGGATCACCAGCGCGCCGCTGACGATCCTGAACACCAACACCGCCGTCTACATCGGCATCGTCTACGCCTATCTGCCGTTCATGATCCTGCCGATCTATTCGGCGCTGGAGAAGCTCGACATCTCGCTCATCGAGGCGGCCGAGGATCTCGGCTGCTCGAAGTTTCAGGCCTTCTGGCTCGTCACCTTCCCGCTGTCGCGGCCCGGCGTCATCGCCGGCTGCTTTCTCGTCTTCATTCCCGTGATCGGCGAATTCGTCATTCCCTCGCTGCTCGGCGGCACGCAGACGCTGATGATCGGCAAGACGCTTTATGACGAGTTCTTCGCCAATCGCGACTGGCCGGTGGCTTCGGCGGTGGCGGTGGTGCTGCTCCTGATCCTCATCATTCCGATCGTACTGTTCCAGCGCAACGAGCAGAAGCAGCGGGAGGCCGGCCAATGAACCGTCGTTTTTCCTGGTTCAACGCGACCGCGCTGACGCTCGGGTTCGCGTTCCTCTACCTGCCGATGGTGATCCTCGTCATCTTCTCGTTCAACGAGTCGAAGCTGGTCACCGTCTGGGCCGGGTTCTCGACCAAGTGGTATGGCGAGCTTCTGCACAACCAGGCCTTTCTCGACGCGGCCTGGGTGACGCTGAAGGTAGCCATCGCCTCCTCGACGCTCGCCACGGTCCTGGGGACGATGGCGGCCTATGTGCTGGTCCGCGCCGGGCGCTTCGCGGGGCGGACGCTCTTTTCCGGCATGATCTATGCGCCGCTCGTCATGCCCGAGGTCATCACCGGCCTCGCCATGCTGTTGCTGTTCATCGCCGTCGGGCTCGACCGCGGCGTCATCACGATCATCCTCGCGCATACGACCTTCACGATGTGCTATGTCTCGGTCGTGGTCTCCTCGCGGCTCGTGACCTTCGACAAGTCGCTGGAGGAAGCGGCACTCGATCTCGGCTGCACGCCGTTCGACGCGTTCAGGTCGGTGACGCTGCCGATCATCGCCCCGGCGGTGATCTCGGGCTGGCTTCTGGCCTTCACGCTGTCGCTCGACGACCTCGTGATCACCTCCTTCACGGCCGGCCCCTCCTCGACGACGCTGCCGATGAAGATCTTCTCCTCGGTCCGGCTCGGCGTCAGTCCCGAGATCAACGCCCTCTCGACGATCATGATTTCCATCGTGACGCTGGGCGTGATCACCACCTCGCTCCTGTCCAAGCGCGCGATCGCGAAACAGCGGGCGGACGAACTGGCGGCGGTCCGGGCGACGGGCACCTAGGATGCGGCACATCTACGGGGACTACGCCTATTCGCCGGGCCCGATCGAGCGCTGCTTCTGGGACACGACCATCGCCCGGCCGCCGCGCGGGGCGGCGGTCGAAGGCGATGTGCGGGCCGGGATGGCGGTGCTCGGCGCCGGCTACACCGGGCTGTCGGCGGCGCTGCACCTTGCCCGCGATGCGGGCGCCGACGTGGCCGTCATCGAGGCCGAGGGCATCGGCTGGGGCGCCTCGGGGCGGAACGGCGGCTTCGCCTGCCTCGGCGGCGCGAAGGCCAGCGGCGCCACGCTCCTGCGGCGGTTCGGCCGGGCCGGGCTGGATGAATGGCATGGCGTGCAGAAGGAAACGCCGGCGGCGGTGGCCGAAATCCTCGACCGCTACGCGATCGACGCCGATGCCCATTCGCGCGAGGGCGAGGTGGCGCTGGCCCATTCGGCGCAGGCCTTCGCCAGCCTCGGGGACGAACTGGCCGAGGTCCGGCGCGACTATGGCGTGAAGGCCGAACTGCTCGGCCCCGCCGACCTTGCCGCCCAGGGCATGGGCGGCCCGCAGTTCCACGGCGGGCTTCGCACGGAACTCGGCTTCGCGCTCAATCCGCTGAAATACGTCCTCGGCCTCGGGGCGGCGGCGAAGGCCGAAGGGGCGCGGATTTACGAGAACTCGCCGGTCGAGGCGATCACCCGCGAGGGCGGCGACTTCGTGCTGCGGACCGCGCGTGGCCGGGTTCTGGCGAAGAAGCTCATCGTGGCGACGAACGGCTACTCCTCCGAGGACGTGCCGGAATGGATGGCGGGCCGGTACCTGCCGGCGCAGTCGGCGGTGCTGGTCACGCGGGAGCTGACCGACGACGAGATCGCCGCGCAGGGCTGGTCGTCACACGGCATGGCCTATGACACGCGCAATCTCCTCCACTATTTCCGCCTGATGCCGGACCGCCGCTTCCTTTTCGGGGCCCGCGGCGGGACCAGCGCTGCGCCTGCGGCGCAGGAGGCGATGCGCGCCCGCACGCGCGCCGATTTCGAGGCGATGTTCCCGGCCTGGGCCGGGGTCGAGACGCCGTATTTCTGGTCGGGCTTCGTCTGCCTGACCCGTCCGCTGACGCCCTATGTGGGCCCGATCGGCGACTGGGACAACGCCTGGGCGGGCTTCGCCTGGCACGGCAACGGCGTTGCGCTCGGCACCTGGTCGGGGCGGCTTCTGGCGCAGCTCGCGACGGGGCAGGGGCGGGTGCCCGCGGTCATGGCGCGCCCGCCCGCCCGCTTCCCCTTCGGATCCGCGCGGCGGCTGCTCCTGCCCTTCGCCTATGCCTGGTACGGCGTCCGCGACCGCGTCTGACCGGGGGGGTGAGCCCCTTGCGAAGTGTCTGCGATTGGCCGACGATCAGGTCGGGCCGGCCCCTTCAGCGCCGGAGCGACACCAGCAGGAAAGACCGCGCCATGCCCGTCAAGAACCGTTTCGCCGAGCTTCTGCCCGAGATCACCGCCTGGCGCCGGGATTTCCACGAGAATCCGGAGTTGCTGTTCGAGGTGCAGCGGACCGCGGGCAAGGTGGCCGGGCTTCTCGGCGACTTCGGCTGCGACGAGGTGGTGGAAGGAATCGGCCGGACCGGCGTCGTCGGCGTCATCCGGGGGCGGACCGACACGAAGGGCAGGGTGATCGGGCTCAGGGCCGACATGGACGCGCTGCCGATCCGCGAGGCGACGGGGCTTGCCTATGCCTCGAAGGTCGAGGGCAGGATGCATGCCTGCGGCCATGACGGGCACACCGCGATGCTTCTCGGCGCGGCGAAATACCTCGCCGAGACGCGCAACTTCGACGGCACGGCGGTGGTGATCTTCCAGCCCGCCGAGGAAGGCGGCGGCGGCGGGCGCGAGATGGTCCGGGACGGGATGATCGAGCGTTTCGGCATCCAGGAAGTCTACGGGATGCACAACATGCCGGGCATTCCGGTGGGCACGTTCGCCATCCGCCCCGGCGCGATGATGGCCGCGGCCGACCAGTTCGACATCATCGTGACCGGCAAGGGCGGCCATGCCGCGAAGCCCCACGAATGCGTCGACTCGACACTTGTCGCCGCCCATGTCGTGATCGCGCTCCAGTCCATCGCCTCGCGCAACGTCGATCCGCTGAAGCAGGTCGTCGTGTCGGTCTGCAGCGTCCGCAGCGAAAGCGAGGCGCACAACGTCATCTCGCAGACCGTGGCGATGCGCGGCACCGTGCGGACGATGGACCCGGTGGTGCAGGATTTCGTCGAGGCGCGCGTCAAGGCCATCTGCGAGGCGACCGCGCTCGCCTTCGGCGCGACCGCCACGGTCGACTACCGCCGCGGCTATCCGGTGACGATGAACACACCCGAGAACACCGGTTTCGCCGCCGAGGTCGCGCGCGCCGTCTCCGGCAGGGTGGACACCGACACGGCGCCGCTGATGGGGGCGGAGGATTTCAGCTTCATGCTGAACGAACGGCCCGGCGCCTATATCTTCCTCGGCAACGGCGACACCGCGATGGTGCACCACCCGGCCTACAATTTCGACGACAGCGCGATCCCGTTCGGGTCGAGCTGGTATGCCGGCATGGTCGAGGCGCGGATGCCGGTTGCGTGACGGTCCCGGCCGCCGTGCTCAGGGGCGGCTGTCCGGTTCCAGATGCACGAGCGTGAGCGGGCAGGGTTCCCCGCCATAGAAGCGCTCGAGGATCGCCAGCATTCGCGTGCCCGTCGCGGTGCCTCGCCCCGCCGCCAGCGCGAAGAGCGTCGCCGAGGAGCGCAGCTTCAGCGCGTCGACCGTGCCCATGATTGCCTCGGGGCGTTCGCCGGCATGAAGAAGCACCGCGTCGGCACAGGCGTCGAGCCGGGCGCCGAGAACCGGATCCGCCAGGTAGGCGCGCGCCTCGGCAAGATCTGCGATCCCATAGTGCAGCGCGGTCGCCGAGCGTCCAAGCGCCGTGAGCTGCGGGAAGATGAACCAGATCCAGTGCGTCGCCTTGCGCCCGGCGCGCAGTTCCGCCAGGGCGATGGACCAGACGTTCTCTTGCGCCTCGTGGAAACGGGTCAGCCCGGCCATGCGCACCTCCGCGCCAAGTCTAGCGCCGGCAGCGCGCCGGTTCCAGCGCGCCGTGGCGTCCGTCAGGCGACGGCGCGCATCCGCCGCGGCGGGTGACCGAAGGTCGAGCGGTAGACCTTGGCGAAATGCGACATCGACCGGTAGCCGCAGGCGACGGCCACCTCGGTCACCGAAAGTTCGGTCTGCATCAAGAGGCCACGGGCGCGATCGAGCCTGAGGTGGGTATAGAACCCCATCGGCGTGGTGTTGAGATAGCGGGCGAAGAGCCGTTCGGTCTGGCGCGGCGACATGCCGGCGATTTCGGCGATCTCCTGCGCCGACAGCGGCGTCTCGATATTCTCCTCCATCGCGGCGAGCACCTGGACGAGCCGCGCATTGCGCACGCCATAGCGTGACTGGGCGGAGACGGTCTGGCGAGACTGAGGCCCGCGCACGTTGGCCCAGACCATCGCATCGGCGATGCGGGTGGCCAGATCGGCGCCATGCCGTTCCGCCACGAGGTGAAGCATCAGGTCGGTCGCAGCCGCGCCGCCCGGCGCGGTGGGCCGGCGCCCGGCGACGAAGGCCGCGCGGCTGACGTCGAGGCGGGGAAACTCCTCGGCCAGCGCCTCGGCGAGATCCCAGTGGGCGGCAACGGTTTCACCGTCGAGAAGGCCGGCGCGGGCCAGCGCCACGATCCCGTCGCCGAGCGCGCCGATCTGCGCGCCGTGGGCGGCCTCGCGCCTGAGCGCCTTGGACAGGACCGGCTGGATCGCACCGGTGGCGACGCCCACGACGAAAAGCGCTTCGCCCCGCGCCAGCCCGGCGAAAGCCTCGTCGACGAGCACCGCCATGCCCCCGCCGGCGACGACCGGCGTTCCGGCAAGCGAGGCCAGTCGCCAGCCGTAGAGCGGTTTTCCGGCCAGGGCGTTGGCGCGGCGCAGGGGTTCGGTCGCGCCGGCAAGCGCCAGGGCGTCGAAGCCGTCCAGCAGAAGGAAGACGAAGGTCTCGGTGGCCGACTGGCGGGCGGCCTGAAGCGGTGTAGGTGCCTTGGCGGCAGCGCGCGGCTGCGAATGGTGCATCATGGCAGTCCCCCCTGGAAAACGACGCAATCTGACCGATACAGGTCGTTTCACCGCTGCATTATGTCGATTCGTGCTTCCCATCACTGAACGGATGCGGCAAAGTGGCGTCATCCATGCGACACGTGCCCCTGCCGACGCCCTCCGCCGCGACCCCGCGCCTGCGCGTGGGCATTCTTCTGGCGCGGCGTTTCACGCTCGCCGCAATGGCGAATTTCGTCGATGTCCTGCGCCTGGCTGCCGACGAGGGCGACCGGTCGCGGCCGATCCACTGTTCCTGGCGTGTCGTGGCGCCGCGTCCCGGCCTCGTGGAGGCGAGCTGCGGGCTCTTCGTCGAGGCCGAGGACACCCTCGGCGATCCGGCGCGGTTCGACTACATCGCCGTGGTGGGTGGCAGGCTCGGCGAAAGCCAGTGGATTTCCGCCGAGGCGGAGGACTGGCTGCGCCGCGCAGCCGAGGCGCGGGTGCCTCTTATCGGGCTCTGCACCGGGGCCTTCATCCTTGCCCGCGCCGGCCTGATGGAGGGTCGCCGGTGCTGCGTCAGCTGGTTCCACCGCGGCGACTTCCTCGAGGCCTTCGAGGGGATGGAGCCGGTGTCGGACCAGATCTTCGTCGTCGACGGCGACCGGCTGACCTGTTCGGGCGGCGCCTCGACCGCGCATCTCGCCGCCTGGCTCGTCGACCGCCACATCGGCAGCGCGGCGGCGCGCAAGAGCCTCTCGATCATGATCGTCGACGAGGCGCTGAAGGCCGAGCGGCCACAACCCGGTCTGCCCTCCGACCTTGCGCCCGCCGATGCGCTGGTCAAGCGCGCGCTTCTCTGGATGCAGCAGCGCCCCGAACACCCGCTTCCGGTGGGCGATCTGGCACGGCAGCTCGGCGTCAGCCGCCGCAAGCTCGAACGCCGTTTCGCCGCCGATCTGGCGATGACCCCGGCCGAGGCGGGGCGGAGGATGCGGCTGGCGCAGGTGCGCGCGCTGCTCGACCGCGGCGGCAAGTCGGTGACCGACATCGCGGCAGAGACCGGCTTTGCCGATGTCTCGCACCTGATCCGGGTGTTCCGCGCCGCCGAGGGCGTCACGCCAGAGGCCTGGCGGCGGGCGCGCGCAGGCGGCTAGCTAGCCGCCGGTGTGGCTCATGTGGCGCGAGACCTGGCCCCGCACCTTCTGGCGGGAATAGTCGAAATCGTGACCCTTGGGCTTGCGGGCGATCGCCGCCCGGACCGCCTGTTCCAGCAACTCGTCGCCCTCGCTCGCCCTGAGGGGCGCGCGCAGGTCGGCCATGTCCTCCTGGCCAAGACACATGTAAAGCTCGCCCGTGCAGGTCACCCGCACCCGGTTGCAGCTTTCGCAGAAATTGTGGGAAAGCGGCGTGATGAAGCCGACCTTCTGCCCGGTCTCGCCGATCCGCACATAGCGGGCGGGGCCGCCGGTGCGCTCGGCCAGCTCGGTCAGCGTGAACCGCTCCGCCAGCCGTGCGCGCAGATCCTTCAGCGGCCAGTACTGGTCGAGCCGCATCTCCTCGCCCATCTCGCCCATCGGCATGACCTCGATGAAGGTCAGGTCGTGGCCCTCGCCCGCGCACCAGTCGAGGAGCGCGAACAGCTCGTCCTCGTTGAAGCCCTTGAGCGCCACGGTATTGATCTTGACCCTGAGCCCGGCCGCCTTCGCCGCGGCGATCCCCTCCATCACCTGCGGCAGCCGGCCCCAGCGGGTGATCGCGGTGAACTTCGCCGTATCGAGCGTGTCGAGCGAAACGTTGACGCGCCGCACCCCGAGCGCCGCCAGGTCGGCCGCGAAGCGGGCAAGCTGCGAGCCGTTGGTGGTCAGCGTCAGCTCCTTCAGCGCGCCGGTTTCCAGGTGGCGCGAGATCGAGCGGAAGAAGGTGAGGATGTCGCGGCGGACCAGCGGCTCGCCGCCGGTGATCCTGAGCTTCTCCACTCCGAGCCGGACGAAGGTGGAGCAGAGCCGGTCAAGCTCCTCGAGCGTCAGCAGGTCCTTCTTCGGCAGGAACTGCATGTGTTCGGCCATGCAGTAGGTGCAGCGGAAGTCGCAGCGGTCGGTCACCGAGACCCGAAGGTAGGTGATCGGCCGGGCGAAGGGGTCGATGAGCGGTTCCATGTCTGGAGATTTATGCCTCCTGCGCCCCGGCGGCAAGGGAAAGCGCGGGGCGCCGTTGTCACGGGCTTGTCACAGGCTTGTCACAGGGGCGCGAGGTATTTCGCCGCCTCCTTGCGCGCGAAGGGTTTCAGCCGGGCCCCGTGGGCGGCGAGGAAGGCGCGGGTGCGGTCGGGATCGTGCTTCGACAGGTCGCGCAGCCACCAGGCGATGGCCTTCTGGATGAACCAGTCGCGGTCGTCGGCCAGGCCGGCCGCCCAGCCCAGCACGCGGTCGCGGATGGCGATGTCGCTGGCCTTCGGATGGTTCTGCCGCGTCCAGGGCAGCGTGATGACCAGCGCCGCGCGCCGCGTCCACATGTTCGGCGACCGGGTCCAGCCTTCCACCTCGTCGAGGCGGGACGGGTCGGCCACCAGCCGCCGCGCGCCGGCATCGCAGGCATGGTCGGCGATCGCCCAGGCGTCGAACTCCGGCACCCAGGAGGCGATGAGTTGCCAGACCGGCGCGTCGCCCCTGATCCGCGCCTGGGTGAGAAGCTTCGCCGCGGCGATGCGCGCCTCGTGGATGTCGCTCCGCCAGAGCGCGTCGGCCAGCGCCACCCGGGCCGGCAGGTCGGGCGTGACGCGCCACGCCTGCGCCCGTTCGGTCAGCACCGGCACCGGAATGCCGAGGTAGTCGCGCGCCGCCTTGTGGTAGGCCGCCGCCCCCGCTGCGCGGACCGGGTCGGCCAGCGCCCGCAGTTCGGCCAGCGCGGCCGCGGGGGTCACGGGTGGCGTGCCGGGGAGCGGCGCGGTCACTCCACCGTCACCGATTTCGCCAGGTTGCGCGGCTGGTCGACGTCGGTGCCCTTGGCGACAGCGGCGTGATAGGCCAGAAGCTGTGCGGGAACCGCGTAGAGGATGGGGGCGACAAGCGCCGGCGCCTCGGGCATGGCCAGCACCTTCCATGTCCCTTCCGACGCCACTTTCGCGCCCGCCGCATCGGTGATCAGCACCACCTTGCCGTGGCGCGCCATCACCTCCTGCATGTTCGACACGGTCTTGTCGAAGAGCGTGTCGCGGGGGGCGAGAACGATCACCGGCACGGTCTTGTCGATCAGCGCGATCGGCCCGTGCTTGAGTTCGCCCGAGGCATAGCCCTCGGCGTGGATGTAGCTGATTTCCTTCAGCTTCAGCGCGCCCTCCAAGGCCAGCGGGAACATCGCGCCGCGACCGAGGAAGAGCACGTCCTGTGCCTCGGCCACGGCGGCCGCGGCGGCGGCGACGGCGGGCTCGCGGGCCAGCGCCTGGTTCATCAGCCCGGGCAGCGCGGTCAGCGCGGCGACATGGCGGGCGAGGGCGGCATCGTCGATCCGGCCGCGCTGGCGGGCGGCCTTCAGCGCCATCAGCAGGAGCACCGTCAACTGGCAGGTGAAGGCCTTGGTCGAGGCGACGCCGACCTCCACCCCGGCGAGGATCGGCAGCGCGATGTCGCTTTCCCGCGCGATCGAGGAGGTCGGCACGTTCACCACCGCCACCACCTTGTCGACCTTTCCCTGGCAGTAGCGAAGCGCCGCGAGCGTGTCGGCGGTCTCGCCCGACTGGCTGACGAAGACCGCATGGGACTTCGCCGGCAGGGGTGGCTCGCGGTAGCGGAACTCCGAGGCGATGTCGACCTCGCAGGGCAGGTCCGCGAGGCTTTCGAACCAGTATTTCGCGGTCAGGCAGGCGAAATGGGCGGTGCCGCAGGCCACCAGCGTCAGCCGGTCGACTGCGACGAAGTCGAGCGCCTCGGGCAGGCGGATCGTGCCCTCGCCGGTGTAGTGGCGGATCGCGTCGGCCAGCACCACCGGCTGCTCGGCGATCTCCTTGGCCATGAAATGCTTGTAGCCCGCCTTCTCGATCCGGGTCTGGTCGAGCTGGATGCGCGTCACCTCGCGGTTCGCCGGCCGGCCGGCGGCATCGTAGATCTCGACGCCCTCGCGGGTGACGAAGGCATGGTCGCCCTCGTCGAGATAGGTGATCCGGTCGGTCATGGGCGCAAGCGCGATGGCGTCGGAGCCGACGAACATCTCGCCCTCGCCATAGCCGATGGCGAGCGGCGAGCCCTTGCGGGCGGCGACCATCAGGTTCTCCTCGCCGTCGAAGAGGAAGAGCAGCGCGAAGGCGCCCTCGAGCCGCGCCAGCGTGGCGCGCGCCGCCTCGCGCGGCGGCATTCCGGCGTCCATGAGGGACCGGGTGAGGATCGCCACGATTTCGGTGTCGGTCTCGGTCTCGCAGGTGAGGCCCCGCGCGGCAAGCTCCTCGCGCAGGTCGCGGAAGTTCTCGATGATGCCGTTGTGGACGACGGCGACGGGGCCCGAGCGGTGCGGATGCGCGTTGGTGACGGTCGCCGCACCGTGGGTCGCCCAGCGGGTGTGGCCGATCCCGGCCTTGCCCGGCAGCGGGTCGTGGACCAGGAGATCGGAGAGGTTGACGAGCTTGCCCACCGCCCGGCGGCGGTTGAGCCGGCCGTTGTTCACGGTGGCGATGCCGGCGGAATCATAGCCGCGATATTCCAGCCGCTTCAGCGCCTCGACAAGGATCGGCGCCACTTCATGGTGCCCGAGCACCCCGACAATACCGCACATTATTCGGTCTCTTTCTGCCGCTTCGCCTTCGTGGCTTTGAACTTTTCGAACAATTTCGCAGAAAGCCCCGGCCTGACCACCTGCCGCGCCCGGCCGATCGCCACGGCGTCGTCCGGCACGTCCTCGGTGATCACCGACCCCGATCCGGTCAAGGCCCGCGCGCCCACCTTCACCGGCGCGATCAGCATCGTGTCGGAACCGATGAAGGCGCGTTCGCCGATCTCGGTCCGGTGCTTCATCACACCATCGTAGTTGCAGGTGACGGTGCCCGCGCCGATGTTGGCGTGTTCGCCGACATGGGCGTCGCCGAGATAGCTCAGGTGCCCCACCTTCACCCCCTCATCGAGGATCGCGTTCTTGATCTCGACGAAGTTGCCGACATGGACATCGCCGCCCAGCTCGGTGCCGGGGCGGAGCCGGGCGAAGGGGCCGACACGGGCGCCCTGGCTGATGTGGCAGCCCTCCAGATGGCAGAAGGGCAGGATTTCGGCGCCGGATTCCACGGTCACGCCGGGGCCGAAGACGACGTTGGGGCCGATCACCGTCTCGCGCCCGACCACGGTGTCATGGGCGAAGAAGACGGTCTCGGGGGCGACAAGCGTCACGCCGTCCGCCATCATCTCGGCCCGCATCGCCGCCTGGAAGGCGCGTTCGGCGGCGGCGAGGTCGGCGCGGGTGTTCACTCCCAGCGTCTCGGCCTCGGGGCAGGTGACCACCTCGGCGGCCAGTCCCTCGGCGCGGGCGGCGGCGACGATGTCGGTCAGGTAGAACTCTCCCGAGGCGTTGCGGTCGTCGAGCCCCTCCACCAGCCGGCGCAGGAGCGCGGCATCGGCCGCGATCACGCCGCTGTTGCAGAGCCGGATTATCCGCTGGTCCTCGGTGGCGTCCTTCCATTCGACGATGCCGTAAAGGTGCCCGCCGTGGACGATAAGCCGCCCGTAGCGGTTCGGATCCGCGGCCTCGAACCCGAGCACCACCACGTCGGAAGGCGCGGCGAGCATGGATTGCAACGTTTCGGGCCGGATGAAGGGCGTGTCGCCGAAAAGCACGACGACACGGCCCTGAAACCCGTCCAGAAGCGGCAGCGCCTGGGCGACGGCATGGCCGGTGCCGCGCTGTTCGCCCTGATGCGCGATCTCGACGGAAGGGTCCTGGGCGCGGGCCGTCTCGGCCACGGCGTCCGCGCCATGCCCGGTGACGACGATGGTGCGCTCGGGCGCGACGCTCGCGCCCGCGATCATCGCGTGGACCAGAAGGGGGGCGCCCGCCACCTTGTGAAGGACCTTGGGCAGGTCGGAATTCATCCGCGTCCCCTGTCCGGCGGCAAGAATGATCAGCGCTGTTGCCATGAATGTGCTTTCCTCGAACGTCCGCCCGTTTTAACCAAGGGCCCGAAGGCCGCAAGGGGGCGGGGATCAAACATCCTTTCGCCAGATTACAATCCGCCCCCGGGAACAGGAATGGACGCCATGCGCACGGTGATCTTCGATCTGGACGGGACGCTCGCCGATACCTCGGCCGATCTGATCGACGCGGCCAACGCCTGTTTCCGCGCCCTCGGCCACGGCGACCTGCTCGACCCCGCCGCCGATGCGCTGACCGCGTTCCACGGCGGCCGGGCGATGCTGCGGCTCGGCTTCGCGCGGCTCGGCCAGGGGGGCGGGCAGGGGGGCGGGCAGGAGGGCGGGCAGGGAGGCGAGGCCGCGGTGGACCGCGAATACCTGCGGCTTCTGGCGTTCTACGAGGAGGGCATCGCGCGCCAGACCACGCTTTACCCCGGCGCGGTCGCAGCGGTGACGGCGCTGAACGCGGCGGGCTTCGCCACCGGCATCTGCACCAACAAGCCCGAGAGGCTGGCCGCGATCCTGCTCGACCGGCTCGGCGTGCGGCAGCACTTCGCCTCGCTCGTCGGCGCCGACACGCTGCCGGTGCGCAAGCCCGACCCCGCGCCCTACCGCGCCTCGGTGACGCGGGCGGGCGGGGTGCTTTCGCGCTCGATGCTGGTGGGCGACACCGAGACCGACCGGAGGACGGCCGCCGCCGCCGGCGTTCCCGTGGCGCTCGTCACCTTCGGGCCCGAGGGGCGCGGCGTTGCCCGGCTGGCGCCCGAGGCGCTGCTGGACCGGTTCGACGACCTGCCGGCGCTGGCCGAAAGCGTGCTGGGCAAGCCATGACCGAGCGGTTCACCAAGAGCTTCACCCAGCAGGAGCCTCTGCCGGAGGCTGCGGTCGCCGCCGCCCTCGCCCTTCTCGGCCACGGCCGGCTCCACCGCTACAACACCGCCGAGGGCGAGATCGCCGAGGCGGCGCTTCTGGAGGAGGAATTCGCCGCCTTCACCGGGGCGCGCTACTGCCTCGCCGTCGCCTCGGGCGGCTACGCCCTCGGCTGTGCGCTCCGCGCCCTCGGGATCGGTTCCGGCGACCGGGTGCTGACCAACGCCTTCACGCTCGCCCCCGTGCCCGGTGCGATTGCCGCCCTCGGCGCGGTGCCGGTCTTCGTCGAGACGACCGAGGGGCTGACCATCGACATCGACGACCTCGCCGCCCGGGCACCGGGGGCGAAGGCGCTGCTGCTTTCCCACATGCGCGGCCATATCTGCGACATGGACCGGCTGATGGCGCTCTGCACCCGGCTCGGCCTGCCGGTGATCGAGGATTGCGCCCACACGATGGGGGCGGCCTGGCGGGGCGTTCCCTCGGGCCGGCACGGGGCGATGGGCTGCTATTCGACCCAGACCTACAAGCACATGAACTCGGGCGAGGGCGGGCTCATCGTCTCCGACGACGCCGACCTCATGGCGCGGGCGATCCTTCTCTCCGGCAGCTACATGCTCTATCCCCGCCACCGCGCCGCGCCGCCGCCCGAGGCTTTCGAGGCCGTGCGCTACCTCACCCCGAATGTCTCGGGCCGGATGGACAACCTGCGCGCGGCGATCCTCAGGCCGCAGCTTGCCGACCTGCCGCGCCAGTGTGCCCGCTGGAACGCACTCTACCGCGTCGTCGAGGCGGGGCTTGCGGCGACCCCCGGCCTCGCCCTGATCGAACGGCCCGAGGGCGAGGACTACGTCGCCTCGTCGTTCCAGTTCCTGCTGCCCGGCTGGCCTGCGGGCCGGGTGCGCGCCTTCCTCGCCCGAGCCTCCGCGCGGGGGGTGGAGTTGAAATGGTTCGGCGCGGCAGAGCCCCAGGGATTCACCTCGCGCCACGACTCCTGGCGCTACGCGCCGCCGCAGCCCCTGCCGCGGACCGACCGCATCCTCGCGGGCCTGATCGACCTGCGCCTGCCGCTGACCTTTGATGAGGACGACGCCGCGCTCATCGCCCGCATCCTGCGCGAGGAGGTCGCTGCGGTCTTCCAGTCGGGCGAGGAACTCTCCGAGGCCCCCGCCGCGGACTGAGCCGCCGCCTTCTTCGTTGCCGAAATACTCCGGGGGGTGAACTGGCCGGAGGCCAGGAGGGGACGATGCCCCCTCACTTCGCCGGATCGTAGAGCGGCACCGTGGAGATCGACATCTTGCCCGAGCCCTGTGTCAGTTCCGAGGCATGGGTGAGGTAGATCAACGTGTTGGTCTTCGCGTCGAGGATACGTGTCACCTTCAGCGACTTGAAGATCAGCGAGGTGCGTTCGGAGAAGATGCTCTCGCCGTCGGCGCCCCGGTCGATGTCGCCGATCGTGATGGGTCCGGTCTGGCGGCAGTCGAGCGCGGACCAGGACGGATCCTCGAACCAGTTGCCCTGGCTCAGCCGGTCGAGCACCGAGCGGTCGAAATAGGCGACATGGCAGGTGACGCCCTGCACCTTCGGGTCGGGGATCGCCTCGATGACGATGTCGTTGCCGACCCAGTCGACGCCGACCTTGCCGACCACTTCGGCTTGGGCGGGCAGCGCGGCGGGCAGGGTGGCGGCAAGGGCGAGGGCAAGGCGCGGGAACATGGCACGATCCTTTCGGTTGGGGCAGCGGGAAAATGCCATAACGGCCTTACCGCCGCCACCCGTTCCGCCGAAAGCGGCTTGACCCGACTCGCAGCTTGGCTCTATGAATTGAACATGCGTTCATTTCCTCGGGAGGGGCCGGAATGTTCACCGCGTCGATGAAATTCCATCTCGGCGAAGAGGTCGAGGCGCTGCGCGACATGGTGCATCGCTGGGCACAAGACAGGGTGAAGCCGATGGCGGCCGAGGTCGACCGGACGAACCAGTTTCCCGCCGCGCTCTGGAGGGAAATGGGCGATCTCGGCCTGCTTGGCATCACCGTGCCCGAGGAATACGGCGGGGCGGGGATGGGCTACCTCGCGCATGTCATCGCCATCGAGGAAATTGCGCGGGCCTCGGCCTCGGTCTCGCTGTCCTACGGGGCGCATTCCAACCTCTGCGTCAACCAGATCAAGCTGAACGGCTCGGACGCGCAGAAGCGGAAATACTTGCCCGGCCTGATTTCCGGCGCCCATGTCGGCGCGCTTGCCATGTCAGAGGCCGGGGCCGGGTCTGACGTTGTGTCGATGAAGCTGAAGGCCGAAAGGCGGAACGGCTACTTCGTGCTCAACGGCACCAAGTTCTGGATCACCAATGGTCCGGATGCCGATACGCTCGTGGTCTATGCCAAGACCGATCCGGCGGCGGGGTCGAAAGGCATCACCGCCTTCATCGTGGAAAAGACCATGAAGGGCTTTTCCACCTCGAAGCATTTCGACAAGCTCGGGATGCGCGGGTCGAATACCGCCGAACTGATCTTCGAGGATGTCGAAGTGCCTTTCGAGAATGTCCTTGGCGAAGAGGGCAAGGGCGTCCGCGTCCTGATGTCCGGCCTCGACTACGAACGGGTGGTGCTGTCCGGCATCGGCACCGGCATCATGGCCGCCTGCCTTGACGAGGTCATGCCCTACCTCGCCACCCGCAAGCAGTTCGGCCAGCCGATCGGGACCTTTCAGCTGATGCAGGGCAAGGTCGCCGACATGTACACCAAGATGAACTCGGCCCGCGCCTACCTCTACGAGGTCGCCCGCGCCTGCGACCGGGGCGAGGTCACGCGGCAGGACGCCGCCGCTTGCGTTCTTTATGCCTCGGAAGAGGCGATGACCGTCGCGCATCAGGCGGTGCAGGCGATGGGTGGCATGGGCTTCATGAACGAAACCCCGGTCAGCCGCATCTTCCGCGACGCCAAACTCATGGAGATCGGCGCCGGGACGAGCGAAATCCGGCGCATGCTGATCGGGCGGGAATTGATGGGGAGGGTGGAGTGATCGGAGCAATCTGTGGCTACATTTGCCCATCCTGCCGTGCGCCGCTGCCAATTTGGCGGACTTTCTCTACGGCCCACATCTTCATGGGCATGAGAATGCGCGATTACGTTGCCTGTGCAAATTGCGCCCGAAAAGTCAGGATTCGTGGCAGTTACTGGTCCCAGGCTGCTGCTGTGTTCCTGTTTGCGCTTCCATTCGTCGTGCTGATCTTCCTGCTGTTCAGGTTGGTCGGGAACTGGTGGCTTACTCCCTTGTTTGCCGTCGGCGTTGTCGCTGCGAACCTGTTCGTAGCGCGGCTTTGCGGAGTGGAGGTCGTCGAATGAAACTCCGCTCCTCCGTCCTCCCCACCTCCGAATCCTTCCGCGCCAACCGCGCCGCGCATGAGGCGATGCTGAAAACCATCACCGATGCCGCCGCCCTTGCCGCCGCCGGCGGCGGTGCGAAAGCGCTCGCCCGCCATACCGCGCGCGGCAAGCTGCCGCCGCGCGAAAGGGTGGCCGATCTTCTCGACCCCGGCTCGCCCTTCCTTGAGATCGGTGCCACGGCGGCCCATGGCATGTACGGCGGCGATGCGCCCGCCGCCGGCATGACCGCCGGGATCGGCCGCATTCACGGGCAGGAGGTGATGGTCGTCGCCAATGATGCCACCGTGAAGGGTGGCACCTACTATCCGATGACGGTCAAAAAGCACCTCCGCGCGCAGGAAATTGCCGAGCAGAACCATCTGCCCTGCATCTACCTTGTCGATTCTGGCGGCGCCAACCTGCCCAATCAGGATGAGGTCTTCCCCGACCGTGACCACTTCGGCCGCATCTTCTACAATCAGGCCAACATGAGCGCGAAGGGCATCCCGCAGATCGCCGTGGTCATGGGCTCCTGCACCGCCGGCGGCGCCTATGTGCCGGCCATGTCCGATGTCTCGATCATCGTGCGGGGGCAGGGCACCATCTTCCTCGCCGGCCCGCCCTTGGTGAAGGCCGCCACGGGAGAGGTGGTCAGCGCCGAAGACCTCGGCGGCGGCGACGTGCATACGCGGCTTTCCGGCGTCGCCGACTACCTCGCCGAGGATGACGCCCACGCGCTCGCGCTCGCCCGTCGCGCGATCGGCGGCCTGAACCGGCGCAAGCCCGAGACCGTGGCATGGCAAAGCCCGGAACCGCCCGCCTATGACCCCGATGATATCTTCGGCATCGTGCCGGCCGACCTGCGCACCCCCTATGACATCCGCGAGGTCATCGCCCGGATCGTCGACGGATCCTACTTCGACGAGTTCAAGCCGCGCTTCGGCGAGACGCTGGTGACGGGCTTCGCCCATGTCGCGGGCTGCCCGGTGGGCATCGTCGCCAACAACGGCGTGCTGTTCAGCGAAAGCGCGGTCAAGGGCGCGCATTTCGTCGAACTGTGCAGCCAGCGGGGGATTCCGCTGGTGTTCCTCCAGAACATCACCGGCTTCATGGTCGGCCGGAAATACGAGAACGAGGGCATCGCCCGCCACGGCGCCAAGATGGTGACGGCAGTGGCGACGACCTCGGTGCCGAAGATCACCATGCTGGTGGGGGGCTCCTTCGGCGCCGGCAACTACGGCATGGCGGGCCGCGCCTATTCGCCCCGCTTCCTCTGGACCTGGCCCAATTCACGCATCTCGGTGATGGGCGGCGAACAGGCGGCGGGGGTTCTCGCCACCGTGAAGCGCGACGGCATCGAGCGGGCGGGCGGCACCTGGTCGGCCGAGGAGGAGGCCGAGTTCAAGCGCCCGACGATCGAGATGTTCGAGGAACAGTCGCATCCGCTCTACGCCTCGGCGCGGCTCTGGGACGACGGCATCATCGACCCCCGCCGGTCGCGCGAGGTGCTGGCGCTGTCGCTTTCCGCTGCCCTCAACGCGCCGGTTGAGGACACGCGCTTCGGCGTCTTCCGGATGTGACGATGCGCCACCGCTCCCCCCTCGACAGGGTGCTGCGGCTCGGGATGGGCGCGTCCTTCGCGCTCGGGATCGGCCTGCCTGCCCTGTCCTTCGCCAACGGGACGCTGAAGCCGCATGACGGCTGTGCGGTCGTCCTTGTCGTCGATGGCGACACGGTCAAGCTTTTCTGCCCCGACGAAGGTGTCGTGACGGCCCGCCTGCTCGGCCTCGACACGCCCGAAATATTTTCGCCGCAATGCCTGCGCGAGTTCGGCAGGGGCCTCAGCGCGACCGCCCGGCTGAACCTGTCGCTCCTTGCCGCTGCCCATATCGCCGAGGCGGGCGAACAGACCGACCGCTACGGCCGCCGCCTCGTCACGCTCCGCCTCGATGGTGCCGATGTCGCGCCGGGCATGATCGCTGCCGGGCTCGCGCGTCCTTACGCCGGCGGCAAGCGGGAAGGCTGGTGCACATGACGGCCGATCGCCTCGCAGCCCTCAAGGCCCGCTACCACGGCGCCGAGACCTTCACCTTCGGCGACAGCCGCGCGCTTTGCGACCGGCTCCTCGGCCTGGTTCGGGACGGCCGCAAGCGCGCCACCTGCGGCGCGCTCCGCGACTTCACCGACGGGGCCGAGCCGCTGCCCGTTGTCGGCCGCCGCGACATCGCGCTCGACTGGGACGGCGCGCCGGCGCTGGTGATCGAAACCACCGAGGTCACGATCCGCCGCTTCTGCGACGTCGAGGACGACTTCGCGCTCGCCGAGGGCGAGGATGAGACGCTTCAGGGCTGGCAGGCCGGCCACCGCGCCTATTTCGAGCGCAACGGCGGCTGGACGCCGGAGATGGAGCTTGTCTGCGAACGTTTCCGCCTGGTCGAGGATCTCGCCCCATGACCGCGCCTTTCGCATCTTCGTTGCCGAAATACCCTGCGGGGGTCCGGGGGTGCAAAACCCCCCGGCGCCCGATCGAAGGCCCGATGGAAGGTCCGTTGGAAGGAAAGCCCATGTTCCACAAGATCCTGATCGCCAACCGGGGCGAGATTGCCGCCCGGGTCATCGACACCTGCCGCAGGCTGGGCGTCCGCACCGTCGCGGTCTTTTCCGACGCCGATGCCGGCGCGCGCCATGTCGCGATGGCCGACGAGGCGGTGCACATCGGCGGGCCGCGGCCCGCCGACAGCTACCTCAGGGCCGACGCCATCATCGCCGCCGCCCGGGCCACCGGGGCCGAGGCGATCCATCCGGGCTACGGCTTCCTGTCGGAGAACCCCGATTTCGTCGAGGCGGTCGCCGCGGCGGGCCTCGTCTTCATCGGCCCCTCGGCGACGGCAATCCGGGCGATGGGGCTCAAGGACGCGGCCAAGGCGCTGATGAAGACGGCGGGCGTGCCGGTGGTGCCGGGCTATCACGGCGCCAACCAGGATCCCGACCATCTCGCCGGCGCCGCCGAGACGACGGGCTATCCGGTGCTGATCAAGGCGGTGGCGGGCGGCGGCGGCAAGGGGATGCGGCTCGTCGAACACGCCCGGGACTTCGCCGAGAAGCTCGAAAGCGCGCGGGGCGAGGCGCAGACCGCCTTCGGCAACCCCGCCGTGCTGATCGAGAAATTCGTCCAGAAGCCGCGCCACATCGAGGTGCAGGTTTTCGGCGACGGCACCCGGGCCGTCCACCTCTACGAACGCGACTGCTCGCTCCAGCGCCGCCACCAGAAGGTGATCGAGGAGGCGCCGGCGCCGGGGATGACGGCCGAGATGCGCGCGGCGATGGGCCAGGCGGCGGTGCGCGCGGCCGAGGCAATCGGCTATGCGGGCGCCGGCACGATCGAGTTCATCGTCGACGCCTCCGAGGGGCTCCGCCCCGACCGCTTCTGGTTCATGGAGATGAACACTAGGCTTCAGGTCGAACATCCGGTGACCGAGGCGGTGACCGGCATCGACCTCGTCGAATGGCAGCTCCGCGTGGCGTCGGGAGAACCCCTGCCGGCGCGGCAGGAGGAGATTTCCCTGACCGGCCACGCCTTCGAGGCGCGGCTCTATGCCGAGGACGTGGCCGCGGGCTTCCTGCCTGCCACCGGCACGCTCACGCATCTGAAGTTCCCGGCGGGGGCGCGGGCGGAAACCGGCGTGCGCCCGGGCGACACGATCAGCCCCTGGTATGACCCGATGATCGCCAAGATCATCACCCACGGGCCCACCCGCGACATCGCGCTCACCCAGCTTGCCGCCGCGCTCGACGCGACCGAGGTGGCGGGCTCGGTCACCAACCTCGCCTTCCTTGCAGCGCTTGCCCGCCACGAGGGCTTCCGCCGCGGCGACGTCGATACCGGCCTGATCGCCCGCGACCTCGACCTTCTGGCCGCCGACGCGCCGCCCGGTCTTGCGGTGCGGGCCCTGGCCCTGATCGGCGCGGCGGGGCTTGATGGTGGCGGCGCGGCGCTTGCGGGCTTCACCCTCTGGGCGCCGCTCGCCCGGCGGGTCGCGCTCGAGGGGCTTTCCGGCCTGATCGAGGTGCAGGCGCCGGGCCGGGTCCGCGTCACGATCGGCGAGGAGGTGGCCGATTGCCGCCTGCACGCCGGCGGCTGGTGGGTGAACGGCCGGCCCTCGGGCGGGCGGATCGTCGCCGCGCCGGGGCGCGTCAGCGTCTTCGGACAGGGCGGGCACCACTTCGACAGGGTTGACCCGCTGGCGCGGGCGGCCGACGCGGGCGGCGGCGGGCTCACGCTCTCGCCGATGCCGGGGCTGGTCAAGACGGTCTTCGTCGCGGCCGGGCAGGCGGTGGCCGCGGGCGAACGGCTCGCCGTCCTGGAGGCGATGAAGATGGAGCACACACTGACCGCCGCGCGCGCGGGCGTGGTGGCCGAGGTGCTGGTGGAATCCGGCGCCCAGGTCGAGGCGGGCGCCGCGCTGGTCCGGCTCGAGGAGGAGGGGGAGCGCGAATGATCCAGCTGCACCACGTCCCCTTCAGCCGGTCCTTCCGCATCCTCTGGCTCCTGGCCGAGATGGGGCTCGATTTCGAGGTCGTGGAGCATTCGATCACCGACGGCTCGCTGCGCCGTCCCGACTTCCTGGCCAAGTCGCCCGCCGGCCGGGTGCCGGCACTCGAGATCGACGGGCGCATCCTGTTCGAGAGCGGCGCGATCACCGAGTATCTTTGCGAGACGCGGCCGGAACACGGGCTCGGCCGCGCCCCCGGCCACCCGGAGCGGGCGGACTGGCTCGAATGGCTGCACTATGCCGAGACGATGGCGCAGCTGATCGCCAACCTGAACCTGCAATGGGTCTTCCTGCGCGACCCCGCGATGCGCTCGCCCACGCTCCTGAAGATGGAGGCGCGGCGGCTCCAGATCACGCTCGCGGCACTGGAGGCACGGCTCGCCCGGCACGACCACATGCTGCCCTCGGGCTTTTCCGGGGCGGACACGATGATGGGCTACAACCTGCTGGCCGCGCCCCGTTTCGTCCGGCTCGACGGCTTTCCGGCGATCCGCGCCTATATCGCCCGGATGGCCCGGCGCCCGGCCCACATCGCGGCGCGGGCGCGGGACGGGGCGCAGACCTTCTACCGGCAGGAGTTCTACGAGGTGGCGGATGGCTGAATTCATCGAGATCGTCGAGATGGGCCCGCGCGACGGGCTGCAGAATGAAAAGCGGATCATCCCGACGGCGGAGAAGATCGCGCTCGTCAACGCGCTCGGCCGCTGCGGCTTTGCCCGGATCGAGGTGGCGAGCTTCGTTTCCCCGAAATGGGTGCCGCAGATGGCCGACAGCGCCGGGGTCATGGCGGGCATCACCCGCGTGAAGGGCGTGCGCTACACCGCGCTTACCCCCAACATGAAGGGCTACGAGGCGGCGAAGGCAGCGCGGGCCGACGCGGTGGCGGTCTTCGCCTCGGCCTCGGAAGGCTTCTCGAAGGCCAATCTCAACTGCACCATCGCCGAAAGCCTCGACCGCTTCCGCCCGGTGGCGGAGGCGGCGCGGGCGGACGGCATCCCGGTCAGGGGCTATGTCTCGGTGGTGACCGACTGCCCCTACGAGGGGCCGGTGGCGCCCGGCGCCGTCGCCCGCGTCGCCGCCGCCCTGCGCGACATGGGCTGTTTCGAGGTGAGCCTCGGCGACACCATCGGCCAGGGCCGGCCCGAGACCGTCGATGCGATGCTGGCGGCGGTGCTGGACGAACTGCCCGCCGACCGGCTCGCCGGGCATTTCCACGACACCGCCGGCCGCGCGCTCGACAACATCGATGCCTCGCTGGCGCGCGGGCTGAGGGTGTTCGACGCCGCCGTGGGCGGGCTCGGCGGCTGCCCCTATGCGCCGGGGGCGAAGGGCAATGTGGCGACCGAGCGCGTCGAGGCGCATCTTAGCGCGCGGGGGTTCTCGACCGGGCTCGACCCGGAACGGCTGGCCGAGGCGGCGGCGATGGCGCAGGCAATGCGGGGGTGAGGATGTATCAGACGATCACGGTTGACCGCGACGGCCGCGGCGTGGCGCGGCTGGCGCTGAACCGGCCGGAAAAGCACAATGCGCTCTCGGGCGAGATGATCGGCGAGGTAACCGAGGCCGTGGCGGAGCTTGGCCGCGATCCCTCGGTGCGCGTCGTGGTGCTGGCGGGGGCGGGCGAAAGCTTCTGCGCCGGCGCCGATCTGGGCTGGATGAAGGCGCAGATCGCGGCCGACGGCGCGACGCGGGCGCGCGAGGCGACGAAGCTTGCGATGATGCTCCAGGCGCTCAACACCTGCCCGAAACCGGTGATCGGTCGGGTGCAGGGCAACGCCTTCGGCGGCGGCATCGGCATGGCGTCGGTCTGCGATGTGGCGGTGGGCGCCGATCACGCGCGCTTCGGCCTGACCGAAACCCGGCTCGGGCTGATCCCTGCGACAATCGGTCCCTATGTGCTCGCCCGCATGGGCGAGGCGATGGCGCGGCGGGTCTTCATGTCGGCCCGGCTCTTCGGCGCGGCCGAGGCGGTGACGCTCGGCCTTCTTGCCCGCGCGGTTCCGGCCGAAGACCTTGACGCGGCGGTCGAGGCCGAGGTCGCGCCCTATCTCGCCTGCGCGCCCGGCGCGGTGGCCGAGGCAAAGGCCCTTGCCCGCGGGCTTGGCCCCGGAATCGATGATTCCGTGATCGCCGGGACGATCGAGGCGCTGGTGCGCCGCTGGGAAAGCCCCGAGGCGGGAGAGGGGATTTCGGCGTTCTTCGAGAAACGCAAACCCGCCTGGTCCGGCTGAGCGCCGGGCCGGCGGCGCTGCTCCGCGGCAAGGCGGTTTTCTGACTTATTCCGTAGGGTTTGGCGCATCGTATTTCGGCGATTCCGGCGCTGCGGCAGGCCGTTTCGGTACCGCCTTCGGTTGACCCCGTCGGGGTGGAGGGGTAAACGGGCGGGAGCGATCCCAGCCCGTCCGAACGGGCGACAGACGTAGGAGCAGGCAGTTGGACATCCTCTTGCGCGAATACCTTCCGATCTTGATCTTCCTCGGCATGGCGGTGGCTCTCGGGCTTGTCCTCATCCTCGCCGCGGCGATCATCGCGGTCCGCAATCCCGACCCCGAGAAGGTGTCGGCCTACGAATGCGGCTTCAACGCCTTCGACGACGCGCGGATGAAGTTCGACGTGCGCTTCTACCTGGTCTCGATCCTGTTCATCATCTTCGACCTCGAGGTGGCGTTCCTGTTCCCCTGGGCGGTGGCGTTCAAGGACATCTCGACGGTGGGCTTCTGGTCGATGATGGTCTTCCTCGCCGTGCTGACGATCGGCTTCGCCTACGAATGGAAGAAGGGGGCGATGGAATGGGCGTGACGACTTCGGCCAATACCGCAGGGGCCGACCGCGAGGTCGCCACCCGGTCGCTGAACCGCGAGTTGCAGGACAAGGGTTTCCTCTTGACCACGACCGAGGACATCATCAACTGGGCGCGGAACGGCTCGCTGCACTGGATGTCCTTCGGCCTGGCCTGCTGCGCCATCGAGATGATGCAGGTGTCGATGCCGCGCTACGACCTCGAACGCTTCGGCACCGCACCGCGCGCCTCTCCCCGCCAGTCCGACCTGATGATCGTCGCCGGCACGCTGACCAACAAGATGGCCCCGGCGCTGCGCAAGGTCTACGACCAGATGCCGGAACCCCGCTATGTGATCAGCATGGGTTCCTGCGCCAACGGCGGCGGCTATTACCACTACAGCTATTCGGTGGTCAGGGGCTGCGACCGCATCGTGCCGGTGGACATCTACGTGCCGGGCTGCCCGCCGACGGCCGAGGCGCTGCTTTACGGCATCCTGCAACTGCAGCGGAAGATCCGCCGCACCGGCACGCTCGTGCGCTGAGGAGGATACGATGTCCGAAGCCCTTCAGGAACTGGCCGCGCATATCGAGCTGAAGCGGCCTGCCGAGGTCGTGGCGACCGAGATCGCCTTCGGCGAGCTGAACATCACGGTGACGCCGTCCGGGATCGTCGATTTCGTCGAATTCCTGCGGACCGACCGCAACTGCCGCTTCTCGACGCTGGTCGACATCACCGCCGTCGACCACCCCGAGCGCCCCGCGCGCTTCGACGTCGTCTATCACTTCCTGTCGATGTACCAGAACGCCCGCATCCGGGTGAAGTTCGCGGTGCGGCCGGACGAGATGGTGGCCTCGATCGTGGAGGTCCACCCCGCCGCCAACTGGTTCGAGCGCGAGGTCTACGACATGTTCGGGATTCTCTTCTCGGGCCACCCGGACCTGCGCCGCATCCTCACCGACTACGGCTTCCGCGGCCATCCGCTCAGGAAGGACTTCCCGACGACGGGCTATACCGAGGTCCGCTACGACGAGGTGCTGAAGCGGGTGGTCTACGAGCCGGTGAAGCTGGTGCAGGACTACCGCAGCTTCGACTTCATGAGCCCCTGGGAGGGCGCCCAGTACATCCTGCCGGGTGACGAGAAACCGGGGGCGAAATGAAGCCGGGCCTCAAGATCGGCCACCGGGCCACGTTCCGCCACCGTATCGGGCCGGAACATACCGTGCCCGCGCTTTACCCCGAAAGCGCCGAGTTCCGGGCGATGCCCGCGGTGCTGGCCACCGGCTACATGGTCGGGCTGATGGAGTGGGCCTGCATCGAGCAGATGGCGCCCTACATGGAGCCGGGCGAGGGCTCGCTTGGCACTCATGTCGATGTCAGCCACGTCGCGCCCACCCCGCCCGACATGACCGTCACGGTCGAGACCGAGGTGACGGGGATCGACGGCCGCTTCGTCTGGTTCTCGGTTCGCGCCCATGACGGAAGCGGCCCGATCGGCGAGGGGCGGCACCAGCGCGCGGTGGTCGCGTGGGAGAAATTCGTGCCGAAGGCGATGGCCAGGGCGCAAGGGATGGTGGCATGATGGATGGCTCCAAGGGCTTTGACGACGCGCTGACCGGCGAACAGAAGATCCGCAACTTCAACATCAACTTCGGACCGCAACACCCTGCGGCGCATGGCGTTCTGCGTCTGGTGCTGGAGCTTGACGGCGAGGTGGTGGAACGCTGCGATCCGCATATCGGGCTTCTCCACCGCGGCACCGAGAAGCTGATGGAAAGCCGCACCTACCTTCAGAACCTGCCCTATCTCGACCGGCTCGACTATGTCGCGCCGATGAACCAGGAACATGCCTGGTGCCTGGCGATCGAGAGGCTGACCGGCGTCAAGGTGCCGCGCCGCGCCTCGCTGATCCGCGTGCTTTATTCCGAGATCGGGCGGGTGCTGAACCACCTCCTGAACGTCACCACGCAGGCGATGGACGTGGGCGCGCTGACGCCGCCGCTCTGGGGCTTCGAGGAACGCGAGAAGCTCATGGTCTTCTACGAACGCGCCTGCGGGGCGCGGCTTCATGCCGCCTATTTCCGTCCCGGCGGCGTGCATCAGGATCTGCCGCCGGCGCTTCTCGACGACATCGAGGAATGGGCCGATCATTTCCCGAAGGTCATCGACGATCTCGACGTGCTCCTGACCGAGAACCGCATCTTCAAGCAGCGCAACGCCGACATCGGCATCGTGCACGAGGATGACGCCCTGCGCTGGGGCTATTCCGGCGTGATGGTGCGCGGCGCGGGCATGGCCTGGGACCTGCGCCGCTCGCAGCCCTACGAATGCTATGACGAGTTCGACTTCAAGATTCCGGTCGGCAAGAACGGCGACTGCTATGACCGCTACCTCATCCGGATGGAGGAGATGCGGCAATCGACGTCGATCATCAAACAGGCCATCGCCAGGCTGCGCGCGCCGGAAGGCCAGGGCGACGTGCTGGCGCGAGGCAAGATCACGCCGCCGAAGCGGGGCGAGATGAAGACGTCGATGGAGGCGCTGATCCATCACTTCAAGCTCTATACCGAGGGCTTCCACGTTCCCGCGGGCGAGGTCTACGCCGCCGTCGAGGCGCCGAAGGGTGAGTTCGGCGTCTACCTGGTGGCCGACGGCACCAACCGCCCCTACCGCGCGAAGCTGCGCGCGCCGGGCTACCTGCACCTGCAATCCATCGACTGGATGGCCAAGGGCCACCTTCTCGCCGACGTCGCCGCGATCATCGGCACGATGGACATCGTTTTCGGAGAGGTTGACCGCTGATGCTCCGCCGCCTCCACGCCGAACAACCCGCCGCCTTCGCCTTCACGCCCGCGAACCTCGCCTGGGCCAGGGGCCAGATCACCAAGTATCCCGAGGGCCGTCAGGCCAGCGCGATCATCCCGCTTCTGTGGCGCGCGCAGGAGCAGGAGGGCTGGCTTTCCAAACCCGCCATCGAGCATGTCGCCGACATGCTGGGCATGGCCCATATCCGGGCGCTGGAGGTTGCCACCTTCTACTTCATGTTCCAGTTGCAACCCGTTGGATCGGTTTCCCATATCCAGATCTGCGGCACCACGTCCTGCATGATCTGCGGGGCGGGCGAGCTGATCGCGGTGTGCAAGGAAAGGATCGCGGCGGAGCCGCATGTGCTGTCGGCCGACGGCAGGTTCTCCTGGGAAGAGGTCGAATGCCTCGGCGCCTGCGCCAACGCGCCGATGGCCCAGATCGGCAAGGACTATTACGAGGATCTGACCGCGGCGCGGCTGTCGGAGATTCTCGACGGGCTGGCCGCCGGCAAGGTGCCGGTGCCGGGCCCGCAGGCCGGGCGCTATGCCTCCGAACCGCTTGCGGGGCTGACGAGCCTGAAGGAGTTCGAAAGCGGCCGGACGCAATACAATGCCTCGGTCCAGCGGGCGGTGGACCTGAGGGATACCGTCAGGCGCATCGACGGGACGGAAGTGCCGCTCCTGACCCCCTGGCTTGGCAGGGCCGCGCCCGCAACCCCGGCCCGCGGCCGACCGACCGAGCCGAAGCCGGCGAAGGGCCGGCCGGCCGACGTGACGGGCGTGACGGTCCAGGAAGCCCCCGCGACATCGAAGGGCAAGCCCAAGGCGGCCGAGCCGGCCCCGGCCGCCGAGGCCGCGGCGGAGGCCCCGGCCAAACTGAAGAAGCCCCGCGCGCTGAAGGCGCCGCGCAAGGGCGTCGCCGACGACCTGAAGGAGATCAAGGGGGTGGGCCCGAAGCTCGAGGCGCTTCTGCACCGGCTCGGTTTCTACCATTTCGACCAGGTTGCCGGCTGGACCGCGGCCGAGCTTGCCTGGGTCGATGACAATCTGGAGGGCTTCAAGGGCCGGGCGAGCCGGGAGCGCTGGATCGAGCAGGCAAGGATCCTTGCCGCCGGCGGCGAGACCGAACATTCCAGCCGCGTGAAGAAGGGCGAGGCGGACTGAGGCCTGACGGACGGGGATGACGGCGATGGCCGAGACAGCAACACGGGAGTGCCGGCGGAACGCCTGGCTCGTCGCCCTGGCGGGCGGGGCGCTGGTTGCGCTCATGCTCCTCCTCCTCGCCCACTTCGCGGTTCTCAAGGCGCTCGTGCTTGGCGCGGTCGCCGGTGTCGTTTTCGGCATCTTCCTCGTCTGGGCCTTCTGTTCGCTGGGCGTCGAAGACGGGATGGCGCAGGCCGGGCGCGCGACGCAGGCGCCGGCATGGCCCGAACCGCTCCCGGCCGGCGAACCCGCTGCGGAACCCGCGCCGGAGCGCATGACCCCGGCCGCGACTCCGGCCGCGACTCCGGCAGCAACTCCGGCAGCGCCGGAGCCCGCCGCCGAACCCGCCCCCGAGCGCAGGCCCGAGCCCACGCCCCCGTCGGCGCGCCCCGCCTTCGTCTCGGCCCAGCCGGGCGGCCGGCCGGCGCCGGCGCCCGAAGCGGCAGTGTCCGCCGGAACCGCCCCAGCCGGAACCGCCCCAGCCGGAGCCGCTCCGAGGACGCCAGCGCCGCGCAAGGGCCGCACCGCGGCCCGACTCGACGCCGCCCTCGCCAAGTCGAGGGACGAGCCGCCCGCCCCCGCGCCGGGGATGCTCGGCGCCCCGCGGGGCGGCAGGGCCGACGATCTGAAGCTGATCAAGGGCATCGGCCCGAAGCTCGAAACGCTTCTGAACGAGGTCGGCGTCTGGCATTTCGACCAGATCGCCGCGTGGAAGGCGAAGGACATCGCCCATGTGGACGAAAGGCTCGTGGGCTTCCACGGGCGCATCACCCGGGACGAATGGGTGAAGCAGGCAAAGGCGCTCAGCGCGGGCGGCGGGACGAAGCGCGGCGCGCACCGGGGTGAGGCATGACGCGGCCCGGGCGAGAGGACATGGCCCTTGCCCGCGAGGCCCGCCTGGTGGCGGTGGTGATCGCGGCGACGATGATGCTCTGGCTCGGGGCGCAATGGCTGGGCGGACGGGCGGGCTGGGACAGCCGCTATGTCTTCCTGTTTGATCTGGCCGCACTGGCCGCGTTCATCTGGGCGCTGGTCGTAACCTGGCGGATCTGGCGGCGCGGGCAGCGTCCCCAGGGGAAATGAGGAACGAGAATGCTGAAGGACCAGGACCGGATCTTTACCAACCTCTACGGGATGCACGACCGGTCGCTTGCCGGCGCGCGCAAGCGCGGGCACTGGGACGGCACCGGGGCGATCCTCGCCAACGGGCGCGACTGGATCATCGAGCAGGTCAAGGCTTCCGGGCTGCGCGGCCGGGGCGGGGCGGGCTTCCCGACCGGGCTCAAGTGGTCGTTCATGCCGAAGGCTTCGGACGGACGGCCCGCCTATCTGGTGGTGAATGCCGACGAATCCGAACCAGCGACCTGCAAGGACCGCGAGATCATGCGCCACGACCCGCACACGCTGGTCGAGGGCTGCCTCATTGCCGGCGTCGCGATGGGGGCGGTGGCCGCCTACATCTACATCCGCGGCGAATACATCCGCGAGCGCGAGGCGCTCCAGGCCGCCATCGACGAATGCTATGACGCCGGGCTGATCGGCAAGAATGCCTGCGGTTCGGGCTGCGATTTCGACGTCTTCCTCCACCACGGCGCCGGCGCCTACATCTGCGGCGAGGAAACAGCGCTTCTGGAAAGCCTCGAGGGCAAGAAGGGGATGCCGCGGATGAAGCCGCCGTTCCCGGCGGGGTCGGGGCTTTACGGCTGCCCGACGACGGTGAACAACGTGGAATCGATCGCGGTGGTGCCGACGATCCTGCGGCGGGGGGCGGCCTGGTATGCCTCCTTCGGGCGGCCGAACAACACCGGTGTCAAGCTCTTTGCCATGTCAGGCCACGTCAACACGCCCTGCGTCATCGAGGAATCGATGTCGATCAGCATGAAGGAGCTGATCGAGAAGCACGGCGGCGGCGTCAGGGGCGGCTGGAAGAACCTCAAGGCCGTCATCCCCGGCGGCGCCTCCTGCCCGATCCTGCCCGCGCATCTGTGCGAGGACGCGATCATGGACTACGACGGGATGCGCGAGCTGAAGTCCTCGTTCGGCACCGCCTGCATGATCGTGATGGACCAGTCCACCGACGTCATCCAGGCGATCTGGCGGCTTTCGAAGTTCTTCAAGCACGAAAGCTGCGGCCAGTGCACGCCGTGCCGGGAAGGCACCGGCTGGATGATGCGGGTGATGGAGCGGCTGGTCCGCGGCGAGGCCGAGGTCGAGGAGATCGACGTGCTCCTGGACGTGACCACCAAGGTCGAGGGTCACACGATCTGCGCGCTCGGCGATGCCGCCGCCTGGCCAATCCAGGGCCTCATCCGCCACTACCGCGAGGAGATCGAGGACCGGATCAAGGCCAAGCGCACCGGTCGCATGGGGGCGATGGCGGCGGAGTGACGCGGCAAGCGGCCGCGCCGGGGGCATGGCGCGGCAACAGGACAAGACGCAAGGTCGGAAGGCTGGATGAGGACATGCGGGCAGACAGCGACCATATCGCCGGTTCGGGTGCCGCGGTGCGCGCGCCGGGCGGACGCGCGGCGGACGGCCGCGCCCGGGCGCAGGGGCTGATGCCATGCTGATCCTGCCCCTCCTCGGCCCGGTCGTCGCCTCGGTGCTCTATGTCATCGTCTTCCAGAAGGCGGGCTTCCGGGGCGGGCTGATGTTCGTCTGCGCCGGCCCCGTCGCCGGCGCGATCCTGACGCGCATCCTCGTCTCGACGATGGTGATGTCCGGGGGGCCGATCGCCGGGATCTACCTTCTCTCGGCGGCGCTCTCGCTCGCGCCGCTCATCGTTCTCGCCTTCAGGGCCTGGCCGCCGATCCCGGGGCCGAAGATTTCCACGGAGAATACCTGATGTCCAACCTCCGCAAGATCATCATCGACGATACCGAAGTCGAGGTCGATCCGAGCCTCACGCTCATTCAGGCCTGCGAACAGGCCGGGATCGAGATCCCGCGCTTCTGCTACCACGAACGCCTGTCGATCGCCGGCAACTGCCGGATGTGCCTGGTCGAGGTCGTGGGCGGCCCGCCGAAACCCACCGCTTCCTGCGCCATGCAGGTCAAGGATCTGCGCCCCGGCCCGAATGGCGAACCTTCGGTCGTCAAGACCAACTCGCCGATGGTGAAGAAGGCGCGGGAAGGAGTGATGGAATTCCTGCTGATCAACCACCCGCTCGACTGCCCGATCTGCGACCAGGGCGGCGAATGCGACCTGCAGGACCAGGCGATTGCCTATGGCGTCGACTTCAGCCGCTTCCGCGAGCCGAAGCGGGCCTCCGAGGATCTGAACCTTGGCCCGCTGGTCGAGACCTGCATGACGCGCTGCATCTCCTGCACCCGCTGCGTGCGCTTCACCACCGAGGTTGCGGGCATCACCCAGATGGGCCAGACCGGGCGCGGCGAGGATAGCGAGATCACCAGCTATCTGAACACGACGCTGGATTCGAACCTGCAAGGCAACATCATCGACCTCTGCCCGGTCGGCGCGCTGACCTCCAAGCCCTATGCCTTTACCGCGCGGCCCTGGGAGCTGACCAAGACCGAGACGATCGACGTGATGGATGCGCTCGGCTCGAACATCCGCGTCGATACCAAGGGGCGCGAGGTCATGCGCATCCTGCCCCGCAACCATGACGGCGTGAACGAGGAGTGGATTTCGGACAAGACACGGTTCGTCTATGACGGGCTGCGGCGGCAGCGTCTGGACACGCCCTACATCCGCGAGAACGGGAAGTTGCGAAAGGCAACCTGGCCCGAGGCGCTGGCGGCCGCGGCGGCGGCGATGAAGGGCCGCAAGGTCGCGGGTCTTGTCGGCGACCTCGCCCCGGTCGAGGCGGCCTTCGCCCTGAAGCAGATGGTCGAGGGGCTGGGCGGCAAGGTCGAGTGCCGCACCGACGGGGCCAAGCTGCCCGAGGGGAACCGTTCGGGCTATGTCGGCACGGCGCGGATCGAGGACATCGACAGCGCCAGGCTGATCATGTTGATCGGCACCAATCCCCGAATTGAGTCGCCCGTCCTGAACGCCCGCATCCGCAAGGCTTGGACCAAGGGCGCGGCGGTCGCGCTGATCGGCCCGGCCCACGATCTGACCTATGACTATGCGCATCTTGGGTCCGGCCGCGAGGCTCTGATGGCCTTCGCCGGCAAGGCGGACTGGGAGGAGGCGCGCAGCAAGCCTTCGGTCATCATCGTCGGGCAAGGCGCGCTGAGCGAGGCCGACGGCGAGGCGGTGCTGTCGCAGGCGATGAAGGCCGCCGAACTATCGGACTCGAAGCTCCTGATCCTGCACACCGCCGCAAGCCGCGTCGGCGCGATGGACGTGGGCGCGGTGACCGAAGGCGGGCTTGCCGCCGCCATCGACGGCGCGGAGGTGATCTACAACCTTGGCGCCGACGAGATCGACATCGCGCCCGGTGCGACGGTGATCTACCAGGGCAGCCACGGCGACCGCGGCGCGCACCGGGCCGACATCATCCTGCCCGCGGCGGCCTATACGGAAGAGAACGGCCTCTTCGTCAATACCGAGGGGCGGCCGCAACTCGCGCTCCGCGCCGGCTTCGCGCCGGGTGCGGCGAAGGAGAACTGGGCGATCCTGCGCGCGCTGTCGGCCGAGCTTGGCGCGACGCAGCCCTGGGACACGCTCGCCGGCCTGCGCAAGGCGCTCGTCGCGGCGCATCCGCATCTCGGCCGGATCGACGAGGTGGCGGAAAACGCCTGGCAGCCGCTCGAGGTCAGGGCCCCGGCGAAGGCCGATTTCATCAGGGCGGTCAGGGACTTCTACCTGACCAACCCGATTGCGCGGGCCTCGCAGGTGATGGCGGAACTGTCGGCGATGGCCGCGTCGCGGGCGGCAAAGCCCCTGGCGGCGGAATGACGATGGCGGCGCGGACACAGCCCGCACTGGCCCAGCCCGCACTGGCCCAGCCCGTACTGGCCCAGCCGGCACTGGCGCTGACGGGCGGTCTTCTGACCGCGCTGTCGGCCTGTGTGCCGGTGCCCGCGTCGCGCGTCTACGAGGCCGCCGATCCGGTCGGGATGGGCGGCGACCTCTACGGCTTCCTGGTCTCGGTCAAGGGGTCGAAATCCTCGGCCGATGTCGAGGATTACGCCACCTGTGTCGTGGCGGCCTATGCGCTGGAAAGACAGGCCGGTTTCGCGCGGAAAGTGCGCGTGGCGGTGAAGGAAGAGGGTGGCGTTCTGAGCGCGGATGCTGTTTACAGCATCTCGCCGGCGCTGCCGCGGGGGATCAGGACGATCGACGCGGAAGTGACGGTCGCCGATTGTGCCGAACGGGGCATCCCGACGGCGTGAGAAGGAAGGTCTGAGGGACGGACATGGCGGAATTTCTGGCAACACCACTGGGGACATTCCTTCTGATCCTCGTTCAGGGCCTCGGCATCATCGCCTTCGTGATGCTGAGCCTCCTGTTCCTCGTCTACGGCGACCGCAAGATCTGGGCGGCGGTGCAGATGCGCAAGGGGCCGAACGTGGTCGGCGCCTTCGGGCTTCTGCAATCGGTCGCGGATGCGCTGAAATATGTGGTCAAGGAAATCGTCGTGCCCGCGGGGGCCGACAAGTTCGTGTTCTTCCTCGCGCCGATGCTCTCCTTCGTGCTGGCGATCCTCGCCTGGGCGGTGATCCCGTTCCATCCCGGCTGGGTGCTGGCCGACATCAACGTCGCCGTGCTCTTCCTCCTCGCCATCTCCTCGCTCGAGGTCTACGGCGTGATCATGGGCGGCTGGGCCTCGAACTCCAAGTATCCGTTCTTGGGCTCGCTCCGGTCGGCGGCGCAGATGATCTCCTACGAGGTCTCGCTGGGTCTCATCATCATCGGGGTGATCATCTCCACCGGCTCGCTGAACTTCTCGGCCATCGTCCATGCGCAGGAGGGCGACTTCGGCCTCTTCAACTGGTACTGGCTACCGCACCTGCCGATGGTGGTGCTGTTCTTCGTCTCGGCGCTGGCCGAGACCAACCGCTCGCCCTTCGACCTGCCCGAGGCGGAATCGGAACTCGTCGCCGGCTTCATGGTCGAATATTCCTCGACCCCCTACCTGCTCTTCATGGCCGGCGAATACATCGCCATCTTCCTGATGTGCGCGCTGATCTCGCTTCTCTTCTTCGGCGGCTGGCTCTCGCCGATCCCCGGCCTGCCCGACGGCTGGTGGTGGATGGTCGGCAAGATGTGGGTCTTCTTCTTCCTCTTCGCGATGGTGAAGGCGATCGTCCCGCGCTACCGCTACGACCAGCTGATGCGGATCGGCTGGAAGGTGTTCCTGCCGATGTCGATCGGCTGGGTGGTGATCGTCTCGTTCCTGGCGAAGTTCGAGGTGCTCGGCGGCTTCTGGGCGCGCTGGCCCGAAGTTGCGCAGGCGGTGGGGGGCTGATCCTTGGGCATCGACCTTCCCCAGCTTCGCCTTCTGACAGAGCTGTCCGGCCGCTACCAGCCCAGGGGCCGGTCGGTGATGCTCGGCCGCCAGGCGATCCGGGTGAGCCCGAAGAACCGCATCCGCGCCAACCGCTATCTGCGGACGGCGGGGCGTGACCTGCGCTGGCGGGATGTCGTGCAGGAGGACAGTTTCTCGGAAACGCTGTGGCGCCGGCTGGGCTTCGGCGAGATCGAGTCGATGGACCTGTCG
>JAUQYA010000130.1 GCA_030837785.1 Albidovulum sp.
CGCAAGCCCGCCGAGCGCCACGAAGCCCATGATCCCGACGTTGAACAGCCCGGCATAGCCCCACTGCATGTTCACGCCGAGCGCGAGGATCGCCGAGATCAGCCCCATGTTGAGGATGCCGAGCGCGGTGTTCCAGCTTCCGGTCATCCCCTCGCCGACGATCAGGGCGGCCACGAGGCCGAACAGAAGCACGTTGCGCAGGTTCATACCGCTTTCCCCTTGAAGAGGCCGGTGGGCTTGAAGAGCAGGACGACGACCAGGATCGCGAAGGAGACCGCGAACTTGTAGTCGGTGGACAGAAGCTGCGCGAGCCCCTCGGGCGCGAGCGCGTCGGGCAGGACATAGGTCGCGACCTTCTTCCAGGCGTAGGTGAAGCCCACCTCGCTGAAGGCGATCAGGAACCCGCCCGCGATGGCGCCGAGCGGGTTGCCGAGGCCACCGACGATGGCCGAGGCGAAGATCGGCAGGAGAAGCTGGAAGTAGTTGAACGCCTTGAACGACTTGTCGAGCCCGTAGAGCGTGCCCGCGATCACCGCGAGACCGGCCGAGAGGATCCAGGTGACGGCGACGACCTTCTCGGGGTTGATGCCCGACAGAAGCGCGAGATCCTCGTTGTCGGAAAAGGCCCGCATCGACTTGCCGGTGCGGGTCCGGTTCAGGAACCAGAAAAGCGCCGCGACCACGACCACCGCCGTCGCGATGGTGAGCGCCTGCGTCGACTTGAGGGCGAGCCCCTCGGCAAGTCCGGTCACCTGCTTGAAGTCGTTGGCGTTGATGAGGAACCGCTCCCCGTCGTCGAAGCGGATCTCCTCGACCCCGATGAGGAAACGGGTGAGACCGTTCATGATGAACATGACGCCCATCGAGACGATGACCAGGATCACCGGCGCCGCCTTCTGGCGGCGGTAGAAGCGATAGACCACCCGGTCGGTGAGAAGGACGAAGGCGGCGGTGACGGCGATGCCGAAGGGCAGCGCGATCAGTGCCGTGGGCAGGGGCCCGAAATGCAGGCCCATCGCCTGGAACCACCAGGTGATGAGGATCACGAAACCGGTGCCGAGCGCCATCGTGTCGCCGTGGGCGAAGTTGGAAAAGCGCAGGATGCCGTAGATCAGCGTCACCCCCAGCGCCCCCAGCGCAAGCTGCGCGCCATAGGCGGTGGCCGGGATCACGACGAAGTTCAGAAGCGCGACGATCGCGTTGAGAAGGTCCATACCTCAGCCCCCCAGGAAGGTGCGGCGGACTTCGGGGTTGGCCAGAAGCGCCTCCCCGGTGTCGGTGTAGCGGTTGGCGCCCTGCACCAGCACATAGCCCATGTCGGCGATCTCCAGCGCCTGGCGGGCGTTCTGTTCCACCATCAGGATCGAGATGCCGGTGCGGGCGACCTCGATGATTCGGTCGAACAGCTCGTCCATGACGATGGGTGAGACGCCGGCAGTGGGCTCGTCGAGCATCAGGAGCTTCGGCTGGGTCATCAGCGCGCGGCCCACGGCGACCTGCTGGCGCTGGCCGCCCGACAATTCGCCCGCCGGCTGGCGGCGCTTGTCCTTCAGGATCGGGAAAAGGTCGAAGACCTGTGCCATCGTCGCGCCGAAGTCGTCGCGGCGCAGGAACGCCCCCATCTCGAGGTTCTCCTCGACGCTCATCGAGGGGAAGACGTTGTTGACCTGCGGCACGAAGCCCATGCCCTTGGCCACCCGGTCCTGCGGGCTGAGCTGGGTGATGTCCTCGCCGTCGAGCCGGACGTGGCCGCCCCTGAGCTTCAGCATCCCGAAGACCGCCTTCATCGCCGTGGACTTGCCGGCGCCGTTGGGGCCGACGATGACCGCGATCTGGCCCTTTTCCACCTTCAGCGTGCAGTCGTGCAGGATGTCGGCCGCACCATAGCCGCCGGTCATGTTCCCGGCCTCGAGGAAGCTCATCGCAGACCTCCCTTGCCGGTCTCGTCGCCAAGGCCGGGCTGGGCGCCGTGGCTTTCGTGGCGCCGCGTTTCCAGCGCTTCCTCGGCCTTGACCTTGTTCTTGAGCCCGCGCCCCAGATAGGCCTCGATCACCGCCTCGTTCTCCATGATATGCTTGGCGGAGCCCTTCGCCAGCACCTTGCCCTCGGCCATCACGATCACCGGGTCGCAGAGCCGGCCGATGAAGTC
>JAUQYA010000131.1 GCA_030837785.1 Albidovulum sp.
GAAGGCGGTCGCCCGCCAGCTCGGCATCGACGAGGTCGAGGCCGAGGTGCTGCCCGATCAGAAAAGCGCGGTGGTGCAGCGGCACAAGGCCGCCGGCGAGGTGGTGGCGATGGCCGGCGACGGCGTCAACGACGCGCCGGCGCTGGCGGCGGCGGACGTCGGCACATGCCAGCCCAGCGGATACTCCTCTATTGTGTTGGTCGCAGCGTGCATGCAATCCTGACACGATAAATCCTGCGGCGCGTTCGCTCGCTGACGGGCGCGCCGACAAATGTGAATGCCACTCGCCCAGACCCCCCGGAACTGAGCAAAGGAGCAATCCATGACACTGGACGAAGCAGCGGAAGTGTTCCGCGGAGCGGTGAGGGATGCTGTCAGAAAGCATTCCCTGTGGTATCTCATTCAGGGGATCCTGCTGGTCTTGGGCGGGATACTGGCGATCGTTTATCCGCTGATCTCGTCGATTTCAGTCGTCATTCTTCTGGGCTGGCTGCTGATCATCAGCGGCATAGTGCAGGGCATCAGCCTGCTTGGCGCCCGCCAAGTGCCCTATTTCTGGCTGCAACTGATCTCTGTCATCCTCGGTGTGCTGATCGGCTTTCTGTTTCTGCGCGACCCCACCCAGGGATTGGTCACGATCACGCTTCTTCTCGTCGTGTTTTTCATGATCGAGGGAATCTCCAAGATCGTCTTCGCGTTGACGATCCGACCCTTCCCCAACTGGGGTTGGGTATTGGCAAGCGGCCTCATAGGCATCGCACTGTCCCTGATCCTTCTTGTCAGTCTTCCGGTCACCGCCACCTGGCTGATCGGCCTGATGCTGGGTGTCGAACTGATCAGCATCGGGGGGGCGCTGGCCTGGCTCGCCTGGCAGGTGCGGCGGGAAGCCTGACGGCGCCTCTCCTTCACGCCGGAATGGCGGTCGGACAGCCGCCCCTCTTCCCGACAGCACCGCAGAGGTTCAATGCGCAGGATAGAAGACCAAGCCTTTCTATGGCTGCTTGTCGGTACCTCGCTGGCCTTCGCGGGGATCGTCTGGCCCTATTTCGGGGCCATCCTCTGGGGTGTCGTGGTGGCGATCGTGTTTGCCCCGCTTTACCGCCGCCTGTTTCTCCTAACCGGTCAGCGCGCAGGTGTCGCTGCCATCATCACCGTGATGCTCATCATCTTGCTGGTCATTCTACCCCTGATGCTGATCACGTCGTCGCTGGTGGTCGAGGCGACCAGTCTTTACAACGCCATCCAGTCCGGTCAGTTGGATCTGGGCCAAATCCTCAGAACCGCCGGGGACAAGCTGCCCGACTGGATAAAGGGGCTGCTCGACCGCTTCGATCTGTCCAGCTTCGAAGCCATCCGGGCCCGGCTGTCGCAATTGTTCTCCAGCTTCATCCAGTCGCTTGCCTCGCATGTGCTGTCGGTTGGCCAAAGCACATTCGAGTTCATCGTCGCCCTCGGCGTCATGCTGTACCTGACCTTCTTCCTGCTGCGTGACGGGGCCAGTCTGACGCGCCGTCTGAAGGCCGCAATTCCGCTGCATCCCACGCAACGTGATACGCTGATCGAGAAATTCGCCGTCGTCATCCAGGCGACCGTCAAAGGCACGATCCTCGTGGCGGCCTTGCAAGGGGCGCTCGGCGGACTGATCTTCTGGTTTCTGGGGCTCAATGCACCAGTCCTCTGGGGCGTGATCATGGCGTTCTTCGCCCTTCTGCCCGCAGTGGGGGCCAGCATCGTCTGGCTGCCGGTCGCGCTCTACCTGCTGATCTCGGGCGCGGTCTGGGAAGGCCTGGTCCTGCTGGCCTTCGGCGTGCTGGTGATCAGCGTCGTCGACAACCTGCTGCGCCCCATCCTGGTCGGAAAATCGACGAAGATGCCGGATTACGTCGTGCTGATCTCCACGCTTGGCGGCATCGCGGTCGCGGGCCTCAACGGTTTCGTGATCGGCCCGATGATCGCCGCAATGTTCATCGCCGTATGGGACATCTTCACCACGATGCGGGAAGTCGAACAGGCGACCGGAATGCCAGCCCCGCCGCCTGTGCAATCCGTCGAGCCGAACCGTGACGCGTGACAGGAACCGTCACCGTCTGACTGTCAGCGGCTTCAGTGCGCGACCCCCTGCGCCGCATTGGTCGGGCGATCCTCCAGCAGCGGTGCGGGCGGCAGGCCGGTCGCGGCGAGGACCTCTTTCTCATCCAGCGATTCCCGTTCCATCAGCGCGGCGACAAGCGCGTCCAGCGCGCGGCGATGATGTTGCAGCAGGCGCTTGGCCTCGTCGTGGCATTCGGCGATGATGCGTAGCACCTCGCTGTCGATCAGTTTCGCCGTTTCCTCGCCATAGGGCCGGCTGCCCATGAAGCCGCCGCCCTGCCCGGTCCAGCTGTTGCCGCGCGGTGCCAGCTCGACCATGCCCAGCCGGTCGCTCATCCCCCAGCGGGTGACCATCTGGCGGGCGATGCCCGTGGCCTGTTCGATGTCGCTCTCCGCCCCGGTGGTCTTGGTGCCGTAAACCACTTCCTCGGCGGCCCGCCCGCCCAGGATGCCGACGATCCGGGCGCGCAGGTAAGCCTCGGGATAGTTGTAGCGGTCGGTCAGCGGCCGCTGATAGGTCACCCCAAGCGCCTGCCCCCGCGGCACGATGGTGACGCGGTGGACCGGATCGGCGCCGGGCACCACAAGGCCAAGGATGGCGTGCCCGCCCTCGTGATAGGCCACGCGTTCCTTGTCGGCGCGGCTGAGGATGATCGGACGTTCGGGTCCGAGCACGATCTTTTCCAGCGCATCGAGGAAATCCTTGTGATGCACCTGGTCCTGCTGGCGCCGCGCCGCCAGCAGCGCGGCCTCGTTGACGTGGTTGCGGATGTCGGCGCCGGAAAAGCCCGGCGTCGTCTGGGCGATCTCGGCCAGATCCACGTCGGCGGCCAGCGGAACCTTGCGGGTATGGACCGTGTAGATCGCCGCGCGCCCGGTCTTGTCGGGCAGGTTGACGACGACGCGCCGGTCGAACCGGCCCGCCCGCAGCAGCGCCTTGTCCAGCAGGTCGGGCTGGTTGGTGGCGGCCAGCACGATGATGCCTTCGCGGCTGGAAAAGCCGTCCATCTCGGTCAGGATCTGGTTCAGCGTCTGTTCCTGTTCGCTGGCGCCCCCCATCACCGCCTGACCACGGGCGCGGCCGATGGAATCGATCTCGTCGATGAAGATGATGGCGGGGGCATGCTTGCGCGCCTCCTGGAACAGGTCGCGCACCCGTGCAGCACCCACGCCGACGATCATCTCGACAAATTCCGACCCGCTCATGGAAAAGAACGGCACTTCCGCCTCACCGGCGACCGCGCGGGCCAGCAGCGTCTTGCCGGTGCCGGGCGCGCCGACCAGCAGCACGCCCTTGGGCGCGGTGCCGCCGAGGCGGGTGTATTTCTCCGGGTTCTTGAGGAAATCGACGATCTCGACCAGTTCGTTCTCGGCCTCGTCGATGCCGGCCACGTCGTCGAAGGTGACCCTGGTGTCGGTCTCCTTGTCGAAGCGCCGCGCCTTGCTTTTGCCCATGCCCATGCCGCCGAACATGCCGCCGCCCTGTTTTGCGGCGCGGCGGAAGAACCAGACGTAGATGCCGATGATCAGCAACGCCGGGCCGAAGGCCGACAGCAGCGTCACCAGCGGATTTGCCTGGGTCTGGATCGGCGTCGCGCGGATATCGACGCCCTGCGCGATCAGTTCCGTCTCAAGCCCCGGATCGACGAACAGCGGCAGGATCGTGGTGAAGTTGACCACATCGCGCGCTTCGGGCGCGGGCTGGCGGTCGTCGGCCGGCGGGGTCCAGCGCACGGCGGTGCGGAACTTGCCCTCGATGGTCTCGCCCTGGGTATGGATGGCCTCGACATTATCGCCGGCCAGTTCCGACCGGAAGAGCGTGTAGGAAACCGAGGCGGGCGCCTCCTCGTCGGAAAAGAAGGTCGTGACCAGAAAATAATTGAGCCCGAGCAGCAGGAAGAAGATCAGCCAGGTGCGTCTGGGTGGAATCGTCCGGGGTTCGCCGGCAGCACCCGGTGTCCTGCCGTCTCCTGTCTCATAATTCGAATCCCGCATCTCGCCCCCGCTGCCTGAAGTCTTTTCCCGACGCTATCGACTGCCCGCAGCCGGATCAACATCACACAAGATTCCGAGCAGGCCTCCGGCCACTTCGCCCATGATGCGGCGGCGATACATGCTGATCGGGGCGACGGCAGGCGGACCGGCGCATGACGTCAAGAACGGGAAAGCCCCTCATACCCCTCGACATGGGGCCGACATCCATAAACTATATGCTGATGACGCGCGCCCGGTTCTGTGCAACCCTCAGCGGATGCCCCGGCATGATGGCGGCTTCTTGGTGACATCAGGGCAGGGAATGTGCTCATAAAACTCGCAGTCGCAATTGTCGTGCTGGCAGCCGTATTGGCTGCGGCGCACGTGATCTGGCGTTCCCCATCGCTGGAAGGGCGCAGTATCAGCCGGACGGTCGAGGCGTCTTCCGCCACCTTGCTGGGTCGCCTCGCCTTTTCGGCGCCACCGGGAAGCGAGGGGCTGAGCGGGGTCGTGCCGCTGATCGACGGCCCGGATGCCTTCATCGCAAGGCTCGCTTTCATCCGCAGTGCGGAACAGGCGCTGGATGTCCAGTATTACATCTGGCAACGCGATGCGACCGGGCTGATTCTGCTGGACGAGTTGCGCAAGGCGGCGGAGCGCGGGGTGCGGATCCGGCTGCTGCTCGATGACAACGGCGTCAATGGCCTCGACCCGGATCTGGCCGCGCTGGACAGCCTGTCCAATTTCGAGATCCGCCTCTACAATCCCTTCATCCTGCGCAGACCCAAGTTCCTCGGCTACGCCTTCGATTTCGTCCGGCTGAACCGACGGATGCACAACAAGTCGATGACCGCGGATGGGGCGGTCAGTATCCTTGGCGGGCGCAATATCGGCGACACCTATTTCGGCTTCGGCTTCGGCGTCCATTTTGTCGATACCGATGTTATCGTGGCGGGGCCGGCAGCGGGCGGGATCGGTGCGGATTTCGACCGTTACTGGGAGAGCGGCTCGGCCCATCCGGTCGCGCGCATTCTGGACCCGCCGCAGTCCGGCGCGCTGGAGCGGCTGATCGCGGATGCCGCAGAGGCAGCGGCTTCGCCCGACGGCATGCGGTATCTCGAAAGGCTGCGGGACTCGTCCATCGTGCGCAACCTGTTTGCGGGGACGCTGGCCTTAGAATGGACCGGGGTCACGCTGGTCAGCGACGATCCGGCCAAGGGACTGGGCAAGGCGGCGACCCGCGATCTGCTGTTTCCGCAACTGATGGCCCTGCTGTCGCGCCCCCAACATTCGGTCGATCTCGTCTCGGCCTATTTCGTTCCGGGCAGGCGGTTCATGAAAAGGCTGGAAAGCCTTGTCGGCGAAGGGGTGCGCGTCCGTATCCTGACCAATTCACAGGCGGCGACCGATGTCGTTCTGGTCCACAGCGCCTATGTCAGATACCGGCCGCGCCTGCTGCGCGCCGGGGTCGAGCTTTACGAACTCCGGCCCGAACATGCGGCCGGGGGCGAACCGGAACCGCGCAGGATCGGCGGCTCCTCGCGCGCCAGCCTGCACTCCAAGACGCTGGCCGTGGATGGCGAACGGATCTTCATCGGCTCGTTCAATTTCGATCCCCGGTCCCTGCTGCTCAATACCGAGATGGGGGTGCTGATCGACAGCCCGCGCATGGCAAAGGCGCTGTCGGATGCGTTTGCCGAAGAGTTTTCCCGCGCAAGCTATATCCCTCGGATGACCGGGAAGAGCGCGATTGTCTGGGACGAGGCCGCCGCGGATGGTTCCGTGATAGGGCATGAAAGCGAGCCAGGAACCAGCGGCCTGTCACGCATGGGCCTCAGGCTGATTGGCCTGCTGCCGATCGAATGGCTGCTCTGAGCACGATTTGCCGGGGCCACGCAGAACAAATCCGGTCACGGTGTCTGTGAAACATGGCTGCTGTTCACCGCCTGGTGGTGGCTCGCCTGTGGCGTCGGCAACCGCATTCGTCGTATCAACCGGCCGGAACGAATGCCGGAGATGCAGATGACCGGAGAGATTTTTCCCCCCCGCTCTGACCGACGAGGAGATGGCCGATGTCGTGCCCGATCCCCGCGTCCGCCAGCAGTTCATGTTCATCCTTGAAGTGGAAAAGCTGAAGCAGGTGTTGCGCCGCACTCCGCTGCTGGACGGCTCACGCCGCGAGAACGATGCAGAACACAGTTGGGAGATCGCCTTGATGGCGATGATGCTGCACGAGCACGCGGATGAGGATCTGGACCTGCTGCACAACTTTTTCACCAGCGGGGGAACCTGGCATACCCCCGGCGTGACAAGCCGGGATGTGCTGGAGCGAAAGGTCCCGATCGCAAACGCCTCCGATACCCTTTGGCAGGCTGCGCAGCGGATCATCGCAGAGGGCGTCGGGCGCGGCTTCCTGAAAGAGGGGTGAAACAAAAGCGCGCGCGGGCCCGGCTGCCCACCCGGTCGCGAACCGCAGGTCAGCCCGTCCACGCCCGCGCGCTGCTGCGCGCGATTGTCCAGCCGGGGCGGAGGTTCTGGCGCCGCCGGCTCATAACGCGTCCGCCACGCGTCTATGATCGCCGGTTTCGCGATGGATCGGCAGCCCCGGCGGCACGCCTGGACCTTGCCGGGTGGCTGGTTCCGTGCCGTGAAGGGGCCGGCGCACAGCCATGTCGGCCTGTGCCGTGACGGTGCCCCCCATGTCCATCGGCGGGATGATGACAACCCGCCCGGACAGCCATCCGAAGGGCGAATTCCAGCCGGGTGCGAAAATCCCCCCGGTCTGGCCGGGGGGATCTCGGGTCGAGTCTTCAGAACTCCTTCCCCAGCAGCCGGTCCGCCGAAAGGCGTCCGCCCCCGAAAGCTGCGACCAGCGCAGCCCCCGCAGTCCAGAAGGAGGAATTGAACACTGCCTTGGCCTGCACCTGATGCAGGAAACCCGCCCCGCCATCGGCGAGCAGGCGGCGCTGTCCTTCCTCCGTCAGATACTGAAGATTGTCGCGCAGGAACGTCATGCCATCATCGGTCAGAAAGACCGGGCCGTATGGATTGCTCACATGGAACCAGATGGTGATCGCCAGCATGACCGCATTCGCCAGCGCCACGGGGCGGGTCAGTAATCCGATGGCGATCAGGAAGCCGCCGACGAACTGCATGATAGCCAGCAGCGGCGAAAAGAACCAGCCCGCCGGCCAGCCCATTACGTTTTCGACAAAGCCCACCTGCGCCATCGGTGCGATGATCTTCGGCCAGCCCTCGACCATGAGCAGACCACCGATCAGCACCCGGAACAGCGCCCAGCCCACCGGCTGCGCGAAATAATGATAGAAGGGGGCCATGAAGGGCCAGATTAGCCGTTCGCGGGGGGAGGATGTAAACTCATCCATGGGAGAACCTTTCGTTTCGGTTTTCGGGCGGATCATGATGCCGGAGTCCTCGGGACGCAATCATCGGCGGGGGACCACGGCGGGACCTGCAAGGCCGCGATCATCTGGCGGATAGCTTCAAAGCCATGGCGTCATTCCCAGCATGCTATGGGGAGGACTATAAGACACCCAAAACGGATCGTTTCAACAAGTTTCGGGCGTCGTAGTAGCGTGGCCCGGCGTTGATGATGTGACCGCCCCCCGACGGTATCAATGTGCCGAGGTGGGTCTGCGAGGATCCACGGAGGAGAGCGGTCACATCATCAGAGCCGTGCATTGCGGAATGCTTGCGCCTCATTCTTCCGGTCAAGCGCTTCAAGCACGGCAAGGCGCGCGTCCTGCCACTCGGGTGGGATCCAGCGTGCCTCGTTCACCTCCGCCCGCTCGACGAAGCCAAGCGCGTCCCCTGCCCTGCCAGCCGCCAGCAGACGTTGTGGAATTCGGCCGCAGTGCCGACGATCTGCCGGTCGCCCGGGTGGGCGATACGGCTTTCGCCACGGCCCCGACCGGAGACGGAGGTCACTACCTCACCACCGGCTGGCGCTTGTCTCGACCGCTCGCCGAATGGACGCGATCCGACTTCTACGGCCATTGCGGGCTGGTTGTCGACGAAGCGGCATTTCGGGTGCTGGTGCAGGACAATGCCGAGCATCAGCGCGAAGCGGCCGCATTGCGCCGGGAGGAATTGATCGTCCAGGCAAATACGCCCTGGGGTCCGTCGCAGGGCGCCACGCGCTATGCCGAGGGGGTGCTTTTCCATTCCACCGCCGGACACGGCGGCTTCCAGCTCTCGCCGGATCGCAACCGCAGGGTCCATCCCGCGCTGCGCAATTCCTCCGGGTGGTATGAAGAGGATGCCGAATGGGCTTCCGTCGCCCAGGCTTGGCCCGATTTCTTCACCAGCCGGGAGCGGCGGCAGGCCGATGAAACCATCATGAACCACTGGCCCGAGGCCTGGGAGGCGATCCATGGCCGTATGCTCAAACCCGGAGACTCCCGCGAACGGGATCGGCAGATTTTCGAGCGAGATCATGCCGGAGACTGGATCGTGATCGCGGCAATTCGCTCCGATCAGCGCGCGGGTTTCACCGAGGTGATTGCGACCCGCGGCGGACAACGTGATGAACGGACAGCCCGACGGCGCTTCCTGGTACCATCGGTAGACTACCGTTTTGGTCCCTTCGGCTTCGTCATCGACGAGGCTCAGTACCCTGCCTATGATGGGCCGTCGAGCTTCGTGGGGTGGTGAAATCAAAAGGGCAAGGCTTGAAATCTGCCCCGGACCGGTGTCCGTGGATCGCTTCCGAAAAGGAGACCATCGTGCCCAACCTTCCTGCCAACACACACGACGCTGATACGCATACGGTCCTGCAGCCAGTCGACCACGATGGTTTCTTTGCTGCCCTCGATATGCCACCCGCGCCAAATGCTGCTCTGAAGGCAGCCTTTCGCCGGCATCGCGGGACCATCACCTCCAGGTAAGGGCTCGTTTCGGACTTGCGCGCTGCGACACCAGGCCCCCCTTGCCCGAGGAATATCTCGTGAAACTCGCGGCCGGACAGATTCGATGACGACCGTGTCAGGCTTCCTGCACGCTCACATTGCCTGCCGCGTGCGCGGCCTTGACGAACCTCCTGTCGAAGCTTGCGAAACCGTCGCAGTGCGAGGATTTCCCGAGATGAAGAGCATCGGCAAAATCCATGCCCTGCTCCGCCCGGTCCAGCGCTTCCGCAACGATCCCGGCATCTTCGATGGTCACGGTCGGTAGGCCGCCGAAGGCCCTGAGTGCCTTTGCGACCTCTGCAGGCTTGTAGCCATAGGCACTGCGCAGCACCCATTCGGCCTCGATCGCGACGGTCGCGGGGATGAAGACCGGCTGACCGTTGACCAAAGCCTGCGCGCGCGGCGATTGCTCGGGATGGTCGCCGGTCAGGTAGCGGACGACGATATTCGTATCAATCGCGATCATGACGCCGCCTGGCTTCCGCCAGCACGGCGGCGTCCATGTCTTCGACCGATTTCGGATCGCCCCTGTGGGGCAGCAGGGCGAACACATCGGCCGGCCGGGTAGGGGCGAAGGCCGGAGCCCGTTTCAGCATGACGCCATCTGCCGTTTCCTCGACGATCAGCCGCGTGCCCGCCTCCCATTTCCGCCGCTGCCGAATGGCCTTCGGCAGGATCACCTGACCTTTGGTCGAGACGGTGGTGATTGCGGATTCGGACCGGGGCATGACCATCGCTCCAATGTAAGACGACGGTAAGATATGGCTCCTGTCCTCAACTTTCAAGGGTACCGGAGGGCGCCGCAGCCTGGTCACCGCCCCCAATCGCGCCGTTCGGTTCCTGCCGTCATCCAATCCTGGCCGCCGATGGCCACCAGCGTGACGTGGATTTCTTCCCGGTCCATGTCCGCGCGGAAGACGATGGTCAGGCGGTGCCCGTGTCCGCCATGACGAACCAGCCAACCCTGAAGCGGCCCGTGCAGCCGCGCGCCCGATTGCGGGTTGGCCGTAATGTCCCGAGCTGCGCATCGATCTCATCGAGCCGCCGTGCGCCAGCCGCGAAATCGCTCTGGGTCACGTCGACGATATGGTCCACCAGGGCGATGATGTCCCGGCTGACCAGCGGGTGGCGGATCAGGCGCATCAGCTGGAAACGCCACCCGACCTTGCGCGCGATGCCAGGTGGGTGCGCGCGTCCAGTGTAAGGTTGTCGAGGTCTGCGACCGGCTCCCATTGGTCAAGTGGCAATGCCAGGCGACGCTGCGCCTCGGCCTCGAAGAGGGCGCGTTCCTTGTCCCGCCCGGCCTTGGCCCCGGGCCAGTTCGCCCGAGACGGCGGCGCTGACGTTCGGATACTCACCGCTCTCGACCAGCTCGCGCGCAAAATCGAAGGCGGTATTGGTGAAACTGACGCTTTACTTGCGCATGCCCATCATCTGTCCTTTGCGGTAGTCTGTTGGGCTGCCATAGGGCGGGCGCATCGCAGTTTCAATCTGTCGTGCCGTTGCAGGTGATGTCCGTTGCGGAACCTGCCGGAATAATAGGGGGACAAATACAGACTGGCCCACACCTGCGCGGGCCTAGGCGGTGACAACTGCCATCATGTTTCCTATAAGTTGTTTTGCGTAGATCTTACCCAGAAGGGACAAGGCATGTGCCAGACCTGCTTTGAGGCCATATCCGACACCGGGCAACTGCGTTTTTGTCATTGTGGCAGCCCCGAAACACTGGCCGCCATGCGCAGGATCGAGGCGGATATCTCGCGCCGGCAGATGCTGGGCGGGATGGCGGCGGTGGTCGGCATGTTCGCGGGCTTCGGACTTGCCCCGCAGGAGGTGAAGGCACAGACGCCCGGCGCACCGCTTCTGCTGACCAACCTGCGCCTTTTCGATGGCACCACCCTGTCGTTGCGCGATGGCGTCGACCTGCTGATCGAGGGCGGGCGCATCTCCGCCCTGCCGGCCCGGGGCCAGGGTCCGGCCGAGGCCGAGCGGATCGACTGCGGCGGACGCACCGTCATTCCCGGGCTGATCGACAGCCACTGGCACACGACGCTGGCCTCGGTCAGCCAGGTCGTCGCGATGACGCAGGACATCGGCTTCCTGCATCTGATGGCGGGGAAAGAGGCGGGCGCAACGCTTCAGCGCGGGTTCACCACGGTGCGCGACGTCGGCGGCCCGGCCTTCGGTCTCCAGGCCGCGGTGGATCGCGGCGTGGTCGCCGGCCCGCGCATCTTCCCGGCGGGGGCCATCATCAGCCAGACCTCGGGCCATGGCGATTTCCGCTTCCAGAACGCCCTGCCGACAATGCCTTCCGACCCGGCGGATTACGCCAGCGCCGCCGGCATGTCGGCGCTGGCCGATGGCGTGCCCGAGGTGCTGCGCCGCACGCGCGAGCAGCTGATGAAGGGTGCGAGCCAGATCAAGATCTCCGCCGGCGGCGGTGTAGCCTCGCAATACGACCCACTGGAATCCCTGCAATTCACCGAGGACGAGATGCGCGCGGCGGTGGATGCCGCCAGCGACTGGGGCACCTATGTCTGCGCCCATGTCTACACGTCAGCGGGGATTCAGCGCTGCATCCGGGCCGGGGTCAGATCCATCGAACACGGGCAGCTGGCCGATGAGGATACCGTGCGGATGATGGCCGACAACGGCACCTGGTGGTCGATCCAGCCCTTCCTCGCCGATGAGGACGCCAACAAATACACCGATCCCAAGGCCATCGCGGCACAGAAGATGGTGGCCGAGGGCACGATGCGCGCCTTCGAATGGGCCGACAAGCATCGGGTGAACTGGGCCTTCGGCACCGACATTCTTTATGGCGGCGGAGAAAGCCAGGCGCGGCAGCTGACCAAACTGGCGCGGTTCATGTCACCGCTGGCGGCGCTGCATCGCGCCACCGGGGCGGCGGGCGAATTGCTGGCCCTTTCGGGCGCGCGCGCGCCCTATGACGGCCGGCTCGGGGTGATCGCCGAGGGCGCGCTGGCCGATCTGCTGGTGGTGGAGGGCGATGTCGAGGCCGGACTCGACTGGCTGGCCGATGCCGACAATCTGCGACTGATCATGAAAGGCGGCCGGATGTTCAGAAACAGCCTGTGAAGGAGAGCGATATGATCCGCAATCTGATGGCCGGGCTGGCGGTTGCCGTCATCGGCCCGCTTCCCGTTTCGGCCCAGGACTGGTCGGGCCAGGTCACGCCCTATGTCTGGGGCGCGGGGCTCGGCGGCGACATCACGCCCTTTTCCGGCGCGCCGACGCTGTCCTTCGACACGTCGCTGTCCGATGTGATGGAGCATCTGGACGGCGCCTTCTTTCTGTCGGGCTATGTCCGGCGCGACCGGCTGGTGATCATGGGCGATCTCAGCTGGTCCTCCAGTTCGGCGGATGGCCTCGTGCCGGTGCCCGGCGTCGGCCTCGCCCCGGCCAGCGGCAAGCTCAGGCAGAAGTCGCTGACCCTGCTGGCCGGCTGGCGGGCGGTCTCGGACGAGGGAATGACGCTGGATCTGCTGGGCGGCGCACGTGCCTGGAGCATCGAGAGCAGCGTCACCGTGGCCGGCGGCGCGATCCAGGCCTCGCCGGGCAAGGATTTCGTCGATCCGATCCTGGCGGCGCGGGCGAATATCGCGCTGGCCCCGCAATGGTCGGCCGTGCTTTACGCCGATGTCGGCGGTTTCGGGGTCGGCTCGGAAGGCACCAGCCAGATCCTTGCCACGGTCAATTACCAGGTGAACGATAGCCTCTGGATCTCGGCGGGCTATCGCCAGATCAATGTCGATTATCGCAGCGGCGGAACGGCGGTGGATGTGACCATGGCCGGGCCGCTCTTCGGCGCCACCTGGCGCTTCTGAGAAAGGACGGTTCCAATGCTCCGCAGTCTTACCCTCACGCTCGCCCTTTCGCTTGCCGGCGCGCCGGTCGCCGAGGCTTGCACCCGCGTCATCTACAGCGGTCCCGAGGGGCGGGTTCTCACCGCCCGCACGATGGACTGGAGCCTGCCGATGGTCTCCAACCTCTGGGTCTTCCCGCGCGGCATGACCCGCAGCGGCGAGGCCGGGCCGCGCTCGCTGGAATGGACATCGAAATACGGCAGCCTGATCGTCTCGGGCTATGACATCGCCACCGTGGACGGCATGAACGAGGCCGGGCTGGTGGCGAACATGCTCTGGATGGTCGATACGGAATACCCCGAAGACGACGGAACGACGCCGCAGATCTCGCTGTCGCTCTGGGCGCAGTATTTCATGGACAATTACGCCACCGTGGCCGAGGCGGTGGCCGATATGCGGGACAACCCCTTCCATGTGGTGTCCAGGGATCTGCCGATGCAGCCCGGGCGGCTGACCACGGTGCATCTGTCGCTCTCCGATTCCAGCGGCGACAGCGCGATCCTCGAATGGCTGGATGGCGAACTGGTGATCCATCACGGCCCCGAATACCGGGTGATGACCAACGATCCGCCCTATGATGAGCAGCTGGCGCTGGTGAGCTATTGGCAGGGCGTCAACCCGCGCGAGGTGCTGCCCGGCACCACCCGCGCGGCGGATCGTTTCGTGCGGGCCAGCACCTATATCGACATGGTAGTGCAGTCGGACGATCCGCGCATCGCTGCTGCTGCGGCCTTCAGCGTGATCCGCAATGCCTCGGTCCCCTACGGGATCGGCACGCCCGAAGCGCCGAACCTCGCCACCACGCGCTGGCGGGTGGCGGCGGATCAGAAGGACCGGCTGTTCTATGTCGAATCCGCCATTTCACCCAATGTGTTCTGGGTCGATCTGAAGCAGATGGACTTCGCGGAAGACAGCGGCGTACGGATGCTGGACCTTGGGCTCGACATGACCAACCTGCACTCGGGCGAAGTGTCAGGCCAGTTTGCCGCGGCAGAGCCCTTCCGTTTCGAAGCTGCCGAATAAAGGAGAAGAGAGAGATGGGTCATCGGGAAACCCCGGAGTGAGGGACAGGATCAGGCCCGGACGCCCTCTCTCGGGCACCCTCAGGTCTGATCTTTTCCAGCTCCCCTCTCCCTCTCGAACCGAAGCATCGTAGACGCTCGGGTTGATTTTGTTCCTTTTATGTTCTACTTTGAGAGCCGAGCCAGCAAGGGAGTTCCCCGATGGACAACACCACGCATGCCCTGCCTGCGACGCCCAAACAGATCGCCTACGCGCGGTAGCTCGCCCTGCGCAATCAGACCCTCCTGCCCTGGGAGGTTCAGCAGGGCCCCCGGTCCCTGAGTGCCTGGATCGAGGCGCAGGCCGAGCTGAAGCCAGTATCCGACATGGACCGGCTGCCGACGCCCAAGCAGGTGGCCTTCGCGGAGAAACTCGCCCGGATCAAGCGCCGCGCCGTCCCGGACGAGTGCTTCCGCGACAGGGGGCTCATGTCGAAGTGGATCGACGGGAACAAGTAACGGGAAGCTTCCGAGAAGATGATCAGGCAGACTTGATCGCTGCGTTGGCCCTGCGCGCGATGTCCGCGCAGCGGTCCATCAAGTCGCCAAAGGGCTCTGGTGTCGTTGCAAGCGGGCCGTCCTCGGCGATCCGGCGGTAATCGTCAGCGAGAACGTCGAGAGCATGACCGCTCGGGACCAATTCCAAATGCCCAAAGATCGCTGGTAAGCATCCGGGGTAGGTTGCGGACGGTGGCGGTGCTCAGCGCGCTCTCTTGGGTGCTTTGGGTTTGGCGGGCCGCGGGGCCGATTTCTTCGCGAGCTGATCAAAGCGTTCGACGATCCTGTCGATCCGGGCATCTTCGGGATCGAAGGGTCTGCCTGACCAGCGAACCATGTCGTCGTGCTGCTCGTGTTCCGGATCGGCGAGGGCTTTGAGGAACTCCTCGTAACCGGGGGCACCGCCGACATCCTCGGGCGGGCAGGCCCCGCTGGCCTTCAGAAGCCGTGGATAGTTCACGCCCGGGGTGGCCTCGCTGACCCGCTCGATCCGGATGCTGTGGTCCCAGTCGTCGCCGAAGTCGTAGACATACTGGATCGTCCTGGCGCCGGTATCCTCGATCACCTTTTGCAGCGTTGCCTTCTTCGCGGGGATGGGGCCGTCATGGAACCCGTCCGGGTCGGGCACGCCCCACCCTGCACCACCGGCGCGGAACTCGTAGAGATGGGTGTCCGTCCAGCCCATCGCGGCCTGGACCACCTCATGCAGCCGGTCGAGCCTGATCTTCAGCGGCACCTCGATCTGGCGCATCGGCTGCGGATCGACATCGTTCAGGATGATCCTGAGACGGGCGATCAGGGTCATGCGGCAATCCTTTGTGCGGTTCGTGGCCAATTCCACGGCAGCAGCTCCGGCAGGCGCGACAGCGGCATGTCTGGCAGTCGGGCGAGGACATCGGCCAGCCAGGCCTGAGGGTCGACGTCGTTCATCTTGGCGGTGACGATCAGGGAATACATGAAGGCGGCACGTTCGCCACCGCGGGGCGATCCGGCGAAGAGCCAGGCTTTGCGGCCGAGGGCGATGCCGCGCAGGGCACGTTCGGCGGCGTTGTTCGTCAGGCAGATGCGGCCATCTTCGAGGAAGCGGGTGAAGGCGTCCCGGCGGCCGTCTTCGTCGAACATGTAGTTGATCGCCTTGGCGACGGGGTTGTGCCTCGACATCCGGGCGCGTTCGGCCCGCATCCAGTCGTGCAGTTCCTGGACCATCGGGCGCACGAGGGGCTGACGGGCGTCCTGGCGGACCTCGGCGCTCAGGCCGTTCGCCATTGTCCTCGGACCAATGGCGGCCGATGGCTCACTCTCGCGCTCGGCTTCGAAGATGAGGTCCATGCGTTTGATCGCGTCCAGCGCGACGGGCGAGATCTCTTCGGCGATCTTTTTGCCCTTGCGGGCCGTGGCCTTGATATCCGCCAATTCGAAGAACTTGCGCCGGGCATGCGACCAGCAGAGCGCCCTGCGGATGGGCGCAGGTTTGTGGGCGGCGTCATAAACGCCGTTGTAGCCGCCATAGGCATCGGCCTGAAGGACGCCGGTCCAACCCGCCAGATGCCGGGTTGGATGCTCCATCCTGCGGTCGGTCGAGAAGTAGTAGAGGGCGGCGGGTGGCGCTCCGCCTGCAAAGGGCCGGTCGTCGCGCAGGCAGGTCCAGAGCCGGGCAGTCCGCGTGCCGCCCTTCGCCATCAGCGGCACGGTCGTGTCATCGGCATGCAGTCGTTCGGCCCCGAGGACATGGGCGCGGATCAGATCGTGGAGGGGCTGCAACGCCACGGTGTTCAGTCCCGGCATCTGGTGGATCGGGTTTAGGATGAATCTGTCAGGTTCTGATGTCCAGATCTTGCAGATGTATTCGTAGGGCGTGAGGTGAGCGTGCGATGGCGCGGCTTGATGCGGGCGAGACGGTGTGCGCGGTGGCGGAAGCCCTGAGCGTGGCACCGTCGAGCGTGGTGAAGTGGTCGGAGCGGCGGCGGGAGACGGGCAGTGTCGCGCCGGGCAAGATCGGCGGGCATGTGTTGCCGAAGATCAGGGGGGCCGAGGCCGACTGGCTGCGCGCCCGGATGGCGGAGGGGGCCTTCACTCTGCGCGGTCTGGTATCCGAACTGGCCGAGCGCGGATTGAAAGTCGACTACCGCACGATGTGGGCCTTCGCCCATGCCGAGGGGCTCAGCTTCAAAAAAACCGCGCGCGCCAGTGAGCAGGAACGGCCCGACATTGCCCGCAAGCGTGCGCGCTGGAAGGCGCGTCAGGGCAGCATCGACCCGAAACGCCTTGTCTTCATTGACGAGACCTGGGCCAAGACCAACATGCCCCCCTGCACAAGGCCCCCGCCATCCGCCAGGCGATCCGCGCGGCAGGCGCCAAGCTGTTCGACCTGCCCGCCTACTCGCCCGACCTGAACCCGATCGAACAGGTCATCGCCAAGCTCAAGCACCTCCTGCGAAAAGCTGCCGAACGCACCAAGGAGGCCGTCTGGCGCAGAATCAGCTCACTCCTCGACCAGTTCACCCCGAAGGAATGCGAAAACTACATCCGAAACGCAGGATAAGGTTCCGTCTAAAGTCATCCCGCTCTAGGGACGCAGCCTCACATCGGCGGTGGCGCTGCGTCCCGTTGCGTCGATGACCGAGAGCGTCAGGTAGCCTGGACCGGGCGCGGGCAGCGCCGCCTCGCGGCTGCGGTCGGCCAGAACCACGGGGGCGCCATTCGCAAGCCAGGTGAAGGGCGGCGTGCCGCCGCGCACCTTGAGCGAGAGCGAAGCCCCGGGCTCCACCTCCGCACCGTCGGGCGGGAAGGCGATTTCGGGCCCCGCGGCCGGTGCGGCAAGCGTCCGGCCCCGCGGGCGGAAGTGTTGCAAGGGCTGCGGCAGCCGCGCGTTCGGCAGGATCAGCGTCGCCGGCGGCGGCGGCGGCAGGGCAACCGGTTCGGGGCCGATCCGGGCGAAGGCGTCGAAGAGCACGGGGGCGGCCAGCTCGCCCCCGAAGGCGCCGGGCAGCGAGGCGCCGTCGGGCCTTCCCATCCAGACGCCGGCGACATGGGCGCCGTCGAAGCCCACCGCCCAGGCGTCGCGGTGGCCGTAGCTGGTGCCGGTCTTGTAGGCGATCCGATGCGCGGGGGCGTTGGCGGGCGGCGGCAGCCCGGCGAGGATGTCGGCGACGAGCCAGGCGGCCTCGGGCGAGAAGAGCGGTGCGGCGGTGGGCTCTGGCGCTCCCGGTGTCGTGGTGAGACGGACCGGCCTTCCGAGGCGGGCCAGCGCCGCATAGGCCGCGATGAGGTCTTCGAGTGTCAGGCCGAGGCCGCCGAGGGCGACGGCGAGGCCCGGCTCGCCTCCGGGCAGGACAGGCCCTGCCCCGGCCTTGCGCAGTGTCGAGAGAAGCCGCGCCGGACCGAGTGCCTCGGTCAGGCTGACGACCGGGATGTTGAGCGACAGTTGCAGCGCCTCGCGCGCGGTGACCGTGCCGCGGAAGCTGCGGTCGAAGTTCTGCGGCGCATAGCTGCCGAAGGCCACCGGCCGGTCCTCGATCAGCGTCTCGGGGTGGGCGAGCCCCTCGTCGAAGGCCAGCGCGTAGACGAAGGGTTTCAGCGTCGAGCCCGGCGAGCGCAGCGCGCGGGTCATGTCGATGAAGCCGGCGCGCGCCGCGTCGGTCCAGTCCGGCGAGCCGACCGAGGCGAGGATTTCACCCGTCCTGTGGTCCGCCACGAGCACGGCGATCGAGGCCCGGGCGGGCGAGCCGCGCGCAGCACGGGCGGCCAGCGCCTCGAGGCTTTTCTGCAGCGCGGGGTCGATCGTGGTGGCGATGCGGCGCGCTGCGGGGTCTTCGCGGCGCAGGCGCTCGGCGAGATGGGGGGCGAGCGCGGGGAAGGGGCGGCGCGTCGTCGGCACGGGCTCGGTCAGCGCGGCGCGGGCGCGGTCGGCATCAACCGCCCCCTCGGCCGCAAGCCGGGCGAGGACGCGGGCGCGGGCCTCCGCCGCCCGTTCCGGCGCGCGGTCCGGCCGGCGCGCCTCGGGTGCCTGCGGCAAGGCCACGAGCAGCGCGCTTTCGGCGGGCGTGAGGCGGCGCGGTTCCTTGCCGAAATACGCCAGCGTCGCCGCGCGGATGCCCTCGAGGTTGCCGCCGTAGGGGGCGAGCCGCAGGTAGAGGCCGAGGATCTGGTCCTTCGTCAGCCGCCGTTCCAGCGCCAGCGCCACGCGGATCTGGCGGAGCTTGCCGGCCAGCCGCCCGGTGCCGCTGCCTTCGAGCAGCCGCGCGACCTGCATGGTCAGCGTCGAGCCGCCCGAGACGATCCGGCCTTGCGCCACGGCCTGCCCGGCGGCACGCAGGAGCGCGAGCGCATCGACCCCGCCGTGGCGGTAGAACCGCCGGTCCTCGTAGGCGACGAGCATGGCGAGGAAGTCCGGATCGACCGCGCCGGGCACCAGCCGCCAGCGGTCATCGCTGACGGTAAAGGCGCGCAGCAGCGTGCCGTCGCGCGCCGTCACCTCCACCCCGGTCTCCATCGTCAAGGGCGGCAGCACCGCCCGGTCGATCCAGAGATCGGCCGCGTCGCGCGCGAGGCCGGCCGCGAAGAACCCCGCCGCGAGCGCGAAGGGCAGGAGCGGTCTCACTCCGTCACCGTGATCCTGCCCGCTGCCGTCCGCGCCCGGTAGTCGGGGCGATACATGTCCTCGACGCTGGCGGCGGGCTGGCGGAACTGCCCCGGCGAGATTGCGCGAACGATGTAGGCCAGCCGGAACGGCTCCGGCGAGGTCCAGTCCACCGCGGCGACGAAGCGGTCCTGGCGGAACTCGGCGGTGCGGGTCTCGGCCGTCTCCAGCCAGTCGAGCGCGGCGATGTCACCCGAGCGCAGGAGCGCGGGGTTGTCGATCTCGAACCCCGCGGGCAGCGGGTCGTTGACGATCAGCCGCGCCTCGCCGCCCGCCGTCGGCGTCACCTCGATCACCGCGACAAGGCGGGTGCCCTGTTTCACCGCGGCGATCTCGGCGGGCTCGCCCTCGGGCGTGTAGTAGCTGCGCGTGATGGCATAACCCTTGCCGCCGGCGGGCTCCGGCTCGGTCGGCACGCCGAAGGTGGTCAGCGTCAGCGTCGCCTCGCGTCCGGTGCCGTTGGTGACGACCTGGGGCTCCCGCGCCTCGGCGTCGAGGACGCGGACGAGCGGGCCGGTGACGGGGGCGCCGTTGACGGTGAAGCCCTCGGTCCCCGGTCGGTCGATCAGCGCGTGGGTGGCGAGCAGCGCCCAGGCCGCCTCCTGCGTCGACAGCCGCTGGCCGGCCATCGCCGAGGCCGCCGAATTGCCGAGCGTGCCGGCGTCGATCGCTGCCGACCCCGCCTCGGCCGCCAGCGCGAGAAGGGCGGTCGCGTCGCGCAGGTTGGTGCCGTAGTCGGCGCGCCAGACATGCGCCTCCGTCGCTCCCTGCCGGGCGAGGAGCCGCGCGGCCGCGGCGAACATCGCATCCGCCCGCCGCTGGTCGCCATAGGCGGCCAGCGCGGCGCCAAGCTGGGCCGCCGCGATCGGCGTGTCGAAGGCTTCGGCCTTCACGTCGGCATAGTAGCGCAGGTCGCCGATGGCGGCGGCGCCCTCGCGCGCCAGCACCATCAGCGCATAGGCATAGGGCCCGCCACCCGCATCGAAGTCCGGCGCGTAGTTGACCTGGTTCCTGAGGTTGTCGAGCGCGTTGCGGAAGGCGGTGTCGGGCACCGCGTGGCCCTGCGCCTTTGCCCGGCTGAGGAAATCGGTCACATAGGCGTCGAGCCAGAGGTCGCCCGCATCGGGATACCAGAGGCCGAAGGCACCGTTCGGCGACTGGTTGAGGAGGATCTCGGCGATCGTCTCCTCCACCCGCTTCTTCACGTCGCTGCCGCCCGCGGCCCCCATCGCCGTCGCCACCTGATCGAAGTAGAGCAGCGGCAACGCTTTCGAGGCGAGCTGTTCGGTGCAGCCGTAGGGATAGGCGTCGAGGCTCGCGAGAAGGCCGGGCGCATCGAAGCGGGCGAGCGGGCCGGCGGCGAGCGTCGCGCGCCCCGAGCCCGGCAGGAGCCCGGCGAAGGCGTTCTCGTCGAGCGTGAAGCTCGCGCCGGCGGCAAGGTCGAACCGGCTCTGCCGGGCGATCTCGGGATCGTTGGCCTGGACCGGAATCGTCAGCGTCTTGAGAAGCTGCCTGCCGTCCGGCGTCGTCAGCGCGACGCGGACCGTTGCCGTGCCCTCGGCCTCGGGCGCGGTCAGCGCCACGCTTACCTCGGCCTTGCCCTTCTCGGCAATATCGAGGCCCGAGGGCGCGGCGCCGACGCTCACCCCTTCGCCCGCGACATCGAGGCCCATGCGGCCCGAAGGCCCGGTGGCATGGACGATCTCCAGCAGCACCCGTGAGGTGTCGCCGGGGGCGAGGAAGCGCGGCACCGAGGCGGTGACGACCACGGGATCGCGGACCAGCACGTCCGCCTCTGCCTGCCCCACGGCGGCCTTCGACCAGGCGACGGCCATCAGCCGCACAGTGCCGTTGAAGGCCGGCAGCGGGATGTCGATCCGGGCGGTGCCGTCGGGACCGATGGTCAGAGGGCCGGAAAACCAGGCCATCAGCTCCTCGGTCGGCGGCGGCGCCTGCATCTTCAGCCCGCCCGCGGCGTCGCCGCCTGAGCGCACCGTGCCCGGTGCGCCGGTCCGCCCGTCGATCAGCCTTCCGTAAAGGTCGCGGATGCCGACGCCGAGCCTGCGCTGGCCGAAGTAATGGTCCTCGGGGTCGGGCGACTTGAAGCCGGTCAGGTTCAGGATGCCCAGGTCCACGGCGGCGACGGTGGCGAAGACCTGATCACCCACACCCGCGCCCTCCACCTTCAGCGCCACCGGCAAGGCTCCGCGCGGCGCGGCTTCGGCGGGTGCATCGAAGGCCACGGTCAATTTCCGGCCGCCGGGATCGACGGCGGCATAGGAGAGCCCGAGCGCCCGCGTCGGCGCCCGCCCGGCCTCGGCCATCAGCGGCCGGATCACCGAGGCGGTGACATAGGCCCCCGCGCCCCAGTCGTCCGTCACCGGCAGGTCGATCACGTTCTCGCCCGCCGCGACCGGCACCGCCTTCATGTCGATCAGCCGGTTCGACAGCACGGTGACCAGCGCCACGCCGTCCGTCCGCGGTTCGATCCTGACCTTTGCGGTGTCGCCGGGGCGATAGGCGTCACGGTCAAGCGCGACCGTCAGCGTATCGGGCGTCTCGGAAGCGTCGGCGGGCACATACCAGCCGGCGTAGAATGCCATCGATGTCGCGGTATAGGCGCCCTCGGTCGCCTCCACGACGATCTCGTGGTTGCCCCAGTCCACCGGGGCCTGGATGGTGACCGGCCCCTCCGGCGTCAGGGTCACGTCGCCTTCGGCGACGCGAGACCGCGTCGTCGTCACCTCCCAGTTCCACTGGCCGTAGAGCGAATACCACTGGTAGTTGGTGTCGATCCGGTTGACCGTCCAGTGCACCCGCCGCGCCGCCGGCTTTTCGTCCGGGCCGACCGCGACAAGCGCGAAGGCGGCTTCTGCCCCCTGCGGGACGGTGCCGTCGGCGAAGGCAGGCCTGATGCCGATGGTCGGGGCATCGGGCAGGATGCGGCGGGTGATGTCACGTTCGACCGGGCGGCCCGAGCCTTCCTTCAGCCGCACCGCCACGCGCGCTTCAAGCGGGCGGCTGGCGGCCTCTCCAAGGTCGGGAAATGTCACGGAAACCGTGGCATGGCCCGTCTCGTCGGTCTCGCCAGTGTCGTAGAGGCTGTCGCGCCAGGGCGCGAACGGCGCGTCGTACCTGCCGAACGTGTAGCCGGGGAAGGCGTCGAGCGCATTGAGCGCGGTCAGGCGCAGATCGCCCTCCATCGAAAGCCCGGCACCCGGCGCGCCGAAGAGGTAGCGGGCATCGACCGAAAGCGCGGGCGTATCGGACAGCCGGATCGTGCCATCAGGCAGCGAGAGCGCGAAGTCGATGCGTTCGGGCAGGAAGTCCTCGACGAGGAAACCCTGCGCGGCGAGCACCGTCTCTTCCTCGACGAAGGTCTCGATCCTCCAGGTGCCGCGCGGGGCATTGCCGGCCAGCGGCAGCGCGGCCGTGAACCCGCCGGCGCCGGCCGGCGCCAGGAGCGCGCGGGAATATTCCACGCCGTCGGGCCGAACCAGCCGCGCCGTCATCGGCAGGCCGTCGAGCGCGTCCATCCTCGCGTCCCGGGCGAGGATCGTGGCGTTCACCGTCTCGCCCGCGCGATAGGCGCCGCGGTCGGTCGACAGGAACACATCGATCGGCGGCGCCGGGTCGTGCCCGGCCACGCCCCGGTCGGACAGGTCGAATTCCGGCTCGGCAAGCGACAGGAACGCCATGTCCCCGCCCTTTTCCACCGTGACCAGCACCGGCTCCGCCCCGCCGGTTCCGGCCGTCAGCCCCTCCGCGAACCGCGCGTAGCCCTGCGCATCGGTCGCGGCCGTGCCGATCACCGCATTGGCGCGGTTGACCAGCGTCACCTTCACCCCCTCCACCGCCGCGGCGTCGGACAGCGCGCGGACGAAGACATGGAGCCCGTCCGCCCCCTGCATTGCCGTCAGTCCGAGGTCGGAGATCACGAACCACTGCGTCGCCGCCGGATGGTCATAGGGATCGAGGCCAGGCACCGCGGCCTGAAGCGCGTAGATGCCGGGGCCGAGATCTTTCATGACATCGCCGAGCGGCAGCAGCGTGGTCACGTCGCGGTTGACCTCCATCCCGACCTCGCCGGCGCCTGTCCACACCTTCTCGGTCACTTCGTTCCTGAGGTAATCCGACGACCAGTAATCGAGCGGGCGGCCGAAATAGTCGCCCTGCATCGCCCGGATCAGGTTGCGGTCGGAAAGCCTGAGAAGCATCAGGTCGAGCGCCGTCGCGTTCACCGTCTGCACCGGGATGCCGGTGGAGCCCACCTTCGGCAGCACATAGGCGCGACCGGGGAAGCTGACGGCGGGCGAGCGGTCGCGGACATACTGGGTGACGACCACATTGCGGCCCAGCTCTTCGCCCGAGGCGGAGGGCAGCCCCTCGCGGAAGGTGATGCCGTAGCGGCTGCCATGCTTCAGGCCGCCGACACAGATCTGGTTGCCCTGCGGCTCCACCGTCAGCCCGCTCTCTGGCAGTTTCACGAAGGTCGCATAGTCGGTTCCCGCCTTTGCCAGATCCTCGGTGAAAGTGGCGCAAATACGTGGACTCGCGCTGTCGCTCTCGACCTCGGTTTCGGAAATGCGGAACCCGTATTTCCCGATCGCGTCGTCGAGCATCGCCGCGGTGTCGTCGCGCGGTTGCAGCGCCTGGGCGAGGCGGAGCGCCGGAATCATGTCGCGGCCGCGTTCGGCGATTTCGAACGCGCGCGCCAGTGTCACGAGTGCATTCGTCCTCAGCCCCTTGCTGTCGGTCCTCAGATAGGCGTTGATCGCCGCCGTCGCGGCGCGCCCCGCATAGCCCTGGCGGAGCGACTCGTCGCCGGTCGGAATTTCCAGCAGGGCCGAGGCGTAGTCCGCCCAGAGCCCGGCGTCGTCGGCAAGCGTGACCGCGGCCCCGGTCAACCGCATCGCCCCCTGCCAGTCACCCCCCCCGCGCGCGGCCTCGGCGGCGGCGAGGAGGTCGGCCTCGCTTGCCTCTCCGGCGATGTGTTCGGCGCCAAGACCGCGCGCCTGTGCCAGCGCCGCGTCGAAATCCTCGGGCCTGAGGAAGTCGAGTTCGGCCGCGCGAAGGGGAGCCGAGGCAAGGGCGGCGGGATCGGTGGCAAGCACCCGCCCCGAGATCGCCCCCTGATAGGGTTGCTGCGCCGTGGCGGCGGACTTGGGAAAACAGGCGCTCGAGCGGCGATTGTAGGTGAAGGCCTGGCAGGACATGTCGGCAAGGCAGGTGGCCTCGCAGATCTCGAAGCTGATGTCGAAGAGCGGCGCGAGATCGCCGCCCGGAAAATCCATGTCCTCGACCATCACGGCGTGGCGGCCGGGCAGATAGTCGCGGTCATCGGCCGCGGCGGGCGCGGCAAGGAAAAGTCCAGCCAGCAGGGCGGCAGCGGTCAAGGCGCGCATGGAAATCTCCTTGGGCAGGGCAATGTGCGGATGCTGGCACGGGCGTTGGCGGGTTGGCAAGCGGCGCCACATGGCACGCACAGCACGTAAGCCTTTATTCACAACGATTCGGCATGGTTCGGCCTGGGTGCGACGGAGAGGCGGACGTGGCGGAGCCGGTCTTGAGCTTGGCCGAGAAGCTGGCGCGGGAGCGGCGGGCAAGACTCGCCGCCGAACGGCTTCTGGAACAGAAGAAACGCGAGCTTTTCGCCGCCAATGCGCAGCTTTCGCGCCATGCCCGCGCGCTGTCCGACCAGATCGTCGCGCAGCGGCAGGAAACCGAATCGCTCAAGGGCCGGAACGTGCAGGTGACGCACGATCTCGAACGGGCGACATCCGAGGCGGAGGTGGCGCAGCGCCGCCTCTGGGAGGCGATCGAAACCATCGAGGACGGGTTCGCCGTCTTCGACGCCGACGCGCGGCTCGTCTCGGCCAACCAGGCCTATCTGGGCCTGTTCGGCGCGGCCGGGGTTCGGCTCGGCGACAGCTACTATCGCGCGCTCGAGGCCCTGTCGGGCGGGATCGCCGACCTTGAAGGCGAGGAAGCGCTGGACTGGCGGCACGAGATGACCGAGAGGCTCGCCCGCGATGTCATAGAGCCGAGGGTGATCCGGCTTTGCGACGGCCGTCACATCCGCTTCCACGACCGGCGCGGCGAGGCGGGCGATCTGGTGTCGATGGCGCTCGACATCACCGAGGCGATGGAACGCGAGGCCGAACTTGAGGAGGCGCGGGCGCGGGCCGAAGCCGCCAACCGCGCGAAATCCGCCTTCCTCGCCAACATGAGCCATGAAATCCGCACGCCGATGAACGGCGTCGTCGGCATGGCGGAGCTTCTGTGCGAAACCGCGCTGACCGAGGACCAGCGCCTGTTTGCCGAGACGATCCGCTCCTCGGGCGAGGCGCTTCTGGTCATCATCAACGATGTTCTCGACTATTCCAAGCTCGAGGCCGAGAAGATGCGGCTCTATCCCGAGCCTTTCGATCTGGAACGCTGCCTGCACGAGGTGATGCTGCTTCTCCAGCCGCTGGCGCGGGAAAAGGGCCTCAAGCTGATCGTCGATTTCGACATCTTCCTGCCCACCCGCTTCGTCGCCGATCCCGGGCGGATGCGCCAGATCCTGACGAACCTGATCGGCAATGCGGTCAAGTTCACGGCTGCGGGCCATGTGCTTGCCCGCGTCGTCGGGCTCGAGCTTGCCGGCGGGGAATATGAGTTGCACGTGACGGTCGAAGACACCGGGATCGGCATCGCGCCCGACCAGATCGAGCACATCTTCGGCGAGTTCAACCAGGTCGAGGACCAGTCGAACCGCAAGTTCGAGGGGACCGGCCTCGGCCTTGCGATCACGCGCCAGATCGTCGACCTGATGGGCGGCGCGGTCTGGGTCGACAGCGAGCCGGGCCGCGGCTCCTGCTTCGGCCTCAAGCTGGTGCTCGCGCCGGCCGAGCGGACCGGAACCGGCGCGGGGCCGGACCGGCCGGTCCTGCTCAGGAAGGCGCTCGTCGTCGACGACATCCACATCAACCGGGTGATCCTTCAGCGCCAGCTTGAAACCTATGGCCTGTCGGTCACGAGTTGCCGGAGCGGCGCGGAAGCCGTTGCCGCGCTGGCGTCGGGCGGGCCCTTCGACGTGATCCTGACTGACCATGCCATGCCCGAAACCGACGGGCCCGACACCGTGGCGGCGTTGCGCTCGGCCGGGGCGACCGCGCCCGTCCTGCTTCTGTCCTCCGAACCCGACGCTGTCGGCGACCGCCCCGACGGCATCGCCGCGGTTCTGCCGAAGCCGATCCTGCGCAGCCAGCTCCTGCGCGTGCTGCAGGACCTGTCTTTCCCCGGGCCCGAGTTGCCGACACAGGCGCCCCCGGCCGCCCCGCCCGACAAGGCACTGGCGCGCCCCATGCGCGTGCTCGCGGCCGAGGACAACCGCACGAACCAGCTTGTCTTCCGCAAGATGGTCGCCGACTGCGACATCGAGCTGCAATTTGCAAACAACGGGCGGGAGGCGGTTGAGCAGTGGCAAGGCTTCCGGCCCGATCTCGTCTTCATGGACATTTCCATGCCCGAGATGGACGGCCGCGAGGCCGCCCGTGCGATCCGGGCCGAGGAGGCGGCGAAGGGTCTTGCGCGCGTGCCTATCGTTGCGCTGACCGCGCATGCGATGGAGGGCGACCGCGTCTCGATCCTCGAGGCCGGGATTGACCATTACATGACGAAACCGTTGAAGAAGGCCGAGATCGTGGCGAAGATCGCCGCCTTCTGTCCCCCGGGTGCCCGCCCGCCGGGGCCTGCCGTCGCGCAGGAAGCGGCGCCCGGCTGAAGGCTGCGGTTCAGCCGCCGGCGAGGATGTCGAGGAAGGTCCTGCCGAACCGGTCGAGCTTCTGCGCGCCCAGGCCGCCGACGCGTTCAAGTTCGGCCAGCGTCGCGGGGCGGGTCTCGGCGATGCGGCGAAGCACGGCGTGGGTGCAGCTGAGGTGTTTTCCCGTGCCGTCCTCACCCCGCGCCAGGTCCACCTGCGCCGCCATCAGCCGGTCGTAGAGCGTGCCCGCCGCGCGGCCGGCGAGCCTGAGCCGCTGCGGGTGCATCCGCGCGGCCTCCCCCGCGATCACCTCGAGGAAGGCCGCGCCGTAGCTTTCCAGCTTCTTCGCCCCCACGCCCGAGATGCGCGCCATGTCGTCGAGCGTCCGCGGCCGCCGCTCGGCCATCTCGATCAGCGTCCGGTCGGGAAAGATCACATAGGCCGGCACCCGCGCCGCCTCGGCCAGCGCCCGGCGCTTCGCCCTCAACGCGGAAAAAAGCGGCGCATCCTCGTCCGAGACCAGCGCCTTCACCACCGGCTTCGCCGCCGCGCGGATCGTGTCGCGGCGCAGCGTCACCGCCGCCTCGCCGCGCAGGATCGGGCGCGCCGCCTCGGTCATGCGGAACGCGCCGTGGCGCTCGGGATCGGGACGGATCAGGTCGTGCCCCATCATCTGCCGGAACACCGCCTGCCACTCCGCCTTCGGCAGGTCGCGCCCGACGCCGAAGGTCGGCAGCCCGTCATGGCTGCGGTCGCGGACCTTCTCCGTCACGGTGCCGGTGAGCACGTCGATGAGATGCCCCGCGCCGAAGCTCTCGCCGGTGCGCAGGATCGCCGACAGTGCCTTCCTGACCGCCTCGGTCCCGTCGAAAAGATCGGGCGGCGCATCGCAGAGGTCGCAGTTGCCGCAGAGGCCGGCCGTCTCGCCGAAATACGCCAGAAGCCGCTGGCGGCGGCAGCCCGTCGCCTCGGCAAGGCCGAGAAGCGCATTCAGCCGCGCGTGGTCGGCCGCCTTGCGCTCGGGCGGGGCCAGTCCCTCGTCGATCTGGGTCCGGCGGAAGCGGATGTCGTCGGGGCCATAAAGCGTCAGCGTCTCGGCCGGGGCGCCATCGCGGCCGGCGCGGCCGATTTCCTGATAATAGGCCTCGATCGACTTCGGCAGGTCGGCGTGCGCCACCCAGCGGATGTCGGGCTTGTCGATGCCCATGCCGAAGGCCACCGTGGCGACAACGATCAGCCCGTCCTCCTGCTGGAACCGCGCCTCGACCTCGCGGCGCGCCCCGGCCTCCAGTCCGGCATGATAGGCGCAGGCCGGGTGCCCGGCCTCGGCCAGCGCCTGTGCCAGCGTCTCGGTCTTGGCGCGGGTGCCGCAGTAGACGATGCCGGATTGCCCCTTGCGCGCGGCGGCGAAGGCCAGGATCTGGTGGCGTGGGCCATCCTTGACGGCGAAGGCAAGGTGGATGTTCGGCCGGTCGAAGCCGCGCAGGAAGGTCTCGGGCGTCCGTCCATCGAAGAGGCGGGCGACGATTTCCGCCCGCGTCTCTTCGTCGGCGGTGGCGGTGAAGGCCGCGAGCGGCACGCCGAGGGCCCGGCGCAAGTCGCCGATGCGCAGGTAGTCGGGGCGGAAGTCGTGGCCCCACTGGCTGACGCAATGCGCCTCGTCCACCGCGATGAGACCGGTGCCGATGCGCCGGAGAAGCGTCAGCGTCCCACCCGAGGCAAGCCGTTCCGGCGCCATGTAGAGAAGTTTCAGCCGACCCTCGTCGAGCGCGGCGAAAACCTCTTCCGTCTCGGCCTCGGTGTTGCCGGAGGTGAGCGCGCCCGCCTCCACCCCGGCTTCGCGCAAGGAACGCACCTGGTCGCGCATCAGTGCGATGAGGGGGGAGATGACAACCGTCACGCCGTCCCGCATCAGCGCGGGCAGTTGGAAACACAGCGACTTGCCGCCACCCGTGGGCATGATGGCCAGCGTATCGCGCCCGCTCGCGACGGCGGCGACGATCTCGGCCTGACCGGGCCGGAAGGCGTCAAATCCGAAGACGGAGGAAAGAAGTTCCTCGGCGCGGGTTGTCATGGCGGGGCGGGCTGCTCTTTTTCCGGCACCCTGTCACAGCGGCCGGGCCGCGACAAGAGTCAGTAGCCGTAGAAGAAGCCCTCGTTGTTGATCAGCACGCGCTGGAGGATGATCAGCACCACGAAGGCCACCAGAGGCGCCAGGTCGAGCCCCGGCGTCTGCGGCAGGAAGCGGCGGATCGGCGCATAGATCGGCTCAAGAAGCCGGTTCAGCCCGTACCAGACCTGCGCCACCATCGGCTGGCGGATGTTCAGCACCTGGAAGTTCAGCAGCCACGACATGATGATATGCGCGATCATGATGAACCAGATCACGTTCAGGATGATCATCAGCGCCTGAAAGAGCGAAACCATCGAATTCCTCGGCCATTGGGTCCGCCCGGATGTAAGGCGCCGCCGCCCGCAGCGCAACGGTTTAACGCAGCGTCGCAGGTTGACCTCCGCCACCGGCTCCGCCACCCCTGACGCGAAGTCACGGGGAGTGCTGACGATGTATCCGGTCCTGCGCATGGCAAAGGAAATCTGGACGAACCGGAACGCCCCGCCGCTGGCGCTCACCGAGCCGCATCTGTCGCATCACCTCTGCTGGCCCTGGGACCTCGACATCTGGGCGGAACTCAACAACGGCCGGACGCTGACGCTCTACGACCTCGGGCGGATTCCGCTGGCCATGCGCACCGGTCTTGGCCGCGTGATCCGCCGGCAGGGCTGGGGGATCACGGTCGCCGGCAGCTCGGTGCGCTATCGTCGCCGGGTGCGGATGTTCGACCGGGTGGAGATGGTCAGCCGCTGCATCGGCTGGGACGCGCGGTTCCTCTACATGGAACAGAGCATGTGGCGGGCGGGCGAGTGCACCAGCCACATGCTCCTGCGCTCGGCCATCACCTCGAAAACCGGCATCGTGCCGCCGGCCGAGGTTCTGGCCGCGCTGGGCCAGCCGGCCGAAAGCCCGGACCTTCCCGGCTGGGTCGGCGCCTGGATTGCCGCTGATGCGGATCGCCCCTGGCCGCCCGCGCGCTGACAGGCCGCCGCCCGCGCCCCGGCGCGACCGGCCTTGCGTGGCGGGGGCTTTTCGGGCTTCATCGGCCCGACGCGAGGGGCAGGAACATGGCGGTATCGGCGAGGCGGCGCATCTGGGGCTGGTGGTTCTTCGACTGGGCGAGCCAGCCCTACAACACGCTCCTGCTGACGTTCAGCTTCGGCCCCTATTTCGCGGAAGTCGCGCGGGCGCATTTCGCCGCAGAGGGCATGGGCGCCGAGTCGGCCAGCGCGGCCTCGCAGGCCTACTGGACGGCGACGCAGACGGTCACCGGCCTCTGCATTGCGGTGCTGGCGCCGATCCTCGGCGTCATCGCCGACGGAGGCGGCCGCAAGATGCCCTGGATCTGGGCCTTCTCGGCCATGTATGTCATCGGCGCCCTGGCGCTCTGGTGGGCGGTTCCTGGGATGCCCACGCTCTTTTGGGCGGCCTTCTGGTTCGCCGTCGGCTTCATCGGCATGGAGCTTGCCACCAACTTCACCAACGCGCTGATGCCCTCGCTCGCCCCTGAGGAGGAGATGGGCAGGGTCTCGGGCACCGGCTTCGCCTTCGGATACCTCGGCGGCGTGGTCGCGCTCTTCGTGTTCCTTCTGTTCCTCGCCGACGATGCGACGACCGGAAAGACGCTGATCGGCCGCTCGCCCGCCTTCGGTCTCGATCCCGCGACGCGCGAGGGGACACGCTCGGTCGGGCCGTTCACCGCGGTCTGGTACGTGGTCTTCATGGTGCCCTTCTTCCTCTGGGTGAGGGAGCCCGCGGTCAGGGGCGGCAAGACGGCCGGCGCCGCCGTGGGCGGGCTGGCCCGCGCCATCCGCGCGCTCCGGCACCGGCCGAGCCTTCTCGTCTTCCTCATCGCCTCGATGTTCTACCGCGACGCGCTGAACGCGACCTATGCGCTGGGCGGCGCCTTCGCGTCGAACGTCATGGGCTGGACGGTGATCCAGAGCGGCGTGTTCGGCATCGTCGCCGCGATTGCAGCGACCTTCGCCTCCTGGGCGGGCGGCAGGCTCGATTCCTCGGTCGGGCCGAAGCCGGTGATCGTCACGGCGATCGCGGTCCTGACCGCAACCATCGTCGTGATGATGAATCTGACGCCCGACAGCTTCTTCGGCCATGTGCTGCCCGAAGGCTCCTCGCTGCCGGACATGATCTTCTATGGCTGCGGCGTCATGATCGGCGCGGCGGGCGGGATTGCGCAGGCGGCCAGCCGCACGCTCATGGTCTTTCACACCAGCGAACGCGACGCGGCGGGCGACTTCGGCTTCTACGGCCTGTCGGGAAAGGCCACCGCCTTTCTCGCCCCCGGCCTCATCACCCTGGCCACGACCACGACCGGCAGCGCGCGGCTCGGCATCGCTCCGCTCGTGGGGCTTTTCCTGATCGGCCTTGCCCTTATGATATGGGTGAAACCTCAAGGGGAGCGCCCGGCATGACGATTGGCCGCCTGCTTGTTCTCTGTCTTGTGATCTGGCCGTCGCTCGGCGCCGCCGCGCCGCTTGCCAGGGATCTCTTCGGCGCCGAACGGGTTGCCTCGCAGCAGCGGCCGCAGGCGATCGGCAGCTATGCCAAGGGCTGCGGCGCGGGGCTGGTGCAACTGCCGGAAAGCGGGCCGACCTGGCAGGCGATGCGGCTTTCGCGGAACCGCAACTGGGGCCAGCCGGCGCTCGTGCAGTTCCTGATCGACCTTTCCGGCACGGCGCGGCAGGTCGGCTGGGCCGGACTCTACGTCGGCGACATGAGCCAGCCGCGTGGCGGGCCGATGAGGTCGGGCCACGAAAGCCACCAGATCGGGCTCGACGCCGACATCTGGATGCTGCCGCCTGCGCGGCTGAGCCTGAGTCGCGCCGAACGCGAGAACCTGAGTTCGATCTCGGTGCGGACCGACGACCAGAAGCGGGTGAACGACAACTGGACGCGGGCGCACCATCTCCTGCTCAGGGCGGCCGCGTCGGATCCGCGGGTCGACCGCGTCTTCGTCGCCGCGGCGGTGAAGATCGAGATGTGCCGGACCGCTACGCCCGCCGACAAGGCGTGGCTGCAGAAGATCCGCCCTCTTTACGGGCACAACACGCACTTCCATGTCCGCCTGAAATGCCCCGCCGGGTCGCGCCGCTGCGAGACGCAGACCCCGACCGTGGCAGACCTCTCGAAGGGCGGCGACGGGTGCGACGAGACACTGACATGGTGGGTGACGACATATCTCGACGAACTGAAGAATCCGCCGAAGAAGCCGAAGGGGCCGCGCAAGCGGGGGCCGCGCGACTACACGATGGCCGATCTGCCGCGGCAGTGCGCGGGGGTCTTGGCGTCGGACTGACGGCCCTTGCGATCGCCGTCGGCTTCGCCGCCCCCGCGCCCCGGCCGCAGAAGGCCGAGGAGGTCGGAACCTTCGTCTGGGACGTGCCCAGACCGCGCTTCGGCGGCCTGTCGGCGATCGACCTCGCCCTCGACGGGCTGCGCTTTGTCGCCGTTTCGGATTCCGCGGCGTTCTTTTCCGGCCGCTTCACCCGCGGACCGCGCGGCGAGGTCACGGCGGCGAAGGTCGGGCCGCCGGTCCTTCCGGTGTCGCACCACGGCACGCCGCTCGAGGACTGGATGGACGATGCCGAGGGCGTGGCCCTTGCGCCGGGCGGCGGGTTCTACGTGTCCTACGAATCCCATGACCGGATCGTCCGCTATGGCCCGGGTGGGCGGGAATGGATCGAGGAATACTGGCCGCCGGTCTTCAAGACCTTCACGATCAACAAGGGGATCGAGGCGCTCGCCATCGACGCCAGGGGCCGGCTTCTGGCGATTCCGGAAGTGCCGCCCCAGGGCGGCGATACGCCGGTCTACCGCATCCGCGGGCAGGCGGCGGATCTGGCCTACACCCTCAGACGCGACCGCAACTGGGCGCCGACCGGCGCCGACTTCGGCCCGGACGGGCGGCTCTACCTGCTGGAGCGCGATTTCTGGCCGCTTCTGGGATTTTCCAGCCGGGTGCGGCGGATCACGCTCGCCGGTGACCGCGTGACGGCGGACGAGGTGATCTGGCAGAGCGATCCGGGGCATCACGACAATCTCGAAGGTCTCGCCGCCTGGCAGGATGGCACGGGCGCGATCCGGCTCACGCTCGTCTCCGACGACAACTTCCTGCCGATCCAGAGGACCGAACTCGTCGATCTCCGCGTGACCGAGTGACTTGACCTGTGGCCGCGGGGGGCGTAGAGGCCGCGCGTTCCGGTCCCGCGTTTCGGCGCCGTGCCGGGGCCAAGTCTCCGCCACCTTGCCAAAACGGAACCGACATGACCCGCAGCCTGATCCCCGGCATCCTTGCGATGGCCGCCATCGTGGTGGCCTCCAACATCCTTGTGCAGTTCCTCTTCGGCCAGTGGCTGACCTGGGGCGCCTTCACCTATCCGTTCTCCTTCCTCGTGACCGACCTCACCAACCGCTTCCAGGGCGCCGCCGCCGCGCGCAAGGTGGTCGTGGCCGGATTCCTCGTGGGGGTCGCCTGTTCGCTGGTTGGCACGCAGGTGATGGGCGACGGCGGCCCGCTGGTGACCTTCCGCATCGCGCTCGGTTCCGGTGCGGCGTTCCTGGTCGGGCAACTGATGGACGTGCATGTCTTCAACCGGCTGCGATACCGCAGCTGGTGGCGCGCCCCCTTCATCTCCACCCTGATCGGGTCCACGCTCGACACCGCGATCTTCTTCACCACCGCCTTCTCGGCCGCGCTCGTCTTTCTCGAACCGGGCAACGACGTGTCCTGGGCGGGCCAGGTGCTGCCGCTGATCGGCTGGGGGCCGGCGGTGCCGCTCTGGGTCTCGCTCGCCACCGCAGACTGGCTGGTGAAGATGTCGCTTGCCATCGTGGCGCTCGTGCCATTCCGCATCATTGTTACAAAAGTGACGGAAAAAGTTGCGTGAAAATGTTTGACACCCACAAAATCTGTGGCAGCCTGTGGACAACGGCAACCCAGAGAAAGGAGGTGATCCAGTGTCTAG
>JAUQYA010000003.1 GCA_030837785.1 Albidovulum sp.
GGGCAGGAGCGCGTCGAGCACCAGCGTGCCCACGGGCTTGGGACGCAGGATGATCCGGTCGCCGGCCTGGATGTGCTGGAGCCGTGAGGTCAAGGGCCCGTCGGGCACCTTGATCGAGTAGAATTCCAGCTCCTCGTCCCATGACGGCGAGGCGATCGAATAGGCGCGCAGCAAGGGCTTGCCGGCGTCGTCGAGGAGCCCGATCATCACGAACTCGCCCGAGCGGAAGCGCAAGCTCTGCGGCCGGGTCACCCGGAAGGAAAACAGCCGGTCCGTCCAGTGCCGGACCGAGATCACGGTCTGCGCATCGGGAAGGGTGCGGACGGGGGTGGCGCCGCGGCCGGTCAGGTGAAGCTGTTCGGTCATGATATCCCTCCTCAGGCAAGCGCCGGTTCGGCGACCGGCGCGTCGGAGCCGCCGGGCCGGGGGCTCAGGAGCGGCAGTTTCCCGGGCCTCGCGTTCCAGTCGTCGGCATCCGGCGGTGCGACGCCCCTGTGCGAGATCACCGGCCAAAGCTCGGCATACTGCCGATTGAGCGCGACCCACGCGTCATACGGACCCTCGGTGTCGGCGAAGATCGCGTCGGCGGGGCATTCCGGCTGGCAGACGCCGCAGTCGATGCACTCGTCGGGATGGATCACCAGGAAGTTCTCGCCCTCGTAGAAGCAGTCCACCGGGCAGACGTCGACGCAGTCCATGTATTTGCATTTGATGCAGTTCTCGGTGACGACGAAGGTCATGATCGCTCCCCTTCCCTGGCCCCTCGGCTGTCCCTACTCGGCGGCCAATGTTTCGGCGCGCTCCGACTTCGGCAGCATGCGGATCGCGTCGAAGGGGCAGACGTTGTAGCAAAGCTCGCAGCCGATGCAGGTGTCGGGCGTGGTGACCACCCGGTCCTCGCCGAAGTGCAGCGAGTCGTAGAAGCACATGCGCACGCAGATGTCGCAGGTCGGATACTTGCACTTGCTGCGGTCGATCTCGCAGTAGAGCGGCTCCATCGACAGCATCTCGGCCGGGGTCTTCAGCGCCCGCTTCGAGGCAAGCCCGTGGATCGCCGCAAGGTCGGGATAGCCGTGTTCGTCAAGGAAGCGGTCGATCCCCTCGATCACCTTGGGCAGCCATTCGACGCCCTTCAGCATCAGCACCGAGCCGACCTGCATCACCTTGGCGCCCGACATGATGAACTCGATCGCGTCGCGCGCATCGAAGATGCCGTTGGAGCCGGAGATGTCGCAGCCGAACCTGTCGAAGATCTCGTTGACCCAACGCTGGGTGATGTATTTGACCCAGGGGCCGCCGACGCCGGCCGGCCCGCCGATATAGGGTTCGGCCTTGTCGATGTCGACGGCGAAGCCGACGAACCGGCTGTTGACCGCGACCGAGGCGGCGCCGGCATCGAGCGCCGCCTTGGCGATCTCGGTGATGCGGTTCGATTCCGGGGTCAGCTTGACCATCACCGGGATGCCCACCGCGTCGACGATCTGGCGGGTGACTTCGGCCGTCACCTTCGGGTCCTGGGCCAGCCAGACGCCTTCGGCGCCGGCGGCCAGCTCGGCCGGATGCGGGCACTGGTAGTTGACCTCGAGCATCGGGATGCCGCAATCCTCGACCATCCGCGCCAGCCCGCGCCAGCCGGCGACGGTGCCCGAGGTGATGTTGCCGATGATGTGCGAGCCCTTGGCCGCCGCATAGGCCTGGGTTTCCTTCAGGTAGGAAATCCAGTCCTGCTCGGGTTCTGTGACATAGCCCGAGCGGCTGTAGAACACGAAGGACCGGGGCACCTTGCCCCGGATCAGCGTGCCCTTGTCGTTGAGGATCGCGTATTTCGAGTTCTCGGTCAGCTTGCGCATCCCCGGGATGTCGCCGATGGTCTTGGTGATCACCGCGCCGGCGCCGTGGTCGATGCATTTCCTGATGTTCTCGACGCTGTTGCTGGGTTCGGCCGAGGCGACGATGATCGGGTTTTTCAGCCTCAGGCCGGAGAATTCGACACTCAGATCCGCCATGACAGGTTCCTCCGGGCTGGGAATGATGCGCCTTGCCGCTTCAGATGACAGATCGCGGCTTGATTTGTTAAATGCAAAAGTCCAGCATATTGATTATCTAAAACGATCAATCCGGGGCGACATGAAGTCGGCGATCAACCTGCGGCACCTGCGCGCCTTCGTGGCTGTGGCGCGGGATTCAAGCTTCACCCGTGCCGCCGAACGGCTGCTCTTGTCGCAATCGGCGCTGACCGTCACGGTTCGCCAGCTCGAGGAACATCTTGGCGTCGCGCTCTTCAACCGCACCACCCGCCAGGTGATGCTGACCGCCGACGGCGAGAGCCTGCTGATCGCCGCCGAGCGGATCATCGGCGATTTCGACCGCGCACTGGCCGAGGTCACCGAGACCGCCAAGCAGCGCCAGGGGCGGGTGCCGATCGCGGTGGTGCCCTCGGTCGCCACCCGGCTGATGCCGCCGCTGGTCCGCGGCTTCCACGAGATCTATCCCGATATCCGCATCACGCTGCGCGACGACAATGGCCGCGGCGTCCATCGCCAGGTGCTCGACCACGATGTCGAGTTCGGCATCTGCAACGTCTGGCGCCCATACCCCGAGCTGGAATTCACGCCGCTTACGTCGGACCGCTTCGGCCTTGTCTGCCGCCGCGACGATCCGCTGGCGCGCGAGGAAGGGCCGTTCAACTGGGCCGGCATCGACCAGAGGCGGCTGTTCATCATGGCCGCCGATACCGGCTTCTACACCGCGCTGCACGACACGCCCGAATTCGTCGAGCGTTGCCCGACCCCGGCGGGCGAGGTGCTGGCGATGGTCACCATGCTCGACATGGTGCGCGCGGGGCTCGGGATCACGCTGCTGCCGGAACTGGCGCGGCCGGCGGCGGTGGAATCGGAACTGGTGTTCCGCCGGTTGACCAACCCGGCGGTCCATCGCCACCTCTGCCTGATCCGCCGCCGCAACGAGGCGCTGTCACAGGGCGCGCGCCGCGTCTGGGACTATATCCGCGCCCAGGTCCCGCGCGAGATCGAGCTGACCGCGGCCCCGTGATTGATCTGTTTTGATAATCAATCCATCCTTTCTTTGAATTTGTTGGATTAATAAATCCGGCCCTAACATCCCGTCCACGCAGAGTCGCAGGGAGAGGACGATGGCCGGACGGATCGACGCACGCCTTCAGGAACTGGGGATCACCCTGCCAGAGCCGCCGGTTCCGGTGGCCAGCTACCAGCCCTATGTCGTCAGCGGCAACCAGGCGGTGATCGCCGGGCAGGTGACCTTCCTCGACGGCAAGCTCCGCCATGTCGGCCGGATCGGCGAGGAAGTGTCGATCGAGGAGGCCGAGGCGGCGACGCGGCTCTGCGCGCTCAACGTGCTGGCGCAGTTGCGCGCCGCCTGCGGCGGCGACCTCGACCGGGTGCGCAAGGTGGTGCGGCTCAATGCCTTCTTCAACTGCACGCCGGATTTCCGCGACCACCCGCGGGTGATGAACGCCGCCTCGGACCTGATGGCCGAAATCTTCGGCGAGGACGGCCGCCACACCCGCGTCGGCGTCGGCGTCAACTCGCTGCCGCTCAACGTGCCGGTGGAACTCGACGGCACCTTCGAGATCGCCTGACCGGGAAAGGATCAACCATGCTCACGCTCTGCGCCTATTACGAGGGCGACGTGCCCGAGGCCGACCGCCGGCGCTTCGACGACCATGTGAGGAACGTCCACCTGCCGCTGGTCGCCCGCTATCCGGGGCTGCACTCGCTGCGCTGCCACCGCGGCACCGCCTGGAACGGCGCCGGGCCGGACCACTACCTGGCCTTCGAGCTGGGCTTCGCCAGCCGCGCCGATTTCGATCGCGCGATGGCCTCGGACATCCGCCGGCAGGCGCGCGAGGACGTGGGCAACTTCCTGCCGCTGTTCCGCGGCACGGTGCGCCATGTCCTGCACCAGACCGACGACATCCCCGTGTCGGGCTGAGGCCCGGGCGGGGCGGAAAGCAAGCCGCGCAAGACGGCAACACAACACTACAAAGACCAACAGGAGGATGGAATGAGCTACAAGCTTGTGCTTGCCGCGGCGACCGCGCTCGCGGCGGGGGGAATGTCGTCCACCGGCGCCTTTGCCGTGGACTGCGGGACGGCTGGTCGGGTGACGATTGCCGAGATGACCTGGCTTTCGGCGGGGTCTTTGGCGCACATCGCGCAGAAGATACTCTCGGCGGGCTACGGCTGCGAGGCGGAGCTGGTGCCCGGCGACACGGTGCCGACGGCGACCTCGATGCTGACCCGGTCCGAGCCGATGGTGGCGCCGGAACTGTGGGTATCGACGGCGCAGAGCATCTGGGACCAGATGCAGCAGAAGGGCAACGTCTACAAGGCCGGCGACATCTTCGCCTCGGGCGGCGAGGAGGGGCTCTGGGTTCCCGACTACATCCTCGCCGAACATCCCGAAATCCGGAGCATCGAGGACCTGGAGGCCAACTGGCAGGTGTTCGAGGATGCCGCCGCCCCCGGCAAGGGCCGGCTCTACAACGGCCCTCCGGGCTGGGGCAGCGAGGTGATCATCACCAACTACTACAAGGCGCTGGGGCTGGAGGACACGTTCGAGTTGTTTTCCCCCGGCTCGGGCGAGAACCTCAAGGCGTCGATCTCGCGGCAGGTGGCGCAGAAGGAGGCCTTCGTCGGCTACTACTGGGGCCCGTCGGACGTGATCGGCAAGTATCACCTGGTGCTCCTGAAGACGCCGGCCTTCGACAGGGAGGCATTCACCTGCATGACCGACGTCAACTGCGCCGATCCCAAGGTTACCGGCTGGGCGGTGGGGGAGGTGGCGGTCGCCGTGGTCTCGTCGCTGAAGGAGAGCGCGCCGGACGTGGCGGAATTCCTCGGCAAGATGCAGGTGCCGAACGCCGAGATCAGCGCGGTGCTGGCCTGGGGCGACGACAACGGCGCCACGCCGGAGGAGGTGGCGACCCATTTCCTCAAGGACTACGAGGGGATCTGGACCGCCTGGGTGCCGGCCGACGTCGCCGCGAAGGTGAAGGCGAGCCTCTGACGCCCTCGGGGGCCGCCGGCGCAGGCTCCGCGCACGGCGGCCCCGAATTTTGGCCCGAAATCTGGCCCGAAATCTGGCCCGGCATCGACCCGAACGCCCGGCAAACCGAAGGACAGCAACAATGGCATCTGGCTTTCCCGACCTCTGGGACACGCGCGGCTTCTCCCGCGGGCTCGACGAAGCGTTCAACGGCCTGGTCGCCGCCTGGGGCGAGACGCTCGAAGCGCTGTTCCTGCCGGTGCTGCGGCTTCTGGGGCTGATGGAGAAAGGGCTCCAGGCGCTGCCCTGGTGGCTGGTGGCGCTGGCGCTGGCGGCGCTGGCCTGGCATGCGGCGCGAAGCTGGCGCACGGTGGCGGTGGTCGTGGCGCTGACCTTGGCGCTGGGGCTGATCGGCGTCTGGGACGCGGCGATGGCCACCATCGCGCTGATGCTGATGGCGACGGCGCTGTCGATCCTCGCCGGCATCCCGCTCGGCGTCCTGATGTCGCGGGCCGACCGGCTGCGCGGCGCGGCGCTGCCGGTCCTCGACATCATGCAGACCATGCCGATCTTCGTCTACCTGATCCCCTTCGTCATGCTCTTCGGCCCGGGCAAGATCCCGGCGCTCCTGGCCACCATCGTCTTCGCCATCCCGCCGGTGATCCGGCTGACCGACCTCGGCATCCGCCAGGTCGACCCCGGGATCGTCGAGGCGAGCCGCGCCTTCGGTGCGTCGCCGGGCCAGCAGCTCTGGACGGTGCAGGTGCCGCTGGCGCTGCCGGCGATCATGGCGGGGGTCAACCAGACGACGATGATGGCGCTGTCGATGGTGGTGATCGCCTCGATGATCGGCGCCGGCGGGCTCGGCTACCAGGTGCTGCAGGGCATCCAGCGGCTCGAGGTCAGCCGCGGGCTCCTGGCCGGGCTCGGCATCGTCTTCCTCGCCATCATCTTCGACCGCATCGCCCAGTCCTACGGGCGGCGGATGCAGACGTCGCTGAAGCTGGAGGGCTGAGCCGTGGCGAGAAGCGTCAAGATCCGGGTCGAGAACGTCTCGAAGATTTTCGGTGCCGATCCGGCGACCGCGCTGGCCCGGGTCCGGGACGGGATGGGCAAGGCCGAACTGCTCGAGGCCACCGGCCATGTGCTGGGGTTGCACGAGATCAATCTCGACATCCGCGAGGGCGAGACCTTCGTGATCATGGGCCTGTCCGGCTCGGGCAAGTCGACGCTGATCCGGCATTTCAACCGGCTGATCGAGCCGACCGCCGGGCGCATCCTGGTCGACGGCGAGGATGTGCTGGCGCTGGGTCCGGCGGCGCTGCGCGCCTTTCGCCGCCACAAGGCCTCGATGGTGTTCCAGCGCTTCGCGCTCCTGCCGCACAAGACGGTGCTGGAGAACGTGATCTACGGGCTGATCATCGACGGCGTGCCGAGGCAGGCGGCGCGCGACAGCGGCATGCGACAGATCGAACTGGTCGGGCTCGCCGGCTTCGAAGGCCGCTATCCCGGCCAGCTTTCCGGCGGCATGCAGCAGCGGGTGGGGCTCGCCCGTGCGCTGGCGACGGATGCCGAGATCCTGCTGATGGACGAGGCGTTCAGCGCGCTCGACCCGCTGATCCGCCACGACATGCAGATGCAGCTGCGCGAGATCCAGTCGCGGTTGCACAAGACCATCGTCTTCATCACCCACGACCTCGACGAGGCGCTGCTGCTCGGCAACCACATCGCCATCCTCAAGGACGGCAGGCTGCGCCAGGTGGGAACCGGCGCCGGCATCCTGATGGCGCCGGCCGACGACTATGTCGCGCGTTTCGTGCGCGACGTGAACCGGGCGCGGACCGTCACCTGCGGCGCGCTGGCCGAACCCGGGCCGGTCTTCCCCAGCCCGCAGGCGGCTTCCGGCGCCTCGGGATGGGTGATCATCTCCGACGGCTGCGGCGGGCACGGGCTGATGCGGGCCGGCGGCGGCGCCCGGAACGGCGAGGCGCAGCTCGAGGATGCGGTGACGATCGAGGCTTCGGCCAATGTCGAGGAGGCCTTCGGCGCGCTGGCCCGCCGCGACCGCCCGCTTGTCGTGATGGCCGACGGGCGCCCCTCCGGCCTTCTGGCCTGGCAGTCGGTGCTGAGGGCGCTGCAACGGGACGGCGGGCACCATCCGGCACCCGAGAGGGACGCCTGATCATGGCCCCGCCGCAGCAGTCCGACGTCGATCGCCGCCGTCTCCGGCACCCGTCGCACCGTCGGAAAGCATCGTGCGCAATGTGCTCCGGCCGACCCCTCGGCGGGAGGCGCGGATGAGCCATCCGACCGGCATCCATGTCGCAGGGCGGTGGCAGCCCGGTGCCTCGCGCATCGAGAACCGCAACCCTTCCGACCTTTCCGACGTGATCGGCGACTACGGCCAGGCCGACGCCGCATCGCTCGACGAGGCGCTGGCGGCGGCACAGCGGGCGCAGCCGCTCTGGTGGCGCGCCGGCGTGCAGAAGCGCCATGACGTGCTCATGGCCATCGGCACCGGGCTGATGGCGCGCGCGGACGAGATCGGCCGGCTGGTATCGCGGGAGGAGGGCAAGCCCCTGGCCGAGGGCCGCGGCGAGGTCTACCGCGCCGGGCAGTTTTTCACCTATTTCGCCGCCGAGGCGCTTCGCCTGCACGGCGACCTGGCCGAAAGCGTGCGCCCCGGCATCGAGATCGACATGCGGCGGGAGCCGGTGGGCGTGGTTGCGGTCATCAGCCCGTGGAACTTCCCCGTCGCCACCCCGGCCTGGAAGATCGCCCCGGCGCTCGCCTTCGGCAACGCCGTGGTCTGGAAGCCGGCGAACCTGACGCCCGCCTCGGCCTGTGTGCTGACCGACATCATCACCCGGCAGGACATTCCCGCCGGGCTTTTCAACCTGGTGAGCGGCCCCGGCCGCGAGGTCGGCCAGCGGCTGGTGGAAAGCCGCGAGGTGGATGCGATCAGCTTCACCGGGTCGGTTCCGGTGGGCCGCGGCATTGCCGCCGGCGCGGTGGCGAACCTGACCAAGCTCCAGATGGAGATGGGGTCGAAGAACCCGATGCTGGTGATGGAGGACGCCGACCTCGACCTTGCCGTCGCCCATGCCGCCAGCGCCGCCTTCGGCGGGACCGGGCAGAAATGCACCGCCGCCTCGCGCCTGATCGTGCACGAGGCGGTGCATGACGCCTTTGTCGAGAGGCTCGTCGCCGCGGCCCGCGCCCTCAGGGTCGGCCATGCGCTCGAGGCGGGCACCCAGATCGGCCCGGTCGTTTCGGAAGGGCAACTGGGGCAGGATCTCGACTACATCGGCATCGGCAAGGCCGAGGGGGCGGAGCTGCTCTGCGGCGGGGGTCGGCTGGATCGTGACACCGAGGGCTGTTTCATGGCCCCCGCCGTCTTCGCCGGCACCCGCAACGACATGCGCATCAACCGCGAGGAGATGTTCGCGCCGATCACCTGCATCATCCGAGCCGGCAGCTACGGCGAGGCGCTGGCCATCGCCAACGACAGCGACTTCGGCCTCGCCGCCGGGATCATCACCCGGTCGCTGGCCCGCGCCAGCCATTTCCGCGCCAACATCCGCGCCGGCTGCGTCATGGTGAACCTGCCGACCGCCGGCACCGACTACCACGTTGCCTTCGGCGGCCGCGGCGCCTCGTCCTACGGGCCGCGCGAACAGGGGCGCTATGCCGCCGAGTTCTACACCAGCGTGAAGACCGCCTATGTCGCGGCGGGGGTGGCGGAATGACCCCGCTGATCGACGGCCTGCAATACGCCAACTGGTCGGAGAAGGTTTTCCGCCAGATGCACGAGGGCGGCGTGGACGCGGTGCATGTCACCATCGTCTATCACGAGAATTTCCGCGAGACCGTGCTGAACATCGAACGCTGGAACCGGTGGTTCGAGCAGTTTGCCGACCTGATCGTGCAGGGCCGGACCGGGTCCGATGTGGCGCGGGCGCGAGGCAGCGGTCGCACCGCGATCTTCTTCGGCGCGCAGAATCCGTCCTGCATCGAGGACGACATCGGGCTGGTCGAAATCCTGCACGCGCTTGGGCTGCGCTTCATGCAGCTCAGCTACAACAACCAGTCGCTGCTTGCCTCAGGCTGCTACGAACGCGACGACACCGGCCTCACCCGCATGGGCCGCGAGGTCGTCGCCGAGATGAACCGCGTCGGCCTCGTTGTCGACATGAGCCATTCCGGCGAACGCTCGACGCTGGAGGCCATCGAGCATTCGACCCGCCCGATCGCGATCACTCATGCAAATCCCCACGACTGGCATCCCGCGCGGCGCAACAAGTCCACCGCGGTGCTGCGCGCTTTGGGGCAGAGCGGCGGAATGCTCGGCTTCTCGACCTATCCGCATCACCTCCGCGGCGGCAGCCAATGCGACCTGGCCGATTTCTGCGGGATGATCGCGCGCACCGCCGATCTGATCGGGATCGCCCATGTCGGGATCGGCACCGACCTCTGCCAGGACCAGCCGGACAGCGTCGTCGAATGGATGCGCAGCGGCCGCTGGACCAGGTCGCCCGACTACGGCGAGGGCAGCGCCGCGGCCCCCGGCTTTCCGGCGATGCCCGGATGGTTCGCCGACAACCGCGACTTCGGCCGCATCGCCGCGGGCCTGCGCGCCGCCGGCCTCGGCGATGCCGACGTCGCCGCCGTGATGGGCGGCAACTGGCTGCGGTTTTTCGAAACCGGCTTCGCCGCGCAGGATGCGCCGCAGCCGCGCTCCACGGAAGGCATCGGCCGATGAGTTCCGGACATCCCCTCGCCACGCCCGGCGCCGGCATCGCGCCCCGCCCGCCGGATGTGGTCATGCGGCTGGCGCGGCTGGGCGCGGCGCACCCGACCCGGCTGTCGTTCCTGCGGGTGATGCTGCGCCGGATGGAACAGGAGGGCTGGGAGTTCGACCGCAGCGTCTGGGAGATCGACAACTCCGGCGTGGGCCGCGCCGTCTATCGCGCGATCGGCCCCGAACGCTGCTACAGCCTTGTCGCCTTCGCCCGTGACCTGCCCGACGGGATGCGGTCGGATCGCGTCATCGCCACCGCCTGGGACGCCACCTTCGCGCTGTTCGACGGCACGCCGACCCCGGCCGATCTCGACCGGCTCCAGGCGAACGTGCCGCTTCAGGAGGCGGGCCGCATCAGCCCGCGGGAACTGTCGCTCAGCCGTGCCAACCGCTCGGTGCGGCTCTGGGCACATGTGGTGGAGAGTCTCGCCGAGGGCCGCCAGCCGGATGCCGACGCGATCGCCGCGGTGGGCTACCTGATGCGCACCACCGCGGTCTACGGTTCGGGCAAGTTCGGCGCCGCCGACCGGCGCGACATCGCCGCGCGCCCCGAGCTGGCAGGGCCTTTCCAGGCCGAGATGCTGTCGGTCTGGCTGATCCGCCAGTTCACCGTCGACATCGTCGAGCATCTCGCCGCGGCGAAGGGCGGGGCCGCTGCCGTGCGCCTCGCGCCCGCGATCAAGCATGGCCTCGGCGTCGGAAACTCGACCGGCCTCGGCGTGGCCCCCTTTCTGGTGCGTCACCCGATGCTGCTGCACAACTGGATGACCGCCCGCGAGGAGGCGCTGGTGCGCGTCCGCGCCCTCGCGCGCGCCACGGCCCGGGCGGTCGCCGCCCTGCGCGCAGCCCATGCCGTGGCCTGCCGCAACGCGGACGACTGGCGTTCGGAGGACCCGGTCCAGGTGGCACGGCTCGCCGACCTGCGCGCCGACCTGCACAGGATCGGCGCCCGGCTGGAGGCCTTCCCGGGCGACGATGCGCAGCCTTGGGATGCGCTTTGGCTCTGGGGCGAACGCGAACTGTCGCCCGAAGGCCAGGAGCAGTTGTTCGCGCTGCTGATCGAGCCGCATGGCGATCTGGTCGACGGGCTCGCCGATCGCATGAGCGCGGAGGAGCCGGTTGCCGCCCGCATCGATGGCGCGATGCCGCTCGGCAGGTTGCGCGAGATCCTCCGGGACCGCTACGGCTGGGCGCTGGCCATCGACTTCACCCGGCCGCCGAACGTCGCACGGTTCTGGTATGTCTCGGAGGAGAAGCTGGAGCCCCGGCTGGGCGACCGGGCCAGCGAGGCCGGCGCCGAACGCGAGCAGCCCCTGTGCATCGCCCGGCTGGCGTCGGAACTGGACGCGGCGCTGGCGGACAGGGACGCGGGCGAGACCGTCGCCGCCTTCCTGCTGCGCCACCCCGGGCACCGATTCATGGTGCGGCGCGCCCTGATCGCCGCGCGCCACCCCTATGCCGAGGTGCGCGACAACCTGATCACCGCCGACCTGCGGCCGATCGACCTGATGCGCTGCAAGCTGGCCTTCTTCGGCGCAAGCCGCTTTGATCCGCGATCCGACAGATGGGTGCGCATCAGCCTCTTTCAGGGCGCGCCCTATCCGCTCGAGGTCAGGAGGGCCGGGAGATGAGGATGGAACCGGACAGTCCGGCGCGGGCCGGCGCCGCGCCTTCCGGTCCGCCGCAGCTGGCCAAGCTCTCGCGCAACGAGATCGAGGCGCTTTGTGCAAGGGCCGCGCGCGGGGCGGGACTCGGCTGGGGCCATGCCGAGGAGGCGGGCTTCGCCGCAGGCTGGCTCCATGCCCGGGGCATCGACGGGTCAACCGCCCTTCTGGCCCGTCTCGACGACGCGGCGGGCAGGGCATGGTCCGATCTCTGCCCGGTGGTCGGAGCGGGAAAATGGGCCGCGCGAGGAAGCATTCCGATCTGCCCCCTGGCGTTTGGCACCGCCCTGAGCGACCATTGCGAGCTTCCCGAGGGCCGCCTGGCCGGCGGCCTCTGCGTCGGGCCGGTGAGCCATCCGGTCCTCGTCCTGCCGTTCCTCGCGCGGATCGCCGGCGTTCTGGGAACGCCGGTCCGGCTGCGCTTCGACGGCGGCGGGATCGACATCGGCCCCGACCGGCTTTCGGGTGATGCCGATCGTCTGGCCGGGCTCGCGGAGGCCGCATTCACCCTCTCGTCTGGCCCCGGTCCCGCCGGCCCGGGCCGCGCGCCGGCCTACGGTTGCCCGCAGGCAACGCTGGGCGCGCTGGGCGATCTGGCGCTGCGGACCACGGTTCCCCGGTCGGCCCGCTCCCGCGCGGATGCGGGTGCCGGCACTGGCGACAACGATTGAGGGGGCGCAGGTCTCCGCCCCCGGAACGGGGCGCGGAGCCTGCGGAGACGGGGCAGGCCCCATGACAGCGCTTGCGCTTTGCCTTTGCCCGGGCCCTGCGCTACTTCGGGAAGGACAGAGGAGGAGGTCGCCCATGCCCGCATTGCTGCCAGATGTCGATCCCGACGGTCTCGAGGAATTCTCGGTCGTCTTCACCGACCGCTCGCTCAACCACATGAGCCAGGCCTTCCAGCAGGTGATGCGCGACATCTCCGCGATGCTCAAGGAGGTCTACAATGCCGAGGCGGTGGCGCTGGTGCCCGGCGGCGGCAGCTATGCGATGGAGGCGGTGGCGCGCCAGTTCGCGGGCAGGGCGCGCGCGCTCGTCGTCCGCAACGGCTGGTTCTCCTACCGCTGGACGCAGATCTTCGAGGCGGGCGGCTTCGCGGCCGAGACCCATGCCGCGCTTGCCCGCCGGTCGGGCAACGAGCCGCAGGCCCCCTTCACGCCGGCGCCGGTCGAGGAGGTCGTGGCGAAGATCGCCGAGGTGCGGCCCGACGTCGTCTTCGCCCCGCATGTCGAGACCGCCTCGGGCATGATCCTGCCCGACGACTACCTGAAGGCGCTGGCCCGCGCCGCGCACGAGGCGGGCGCGCTCTTCGTGCTCGACTGCATCGCCTCCGGCTGCGCCTGGGTCGACATGCAGGCCGCGGGCGTCGATGTGCTGATCTCGGCGCCGCAGAAGGGCTGGTCGGCCTCGCCCTCGGCCGGGCTGGTGATGTTCTCCGAACTGGCGCTCCGGCGGATGGAGGCGACCACGTCCTCGAGCTTTGCGCTCGACCTGAAGAAGTGGCGCGCGATCATGGCCGCCTACGAGGCGGGCGGCCACGCCTATCACGCGACCATGCCAACCGATGCGCTCCGTGCCTTCCGCGATACGATGGTCGAGACCAGGGCCCACGGGTTCGAGCGGCTGCGCGAGGCGCAGTGGCGGCTCGGCAACGAGGTGCGGGCCGAGCTTGCCCGCCGGGGCATCGGTTCCGTCGCCGCCGAGGGCTTCGCCGCGCCCGGTGTCGTCGTCAGCTTCACCGACGACCCCGAGATCCAGTCGGGGCGGAAATTCGCCGCTGAGGGCGTCCAGATCGCCGCCGGCGTGCCGCTTCAGGTGGGCGAGGGCGACGGCTACCGCAGCTTCCGCATCGGGCTTTTCGGGCTCGACAAGCTCTATGACGTGGACGGAACCGTCGGCCGGGTCCGGCGCGCGCTCGACGCGGCCGGACTCTGAGGCGGGGCTCTGAGCGCTCAGCGCACCCCGAGGCCCGCCTTCATCAGCGTGCGGCGCACCGGTGCCATTGAATAGAGCGCGTTCAGCATGCCCGCGCGCAGGTCGCGGAGCGGCTGCGCCGACAGCATCGAGGCGCGGTTGAGAAGGTCGATCCCCATGACGCGCGCCTTCACCTCGGGCCAGCGGCGGCGGTTGTAGGCGGAAAGCATCGCCCGCTCCCCCAGCCGTTCCGGCGCGGCGGTGGCGAGGTCCAGAAGGCAGGCGAGATCGGCCAGCGACATGTTCAGCCCCTGCGCCCCGATCGGCGGCACGACATGGGCGGCTTCGGCCAGAAGTGCCGTGCGTTCGGCATCGAACCTCTCGGCGATCTGGGCGATGATCGGCCAGACCGAGCGCCGGGTGACGAGCGTGAGCGGGCCGAGAAGGCCGGCGGAGCGCGCCAGCAGCGCGGCTTCGAACTCCGCCACCGGCAGCGCGGCGAGCCTGAGCGCCTCGGGCCCGCGCTCCATCCAGACCACGGCCGAGGAGGGCAGGCCGCCGCGGTCGGGCAGGGGGACGAGGGTGAAGGGGCCGCCCGAGCGGTGAATCTCGGTCGAGACATTGCCGTGCGGGACCGGATGGGTGACGGCGAAGGCGAGCGCCTTCTGCCCGTAGCGCATCGTCCTGACGCCGATCCCCACCGCCTCGCGCACCAGGCTCGCCCGGCCGTCGGCGGCGATCAGGAGGCGCGCGGAGAGCTGCGCCCCGTCCGACAGCGTCACCCGCGCCTCGCCCTCCCGGGTCAGCACCGAGCGCGTTGCGGTGCCCGGGCGAAAGTCGACGTTCGGCAGCTCGGCCAGCCGCGCCACCGTCTCGCGGCGCAGAAGCCAGTTGGGGAAGTTCCAGCCGAACGGCTCTTCCCCGATCTCGGCGGCATCGAAATCCTTGACGATGCGCGGCTCCGGCGTCTCGCCGCCGGCATCGACGACGCGCATGACGCGAAGCGCCGAGCCGTGTGGCGCGATCCGAGTCCAGAGACCGGCGGCCTCCAGCACCCGCCGCGAGGGTTGCAGGAAGGCGGTGGTGCGCAGGTCCGCACCCGCGTCCGCCTCCTCGATGACCGGGGGGGCCGGATCGACACAGACCACGCGGAACCCGGCGGCGCCGAAGGCCGCCGCGGCGGTCAGCCCCGCGACCCCGCCGCCGGAAATCAGGATGTCGGTCGTCTCGCGCATGGTGCCTCCGCTTGCGGCGAAGATAGCCCGCCGCGCCGCGCGCGTCCAACGGTCAGGCGCGCGGCCGCGTCACTTGCAGCCCGTCACTTGCTGATGGTCAGCGCGATCAGGATTGCGAAGGCCACCGGAACGGCGGCCAGCCCCACGAGGCCGAGCGCGACGAGGCCCCAGGTCTTCACCGCGAGGATCAGCGCGGCGAGAAGGAGAAGGGGCAGGGCAACGAGGCCGAGCGCCCGGCTGCGGGCGATCCGGCCGCCGCGGCGGGACGTGTGGTATTCGGCCCCGTGCGGGGCGTCGGCGAGTGCGGTCATGGCGGTCTCCTGTTCGCTGCGGCGGGAATAGGGGGTTGCGATTCCCCGCGCAACCGGTCGGAATGCCGCAGCGCCGCCGCCGGGTGCTCAGCGCAGCCCGTTCATCGCAGGCGGGCGAGGAACCCCGCAAGGTCGTCGGTGTGATGGTGGATGTGGGGGGCGGGTTCGGGCACCGCCGCCACATGGACGGTGCGCATCCCCATCGCGTGGGGGGCGGCGAGGTTGCGCGGATCGTCCTCGAACATCGCGGCGCGCGCGGCGTCGATTCCGCCCGCCGCGAAGACCGTCTCGAAGGCGCGGCGGTCGGGCTTCGGCCGGAAGCCCGCGTGCTCCACCCCGAAGACGGCATCGAAGGCACCGGAGAGGCCGCGCGCGTCCAGCACGCGGCGGGCATAGGGGGCCGAGCCGTTGGTGTAGACGACGCGCTGCCCGGGCAGGGCACCGATGGCCCGTGCAAGCGCCGGGTCGGGCGCCAGATGATCGACCGCGATGTCGTGGACATCCTCGAGATAGGGCACCGGATCGACCCCGTGTTCGTGCATGAGGCCCGCGAGCGTGGTGCCGTAGAGTCGCCAGTAGTCTGCGCGGAGCCGGTCGGCTTCGTCGCGCGCCACGCCGAGCGTCGCCATGACATAGGCCGTCATCCGCGCCTCGATCTGGTCGAAGAGCCGGGCGGCGGGCGGGTAGAGCGTGTTGTCGAGGTCGAAGACCCAGGTCTCGACACGGGTGAAGTCGGCGGGCGTGGCGCGTTCGGGCATGGCCCTGCCTACACCGCGCCCCCGCTGCCCGCAATCGGCCGCCCGCAATCGGCTGCCCGCAATCGGCCGCCCGCAATCGGCCGCCCGCCATCGACCGCCCGTAATCGACCGCCTTGTCATCGCGTGCCGCCCCGCCTAGGCTCGCGCGCCGCATGCCGCCCCGGGGGGTGAGGCCCGGGGGGGCCGGGGGGTGAGGCCCGGGGGGTGAGGCCCGGGGCACGGGGTCGCGGACGAGATCGGGGGGCAGGAAGGGACGGGATGCAGAAGGACGCCTACACTCTTATCCTCGAGGCGATCGACCAGGGCATCTACCGGCCCGGCGACCGGCTGGTGGAGGCGGAACTCGCCGAGCGCTTCGGGGTGTCGCGCACGCCGGTGCGCGAGGCGCTCCAGCGGCTCGAGACCCAGTCGATGCTGACCCGCGACGGCCGCTCGATGATCGTGGCCTCGCTCGATCACAACCAGCTTGCCGAGCTTTACGTGGTGCGCGCCGAGCTTGAGGGCCTTGCCGCGCGCCTTGCCGCCAAACATGCCACGCCCGAGGAGATCCGGGTGCTGAACGACATGGTCGAGGCCGACCGGGAGATCGTGGAAGATCCCGACGGGCTGTCGCGTGCCAACCGCCGCTTCCACAAGCAGATCCACCTCGCCTCGCACAACCGCTACCTCGTCCAGCAACTTGACCTCGTGCACCGCTCGATGGCGCTTCTCGCCTCGACCTCGCTTGCCGCCGAGGGCCGGGGCAAGGCCGCGCTCGAGGAACATGCCGAGATCGTCCGCGCGATCGCCGCGGGCGACGGCGAGGCGGCGCAGGCCGCGCTGCGCGCCCATATCTCAAAAGCCTTCGAAACTCGGCTGAAACTCGATGCCGGGACGGTGAAGGGCAAGGGCGGCGATCGTTGAGCCGAGCACGTAGGGCGCGCGCGCGGCGGCGCCCGCCGGCTGGCCGGTCGCGCCGCCGCCGCTGACGAGTGTCAGTTGCCGCTGCCAGGCCGGACGCTGCGCCGGCCGATCGGCGCGCTCGCCCGCCTCGGACGCCAGCGCGGACAGGTGCAGCCGTGCCTTCACCGCCAGCGGCGCCGGGAAGGGGACGACCGCGCCGACCAGCGCTGCCGGCACATGGACGGGCTCGGACAGGACGAGGACAGGCAGCAATTCCGCCTCGCCGTGCCGGGCCGCGACGACGCCATGCGCGGTCTTGTCCCAGTTGAACGGCCGCGTCACGCATTCCTGCAGCGCCTTCCATGCCGAGAATGATGCGAGCGGCACATAGAGATGCAGCGTCGGCACCCATTTCATCAGGTGCCGGTGCTCTGGCCCCCGGGTGGCCCAGATGCCGGCCGCGAGCGTGACCACCTCCGCCGCCGCGAAGAGCGCAGCGAGAAGCGACATCACCCACCCGGGCAGCGCGCCCGCCAGGGGGTGGCCCAGGCCGAGCGCGAGCGCCCAGAACGTCCACAGGACGGGGGCGAGAAGCGCCTGCGACACGCTGCCGAGAAGCAGGATCTGCACCGCCAGGAAGCGTTTCGGCCCGAGGTCGCGCCACAGCCGGCGCGGCGAGCGCATGTGGCTTGCCCAGGTGATCGCGAAACCCTTCTGCCAGCGCGACCGCTGGCGAATCCAGGCGAGGGGGCGCGAGTTCGGTTCTTCCTGCGTCACCGTGTCGATGACTTCGGTGCGGAAGCCATGCCGGGCCAGCCTGAGGCCGAGGTCGGCATCCTCTGTGACGTTGTGCGCGTCCCAGCCGCCGAGGTCCTCGAGCACCTTGCGGCGGAAGAAGAGCGTGGTGCCGCCGAGCGGCACCACGAGGCCCAGACGTGCCAGCCCGGGCAGCAGCGTGCGGAACCAGACGGCGTATTCGATGGCGAAGCAGCGGGTGATCCAGTTGTGTCGCGCATTGTAGAAATCGAGGATGCCCTGAAGGCAGGCGACCTCGGGCGGGGCCACGGCGAAGCGGGTGACGACGGTGCGGATCTGCCCCGGATCGGGCGCGTCCTCGGCGTCCCAGATGCCGACGATGGCGCCGCGGCAGAAGTCGAGCGCATAGTTGAGCGCGCGCGGCTTGGTGCGGATCGGCCCGCGGGGCACCACGACCACGCGCATCCAGCGCGGCAGGGTGCGGCGGGCGAGCGCCTCCTGGGTCGCCAGATCGTCCTCCTCGACGACGAGAAGGACGTCGAGCAGTTCCTTCGGATAGTCGATCCGCCCGATCCGGCGGATCAGCCGGGGCGCAATGTCGTCCTCGCGAAACAGCGGCACCATGACCGAAACCACCGGCAGCCGTGTCGGCGCCGGGGGCGGGGAGCCTGGGCGGCGGGCGTCGCGCGCCCGGCCGCGGACCTCGGCCGCGAAGGCTGCCGCCTTGAGGCCGGTGAAGGCGAGAAGCGTCAGGACCGCCCAGAGCGCGAGCAGCGCGAAGGTGAGGCGTGGCAGCGCGACAAGTCCCAGGGCGATCAGGCCGAGCGCGCCGGCGACGATCCGGGCCGATCGCCCCATGTCCAGCGCCCGGCAGCTTTCGCCCTCCGGCACCCGCGTCTCGGCCTTGCGCACGAGCGCGGTCTGGCGCATGGCGATGAGGGCGGCGTGGATGTCCTTCTCGGGCGAAAGCGCCATGATCACCGGCCCGAAGCCTTCGGGCAGATCGGCGCGGGCGCGGGCGAACTCCTCCGGCCGCGCCGTGGCGAGCACCGTCGCCCCGCCGATCCGCCGCCAGGGCAGGAGCCCGTGGCCAAGGCAGAATTCCGGCCCGAGCCCGTCGGTGAGCCGCGCGTCTGGCGGTTCGGCCACGAGGTCGACGGTCTTCGCCCCCCACTGGATCGACAGCGCCGCCATCAGGTCGGGCTCGCTGACCCAGCCGTGGGTCAGGAGGATGTCGCCGATCCGCGCATCCTCGCGGTCGCGCAGCGCAAGCGCCTTCAGCATGTTGCCGGGCTCGACCGCCTTCATGTCGATGAGGATCTGGCCAAGCGGCCGGCGCCCGGGGCCGGTGCGCCGGGGCTGTGCGCGGGACGCGAAGACCCCCATCGCCGCGGGCGCCGCCGCTGGGGGCGCGAAATCGGGCGTGACGAGGCGAATGTGCGGGGCGGAGGGTGACATGGCTGTCCGGACGGAACCAGATGCCCCGACCCTGCGTGCTCAGGGTTAACGGCCGGTTAACGGAACCCGCCGCATTTGTGGAGATTTCAAGATTTTTCCCGCCGCCGCCGGGGCCGCAGCCGGGGCCGCCGCCGGAGACCCCCGGGTGGTCAGCCGGCGCGGCGCGCCTTCATCGCCTCGGCGAAGCGTTCGAACAGATAGTAGCTGTCCTGCGGGCCGGGGCTCGCCTCGGGGTGATACTGCACCGAGAAGACCGGCCGCCCCTCCAGCCGTATGCCGCAGTTCGACCCGTCGAACAGGCTCACATGCGTTTCCTTCACCCCCCGGGGCAGGGTCTGGCTGTCGACCGTGAAGCCGTGGTTCATCGAGGTGATCTCGACCTTGCCGGTTTCCAGGTCCTTGACCGGGTGGTTGGCGCCGTGGTGGCCGTGGTTCATCTTGACCGTCTTCGCGCCAAGCGCGAGCGCAAGCATCTGGTGGCCGAGGCAGATGCCGAAAAGCGGCAGGTCGCGCGCAAGAACACCCCGGATCATCGGCACGGCATACTCCCCCGTCGCCGCCGGGTCGCCCGGCCCGTTCGAGAGGAACACGCCCTCGGGGTCGTGCGCCAGCACCTCCTCGGCGGTGGCCGTCGCCGGCAGCACCGTCACCTCGCAGCCCACCGAGGCAAGGCAGCGCAGGATGTTGCGCTTGGCGCCGTAGTCGAGCGCCACGACCCTGAAGCCCGCGCCCTCGCGGCGGCCGTAGCCATCGGGCCAGGCCCAGCGGGTCTCGTCCCAGCGGTAGCTCTGGGCGCAGGTCACCTCCTTGGCGAGGTCGAGGCCGACGAGCCCCGACCAGGCCCGCGCCTTGGCGACGAGTGCGCCGATGTCGAAGTTGCCGTCCGGATCATGGGCGAGCGCCACATGCGGCGCGCCCTGCTGGCGGATCGCCCGGGTCAGTCGCCGGGTGTCGACGCCGCCGATGCCGATCCGGCCGCGCCTGGTCAGCCAGTCCGCCAGCGGCCCGGCCGCGCGCCAGTTCGACGGCTCGGTCGGATCCCATTTCACCACCATTCCGGCGGCGACCGGTTCGGCCGCCTCGTCGTCTTCGGGGGTGACGCCGGTGTTGCCGATATGGGGGAAGGTGAAGGTGACGACCTGGCCCGCATAGGAGGGGTCGGTCATGATCTCCTGGTAGCCGGTCATTGCGGTGTTGAAGACGAGTTCCGCCACTGTCTCGCCGGCTGCGCCGAAGCCGCGGCCGTAGAAAAGCGTTCCGTCGGCAAGGGCGAGGCAGGCCGTGGGTCTGTCCAGAGGCTTCGGGTTTGCGGGCATGGCGACTCCCCCGGTCACAAATCCCGCGGAACCTAAGGGTGCGGGCGGGGATGGTCAAGGGCCCGCGCAGGTTTTGGCTTGCGTAGCGATTTCAATATGTTACCATATTCGACGCCGGTTGTCACCCGGCGCCGTTGCGGCTATGTTGGGGTCTTCGGAAGCTCAGGGGATGGAGACCCGATGGACATGCGCGAACGGATCGGCGCGGCGTTGAAGGATGCGATGAAATCCAAGGACGCGCCCCGGCTGTCGACGCTGCGGCTCATCAACGCAGCGATCAAGGACAAGGACATCGCCCTCAGGGGCGAGGGCGGGGATGCCACGGTCGGCGATGCCGAGGTCCTGGGCATCCTCGGCCGGATGGTGAAGCAGCGGCAGGAATCGGTTCGCGCCTACGAGGAGGGCGGGCGGCTGGAGCTGGCCGAGAAAGAGCAGGCCGAGATCAGGGTGATCGAGGAATTCCTGCCGCGCCAGCTTTCGGACGCGGAGGTCAGGGCGGCGATCGCCGCCGCCATCGCCGGAACCGGCGCGACCTCGATCCGCGACATGGGCCGGGTGATGGCCGCGCTCAAGGCGAAATACACCGGCCAGATGGATTTCGGCGCCGTGGGGCCGATGGTCAAGGACAGCCTGGGCTGAGGTCACGTCGATCATCGACGGAAAACGGTTGTGTTGTGGAGCCCGAAGCAGTTTGCCCCGGGGGAGTTGCACCGTGCCTTTGCGGTGCCTTTGCGGTGCCTTTGCGGTGCTTTCGCCGTGTCGGTCCCGTCGCGGGTCTGCTTCGTCTGGCGGTCGCCGTATGAATTTGCCTTCGGACACAACCTCCGGCGTGAGGGCCGGGTTCCTGGCGATGCCGGGATTGCCGGAGTCCAGGCCCTCGGAAGTGCTTGCATGGGGGCGTCAACGCGCCTTCGGAACCGGGCCGCGACACCGGCGTTGGCAGGGACAGGATGGAGGTACTCCCATTCCCGCCAAATCCAAAGCCCAGCAGAAGGCCGCCGGCGCCGCCCTGTCGGCCAAGCGCGGCGAGACCAAGGTGTCGGACCTCAAGGGGGCGGCGAAAAGCATGCACCAGTCGATGTCCGGGAAGGAGCTGGAGGAGCTTGCCGAGACCAGCCGCAAGGGCCTGCCCGAGCACAAGCGCCAGGACAGGGATTGAACCGGAAGCGCCGGCAGTCCCGGCGCCAGGTGCAGAAGAGCGTTACCGCGGCGCGGCCCGCAACCTGGCGAAGGCCTCAGTCAGCTCGGCCCTGAGCGCCAGCCGCTCCTCGGGGCTGAGGAAGGCGCCGATCTCCACCTCGCGGCCGCCGCCCTTCAGCGTCAGGTAGTGCTCGACCGGGCCGCCGTCCTCGTGCATCTCGACCCGCACCCAGTGCGGCTCGGCGGACCAGATCCGGGTCCGGCCGGTGGGCTCGTGGCGGACCAGCTCGGCCCGGCCGCGGGTCAGCGTCAGTTCCTCGGTCAGCCGCCCGTCGCGGCTGTTGCGGCGGAGCGCCCACCACAGCCCCGCGACCGCCGCCACTGCGAAGGGCAGGAGCCCCCACAGCACCGGCGAACCCAGCACCGCGACCAGCGGCAGGGCGATCAGCGCCGCCGTGCCGCCGACGAACCAGACGAAACCCCGCGCCGTCAGCGACCGATGCGGCCGGAGGATCAGGCACCGCGTCTCGGGGTCGGGGTCAGTCCAGCGGTAGGGCATGGGCCTCCGGGGCGTGTCAGCAAAAAGGCCCCGGATTGCCGGGGCCTTCGAGGTCTCGCGCGGCCCGCTCAGTGGGCGCGGCTGTGGTCCCAGTCGCTCTGCTTCGGCAGGGTCTCGAACGTGTGCGCCGGCGGCGGCGAGGGCAGGGTCCACTCGAGCGTGTCGGCGTAGGGGTTCCAGTAGTTCGCCTCGGTGATCCGCTTGCCGAACCGCAGCGTGTAGAACACGATGCCGAGGAAGAAGACGAAGGAGGCGAAGGACAGGAACGCGCCCATCGACGAGACCCAATTCCAGTAGGCGAAGGCCTCCGGGTAGTCGATGTAGCGGCGCGGCATCCCCTGACGGCCGAGGAAGTGCTGCGGGAAGAAGGTGAGGTTCGAGCCGATGAACATCATCCAGAAGTGCAGCTTGCCCGCCCATTCGGGATATTGCCGCCCGCTCATCTTGCCGATCCAGAAATAGGTTCCGGCGAAGATCGCGAAGACGGCGCCGAGCGACATCACGTAGTGGAAGTGCGCCACGACATAGTAGGTGTCGTGATAGACCCGGTCCACCGGCGCCTGGCTGAGGACGACGCCGGTCACGCCGCCGGTGGTGAACAGGAACAGGAAGCCGAAGGCCCAGAGTATCGGCGTCTTGAACTCGATCGAGCCGCCCCACATCGTCGCGATCCACGAGAACACCTTGATCCCGGTCGGCACCGCGATGACCATCGTCGCCAGCATGAAGTAGGACTGCTGGGTCAGCGACATGCCGACGGTGTACATGTGGTGCGCCCAGACGATGAAGCCCAGGAACCCGATCGCCACCATCGCATAGACCATCGGCAGGTAGCCGAAGATCGGTTTCTTCGAGAACGTCGCGATGACATGGCTGATGATGCCGAAGCCCGGAATGATGATGATGTAGACTTCCGGGTGCCCGAAGAACCACAGGATGTGCTGGTAGAGGATCGGGTCGCCGCCGCCCTGCGGCTGGAAGAAGGTGGTGCCGAAGTTGCGGTCGGTGAGCAGCATGGTGATCGCGCCGGCCAGCACCGGCAGGCAAAGCAGGATCATCCAGGCGGTGACGAAGATCGACCAGGCGAAGAGCGGCACCTTGTGCAGCGTCATGCCCGGCGCGCGCATGTTG
>JAUQYA010000132.1 GCA_030837785.1 Albidovulum sp.
CCCGATGAACCCGATCCTGATCTTCGGCTTGTCCTGCGCAAACGCCCCACCCGCCCCGACCGCAAACGACGCCGCAAGCGCAAGCGCGCCCACAACCCCGCGACGTGATACCAATCCACACATCCTCAGTCCTCCCTGTTCCGTTATCGCGTCCCGCACCGGGCCCCTCGGCCCCCGAAGAAGATCCGGCGGATACTTCCCGGAGCGTCCGTGGCCGAGACGGAACCGCGGACGCCGCAACACTTGTCCTGCCGGCCGGTGCGCCGGTCCGGCTACCGGCCCACCGCCCAGACGACCACGGCCAGCAGGACGACGGCCAGCCCGACGACCCACAGAAGCCGCGGTGCGGGCGCGCCCGTGCGTCCGGCGGCGCCGGCCACCGCCGCCGGGGCAGCAGCCGGCGCGGCGCCGAGCCGGTCGCTCAGCGAGCCGAAGAACTCCTCCGACAGCTTCTTCGCCGTGCCCTGGATCAGCCGCGAGCCCACCTGGGCGAGCTTGCCGCCGATGTTGACGTCCGCAGTGTAGCGCAGGCGTGTGCCGCCCGGTTCGTCCGTCAGGTCGACCCTCGCCTTGCCGCGGGCGAAGCCGGCGGCGCCGCCCTTGCCCTCGCCGGAAATCGTGTAGCCGCGGTCCGGCTCGATCTCGCTCAGCGTGATCTTCGCGCCGAAGGTGGCGCTGACCGGGCCGATGGCGGCGCGTACGCTCGAGGTGAAGTCGGTGTCGGACTGCCGTTCCAGCGACTGGCAGCCCGGAATGCAGTCGCGCAGCATCTCGGGATCGTTGAGCGCCTTCCAGACCGTGCGGCGGTCGGCCGGTATGAGCGTGTCGCCCTCGAGTATCATTTCCTGCCCTCCCCGGCGGCCTGCGCGTTGCGGATCTGCTCGAAGACGAAGGACGGCCTGAGCGGCACCCGCGTGATGTTGACGCCAAGGCCCGAGAGCGCGTCGCAGACCGCATTGGCCAGCGCCGGCACCGCGCCGGTCAGCCCGCCCTCTGCCGCGCCCTTGATGCCCCCGACGGTGTCGATGCTCGGCGTTTCGATGTGCGAAAGCTCCAGGTCGGGCACGTCCATCGCCGTGGGCAGCAGATAGTCGAGCAGGTTGGCGTTCAGGTGCTGGCCCTCGGCGTCATAGACGATTTCCTCCATCAGCGCCTCGCCGATGCCCTGCACCGTCGCGCCATGCACCTGGCCCTCGACGATCTTCGGGTTGATCACCCGGCCGCAGTCGTGCACCACCGCATAACGCTCGATCTCGATCCTGCCGTCCTCCGGGTCGACGGCGACCTGCACGACATGGGTGCCGTTGGCCATCGTCACCATCGGCGGATCGTAGTAGTCGGTCGCCTCCAGCCCGTGCTCCTCGCCCTGCGGCAGGCCGAGGTTGTTCATCGAATAGGCGGTCTCGGCGACCTCGCGCAGGGTCAGGCCGCGTGCTGCATCCTCAGGGTCGAACACCCGCCCGCCTTTCAGGACCAGCCGCTCGGGATCGGCATTCAGCATGTAGCCGGCGAGGCGGCGGACCTTGACGCCGACCTTCTCGCTGCAGCGGATCACGGTGCCGCCGCCGACGACCGAGCCGCGGCTGGCGAAGGTGCCGGTGCCGTAGGGCGTCTTCGAGGTGTCGCCCTCGACGACCGTCACATCCGCCCAGTCGACGCCGAGCCGGTCGGCGGCAAGCTGGGCGAAGGTGGTGTAGTGGCCCTGCCCGGCGTCGGCCTGGCTGATGTAGACGGTGACCTTGCCGTCAGGCTCCACCACCACGCGCGAGCTGTCGAAGCCCGGCATCTTGGCGAAGCCGCGCACTCGCCAGCCCGGCGCGCCGGTGCCCGAAACCTCGGTATAGTTGCAGATGCCGATGCCGCGATACTTGCCGTCGATGAGCCGGTCCTTCGGCTGGGCGGCGCGGAAGGCGTCGTAGCCGATCATCTCCAGCCCGCGTTCGAGCGACTGCGAATAGCTGCCGGTGTCGTAGCGCACGCCGACGACGTTGACGTAGGGAAACTCCTCGGGCTGGATGACATTGCGGCGCCGAACGTCGGCCGGGTCGAGCCCGAGCCGGCGGCCGATGCGGTCCATCATCCCCTCGATGGCGAGGAAGGCCGAGGGCTGGCCGGTGCCTCGGTAGGCGCCGGTCGGCGCGGTGTTGGTCGTGACCGAGCAGACGTCGTATTTGTAGTTCCTGATCCGGTAGGGCCCGGGCATCATCCGCACCGCCGCCGTCGCCTCGAGCGTCGGCGAATAGGGGTGGTTCGGATAGGCGCCGCAGTTGGTCTTGACGTCGAGGTGGACGGCACGGATTTCGCCGTCGCTCTTCGCCGCCACGCGGATCTTCAGGATGTGCTCGCGCGCATGGGCGTTGGTCAGCAGTTCCTCGCGCCGGTCCTGCACCCATTTCACCGCCCTGCCGTAGCGCCGCGCCAGCGCCACCACGATCAGCTCGTCGGGATAGACATGGGCCTTGGTGCCGAAGCCGCCGCCGACCGCCGGCGTCACCACCCGCAGAACCGATTCTGCGATGTCGAGATGGTCGGCGATGGCGGTGCGCACGATGTGGGGGATCTGGGTCGGCGTCCAGAGCGTCATGTTGGTTGCGATCGGGTCGGGGCAAGCCATGCAGCCCCTCGGCTCGATCATCACGCCGGTGACGCGGCCGAGCTGGAACTCCTCCTCCAGCACCACGTCGCCCTCGGCGAAGCGGTCGGCGAAGCCCTCGGTCTCGAAGGCGGTCTTGAAGATCAGGTTGTCGCCCAGATGGTCGTGCAGCACCGGCGCATCGGGCTTCAGCGCATCCTTGATGCCGGCGACGGAGGGCAGCGGATCATAGCTCACATCGACGAGGTCGATCGCGTCCTGCGCGACATAGGGGCTTTCGGCGAGGATCACGGCCACGTATTCGCCGACGAAGTTGACCCGGTCGACCGCGACGACGGGACGGCCAACCGGGCGGTAGCCGCCGATCTCGATCACCGGGGCGAAGAGCTTGATGTCGTCAACGAAATCCTTGCCGGTGAGCACGTCGATGACGCCGGGCAGCGCCTTGGCGGCGCTGGCATCGATCGACAGGATATCGGCGCGCGCATAGGGGCTCAGCACGAAGGCGATGTGGATCAGCCCCTTGGGTTCGGGCAGGTCGTCGAGGAACTGCGCCTTGCCGCGCATCAGGTAGCTGTCCTCGCGGCGCAGGATGGTCTTGCCGACCAGCGTGAAGTCCTCGATCGCCTTCATGCCTCGCGCGCCCCCTCGCGCAGCCGCTTCGCGGCGTCCTCGACCGCGTCGATGATGTTGAGATAGCCGGTGCAGCGGCACATGTTGTTGGTCAGGGCCTGGCGGATCTCGTCGCGGTCGGGGTCGGGATTGTGGCCGAGAAACTCGATGGTGGTCATCAGGAACCCCGGCGTGCAGTAGCCGCATTGCAGGGCGTGCGCCTGGTGGAATGCCTCCTGCACCGGATGCAGCGGCCCGTCGCCGGCAATGCCCTCGACGGTGGTGATCTCGGCGCCATCAAGGGCTGCGGCGAATTGCAGGCAGCTGCGCCCGGTCTTGCCGTTGATCAGCACGGTGCAGGCGCCGCAGACGCCGTGTTCGCAGCCGATATGGGTGCCGGTCAGATGCAGTTCGTGGCGCAGGAAATCGGCCAGCAGATAGCGTGGCTCCACCTCGCGGACATATTCCTTGCCGTTGACGGTCAGCCGGACGCTAATCTTGTTGGTGCTCATTGCGTTGTCCTTGCCGTCGGGGCCGCATCGGTGCGGCAATAGGGAACGAGGCGGGCGGGCGTGGTCATCCCCGGCCACCCTGCTGGTTCAGCATCTGGCCGAGCGCCTTCCTGACCAGCGTGCCGATGACCTGGGCGCGGTAGTCGGCGCTCGCATGGACATCCCCGGCCGGTTCGGCGGCCGCCGTCGCCGCGGCACCGGCCTCGCGGATCAGCGCCTCGTCGAGCCTGTGGCCCTCGAGCAGGGCCTCCACCGCGGCGAGCCGGGCCGTCGTGTCGCCCGCCCCCATCGCCGACAGCCGGGCGCGGGTGCAGCGCCCGTCGCGGTCGAGGTCGATCGAGGCGGCGACGCCGGCGACGGCAAAGCCGTGCGCACGGTTCGCAATCTCCAGAAAGGCGCAGCGCGCGTTCGCCGGCATGATAGGCAGCCGCACCTCGGCCAGCATCTCGTCGGGCTCGAGGCAATTCGTCAGCGCCGAGACAAAGAATTCGTCGGCGCTCACCTCACGCCGCCCGCGGCTGCTGGCGATGACGAAACGCGCGTCGAGCGCGACCGCCACGCTTGGCAGTTCGGCCAGCGGATCGGCATGGGCGAGGCTGCCGCAGACGGTGCCGAAGTTCCGGTTGGCGCGGACGCCGACATGGGGCATCGCGGCGGCCATCAGCGGCAGGTCGGTGGCGACCAGATCGCTGGTTTCGGCCTCGCCCTGCCGGGTCAGGGCGCCGCAGGCGATCACCCCGTCCTCCCGCCGCAGGTAGCTGAGATCGCGGCAGCGGTTGATGTCGATCAGAACGGCCGGCGAAAGGATGCGCATGTTCATCAGCGGAACCAGGCTCTGCCCGCCGGCAAGGATGCGCGCCGAGGCACCGTGTTCCGCCAGAAGCGCGCAGGCCTCTTCGAGGCTGTCGGGACGATGGTAGTCGAAGACCGCCGGTTTCACCTTTCCCTCCGTGTTTCGCCCCCGCCGCGCACCGATGCGACGCGGGACGACCGAGCCGGACGCGCGCCGGGGAGCGTCCGGTGCCTGCACAGCGTTACACAACGCATACTATACCCAAAATGTGTTTTAACTTGTTTTCTGATAGGGCATGTCTATCTTCTAAAACTGCCGCCCGCGCCAAGACGACGTTGGACGCATGCCAGCGACTTCCTGTAGGATGCGAACAGAAGATAGAGCGTCCCTTGGTGTGACGGGCACTCTGCAGGACGGGGGGAGCCATGCTCAAGGTTTCGCTGCGCCAACTCAGCTATTTCGTCACCGCCGCAGAAACAGGCAGCATCGCCGAAGCGGCGCGCATGGCCAATGTGGCGCAGCCATCGGTGTCCTGGGCGATCCTGAAGATGGAGGAGTTGCTCGATCTGGAGCTTTTCGTGCGCCAGCATGCAAAGGGCGTTTCGCTGACCGCTGCCGGACACCGCCTGCTGCCGCAGGCGCGCAGCCTGTTGCGGATGGCGGAGGAGTTCGAGACCCTGGCGCAGGTGCAGGGGCACGAGCTGACCGGCACGCTGACGGTGGGATGCTATTCGACGCTCGCCCCCGCCTACATGCCGCGGATCATCGCCGAATTCGCGCGCCAGCACCCGAAGGTGCAACTTCTGATCCACGAGGACACGGTCGACAACATTCTCGACAAGCTGAAAAGCGGCGAGGTGGAGGTCGCGCTCGCATATGACATCGACCTGCCCGACGAACTGCTCAAGCTGCGCGTGCAGGTTGCACCCCCCCATGCGGTGCTGCCCGACGGCCACCGGCTTCTGGACCGGCCGGCGGTGTCGCTGCGGGATCTGGCCGAGGAACCCTTCATCCTGCTGAGCTCCAAGCCCGCGGAGCACTATTTCCTGAGCCTGTTCGAGGCAGTCGGTGTCACCCCGCAGATCGCCCACACCTCGCAGTCGTTCGAGGTCGTGCGCAGCCTCGTCGGCCAGGGCCGTGGCTATTCGGTCCTGGTGACGCGGCCGCTGTCGGACATGACCTATGACGGGCTCAGGGTCCATTACCGGCCGCTCGCCGATGCGGTGCCACATCAGACGATGTGCACCGTGCGGGCGCCGACCTCGCGCATGACGCGCCGCTGTCAGGCGTTCCAGGACATCTGCGTCCGCCTCTACTCCGGCCGTGCGGAGGCAATCAGAGCCGCGTCGTGATGCACTTCACCCGGTAGTAGCTGGACAGCGCCGCCAGTCCCTTCTCGCGGCCGAAGCCGCTCAGCTTGGTGCCGCCGAACGGGGTTGGCACACCGCCGGCGAAGTACTGGTTGATGAAGACCTGACCGGCGTCCACATCGCGGGCGAAGGCCATCGCGCGCGTGATGTCGCGGGTGTAGATGCCCGCACAAAGCCCGAACGGCGTGCCATTGGCGATGGCGACCACCTCTTCGGGAGACTCCACGATCTGCACCGTCAGGACGGGGCCGAAGATTTCCTCCTGCACCACGCGCGCGTCCGCCGGCGCATCGTCGATGATGGTGGGCGCGTAGAAATGCCCCTTCTCCATCCCCGCAGGCGCCAGCCGGCGTCCGCCGACGAGAACGTTGAGGCTGTTGCTGCGCCGCGCGTCCTCGACATAGTCCGACACGATCTTCACCTGGTCGGCCGAAACCATCGGCCCGATCGCGGCGTCGTCCAGCCCGTGGCCAGGCTGCATCGCCGAAACCCGTGCGACCAGCCGGTCCATCATCTCGGCATGGACCTTGCGTTCGACCACCAGCCGCGACCCTGCGGAACAGACCTGGCCGGCGTTCATGTAGATCGCCTTCAGCGTACCCTCGACCGCGGCGTCGAGATCGGCGTCGGCCAGCACCGCGACCGGCGACTTGCCGCCGAGTTCAAGCGTGACAGAGGCGACGTGATCGGCTGCGGTCTTCATGATGCCCTGGCCGGTCCGCACCGATCCGGTGAAGGTGACATGGGCGATGTCGGGATGGGCGACCAGCGCCGCCCCGGCCTCGCTGCCGTGGCCGGACACGACGTTGTAGACACCGGCCGGCAGCCCGGCTTCGTCGAGGATGTCGGCCATCAGCAGCGAGGTGAGCGAGGTCAGCGCCGCCGGCTTGACGACCGCGGTGCAACCGGCCGCCAGCGCCGGCGCCACACCGCGCGCGGTGGTCGTCAGCGGGAAGTTCCACGGGATCACATGAGCGGTCACGCCGACCGGCTCGTGCAGGGTGAAGGACATGTAGTCAGGGCCGAGCGGAATGCTGTCGCCCTGCAACTTGTCGGCCATGCCGGCGTAATACTCGAAGTAGCTGGCCGAGGTCTCCATGTCGCCCTTCGCCTCGCGCAGCGGCTTGCCGCTGTCGAGCGTCTCGATCCGCGCCATCCGCTCGGCCTCCCGCCGCAGGATCGCGGCGGCACGGGCGAGCACGCGTCCCCGCGCGGTCGGCGTCATCGACCGCCACTCGCCCTTCAGCGCGGCACGCGAATTTTCCACCGCGCGGCCGACATCGTCGGCGGTGGCGGCGGGGAAGCTGCCGATCACGCGGCCGGTTGCCGGATCCTCGGTCTCGATCCGCGCGCCGTTCGACGCCTCCAGCCGCTTGCCGCCGATGACCATCTTCAGGTCGAGATTGTCGGCGACGCTCCATCTGTCCGTCTTCGGCATAGCTTCCTCCGCCACGTCCGGGCCGCGTCAGGCGCGGGCCATTTCCTGCGTCAGGTCGTCGAGCGCGCGTCCGAAGCGGTCGAACATGTCGTCGATCTGTGCGGTTTCGATGATCAGGGGCGGGCAGAATGCCACCGCGTCATTGGGCAGCGCGCGCACGATCAGCCCGTGGTCGGCGGCCAGCGCCATCAGCCGCGGTGCGACCTTGCGGGCGGGGTCGAAGTTCCGCCGCGCCGCCTTGTCCTCGACCAGTTCCACCGCACCGATCAGGCCAAGCCCCCGGGTCTCGCCGATCAGCGGATGGTCGGCGAAGGCATGGAGCCGCGACTGGAAGCGCGGCGTTACCGCCTTGACGTGATCGCCGATCTTCAGGTCGTCGTAGATGCGCTGGGTTTCGAGCGCCACCGCGGCCGGCACCGGATGGCCGGAATAGGTGAAGCCGGTGCCGAACGTCCCGTAGCGGCGACTGCCTTCCAGAAGCACCTGATAGACCTTCTCCGACACCATGACGCCGCCGATCGGCTGATAGGCCGCCGACAGCGCCTTGGCGACCGAGATCATATCGGGCTTCAGCCCGTAGGTCTGGGTGCCGAAGCGGTCGCCGGTGCGGAAGAACCCGCTGATCACCTCGTCGACGATGAAGAGGATGTCGTGGCGTTCGAGGATCGGCATGATCGCCTCGAAATAGCCCTCGGGCGGCTCGATCACGCCGCCGGCCCCGAGGAAGGGCTCGGCGATGAAGCCGCCGATCGTGTCGGGGCCTTCCTGTTCGATCAGCCGTTCCAGATTGGCTGCGAGCCGGGCCGAGAACTCGCGCTCGCTCTCGCCGTCGCGGGCGTGGTGGTAGTGATGCGGGCAGTCGGTGTGGAGGATGCCGGCGATCGGCAGGTCGAAGCCGTTGTGGGCGTGCTGGAGCCCGGTCAGGCTGCCGGAGGCGACCGTGATGCCGTGATAGCCGCCGCGCCGGGCGATGATCTTCTTCTTCTGCGGCCGGCCGAGGATGTTGTTGTAATACCAGACGAGCTTGACCTGGGTGTCGTTCGCCTCGGACCCCGAGTTGGTGAAGAACACCTTCGACATCGGCACCGGCGCATGTTCGATCAGGTAGTCGGCGAGTTCGATCGACGGTTCGACCGCCTTGCCGGCGAAGTTGTGGTAGAAGGGCAGGGCTTCCAGTTGCCGGGTCGCCGCCGCCACCAGCCGCTTCTCGCCGAAGCCCAGCGACGCGCACCAGAGCCCGGAGAGCCCTTCGATATAGCGCTTTCCGTCGTCGTCGTAGACGTAGATTCCCTCGCCGCGGTTGAAGACCAGGGGTCCGGTCTCCTCGAGCTGGGCGAGATTGGTGAAGGGATGGAGGTGGCTCCTCACATCCTTTGCCTGCAGTGAATTGGGGGTGCTGTGCTTCATGTCATCCTCCGAATCTGTCGGCCGGGGTCAGCCGCGCGTCCGTTCCCCGGTCGGGTCGAAAAACGCCTGTAGCGATGCCTGTGCGCGGAAGCATTCGTTGGCGATCTCTATCTCGAATTCGTTCGAGGCGAGCAACTGGGCGGTCACCCCCTCAGGATGACGGACATAGCCCATGCCCACCGCATGGCCCAGCGTGAAACTGTAGGCGCCCGAGCGCAGATAGCCGACGATCTTTCCGTTCATGCGGATCAGCTCGTCCTTGTGCAGCACCGGTTCCGGGTCTTCCAGCCGGAAGAGCACCATCCGCTTGTCCAGTGCCTTGCCGCGCTGCCCGACCACCGCATCGCGGCCGATGAATCCGCCTTGCTTGTCGGGCTTGACGGTGAAGCCCAGACCGGCCTCGTAGGGGGTGTCGTCGGGCGTCAGGTCGAGGCTGAACTCGCGATAGCCGCGTTCGAGCCTGAGGTGCTCCAGCGCGTGATAGCCGGCATGGCGCAGGTCGAACCCAGCGCCCTTGGCGACAATGAGGTCATAGGTGTCCTGCACAAGCTCGGTCGGGACGTAGAGTTCCCAGCCAAGCTCGCCGACGAAGGTCAGCCGGTTGGCCAGAACGCGGCCGAAGCCGAGGTCGATCTCGCGCGAACTGGCGAAGGGGAAGGCGTCGTTCGACAGGTCGGCATCGGTCAGCGATTGCAACAAAGCCCGCGACCGCGGCCCCTGCACCGCCAGCACCGACCATCCCGCGGTGACGTCGGTGAGGAAGACATGCTCCCCGGGTGCGATGTGGCGTTCGATCCAGGCCCGGTCGCGCGGCTGGAAGGCGGCCGAGGACACCACCATGAAACGGTCCTCGGCCAGCCGGTTGACGGTGACGTCGGCCTCGATCCCGCCGCGGCGGTTCAGCATGTGGGTGTAGACGATGCGCCCCGGCGCCACGTCCACGTCGTTGGCGCAGAGCCTTTGCAGGAGCCCGCAGGCGTCGCGCCCCTGGACCAGGTGCTTGCCGAAGGAACTGAGGTCGAAGATCGCCACGTTCTCGCGCACGGCGCGGCATTCGGCGGCGGTATGTTCGTACCAGTTGGGGCGGTGCCAGGAATAGACGTCGCGCGGTTCCATCCCCGGCGGCGCATACCAGTTGGCGCGTTCCCAGCCCAGCGTCTCGCCGAAGCAGGCGCCGCGGGCCGCCAGCCGGTCGTGCAGCGCGCCCTTGCGCATGGGACGCGCCGAGTGGCGCTGGAGGTTCGGCCAGTGCATGTGGAAGATCGAGCTGAGCGATTCCGCGGCGCGGGCCTCGACATAGGCGGTGTTCATCTGGAACGGATGGAACCGCGCCACGTCGACATCGGCCAGGTCCATCGTCGGCTCGCCCTCGACGATCCATTCCGCCAGCGCGCGCGAGGCACCCGGCGCCATCTCGAACCCTTCCGAGTTGTAGCCGGCCGACACGTAGAGCCCCGGCAGGCCGGGCACTTCGCCGATGGCGAAGTTGGCGTCGGGGGTGAAGCTTTCGGGGCCGTTCATGAACCGGCTGATGCCCACGTTCTCCAGCGCCGGGATCGATTCGCAGGCCGCGCCGTAGGGCAGCGCGAAATGGTCCCAGTCCTCGGGCAGCTCGATGAACTCGGCCCGTGCCGGCAGGGAGCGCAGCGGCAGCGGCTTGGCCTTCGGCTCGAACGCGCCGACGAGGAGCTTGCCGGCGTCCTCCTTGACATAGACATAGCCGTCGGTGTCGCGCAGCACGGGAAGGCCGGGCGTGGCGATGTCGAGCGCCTCGGTCACGACGTAGAAATGCTCGCAAGGATTGAGCGGCACCACCGCGCCGAGCCGGGCGGCAAGTTGGCGCGTCCAGAGGCCGCAGGCCAGCACCAGCGTTTCACAGTCCACCGTGCCCTGCGGCGTGGCCACCCGGTAGCCACCGCCGGTGCGGCGGTCGATTGCGGTGACCGGGCTGTTTTCGAAAACCTGCGTGCCGCCCTTGCGGGCCCCGGCCGTGAACGCCATCACCGTATCGACGGCGTTGAGCTGTCCGTCCCTGGGGATGAACAGTGCGCCCCTGACCACCGACGTATCGAGTCCGGGATAAAGCTCGCCCGCCTCGCGCGGGGTGATCAGGTCGGCGGCGATGCCGTAGCTCTTGGCGATGGTGGCGCGGCGCCTCAGCTCGTGCAGCCGGTCGTCGTTGCGGGCGATGGCAAGCGTGCCGTTCTGCTTGAACCCGGTGGCGAAGCCGGTCTCGGCCTCCAGCGCCGGATAGCCCTCGGCGTTCCACCGCGACAGGTCGGTCATCGCATGGGTCGCGCGAAGCTGCATGATCAACCCCGCCGCGTGCCACGAGGTGCCGCAGGTCAGCGTGCCGCGTTCCAGAAGCACGATGTCGCGCTTGCCAAGCCGTGTCAGCTGCCAGGCGAGGCTGGTCCCGGCAACGCCGCCGCCGACGATCACGATCTCTGCCTGTGCAGGCACCCTGTCGTTCATTTCTGCCTTCCCGCCGTCATGCACGCGAACGCCGCAGGATCGCGGCGTTCGCAACCTCTCAGCCGGCCGTCAGGCGCACCAGCCGCCGTCGATCACCATCTCCTGCCCGGTGATGTTCTTCGAGTCGTCGCAGGACAGGAAGACGACGGCATTGGCGATGTCCTCGGGATAGGTCACGCGGTGCAGCGGCATTTCGGCCAGATACTCCTCGTAGACCTGTTCGTAGGTCCAGCCGCGCTTCTCGGCCTTCACCCGGCAAAGCTTTTCCATCCGCGGCGTCTCGACGATGCCGGGCATGATCGCGTTGACGTTGATGTTGTGCTCGCCGACCTCGATCGCGGCGGTCCGGGTCAGCCCGCGAACCCCCCATTTCGAGGCACTGTAGGCAGCGCGGTAACGGTAGCCGCGCATGCCGGAGCCGCCGCCGAGGTTGACGATCTTGCCGTAGCGCTGCTTGATCATCGTCGGCAGGACATGCTTCATCGGCAGGAACGGGCCGACGATGTTCTTGCGCAGAAGGTCGAGGAAGTCGTCGGGGTCAAGCTCCCACACCGGGGTCTCGATCGGGCCGGTGGCGCCGGCAGCGTTGACCAGCACGTCGATGCGGCCACCGAAGAATTTCAGCGCGGCGGCGACCACGGCCTTCACATCCTTCTCGATGGTGCAGTCGCCTTCCAGGAAGTCGGCCTTGATGCCCTCGCCCTTCAGTTCCTTGGCAAGTTCCTCGATCGGCCCGCGGGTGCGGGCGGTGAGGAACAGTTCGGCACCCTCGGCCGCGAGCTTGCGGGTGATGACGCCTCCCATACCCTGTGCGGCGCCGGTGATGATGACCTTGCGGTTTTCGAGTCTCATGGTTTCTCCTGTTCTCTCGCTGATTATTCCGGAGCGCCGTATCCGCCGCCGCCGCTTGATTTCATGATGACGCAGTCGCCTTCGAAAAGGGTCACGTGGGTCTTGCCGGAAATCTTCCGACGCTCACCGTTCGCCCGTTCGACCGTGATCTCGAAGGGCTGGCCGGACTCGCCGCCCTGCAACCCGTAGGGCGGGATCACGCAGCGTTCGACCATGCTGGTCATCGCCATCTCGGCGGCAAGGATGCGGTAGTGCCTCTCCTGTCCCGGTCCGCCGTGATGCCGGCCCCGGCCGCCCGATCCGTGCCGGAGCGCCTGGCGCTCGACCCGGATCGGGTAGAAGGTCTCGATGATCTCGGCCGGCGTGTTCATCACGTTCGACATGTGCGGCCGCGCAGTCGGGTGACCGTTGCGCTCGGCCCGGGCCCCTTCGCCGCCGGCATGAACCTCGTAGAGCGTGGTCCATTCGCCGGTGCGCGGGTCGGTCCCGCCGAACAGCAAGAGCCCCGAGGTGGTCGAGCCGCCGGCGCTGAGTCGCTCGGGCACCACCGCCTCCAGCGCCTTGAAGATCGCATCGACCATGCGCTGGGAGGTTTCGTGGTTGCCGCCCACGACCGGGCGGCTCCAGGGCGGGTGCACCAGCGAACCGGGCCGGGTGATCACCTTCAGCGGCCGGCCGCAGCCCGCATTGGGCTGGATGTCGGGACCGGCGATCGCCTTCATCGCATAGAAGACGCTTGCCCCCGCGGTGAAGGGCGTGGCGTTGAGGGGGCCCTTGGCGGCATCGTCGGTCTTGCTGAAGTCGAATGTCGCCTCCTCGCCCGTGATGGTGACGCGCACCCGCACCGCGATCGGATGATCGTCGATCCCGTCATGGTCGAGGAAATCCTCGCCCACATATTCGCCATCGGGGATCTCGCGGATCGCCGCGCGCATCTGGCGTTCGGACTGGTCGTGGATGTCGGCGATCGCGGCCTGCACGGTCGCCGCGCCGTAGGTTGCGAAGAGTTCCTGCAACCGCTCGTCGGCCGAGCGGGTTGCGGCCATCTGCGCCAGGATGTCGCCCTCGCGCTCCTCGCTGCCGCGAACGTTGGCGAGGATGACATCGAGCTTTTCACGGTCGGTGCCCGCGGCGGTGAAGACGCGGAGCGGCGGAATGCGCATCCCTTCCTGCCAGGCGTCGCGGGCGTCGGGCACATAGCTTCCCGGCCGCGCGCCGCCGACATCGGCCCAGTGCGCGAGACAGACCGCGAAGGCCTGCACCGCGCCCTCGGCGAAGACCGGGCGGATCGCCTTGACGTCCGGCAGGTGGTTGCCGCCCACCTCGGGCAGGTTCAGGAACCAGACGTCGCCGGGTTGAAGCTGCGCCTTGGGCACCCGTTGCAGGAACGCCTGCACGGTCGATCCCATGATGCCCAGATGGGCCGGGATGTCGCGCCCCTGGGCGATCAGCCCGCCATCGGCATCGGTCAGGGCCGAGGACAGGTCCCCCGCCTCGCGCAGCAGCGGCGAGCGTGCCGAACGCATGATCACCAGCGACATTTCCTCGGCGATCGCGGTCAGCGCATTGCGGATGACCTCGACGGTGAAGGGATCGGGTCGCAGTTTGGCTTCGCGTTTCATTTCAGTCCGCCTTCCACGTCGATGTGCAGATGTGCGTGTTCGTCGGCCCAGGCAGTCGCCCCCGGATCAACGACGATCGTCGACCAGGCGTCCTCGATGATGGCTGGGCCCTTGATCTTCGCCCCCACCGGCAGCCGGTCGCGGTCGAAATGCGGTGTGTCGAAGGCGACGCCGCCGTCGAACCAGCACCTGCGGACCGCCACCGGATCTGTGCCCTTCGCGTCGCCCTCGGCGGGAAGTGCCGAAACTTCCTGCTTCGGCGGCGCCGAGACGCTGACCCGCAAGGTGTCGACCTCCCAGACTTCGTCGGTCGCGAAACCGTAGAGCCTTTCGTGGATTGCCTTGAAGGAAGCGTCGACCTGGGCGAGGTCATAGGGGGCGACAAGCGGCACCTCGACGGCATCGCTCTGGCCCGTGTAGCGCAAGAGCCCGGCAACCGAGACCCGCAGCGTATCCACCGCACAGCCGGCCTTGACCAGCGGTTCGACGAGGCGGTCGGCAATGCGACCGGCAGCGGCTTCCAGGTCCTTGGCGTTCCAGCGGTCGCTGCGCATGTGCAGCGGCCTTTGCTCGGCATAGCTCATTCGCGCGGTCATGCAGCCAAAGGCGGAAAAGCCGCTCGAGAACCGTGGCACGAGCACCTTGCCGATGCCGAATTCGCGCGCCAGCGACACCGCGTGCATCGGCCCGGCACCGCCGAAGGCGAGAAGCGCGCAGGTCCGGGCGTCGACGCCGTGCTCGACGGTGACGCGGCGCAGCGCGCGGGCCATATTGGAGTTGGCTACCCGCCTTACACCGAGCGCGGCTTCGTGAACCGTGGTTCCAAATGCCTCGGCCAGCGGCGTGAAGGCTGCCTCGGCCTTCTTGACGTCAAGCCGCACGGTCCCGCCCAACTCGCGCCCGGACTCGATATAGCCGAGGATGATGTTGGCATCGGCCACGGTCGGCTGGGTGCCGCCCAGACCGTAGCAGGCCGGGCCGGGATCGGCGCCGGCGCTGTCCGGCCCGACCCTCACCGCCTGACCGTCACGCCGCGCGATCGAGCCGCCGCCGGCGCCGATCGTCTCGACCGCGACCATCATCTGCCGGATCGGATAGCCCGCCATGCGCTGGTTGCTGTCGATGTGCATCTTGCCGTCGACGATGATGCTGACATCGGTGGTCGTGCCGCCCATGTCGAAGGAAATGACCCGCCCGAGGCCGAGCTGCTGTGCCACCGCTGACGCCGCCGCCACACCGGCCGCCGGCCCCGAAAGCGCCAGTGCCAGCGGCCGCGACGCGATCGAGGCGGCGGACGCCATGCCGCCGGCGGAATGGAACATGTGCAGCCCGGTCTGCGACCCGATCCGTTCGATCAGCCGCTCGAGGTAGCGTGCGACCAGCGGCATCAGCGCGGCGTTCATCGCCGTGGAATTGGTGCGTTCGTATTCCCGCGGCTCGGGGTTGAGCTGGTGGGAAAGCGCGACGAATGGAACGATGGAGCGGAGCCCTTCGCCGATGCGGGTCTCGTGATCGCCGTTGAGGTAGCTGTGGATCAGCGAGACGGCAACCGACTCGACACCGAGGGCCTTGACCGCCTTTGCCAGCCGCTCGATCTCGTCGCTGCCCAAGGGCGTGATCACGGCGCCCTGCGCGTCCATGCGCTGGCGCGCCTCGAGCCGACGGTCGCCGGGTACCAACGGATCGGGGCGCGGCGTGACTGCCATCTTGTAAAGCTCGCGGCGGTTCTGCCGGCCGATATCCAGCACCTCGGCGAAGCCCTCGGTGGCGATGAGCGCGATCGGCGCAAGCCTTCCCTCGACGATTGCGTTCGTCGCCATCGTCGTGCCGTGCATGATGTCGGACACGTCCGAGAGTTGGAGCCCCAGCGACGAGCAGGCGTTGATGATGCCGGACACAGGATCCGCCTGGCTAAGCACCTTGCCCATCCGCACGGCACCGCCCGCCGTGTTCACCGCCACCACGTCGGTGAAGGTGCCTCCGATATCGATTCCAACCCGCCATGCCGATGTCATTGCACGTTCCGTTCTATTTCGCGTTCCATGACCAACGGACCAAGGGCCCGATAGGAACAACATGGCATCTGCGGACGGTCCAGATAAAATGTGTTATATCTTTCCACTAATAAGGTGTTCTCTATATCCATCTCGGAAGGCCAGCGGGATCTGCTGCAGGCCTCACGACCGGGGGAGGTGTCTCTTGCTGTTCGGTCAAGCGGTCGGGGGCCCGACCTGGAGATCCGGACGGACTCCCGCCTGCCGGCACGATCAGGGCAAGGGGCGACCAGGGTGCCCCGTCCTCATGACCTTTCGGCGGTGCTGGAACCGGCCTCGATCCTCACAGGACGAAATGCGGAACCTGCTGGATCTTGGCCGCGAGAATGCGGCTGGCCCGGATGAGGCTTGCCTGGATCTGCGCCACCGGCTTGGCGTTCATCCGCTGGGCGAACCCAGAGATTCCGATGGCATACTTGACGGTGCCGTCGGCGCCCTGGACGGGAACCGCATAGCTTAGCACGCCCGCATCGAGTTCATTGTCGCAGACCGCGATGCCCCGGGTCCGCACGGCCTGCAGTTCCTTCATGATCTCCTGCAGGTCGGTCTTGGTCTTTTCGGTATAGGACTGGAGCGGGCCGGCGAGAAGCGCGCGCACGAGGTCGGGACTCTGGTGGGCCAGGATGGCCTTGGCCGAGGCCGCGGCGTGCAGCGGCATGGCGCGCCCGGGCTGGACATAGGCCATGTCGCCGCCGTCCGGCACGGCGGTTGCGATCGATTCCACGGTCGTGCCCGTGAACTGGGTCAGATAGGCGGTTTCCGAGAACTCCCGGACGATCTGGTGCAACTCGGGTTCGACCAGGGCGATCACTGAGGTGGGCGTCACCGAGAGGGTGCAAAGCCGCTGCATCCGTGCGCCAAGAACGTAGGTCTTGCTGTCGGGCAGGCGGTCGACGAAGCCGATTTCGGAAAGCGCGTTGACCAGCCGGTGGGCGCTGCTCGCCTGCACCCCGATCGACTGTGCGATCTGGCTGAGACTGATTCCCTGCGGGCAGGAAACCAGCACTTCCAGGATGCGTGCATAGCGCTCGAGCGGTGTCGTTCGTTCGGTCATGTGAATCAAACTTCCGTTTTCCGGAACAAATATGCGGACGGCGGCGGGACGGCAAGTGCTTTGTCATCTGCCACGGGGTCGCGGCCTCCCGCGGGGCAGAGAATTGTAAAGTCACGGAAACTTCTCCCGTTTCTTCGCAGCACCTCGAGGCCGGTTGCCGTAATCGGCACATTTTCAACGACCGGCACAAATCGCTTGACTGGAGGGAGTATTGGATGCAAAGTTTCGATAAATGGAAATTACTTCCGAAAAACGGAAAATAGCATGAAGCACACCGTCAACTCGCCGCAAGCCCGCGACCTTCGCTCGCACCTGCACCCGTTCACCAATCTGGCGGCACATGCCGAAGTCGGCCCGAGCATCTTCACGCGGGGCGACGGGATCCATGTCTTCGACGACGCCGGGCGCGGCTATATCGAGGGGCTCGCAGGGCTCTGGTGCGCGTCGCTCGGCTTCAGCGAGGACCGGCTGGTCGATGCCGCGATGCGGCAGATGAAGGCGCTGCCCTTCTACCACAACTTCGCCCACAAGGCGGTCGAGCCGGCGATCGACCTCGCGGATTATCTGGTCAACAAGGTCGCCGCGCCGATGGGCAAGGTATTCTTCACCAATTCGGGGTCCGAGGCGAACGACACCCAGGTCAAGCTCGTCCGCTACTACAACAACATCCTCGGCCGGCCGCAGAAGAAGAAGATCATCGCCCGGCGCGGCGCCTATCACGGCATCACGCTTGCCGCGGCGAGCCTGACCGGGCTGCAATATTCGCACAACGCCTTCGACGTGCCGCTGCCCGGGTTCCTGCATGTGACCTGCCCCCACGCCTACCATTTCGCCAAGGATGGCGAGAGCGAGGCCGAGTTCGTCGCGCGCCTGGTCTCAGAGCTGGAGCAGCTGATCGAGACCGAGGGGCCTGAGACCATCGCCGCCTTCATCGCCGAACCGGTCATGGGCGCCGGCGGGGTCTTTCCCCCGCCGAAGGGCTACTTCGAGGCGATCCAGCCGCTGCTGCGGCAGCACGATATCCTGTTCATCGCCGACGAGGTCATCACCGGCTTCTACCGCACCGGGGGCATGCTGGGCAGCGATACCTGCGGCATCCGCCCGGACACGATCTCGATGGCCAAGGCGTTGTCGGGCGGCTACCAGCCGATCGGCGCGGTGATGATCACCGACGAAATCCACGAGGCCCTGGTCGAGGGCAGCCGCCGGTTCGGTCTGTTCGGGCATGGCTTCACCTATTCCGGCCACCCGGTCCCGGCCGCGGTCGCGCTGGAAACCCAGCGCATCTACGATGCCGACGGGATCGGGACCCATGTCGGCGCGATTTCTCCGCGTTTCCAGGCGCGCCTTCGCACCCTCGAGCAGCACCCGCTGGTCGGCGAGGCGCGCGGCGTCGGCCTGATCGGCGCCGTCGAGCTGGTCGAGGACAAGGCGGCGCGGCGCAACTTCGATCCCGCCAGGAAGGTCGGGGCCTGGGTCGTCCAGGCGGCGATGGAGCACGGGCTGATCCTGCGCGCGCTGATGAACGATACGGTCGCGATCTGCCCGCCGCTGATCATCACCGAACCGCAGGTCGATGAACTGTTCGACGCCCTGTCGGCGGCGCTCGACGACGCGCTGGCCGTGTTCGGCCGCAAGGAGTGATCGGCGATGCGGCCGGCGTCTGAAACCATGGCGGGCGGTTGGCTGGTGGGCATCGACATCGGCGGCACCTTCACCGATGTCGTCGCCGTCGCCCCTGACGGCGGCCGCGACGCGGGCAAGGTGCGCACGGCAAAGGTGGACACCCGCACCGACGACCGCGTGCTTGGCCTCGTCTCCGCGCTGGAGGCTGTCGGCCTCGGTTGGGACGATGTCTCCGACCTCGTCCACGGCACCACGATGGTCACCAACGCGATCGTCGAAAACAAGCTTGCCGATGCGGCGCTGGTCGCCACGCGGGGATTCTCCGACACGCTCGCCATCGGACGGCAGAACCGGCGCCACCTCTACCGGCTCGATCTGGCGCCGAAGCCAGCCCCCCAGATCCCGGCCGAGCGGCGGTTCGAGGTGGACGGGCGGCTCGACCACACCGGCGCCGAAATCGAACCCGCGGGCGAGGACAGCATCACCCGCGCGGTGGAAAGGGTTGTTGCCTCCGGCGTCGAGTCGGTGGCGGTGTCGCTACTGCATTCCTATGCCGACGGCGGCCATGAACAGCGCATCGCCGAGGCGCTGAAAGGCCGCGTGCCCTATGTCTCCCTGTCGCACCGGGTCAATCCCGAGGCGCGCGAATACGAACGCACCGTGACCACCGCGCTGAGCGCCGGGCTGATGCCGCTGGTGGGGCAGTACCTTGACCGGCTGGAGGGCATCTGCCCTGCGACGACGCATCTGCACCTGTTCCATTCCGCAGGCGGCATGGCGTCGACCGGGGCGCTGCGCGAAGCGCCGCTGGCACTGGCGATGTCCGGCCCCGCTGCCGGCGTCGTGGCCGCAAGCGCAATTGCCCGTGACCTGGGGCTGGACCTGGCGATCAGCTTCGACATGGGCGGCACGACGACCGACATCTGCCTGATCCGCGATGGCGAGGCACAGGTCTCCAGCGACCGCGAGCTTGGCGGGCGCCCGATCCGGCAGCCGATGGTCGCGGTCGACTCGATCGGTGCCGGCGGCGGCTCGATCGCCCGGCTCGACCACGGCACCCTGCGGGTGGGGCCGGAAAGCGCCGGATCCTTCCCCGGCCCGGCCTGCTATAGCCGCGGTGGCACCCTGCCGACGGTCAGCGACGCGAACCTGCTCCTTGGTTATCTCGAACCCGGCAAGCCCCTCGGCGGCGGCCTGCAACTGCGGCCGGACCTGGCGCGCGAGGCCATCGCGCCCCTGGCCCAGGCGCTCGGCTGGCCGGTCGAACGGGCGGCGCTGGGGGTGGTCCGGGTGGCCAATTCGGCGATGATGCAGGCTCTGCGCCGCAGCACCGTCGAACACGGGATCGACGGACGGCAGGCCGTGCTGATCGCCTTCGGCGGCGCCGGCCCGATGCACGCGGTCGCGGTGGCGCGCGAATTCGGCATGTCGCGCGTCATCGTTCCGGCGCATTCCAGCGTGTTCTCGGCGCTTGGCTGCGTCAGTGCCGAGATGTCCTATTCCCAGCAGCGGACGGTGCGGATGCCGGTCGGCACCTGGGACGCGGGCGCGCTGGGCGGCATCCGCGATGACCTGCGCGCACAGGTCACGGCGCCCCTGGGCGCCTCCGGTTTCGGCGACGGCGACATCGTTGTCCAGGAAGTCGCCGCGCTGCGCTACAGCGGCCAGAGCTATGCGATCGAAATCCCCGATCCGGATTTCGACGCTCTCGAGGCGCTGGGGCAGAGGTTCTTCGCGCTTCACCACAAGCTCTATGGCTACGCCACCGACGAACCCTGGCAGCTCGAGGCGATCCGCATGCGGGCGTCGGTTCCGGGCAAGCGGAAGCGCATCGGGGCGCCCCCGCCGGCGCAGGCGACGCCGGTCGCCGTCAAGACCCTGCCCTGTGTCTTCGACGACTCCGGGCCGGTACCGACACCGCGCTATCGCCGGGGCGACATCGGCACCGCAAGCACCATCCAGGGGCCGGCGATCATCGAGGACGATCACGCGACGATCGTCATCGACCCCGGCGCCAGCGCCTTCGCCGACGCAAACGGCCATCTCCACATCCTGACGGGGGCACACCAATGACGCCTGCCATCGACCCCGTGACGCTCGAAGTCATCCGCAACGCGCTGACCGCCGCTGCCGAGGAAATCTCGCTCGTGGTGATGCGCTCGGCCCGCTCGCCGCTGTTGCGCGAGGCGGGGGACCATTCCTCGGTCATCACCGATGCCGATGGCTTCCTCATCGCCCAGGGCCGCGACGTTCCCATGCACATGGGGGTGATGAGCTTCACCGTGCGGGAATTCCTGCGGCAGGTGCCGAAGGCGCAGTTGCAGCCGGGCGACGTCTGGTTCCTGAACCTGCCCGAGGTCGGCGGCAACCACCTGCCCGACGTCAAGGCGATCCGCCCGGTCTTCGTCGACGGCGATCTGGCCGCCTTCGCCGTCAGCCTCGCGCATTGGGCCGATGTCGGCGGCGCGGTGCCCGGCTCCTATGTCGCCAATGCCACCGATGCCTGGCAGGAAGGTCTGCGGATTCCGCCGCTGCGGGTCTTCACCGCCGAGGGCGCCGATGCCGAGAAGCTCGGCATCATCCTGGCCAACGTGCGCGGCGCGCCGGAACGCAAGGGCGACATCCTGGCCCAGGTTGCGGCCACCCGGGCGGCTGAGTTGCGCCTGCAGCAGATCGCCGGCCAACATGGCGCAGGCTTGCTGCAGGCCGCGATGGCCGCGATCCACGATCGTGCCGAGGCGCAGATGCGGGCGGTGATCGCCGCCATCCCGGACGGCAACTACGAGGGCGCCGACTGGCTCGACGACGATGCGGGCGGCGGCGGACCGGTGGCGATCCGGGTCCGCGTGAGGATAGCGGGAGACCGTGCGACCTTCGATTTCAGCGATTGCGACGCCGCAGCGCGGGGGCCGGTCAACACGACGCCCTTCATCACCGCCGCCTCGGTCTTCTACGTGATGAAGGCGCTGTTCGGCCCCGACATCCAGCCCAGCGGCGGCTGCTACCGGCCTTTCGAGATCATCACCAGGCCCGGCACCGTGCTGGACCCGGGCGCGGACAAGCCGGTGGTCGGCGGCAACCACGAGACCTCGCAGCGCATCGCCGATGCGGTCTTCCGGGCCTTTGCGGGGCTCGTGCCGGAACGGCTGACGGCCGGCGGGCCGACAACCTCGGGGCTGATCCTGTTCGGCGGGCGGCGCGCCGACAGCATCTGGACGACCCTCTATGAAACCCACGGCGGCGGCGAAGGCGCCCGCGCAGACCGCGATGGCGCCCCGGTGATCCGGGTGCACATGTCGAACGTCATGAACACGCCCGCCGAGGTGATCGAGGCCGAATATCCGCTGCGGATCGAGGCCCAGGCGCTGCGCAAGGGCTCGGGCGGGAAGGGCCGCCACACCGGCGGCGACGGCCTGCACCGGGTCTACCGCGTGCTCTGCGAGGACATGTCGGTGACCTCGATGTTCGAGCGCCGCGTGGTGCCGCCCTACGGCCTCGTCGGCGGCGAGCCGGGCGCGACCTTCCGCGTCGACGTGCTGAAGGCGGACGGCACGCAGAACGAACTGCCCGGCAAGGCCAACATCCGCCTCGGGCCCGGCGACCGCGTGATCGTCAACAGCTGTGGCGGAGGCGGCTACGGCGCGCCCGCCGAACCGCAACGCAATCGCAAGAATGCTGATCAGAGGAGAGAACCAGCATGAAACTTGAGGGAAAGAAGGCGATCGTCACCGGTGCCGCCAAGGGCATGGGTGCTGACATCACCACCACGCTTGCCCGCGAGGGCGCCGATCTGGTCCTGACCGCTCGCGATACCGCGGCGCTCGAGGATGTGGCCGAGAAGGTCCGTGCCCTGGGGCGCAAGGCGCATGTCGTCGCCTGCGACGTGATCGACGAGACCCAGGTCGCCGCGATGGTCAAGCAGGCGCTGAAGGTCTTCGACGGCCGGATCGACATCCTGGTGAACGTCGCTGGCGTGACCGGCCCGATCGAGACGCCGGTGCAGGACATCAAGGTCGACGACTTCGACTACGTCATCATCGCCAACGAACGCGGCACCTTCCTGCCGATCAAGCATGTCGTCCCGACCATGATCAGCCAGAAGGCGGGCAAGATCGTCAACATCTCGGGCACCTCGGGCCTCAGGGGCTATCCGATGCGCACTGCCTACAGTGCCTCGAAATGGGCCGTGCGCGGCATCACCCGGACGGTGGCGCTGGAGCTTGGCAAGCACAACGTCAACGTCAACGCGGTCTGCCCCGGCATCGTCGAGACGCCGCGGATGATGAAGCTCTGCGCCGGCAAGGCCAAGGTGCGCGGCTGGACGGTCGAGCAGGTCTACGAGGAATACGTCCAGGACATGGCGCTGAAGCGGGTCACCGTCGGCCAGGACATCGCCAACGCGGTGCTGTTCCTTGCCTCGGAAGATGCCCGTCAGATCACCGGCCAGCACGTTGCCGTCGACGGCGGCTGGGACGTCTGATCATGGACCGCGCCGTGCACCACGAAATTGCCGGGGTCGCCATCCCGGATCTGCCGAGGCATATGGTCATCGGCGGCCGCGAAGTCGACGCCGCGAATGGTGAACGGATCGAAACCGTCGATCCGGCCACCGGCCGGGTCTTCGCCGACGTGCCCTCCGCCACCCTCGCCGATGTCGACGCGGCGGTGGAGGAGGCCCGCAAGGCCCTCCGCGGCCCCTGGCGCGCGACCGTGCCCGCCGAGCGCGGCCGCATCCTCAACCGCGTCGCGCAGCTGATCCGCCGCGACGCCGAGCGGCTGGCGGTCATCGAGACGCTCGACAGCGGCAAGCCCCTGGCGGAATCGCGCGGAGATGTGAGCACGGCGGCAGGCTATTTCGAGTACTATGCCGGCATCGCCGACAAACTGCAGGGCGACAGCATTCCCCTTGGCCCTGACTACATGTCCTTCACCTTGCATGAACCCGTCGGGGTGACCGCCCATGTGATCCCGTGGAACTTCCCGCTGGTGACGACGGCGCGCGGGGTTGCCCCGGCCCTTGCCGCAGGCAACACCGCGGTGGTCAAGCCGGCGTCGCAGACGCCCCTGACGGCGCTGGCGCTGGCCGGGCTCATGGCCGAGGCCGGGGTGCCAGCCGGCGTCTACAATGCCGTCACCGGCCGCGGCGGCGCGATCGGCGACGCGCTCTGCGGCCATCCCGGCGTGGATCACGTCACCTTCACCGGGTCGGTTCCGACCGGCATCAACGTGATGAAGGTCGCCGCCGACCGCGTGACCTCGGTGACGCTGGAACTGGGCGGCAAATCCCCGGTCGTCGTCCTGGCCGACGCCGATCTGGACGCCGCGGTCGAGGGCACGCTGAAGGCGATCTACATGAACGCGGGCCAGGTCTGTTCCGCCGGATCGCGGCTGGTGATCGACCGCAAGGTGCACGCGGTCATGCTCGAACGCTTGGTGGCGCGCGCACGGCAGCTTTCGGTCGGCCACGGGCTCTCTGACCCGAAACTGGGGCCCCTGGTGTCGGACAGCCATCGCCGTGCGGTGGCCGCTTACGTCGAGGGCGCCCGTGCGCGCGGCATCGCGGTGGCCGCGGGGGGCGTGCCCGTCGAGGTCGCCGGGTTCGAGGGCGGATACTTTTACGCGCCGACGATTCTCGACGCGGTCGACGCCCGGGACGCGGTCGTCCAGGAGGAGATTTTCGGACCCGTCCTTGTGGTTCAGGTGGTGGACTCGGCGGAGCAGGCGATCGAGGTCGCCAACGATACGCCCTTCGGCCTGTGCGCGGGCATCTACACGCGCGACATATCCCGGGCGATGCGGTTCGCCCGCGACGTGGACGCCGGTCAGGTCTTCATCAACCAGTATTTCGCCGGCGGCATCCAGACGCCCTTCGGTGGAACCAAGCTCTCTGGCTTCGGCCGCGAAAAAGGTCTCGCTGCCCTCGCCGCGTATTATCAGGTGAAGTGCATCACGGCACGTATCTGACCCCTAACCGATGAGGATCAACCATGTATGCCGAGTTCGATCTGACGACCCCAGCGGACCTGCCCGAGGCAGTCAGGGCCATCGGAGCCGCCGGGAAAAATGTGGTGCCGCTGTCGGGCGGAACCAACGTGCTCGTCGACGTGCGCTCGCAACGTCTTGCCCCCGACTATCTGCTGGACCTGAACCGGTTGGGCGAGCTTCGCGGCATTGCCGTCGATGGCGGGCGCCTGACGCTCGGGGCGAGAACGACGGTCGGTGATCTGCTGGCCTCGGAGGCGGTTGCCCGGCATGCCCCGGCGCTGGCGCAGGCGGCGACGGTCTTCGCCGGCCAGATGGTGCGCAACGCCGCTACCGTGGCCGGCAACATCGCCTGCGGCTCGCCCGCGGCCGATCTGGTTCCACCGCTGCTGTCGCTCGATGCCGAGGTCACGCTGACGAGCGTTCGCGGAAACCGGTCGCTGGCGCTTGCCGACTACTACCTCGGCTACAAGTCCGACCGGCGGGAACCCGACGAGCTGATCACCGCCATCTCCTGGCCGGTGCCGGCGGCAAACGTCTTTGGCCGGTTCTACAAACTCGCCCGCCGCAAGGGGGATGCGATCACTGTGACCGGCGTCGCCGTCAGTATCGGCATCGCCGGCAGCCGCTGCGAACGGGCGCGGATCGCGCTCGGGTCGGTCGCGCCGGTGCCGATGCGGGCCCGCAGGGCCGAGGCGTTGCTGGAGGGGGCCGATCTGACGCCGGACCGGATCGCCGCCGCCGCCAAGGCCGCGATGGAGGAATGCAGCCCCATCGACGATGTCCGGGCCACCGGCGAATACCGGCGCCACATGGTCGGCGTCCTGGTGGCCCGGCTGATCAACGCCGCCGTTCAGGCGCAGAAGTGAGGATGAGGGAGATGGGCACGAAAAAGGCGATCACGCTTCACGTCAACGGCAGCGAGGAGACGGCCGTGGTGCCGCCGCACCGCACGCTTCTCGAGACGTTGCGCGGAATGGGCCATGTCGATGTCAAATGCGGCTGCGAGAAGGGCGACTGCGGCGCCTGCGCAGTGCTGATCGACGGGAAGGCGGCGGTCAGTTGCCTGACGCTCGCCCATTCCGCCGCGGGCCGCGAGATCACCACCCTTCAGGGGCTCGGCAGCACGGAAAATCCCCATCCGCTGCAACAGAGCTTTTCCGAACTGGGCGCCGCGCAGTGCGGGTTCTGCACGCCGGGAATGATCATCGCCGCCGAATCCCTGCTGCGCGACACCCCGGATCCGACCGAGGACCAGATCCGCGTCGCGCTGAGCGGCAACCTCTGCCGCTGCACCGGCTACGTCAAGATATTCGAGGCGGTCCAGGCAGCCGCCGAGGTGATGCGCACCGCAGGAGAAGCGAAATGACCCTGTCCGACGCGAACCAGACCCAGCCGAACCTCAGCTTCAGCCAGATCGGCAAGCCGCTGACGCGGACGGATTCCCCGGGCAAGGCCACCGGCCGGACGCCCTATGCCGGCGACTACGTGATGCCGGGGATGCTGCACGCCAGGGTCCTGCGCGCCGACCTCGCCAGCGCCCGGCTGAAGCGGCTCGACGTGTCGAAGGCACGTGCGCTGCCCGGCGTCGCCTGCGTTCTGACCGCCGCGGACATGCCGGACCGCACCATTGCCACCGACATTCCTGGCCAGACCGGGCGGGCGCGGCTGAAGACCGACCAGCAGATCCTGGTCAAGGAGCGTGTCCGCTATTTCGGCGAGCCGCTGGCGCTGATCGCCGCCGAAACCCCCGACATCGCCGAGAAGGCGCGGCGCCTGATCGAGGTGGAGCTTGAGCCGATCCCCGGTGTCTACGATCCCGAGGAGGCGCTGAAGCCGGGCGCGCCGGTCGTGCAGGGGACCGACAACGTGGTCGCGACCCACAAGATCCGGAAGGGCGATCTCGAGGCGGGCTTCGCCGCCGCCGACAGGATCATCGAGCACACCTATGTCACCCCGTTCCAGGAACATGCCTTCCTCGAGCCCGAGGTCGGCCTCGCCTGGATCGACGAGAACGAGGTGATCACCATCCGGGTCTGCACCCAGGTGATCGAGCATTTCCGCGCCGTGGCCGATGCGGTCGGCGTGCCGCACAACAAGCTCAGGATCATGGGCGCCCTCGTCGGCGGCGGCTTCGGCGGCAAGGAGGACGTGACGGTCGAAACCTATCTGGCGATCCTTGCCCAGAAGACACGCCGGCCGGTGCGGCTGGAGTTCTCGCGCGAGGATTCCTTCGTCGGCCACGGCAAGCGCCACCCGATCAGGCTGAAATACCGCACCGGCGTGACCCGGGACGGCAAGATCACCGCGCTCGACGTGCAGATCCTCGCCGATGCCGGCGCCTATGTGTATCTCAGCCCCTACGTGCTGCTCTACTGTGCGGTGAACGCGCCCGGACCCTACCGCGTCGACAACCTGAACGTCTTCGCCCGCGCCGTGGCGACCAACAACATGTTCTCCTCGGCCTTCCGCGGCTTCGGCGGCATCCAGGCCGCCGCCGCCTACGAACAGCAGATGGACGAATGCGCCAATGCCATCGGCATGGACCGGATGGAGTTCCGCCGCCGCAACTACCTCCAGACCGGCGAGCCGATCTCGACCGGCTTCGTGCCGCCGAGCGCGATCTGGACCGAGAAATGCGCCGACCTCGCCTGGCGGGCGCTGGGCGAGCCGACACCGTCGACGGGCCCGATCAGGATCGGACGCGGGATCGGTGCCTGCCAGCAAAGCTACGGCCGCCTGACCTTCCTGCACGACACCTCCGAAGCCTGGGTCGGGATCGAGATGGACGGAACCGTCACGGTGCGCTCGGGCGTGACCGACATCGGCGCGGGCCAGGCCTCGTCGCTGGCGCAGATCGCGGCCGAGATCATCGGCGTGACGCTGCCGAACGTTACCGTCTACAATTCGGATTCGCAGGTGACGCCGCTGGCCGGGACCACCACCGCCTCGCGCGCACTCTACATGACCGGCAACGCCGCGCGGCTGGCGGCGCAGGCGGTCCGCGACCGGCTGGCCGGGGTTGCCGCCGAACTGTTCGGGGTCGAGCCGGCGCAGGTCGCGATGGAGTACAACCGGGTCTTTGTCGCCGACGATCCCGACCGTAACATGGGTATTGCCGATCTGGTCAAGGTCTGCGCCTCGCGCGGGGTGCACCGCTCCGAACTGGCGATCTTCCGCGCGCCTTTCACCGACGTGCTCGATCCCGAGACCGGACAGGGGCAGGCGCACCCCGACTATGCCTATGGCGCCCATGCGATCGAGGTCGCGGTGGATACCGAGACCGGCGAGGTGACGGTGCTGAAATCCATCGCGGCGCATGACGTCGGACAGTGCATCAACCGCGCCGCGGTGGACGGCCAGATCCACGGCGGCACCCAGAACGGCCTCGGCTACGCGCTGAGCGAGGAGATGCTCTACAAGGAGGGCCGTCTGGTCACGCCGTCGTTCAGCGAATACCTGACGCCGACGTCGATGGACATGCCGAATGTCGAGACGATCATTCTCGAATCCCGCAGCGGCCTCGGTCCTTTCGGCTCCAAGGGGATCGGCGAGCCGTCGATGACCCCCGTCGCGCCGGCGGTGGCCAATGCCATCGCCGATGCGATCGGCGTGCGGATATTCGAGATGCCGATCACCCCCGAACGGGTCTGGCGCGCCTTGCAGGAGGCCAGGGCGGGCGGCGCCGGATCGCCCGGGGAATGAGGGACCGATGAGTTGAACGGATCCGGTGGCGCCATCCCCGCCCCGGACGCGGCCGGTGCGGTCGGACCGCCCGGATCCTGCGATTGTGCAACGAGGGATGAGAACAGGGAGGACTGAGGATGTGTGGATTGGTATCACGTCGCGGGGTTGTGGGCGCGCTTGCGCTTGCGGCGTCGTTTGCGGTCGGGGCGGGTGGGGCGTTTGCGCAGGACAAGCCGAAGATCAGGATCGGGTTCATCGGG
>JAUQYA010000133.1 GCA_030837785.1 Albidovulum sp.
GTGGGCGAAGTTGATCATGCCGATGATCCCGTAGACCATCGTGTAGCCGATCGCGATCATGCCGTAGATCGACCCCAGCGTCAGACCGTTGACGGTCTGCTGGATGAAATACTCCATTCCCCTCTCCCTGTCTCCGCCCGAAACCCGGACGGCTCCCCTGCGCTTTTCCGCGCGTCCGGCCGTTCGTCGGCCGGTGGCTGTTACCGCAACCCTTTCAGCCAAACGGGAGACGGTCAAGATGCAACAATCCGGCCCCCGCCGGCGGACCGCGCCCGATCGGCGCCATCAGACTGTGGAAAATCCCCTTCAGGCCGCTTTCAGGCGGTGCGGCTTGATATCCAGAAGCGGGGTGCCCGACACGCAGTCGAGCCCCCGCACCACAAGGCAGGGCCCCTCCAGCGCGATGAGCCGCACAACCGAACTGGCAATCGGATTGGGCCGGCAGGGCGAGCGGATCGCGAATGTGCCAAGCGTCTGGCCGTCGTTGCGCGGCGATTGCAGCACCAGATCGCGCCGCGCCCGGTCCATCCAGTAGAGCAGTTGCAGCCCGTCCCCGGCCGCCAGCCCGTTCAGCGCCGCCTGCCAGCGCGGGTCCAGGATCACGCGGCAATCGGGGCCGTGTTCGGCATCGCCTCCGCGCGGGCATTCGGCGCGGAGCGTCCAGGGGGTTTCGATCCGCCCGATGAAGATCAGCCCTGCGTCGCGGCTTGCGGGCAGGTCGGCCAGTTCCTCGCCGGGGCGAACCTCGGCGGTGTCGGCGGTCACGGTTTGCCGACCATCACGTCCGACGCCTTGATCACCGCGAAGGCCTGGTCGCCGACCGCGAGGCCCAGCTCGTCCGCGGCGGCCCTGGTGATCGAACTGGTGACGACCGCGCCGCCACCGAGGTCGATCCGGACGATCGTGGTCACGACGCCGGGCTCGATACCGACGACCTTGCCCTTCAGGACGTTGCGTGCGCTCAGTTTCATTCTGTCCTCCTGTCAGGGGCGCGTGCTGCCCGGACGCTTCGGCCCGATCTGCCCTGCCGCGATCGGCGGCGCGACTCCGCGCCCCTCGCGGCAGATGTCCGTGACGATCGGCCTGTCCATGTATCGCAGGATCGGCGCCGGAAGGGCAATCGCTATTTTTCCTGAGATATATCGTGACCAGCCCCGCCGACCCCGGGCCGGGAAGGGCCGGCATCCGGCCGGCGGGTGCAGACTCCGGCATGGCTCGACGATCCATCCGGGGGTCAAAGCGCGCATCCGGCATCGGGCGGTGCGGCGCTCGGGCCGGTTGACAATCGGGCCGGCCTGCGTGTCGATATGTTTGCTTAAACATAACGAATCAGGAGCGGTACATGGTCACCCTCATCAAACGCTGCAAGCGCCACGGCATCCTGCTGGGCGAAAACGCCGACAGACTGGAAACCGATTTCACCGAAACCTTTCCCGCCGCCCGTTTCGACCCGGAGGCGCAGGAATGGGTCATTCCCTGGGAAAAGGGCTTCTACGCGCAATCGAACGCGGTGCTGGAACAGTTCTTCGCCACGAGGGGTGAGGCGCTCAGCCATATCGACGAATGCTGACGGCCGGGACGGCTTCCGCGGCGGGCGCGCCGCGGGGGGCACCTCTGGCCACGGTCACGGCGGGTCTGGTCGCGGTGCTGGCCGTTCTGGTGGTGGTCTCGCTGGGGCTGGGCCGGGTCGCGGTTCCGGCGCGGACGGTGGTGGCGATCCTGGCCGCGCCCTTCACCGGCGTGTCCGGCGACTGGCCGGCGGCCTTCGGGCAGATCGTCCTGAACGTCCGGCTGCCCCGTATCGCCGCGGCGATCCTTGTGGGCGGCGCGCTGGCGGCGGCGGGGGCGGCCTACCAGAACCTGTTCCGCAACCCGATCGTCTCGCCCGACATCCTCGGCGTGTCGGCGGGCGCGGGGTTCGGCGCCTCGCTCGGGGTGATGCTGAACCTCGGCGGCACCGGCATCCAGGCGGCGGCCTTCACCGGCGGGCTGACCGCGGTGGCGCTGGTCTTTGCCATCGGTCAGGCGATCAACCGCCATTCGCTGATCATCCTCGTGCTGGTGGGTGTGGTGATCGCTGCCTTCTTCCAGGCGATGATCTCGGTGCTGAAGATCCTTGCCGATCCGGTGGACGTGCTGCCGGTGATCACCTTCTGGCTTCTGGGCGGGCTGAACAAGATCACGCCCGGCGACCTGCCGGTGGCGGGCGCGGCGATCACGCTGTCGCTTCTGGTGCTGTTCGCCCTGCGCTGGCAGATCAACGTGATGAGCGTCGGCGCCGAGGAGGCGCGCACGCTCGGCATCAACGTCGCGGCCACCCGGGCTGCGCTGGTGGTGGTGGCAACGCTGATGACGGCATCGGCGGTCAGCATCGCCGGCATCGTCGGCTGGGTCGGGCTTGTGGTGCCGCATGTGGCGCGGATGCTGGTCGGCCCCTCGTTCGAACGGCTCTTGCCGGTTTCGGTGCTGTGCGGGGCGTTCCTGCTTCTGGTGGTGGACGACATTTCACGGGCGGCAAGCTCGATGGAGATTCCGCTGGGCATCACCACCAGCGTCATCGGCGCCCCGGTGTTCCTGCTTCTGCTTCTGCGCACGAAGGCGGTGTGGTCGTGACACTTCAGGTGCAGGATCTGTGCTTTTCCTACGGCCCCGGCGCGCGGAGCCTCGACGAGGTTTCGCTTGCCGCCGGACCCGGAGAAATCCTCTGCATCCTCGGACCGAACGGGTCAGGCAAGACCACGCTCTTGCGCTGCCTGATCGGCAGCCTGCCGATCACCGGCGGCAAGGTCGCGCTTGCCGGAACCGATGTCCGTGCCATGACCACGCGCCAGCTTGCCCGCCTCATGGCCTATGTCCCGCAAAGCACCCAAAGCGTCTTTGGCCATCAGGTGCTGGATATCGTGATGATGGGCCGGTCGGCGCATCTGCCGCGGTTCCAGATCCCGGGCGCCCGCGATTTCGACATTGCCCGGGGCGCGCTGTCGCGGGTCGGCATCGCGCATCTTGCCACGCGATCCTTCAGCACGATCAGCGGCGGGGAACGGCAGTTGTGCCTGCTGGCCCGCGCGCTGGCACAGGAACCCGCGGTCCTGATCCTTGACGAACCTGCGGCCAGCCTGGATTTCGGCAACCAGGCCCGCATCCTTGGCATCCTGTCGGGGCTTGCCTCCGACGGGCTTGCCATCGTGATGACGACGCATCACCCGGACCACGCCCAGCAGATCGGCACTGCCGTCCTTGCCCTGCGCGAAGGCCGGGTCGTCGCCGACGGGCCGGCCACGCTGCTTCTGGACGAGGGTTTCCTGACCGGCCTCTACCGGACACCGATCCGCGTCCTGCGCGGCCCTGACGGGCTGGCGGCCTGCCTTCCCTGCATAACCCCTTCAATACACGGAGACCAATGATGTTCCAGCCCAGCCTGCCGCTCATTTCGGGCGCGCTTGCGATCCTTCTGTCCGCCACGGCCTACGCCCGCGACATCACCGACATGACCGGGCGCACCGTCACCGTGCCGGACAAGATCGAAACCGTGATCACCCTCGGCTCGGCTCCGGTCATCAACAGCTTTGTCGAAGCCTCCGGCAATGGCGGCAAGATCGTCAGCGGCCTGCCCGAGCGCTTTGCCAAGTCCGGGCGCTGGGACATGCAGTATGTCTTTGCCCCGCAGATCAAGGACGGGCCCGACCTTCAGGATGCGGACTATGCCCCGGTGATCGAGAAGATCCTGGTGCAGAAGCCCGATGTGGCACTGACCTTCGACCAGGCCACGACCGACATCCTCGACGCGAACGGCGTGCCCACGGTGATGCTGAAGGTCCAGACCGCCGATGAGGCGAAGGACGCGGTGGCGCTGCTGGCCGACCTGTTCGCCACGCCCGAGGCCGCGCCGCGCTATGCCGCGTTCTTCGACAATACCCTCGCCGGCGTCGCCGGGAAGCTGGCCGCCGTTCCCGAGGATGCGCGCCCGCGTGTGCTCTACATCAACCCCAAGAACATGTCGCAGCCGCATCTGATCGCCGAATGGTGGATGAAGGCCGGCGGCGCGCGCAGCGTGACCGATGACGGGCGAACCACCGAAACCCTGTCGCTGACCACCGAATTCGTGCTGGGTGCGGACCCCGACGTGATCATCGTCGCCGATCCGAAGGATGTCGGTGCGCTGAAGGAGGACGCCAACCTGTCGCAACTGCGCGCGGTGAAGGAAGGGCGCATCCTGGTGACCCCGGTCGGCGCGCATATCTGGGGCAACCGCACCTCCGAACAGCCGCTTTCGGTGCTGTGGGTGGCGACGAAGCTTTATCCCGACCTGTTCCCGGAGGCCGATCTGCGCGCTACTGTGCACGCCTTCTACCGGGACTTCTTCGGTGCCGAGCTGAACGACGAACAGATCGGCACCATCCTTGATACCGGGCCGAAGGGCTGATCGAACTGGATCGGGAAAGGACAGCACCATGACCACCGCCATCCTGCAAGAGACCCTGGACATCCTGCGCAGCGAGCTTGGCCACGAGATCGAGAGCTTCTGGATCGAGCGGGCCGTCGTGGGGCTGTTCTTCACCGGCGTCAAGCTCACCACCGGCCAGGCCGGGTCCTGCGCCACGCCGATCAAGGAAATCCCCGATGCGGTGTGCTGCCCCAGCTCGGCGATGTCGATGCCCTTTCCGGGCAAGCTCAGCGGCCGGCCGGCGCTGCGCACCGCGGAAGAGGCCGTCAGCCAGACCGGCATCCGCCGCGCGCTGGGCATCGCTGCGCTGAACGCCCTGGCACAGGTGGTGGCGGACCGGCGGCAGGCCAGCGGGCGGGCCCTGGGCTATGACCTGATCGAGGGGGTGGATGCCTTCGATGTGGCCGAGGTCGCGCCCGAGGACACCGCCGTCGTCGTCGGCGCCTTCGTGCCCTTCCTGCGGGCCCTGCGCGACCTCGGTGCGCGGCACTGGGTGCTGGAGAAGGACCCCTCCACGCTCAAGCCGGTCGAGATGGCGCATTTCCGCCCGGCCGGCGACTTCCCTCTGGTCGTGCCCGAGGCCGACGTGCTGCTGGTCACCGGCACGACGCTGATCAACGACACGCTGGACGGCCTGCTCGCCGCTGCCAGACCCGGCGCGCGCATTGTGATCGTCGGACCGACCGTGACAATGATCCCGGACGCCTTCCTCGCCCGCGGCTGCTCGATCCTCGGCGGCGTCCGCATCACCGACCCGGACGCGTTCCTCGACATGCTGGCGGAAGGCGGCTCTGGCTATCATTTCTTCGGCAAGTCGGCGCAGAAGATCGTCCTGCGCCGGAAGCTGCCGGACCGGGATGCGCGCACCGGATCGGAACGGTGGCGGCCGGCGCGGGTGTTCTGAATGGCCGGTCCGGCCGGCAGGCGCTTCTGCGCCGATGCCGGCGAACCTGCGACCTCATGGACGGCCACGTCCGGTCGGTTGCCGAAGCCCGCATGGTGATCGGGCGCGGACCAGAGATCAGGGATCGGACAGGTTTGCCACCGGCACGACCATCTGCCACAGCAACCCCTCCGGCCGCCATATGGCACGGGCCCGTGCCCTCAGGTTGGTCGAGGCCAGTTCCAGGACCCTCGATCCGAACCCGAGCGCCGCCGGCGCGACCACGTTCCGGGCCGGGACCTCTTCTTCCCAGGCAAACGACACCTGCGCCCCCTCGACCTGTTCGATGGTCAGCCGTACGGCGCCGGAATTCGCCAGCGCCCCGTATTTTGCGGCATTGGTGGCCAGTTCGTGAAAGATCAGCGCGAGGTTGGCTGCGGCTTTCGTGCTCAATGGAAGATCGGGCCCGCTGACCACGACATCGGCACCCCGTGCTCCGTTGAAGGGCGCAAACAGCCGGTCGAGCAGCGACAGCATGGTCCCGGCCTGGTTCATCTGCTCGTCGGTCGGGATGATCTGGGCATAGGCTGCCGCCATTGCGGCGAGACGCCCCTGGAAGCTCTCGAACGCCTCGCCTGACTCGGGCGCGTCGCGGGCGGAAAGCCGCGCCATCCCGCCAAGGACGGCAAAGATGTTCTTGATGCGATGCGCCAGTTCCCTGGCCAGCAGGTCAAGCCGGGCCTCGCGCGCCTTGTGCTCGCTGATGTCGAGAACGACACCCGCAAACTGCGCCGGCCGCCCGTCGGGTCCAAGTTCGCAACTGCCGGTCGCGAGCAGCCAGCGCGGGGTGCCGCCGCTGTCGACGCGAAACTCGGATCGGTAGACCCCACCCTGCGCCATCGCGGATTTCATCTGCCGCGCGAAGGCGTCGCGATCAGCCCTGAGGATCGACCGCAGCACGCGCTTGAAGGGGATGCCCTTGGCGACCTGATCGGGATCGATGCCGAAGGTTTCGCCAAAGCGCCGGTCACCCTGAAGCAGGCCGTCGGACGCATTCCACTGCCATGTTCCAACCCCCTGGGCGGCATCGAGCGCGAGGTTCAACTGCTCGGCGGTGCGCTTCAGCTTCTCCTCGGCCGCCCGCTGCTCGGTGACATCCCGGTTTTGCCCGACCATCCCGAGAAAGGTCCCGTCGGCGGAAGACCTGGGCCTCGCCGAGGTATGGAGAATGCGCCAGACCCCGTCGGCCCGGCGATAGCGCGCCTCGGTCTCAAAGGGGATGTGTCTTTGCATGGCGTTCGCCTGCACGGACCAGAGCCGCGCGGCATCGTCGGGATGCAGCGTCCTGTCCCAACTGAAATCGCCAAGGTCGGGCCGAACACCCCAGAATTCGCGCTGCTCGCGGTTCAGATAGACGCAATTGCCCTGTTCGTCGCCCAGCCACAGCATCGCCGGCGTCGCCTCGACGATGATGAACCTCGCGTCATTCTCGTCGATGGGCGGCCTGTGCGGGCTGTCGGGCTCGGTCAACCGGCTTCTCGACGTGATCGCCCCGGACAGGAAGACGGCTGGCCGGGTGATCGCGAACTTCCGTCAGGTGGTGAAGGAGGGCGAACTGAGGATGCATCCGCAGATCGGCGGGCTTGTGGAGCGGGAGATGCTGGAGAAGATGGGCGCGGGCCGCGAGACGGCGGGTGGCTGAGTGGCCCCGTCTCGGTGCCCCATCGGGCCTCCGGCCCGGCCAATGAAAGGAACGACAGATGACTGACCATGCCTGGATGAGCGTTGCTTCGGTGAACCCGGACATTATGTTCGACTTGAGAAGCGATGCCTCATTCTCTGACGACGAAGAATTCCGCAAATCCTATGTAGCGGCTTGCAGCGCATCGGCCAGGGGTGAACCCATTCCCGCAGGCATGCTGCCAAAGACCTTCTTCGCCTGGCGCGGGCCGCATGACGAAAGCAAGCCGCTGACCAGGAAACTGGCGCATCTGACACGCAGTGATTTCTGGTTCGTCAGTGCCGAAACCGCCGATGTCCTTCGCCGCTTCGACCTTGGCGGTTGCAAACTGCATCCTGTCGAGGTGCTGATGGAGGATCGCAAGACACCGCTGTCCGGCAGCTATTCCGTGCTGGATTTCAACAGTTGGAAGGATGTGTTCCTGCCCGACCAGTCGCCGGAGTTTCCGTCGCCGCGCGGGGTTAGGGGCCTTTGGCAGGGTAGAAACTCGACCCCTGACGGGGCGGTGGCGCTGTCCGCCGCAGCTTTGTCCGGTGCAGACATCTGGTGGAATCCAAAGGTCATCGGTGCCTTTTTCCTCAGCGACCGACTGGTGCAGGCGCTACGGGCGGCGGGTGTCGACAAGCCATTTTCGCTCAAACGCTGCCGGATCGTCTGATCGCCGTTTTCCGAGACTGATTTCCTGACAGCTCTCCGGGCTGTGCGCTTCAGCGCACCGCACTTCCCGGCGGCACTCCCCGCCCTCTTGATCGCTGATCTGGTGCGCTGAAGCGCATCCTACTCGTCGGGCGGGGTGTAGGTGAAGGCGGGGTTGGGGTTGGTCATGGCGCGGGGATAGCAGGGGGGCAGGCCCGTGGGTAGGGGGCGGGTGCCGCAGTTTCGCCCCGATTGCGGTGTCAGGTGCGGCCTGGGCAGGGGCGGAGCAGCGGAAGGCAGGATGCGGCGCGCGGTTTCAGGTGCAGGGCGGGTGCCGACCCGCCACTCGTGTCCTCCGGCCGGGCGCGCCTCCACGCCGCTCGGGGCAAGCTCGGCGCTGATCTCGTGGTCGGGCAGCATGTTCGAATATCTGATGCCCTCTCTCGTCATGCGGGCGCCGGAAGGGTCCATGCTCGCCGAGACAGATCGCATGGTCGTGGCGCGTCAGGAAGCCTACGGCGCCGCAATCGGGATACCCTGGGGCATTTCGGAATCCGCCTTCAACGCGCGCGATCTCGAGATGACCTACCAGTATTCCAACTTCGGCGTGCCCGGACTCGGCCTCAAGCGCGGCCTGAGCGAGAATCGCGTCGTCGCGCCCTATGCCACCGGACTGGCGGCGATGGTCGATCCGGCCGCCGCCGCCCGGAACTACGCGACCCTTGCCGCGCTCGGCGCCGAAGGCCGCTATGGTTTCTACGAGGCGATCGACTTCACGCCCGCCCGCCTTCAGGCCGACGAGGACTACGCCATCGTCCGCAGCTTCATGGCGCACCATCAGGGCATGACCATCACCGCCATCGCCAACATGCTCCAGGGCGGCAGGCTGCGTGACCGGTTCCACTCCGAGCCGATGGTCCAGGCGTCGGACCTGCTGTTGCAGGAGCGCGTCCCCCGCGATGTCGCCATCTCGCTGCCACGCGCGACCGAAGTGACTGTCGCCCCCGAGGAAGACAGCGAAAACCTCGGCCTGCGCACATTCTCGTCCCCGGCCCAGGCAATGCCGACCGGGCATATCCTCTCGAACGGCAACTACGGCGTGATGCTGACGCCGACGGGCGAAGGCTACAGCCGCTGGCGCGACATCGCCGTGACACGCTGGCGGGGCGAACCCACCCAGGCCACCTTCGGA
>JAUQYA010000134.1 GCA_030837785.1 Albidovulum sp.
TTTGGTCTCGCACAGGCGGCATTCGCGGCCGCATTGCGGGCGGCGCTTCAGCCAGTCGAAGATCTTCAGCTTGGCCGGGATCGCGATGCCGGCGCCGAGCGGGCAGAGGTAGCGGCAGAAGAAGCGCTCGATGAACAGCCCCGCGCCGAGGAGGGCGAGGACGAAGAGCACGAAGGGCCATTCGCGCTGCATGCGCAGCGAGATCGCGGTCTTGAACGGTTCGGCCTCGGCCAGCACCAGCGCGTCGTGCATCGAGTAGAACGACAGCGCGAGGATGGCCATGAAGAGCGTGTACTTGATCACCCAGAGGCGTTCGTGCAGGGCCTGCGGCACGGTGATCTGTTTCGCGCCAAGCCGCCGGCCGGCGAGGTTCGCGAGTTCCTGCATGGCGCCGAAGGGGCAGAGCCAGCCGCAATAGACCCCGCGCCCCCAGAACAGCATTCCGAGCGCCGTGAAGGACCACAGAAGGAAGATCACCGGCTCGATCAGGAACGTCTCCCACCGGAAGCCGGTGAGGAGCGAGTGCAGGAAGGCGACGACCTGGACCACGGACAACTGGCCGTTGAGCCCCCAGCCGAGGACGAGAAGCGTCGTGGTCAGGAAGCCCGCACGGCTCAGGAACCACAGCCGCGGCCGCCTTGTGATCCATTCCTGGGCGAAGAGGATCAGCGTGAGCACGGCAAGCATCGCCACGACGATCCCGGTCTGGACCCGCTTCTTCTGCCAGATTTCCTCCCAGAGCGGCGCGGGCTCTGCCGGCGGGGCCAGGCGGTAGGCGTCGGGCAGGCGATAGTCGGCGCCGAGGGTGAGGGACACCTCGCCGTCATCGGCGGGCCTTGTCGCGGTCACCTCGACGCGGAAGGGCTGCATCGGGTCGATCGCCGGCGGCAGGCGGAAGAGGCTGATCTCCTTCACCTCGGGCGCGCCGGCGATGGCGAGGCGCTTGACCATCTGGTAGCTGCCGGCCTCGGGGTGGAGCCGCGTGTCGCCCTGGACGATCGTCACCCGGTCGAAGACGCCGCTGCGCTTCCACTCGGTGCCGCGGTGGGAATAGAGGCCGGAGGAGACGAGGACGAGGTCGGTCTCGCCGGCCCCGAGCGAGCCGATCGCCTGGGTGAAGACCTGCTGGCCGAGGAGGTTCTGGCCGACGGCGGGCGGATCGACGAGCCCGGTCCAGAGGTGAAGGAAATCGCCGGGGCCGGGGGTCAGCGGCACCTTCGCGCCGGCCAGCGCGCCGGCCGCCTCGGTCATGCCGATCCGCGCCTCGGCGAGCGCGCCGGCGGCGACCAGCGCGGGCCAGTCGGCGGGCGTGTAGGCCAGCCGGTCGATCCCGCCGCGGCCGGCAAGATAGCCCCGCCCGATGGCAAGCGTGCGGGCGGTGCGCAGGATGCCGTCGCGGATCACCCCGGTCGACACGGTGGCGCGCGAGATGACGTCGGGCAGGCCCGGCGTGTTTTCCAGCGCGACGTCGCGCGGGGCCGTGAGGTCGTAGCCCGCGAAGCCGTTCACATAGGCCGCGATGTCGGCATCGGAGATGCCGAGCGTGAGCACGGGTTCGTTGTGGGCCATCAGCCGGGCGCCGGCGATCCTGGCATCGGGCGTCACCCCGACGAGAACGTCCAGCGGGCGGCCGGAGTAGCCGACCGAGCCCGCGATTTCCCAGGTGGAGGCGATCTCCCCCACCACGGTGCCGCCCTGCCGGACCGTCCAGCCCGGCACGCCGCTGTCGTGCCGGGCAACGACGAGACCCTCCCGGCCGAAGATCGCCGCGGCGATCGCGGCATCGGGGGCGGCGACCTTCAGCGCGTCCGCGGACAGCCCGCCGAGAGTCCCGCCGAGAGCCCCGCCCTGACCGTCCCCGAGACCGGCGGCAGAGGCAGGCGCGGCGAGCAGGGCCACGGCGACAAGAAGCGAGACAAGACGTCGCATGGGGGGCTTTCCCGGGGATATGGCGCGACCCTGCGGCCGGGCCGCGGGCGCCGCCTTAACGAAAGTCAAGGAAATTTCTCGTGAGCCGCGAGAGATGGTCCGCAGCCTCACCAGCTAACGGAGACCATCCATGACACCCCGAGCCTCTCGCGCCAGGCGCGCGCTGCTGAGCGGCGCCGCGCTGGCGCTCGCCGTGATCGCAGGCCCCGCGTTCGCGCAGGAAAAACCCAAGGACCACGGCGACACGGCTTCGGCGGCCTACGAGCCGTCGATGACCACTCTGGCGCAGATCCATGTCGAGATCCCTGGCCGCAAGGCCCACGATCCGGTGATGACGCAGGAGGAATTCCAGCAGGGGGCGAAGATCTACTTCGAGCGCTGCGCCGGCTGCCACGGCGTGCTGCGCAAGGGCGCGACCGGCAAGCCGCTGACGCCCGACATCACCCGCGAACTGGGCTACGACTATCTGCAGAGCTTCATCACCTACGGCTCGCCGGCCGGGATGCCGAACTGGGGCACCTCGGGGGCGCTGACCGAGCAGGAGGTGGACGTGATGGCCCGCTACGTGCTTCTCGAACCGCCGGCGCCGCCGGAATTCGGGATGCCCGAGATGAAGGCCTCCTGGAAGGTGCTGATCGATCCGAAGGACCGCCCGACCGAGAAGATGAACGACATCGACATCGACAACCTGATGTCGGTGACGCTGCGCGACTCGGGCCAGGTGGCGCTGGTCGATGCCGGCAGCTACGAGATCAAGGCGGTGATCGACACCGGCTACGCCGTCCACATCAGCCGCATCTCGGCCTCGGGCCGCTATCTCTTCGTGATCGGCCGCGATGCCAAGGTCGACATGATCGACCTCTGGATGGAGACGCCCGCGACGGTCGCCGAGATCAAGGTCGGCTCCGAGGCGCGGTCGATCGAGACCTCGAAATTCGAGGGCTGGGAAGACAAGTATGCGATCGCCGGATCCTACTGGCCGCCGCAATACGTGATCATGGACGGCGAGACGCTCGAGCCGCTGAAGATCGTGTCGACCCGCGGCAACATCTACGACGAGCAGACCTACCACCCGGAACCCCGCGTGGCGTCGATCCTCGCCAGCCACTACAAGCCCGAGTTCATCGTCAACGTGAAGGAGACGGGGAAGATCCTCTTCGTCGACTACACCGACCTGAAGAACCTCAAGACGGTGGAAATCGAAGCCGAGCGGTTCCTGCATGACGGCGGCTTCGACTCGACGCACCGCTACTTCCTCGTCGCGGCGAACGCGCGCGGCAAGGTCGCGGTCGTCGACACCAAGGAAGACAAGCTGACGGCCCTGATCGAGACCGGCGGGCAGACGCCGCACCCCGGGCGGGGCGCGAACTTCAACCACCCGGTCTACGGCCCGGTGTGGGCGACGTCGCACCTCGGCGACGAGTCGGTTGCCCTCATCGGCACCGATCCCGAAGGCCATCCCGATCAGGCCTGGAAGATCGTCGACAGCTTCTTCGCCCTGGGTGGCGGCTCGCTGTTCATCAAGACGCACCCGAACTCCACCCATCTCTATGTCGATGCCCCGCTCAACCCCGACGCCGAGATCTCGGCCTCGGTCGCGGTCTTCGACATCACCAAGATGGGCGGCGATCCCGCCGTGGACCCGGAATTCACCTCGCTGCCGATCGGCGAGTGGGCCGGCATCCCGGAAGGCCAGCCGCGCGTGGTGCAGCCCGAGTTCAACAAGGACGGCACGGAAGTGTGGTTCTCGGTCTGGAACGCGAAGGACAAGGAATCGGCCATCGTCGTGGTCGATGACAAGACGCTCGAGCTGAAGAAGGTGATCAAGGACCCGCGCCTGATCACGCCGACCGGCAAGTTCAACGTCTACAACACC
>JAUQYA010000135.1 GCA_030837785.1 Albidovulum sp.
TGGCCTGGTTGGTAGAAACGCGTAAGCGTCTCCCGACCCGTGAAGCCGGGGCAAGAGGTGGCTGCGCTCTGTTGGCAGGAGCAGGCCGATGGGGCTTTCCAAGACTATCTGGACGAATCCGTCCGAATTCCTTCGCATCGAACGTCCGGTCGATCCGGTCATGTTCTTCGCCCCGGCGGTCCTGCAGGACACCGCGCGGCGGTTCCTCGACGGCTTTCCCGGCCTTGTCACCTATGCGGTGAAGTCGAACCCCGACGAGATGGTGATCCAGAACCTCGTCGCCGCCGGGATCGAGGGTTTCGACGTGGCCTCGCCGGCCGAGATCGAGATGATCGCGCGGCTCGCGCCCACGGCGGCGATGCACTACAACAACCCCGTGCGCGCGCGCCATGAGATCGCCTTCGCGGTCGACATGGGGGTGAAGTCCTATTCGGTGGACAGCCGGTCGGAACTGGCCAAGCTCGTCGATCTGGTGCCGGCGGAGGGGACGGAAATCTCGGTCCGCTTCAAGCTGCCGGTCGCGGGCGCGGCCTACAACTTCGGCGCCAAGTTCGGCGCCACGGTAGACCTTGCGGCGGAACTTCTGCGCGAGGTCGCGGACCACGGGTTCACCCCCTCGCTGACCTTCCATCCGGGGACGCAATGCACCGATCCGATGGCCTGGGATGCCTATATCCGCGCGGCGGCCGAGATCTGCCGTCTGGCGGGTGTCAGGGCGCGGCGGCTGAACACCGGCGGCGGCTTCCCCGCGCATCGGGTGAACGGAGAGATGCCGCAGTTCGAGGCGATCTTCGCGCTGATCGGGCGCGTGGCCGAGGAGGCCTTCGCGGGCAACCCCCCGGCGCTCGTCTGCGAGCCGGGGCGGGGGCTGGTGGCCGAGGCCTTCACGCTCGCCGCGCAGGTGAAGGCGGTGCGCGACGGGGCGCATGTGTTCCTGAACGACGGCACCTATGGCGCGCTCGACGAACTGCCGATCACCGGCATGATCGACCGCATCGCGGTTCTGGCGCCCGAGGGCGGGGGGCGGCGGGGCGAGGCGATGCCGCGGGTGGTCTTCGGGCCGACCTGCGACAGCGTCGACCGGCTGCCGGGCGAGGTGATGCTGCCGGCCGACATCGCCGAGGGCGACTATGTCGTCCTGTCGGGGATGGGCGCCTATTCGACGGCGACCAACACCCGCTTCAACGGCTTCGGCGCGCTGACCATCGCCACGGTGATGCGGCTGGACGCCTGAACCGGGGCAAGGGCGCCAGGACGGGGCCGGCGCAGGATGCGCCGGCCTTTTTCGCAGGCCCGCCGCCTTGGCCCGCCGCCTTGGCCCGCCGCCTTGGAAAGACCGCAAGCTCGATCAAGCTTTCGTCAAACTTCCGTGGTTACCTTCGGGTCACCGGGCGACCTCCCCATCTTTTCGGAAGGGGCGGCGGAAGCGCCCGGCGTCGCGCCGCGCCGGGGGAGCGCGGCAGGAGGGTCAGATGGCAGGGGACGACAGCGCCTGGTTCCATGCCGGCCACGCCGGCTGGCGCGGGAAACCACTGTGCCCCGGCAGGAAACAGGCATGCGCTCGCGCGGCGGGTAAGGTGTTCCGGTATTTTGTTTCCGGCGCGATCCGTCATAGGATCGGCTTCAGGGACGGGAAGGGTCTGGTGCGGTGACGCGGCTCGCCGAAAAGCTGCTTCAACTCCTGCGGATCGGCCGGCGGGTCGAGACGCAGCCGCCGCCGCGCGGCCGCGCTCCGGTCACCCATGTCGTGCTTCTCGACGGAACGCTGTCGACGCTGGAACCGGGCGCGGAGACGAACATCGGGCTCATCTACCGGGCTCTCAGGTCGCAGCCCGCACCGGCGCGGCTGTCGCTCTACTACGAGGCCGGGGTGCAGTGGCACGTGTGGCGCGACACCCCCGCGGTGGCGATGGGGCGCGGCATCAACCGGCAGATCCGGCGCGCCTACGGCTGGCTCTCCACCCGCTACCGGCCGGGTGACCGGATCTTCTTCTTCGGCTATTCGCGCGGCGCCTATGCGGTGCGCTCGCTTGCCGGCGTGATCGACCAGGTCGGGCTCCTCAGGCCCGAACACGCGACCGAGCGCAATGTGCAACTCGCCTACCGCTACTACCAGCGCGAGCCCGGAAGCCCCGGCGAGGCGGTGTTCCGGCGGAAGTTCTGCCATGAGACGGTCGCCATCGAGATGATCGGCGCCTTCGACACGGTGAAGGCGCTGGGGGTGCGGCTGCCGTTCCTCTGGGTCTGGACCGAGCCGAGCCACGAGTTCCACAACCATCACCTGAGCCCGGTGGTCAAGGCGGGGTTCCACGCGCTGGCGCTCGACGAGACGCGCGCGGCCTTCGACCCGATCCTGTGGGATTCGCGCGCGGGCGACTGGCACGGCCGGCTGGAGCAGGTCTGGTTCCGCGGCGCGCATGGCGATGTCGGCGGCCAGCTCGGCGGGTTCGATGCGGCGCGGACCTTGTCGAACATCCCGCTGGTCTGGATGCTGGAGAAGAGCGCGGCCTCCGGCCTGCCGCTGCCGGAAGGCTGGCGCGCGCAGTTCCCGACCGATCCCGCCGCGCCCTCGGTCGGGACGACGCGCGGCTGGGGCAAGGCCTTCATGCTGCGGGCGCGCCGCGTGGTCGGGCGCGACCCGTCCGAGTCGGTCCATCCGACGGCCACCGCCGGGCGGGTGCGGTCGGCGGGCTGGTACCTGCCGGCACTGCCGCTCAGCCGGCGGACATGATCAGGCAGGTGGTGGAGCCGGTGGCGTAGAGGACGCCGTTCTCGGCGCCGCGAATCTCTCCCCGCGCCACGCCGGTGGACCGGCCGGCATGCTGGACCAGCCCCTCGGCGCGCACGCGCATCCCCAGCGGCACCGGCCGGGTCACGTTCACCCGGTATTCGAGCGTCGTGTAGTTGCTGCCCTCTGGCACCATCGTCAGCACCGCGCAGGCCATGCAGGTGTCGAGCACCGCGCCATACCAGCCGCCGTGGGGCTGGCCGGTGGTGTTGGCATGCGCCGGTCCCGGCACCGCCTCCACCACGACGCGGCCGGCCTCTGCCTCGGTGACGCGAAAGCCCAGGGTGTCGCCGATCGGCGGGCCCGGCAGCGTGCCGTCGCGCATCCCGCGCACGCGGTCGAGGCCGGAGATGGACAGGACGCGGGGGGTGCGGTCTGCGGGGCGAGGTGCGGTTTCGGTCATCGGGCGTCTCCTTCGCGCCCAGCCCTAGCGAGGACGGCGCGCGGGGGGAAGCGGGAAGCTGCCGGGCCGGGGCCGGGCGAAACGATCTGGCGCCGGCGGGCCGGACATGGTTCAACCTGCCGGACGGAGGAGCCAGCCATGCGCAGCAAGAAGACGATTCACGTGATCTCGGCCCATGCCGAGGGCGAGGTGGGCGATGTGATCGTGGGTGGCGTGGCCCCTCCGCCGGGGGCGACCCTGTGGGAGCAGAGCCGCTGGATCGCAGCCGACCAGAGCTTGCGCAACTTCGTCCTGAACGAGCCGCGCGGCGGGGTGTTCCGCCATGTCAACCTCCTGGTGCCGCCGAAGCATCCCGAGGCCGCCGCCGCCTTCATCATCATGGAGCCGGAGGACACGCCGCCGATGTCGGGCTCCAACTCGATCTGCGTCTCGACCGTGCTTCTGGACGGCGGCATCATCCCGATGCAGGAGCCGGTGACCGAATTCACGCTGGAGGCGCCGGGCGGCCTCGTCCGGGTGCGCGCCGAATGCCGGGACGGCAAGGCCGAGCGCATCTTCGTGCAGAACCTGCCGAGCTTCGCCCAGAAGCTCTCGGTGCCGCTCGAGGTCGAGGGGCTCGGCACGCTCACCGTCGACACCGCCTGGGGCGGCGACAGTTTCGTTTTCGTCGATGCGAAGGCGCTGGGATTCGCGCTGGGCGCGGACGAGGCGCATGACCTCGCCCGGCTCGGCGCCCGGATCGCCCGCGCCGCGACCGAGGCGCTGGGTTTCCACCACCCGACCAACCCCGACTGGCGGCATGTCTCGTTCTGCCTCTTCGCGGGCGAGGTGACGCGGCAGGGCAACGAACTGCGCGCCGGCTCGGCGGTGGCGGTCCAGCCGGGCAAGATCGACCGTTCGCCCACGGGCACCGCGCTGTCGGCGCGGATGGCGGTGCTGCACGCCCGTGGCCAGATGGGGGTGGAGGACCGGCTGACCACCGTCTCGCTGATCGGCTCCACCTTCACCGGCCGCATCCTCGGCACCACCACGGTCGGCGACATTCCGGCGGTGCTGCCGGAAATCTCGGGGCGCGGCTGGATCACCGGCATCCACCAGCACATGCTCGACCCTTCCGATCCCTGGCCGGAAGGCTACCGGCTGAGCGACACCTGGGGGGCGCGATAGGCGCGACCGGCCTCTGGGGGAAAAAGCGGCCCTGAACGTGCGACGGTTCAGGGCCGGAAGGCAGACGCGGGGCCCGGTCAGGCCACGTTCTGCAGGGAGACTTCGGGAACGATGCCAAGCGCGAAGCAGATGTCGCGCGTCAGGTGCGGGCGGTTCAGCGTGTAGAAGTGCAGGTCTTCCACGCCGCCGCGCAGGAGGTCGTCGCAAAGCTCGGTGGCGATGGCGGTGGCCAGAAGCTCCTCCCGGCCGTCCCGGACGGCATGGGTGAAGGCGTCGTCGACCCAGCGGGGCACGGTGGTGCCGCAGCGTTCGGCGAACCGCCGGGCACCGGCCCAGGAGGTGATCGGCAGGATGCCGGGGATCACCGGCGCGTCGATGCCCGCCTTTTCGCAGGCGTCGCGGAAGCGGAAGAAGGTTTCGGCCTCGAAGAAGAACTGGGTGATGGCCGAAGACGCGCCCGCCTCGATCTTGCGCTTGAGCCAGGCGACGTTGGCGGCCATGTCGGCGGCTTCGGGATGCGCCTCGGGGTAGGCGCCGACGCGAAGCGTGAAGCGCCCCGTCGCGGCGAGCGCCCCGATCAGGTCGACGGAATTGGCGAAGCCGTCTTCGCGCGCCGTGAAGCGTTCAGCCCCCCTGGGCGCGTCGCCGCGGAGCGCCACGATCTCGGTGACGCCCGCCGCGGCATAGGTTTCGGCGATGGCCAGCGTCTCGGCGCGGCTCGCATCGACGCAGGTGAGATGGGCCGCGACGTTGAGGCCGAAGTTCTGCCCGATCGTCGCCACCGCTTCGTGGGTGAGCTTGCGGGTGGTGCCGCCGGCCCCGTAGGTGACCGAGACGAAGGAGGGCTTCAGCGGTGCGAGGATCTGCACCGTCTCCCACAGCCGGAACGAGGCGTCGAGCGTTTGCGGCGGGAAGAATTCGAAGGAGATGCGCGGTGCAGGCATGATCGGGTGTCCTTTTGCTTGCCCCCTTGTCTCAGGAATTGCGATGTGAGACAAATTCATAATCCTCAAGAACAATATGAGGATGACTGCAAGTGAGGCGATGATGCATCTCGAACTCAGGCATCTCAGGACGATCAAGGCGGTTCACGACGCGGGCGGGCTTGCGCGGGCGGCGGAGGTGCTGAACATCACCCAGTCGGCGCTTTCCCACCAGGTGAAGGGGCTGGAGGATCAGGCCGGAGTGGAACTGTTCGTGCGCCGCACCAAGCCCTTGAAGCTCTCGGCGGCGGGGCAGCGGATGCTGCGCGCGGCCGAGAAGGTGCTGCCCGAGATCGCGGCCTTGACCGAGGAGTTCCGGGCGCTGCGGTCGGGCAAGACCGGGCGGCTTCACATCGCCATCGAATGCCACGCCTGCTTCGACTGGCTCTTCCCCGTGCTCGACGCCTTCCGCCGCGCCTGGCCGGATGTCGACGTCGACATCCGCCCCGGCCTCGCCTTCGAGGCGATGCCCGCGCTTGCCCGCGAGGAGGTCGATCTGGTGATCTCGTCGGACCCCGAGACGCTGCCGGGCGTCATCTTCAACCCGCTCTTCGACTATGCGCCGACGCTGGTGGCGGCCGCCGACAGCCCGCTTGCCGCGAAGGGATGGATCGAGGCGGAAGATCTGCGCGACCAGGTGATCATCACCTATCCGGTCGACCGCACGCGGCTCGACGTCTTCACCACGCTCTTGACGCCGGCGCGGGTGGAGCCCGAGGCGGTGCGGCAGGTGGAGCTGACCGCGGTGATCCTGATGCTGGTGGCCTCGGGCCGGGGCGTCTCGGTCCTGCCCGACTGGGTGCTGCGCGAGGTGAAATACCGGCCCGACTACATCACCCGGCCGCTGACGCGCGCAGGCGTGACCAAACGGATGTATGCCGCGACGCGGGCGGAGGATGCGACGCGGCCCTTCATGGCGCATTTCCTGCGGCTGGCGCGGAGCGAGCCGGTGAAGCTCCAGCGCGCGTGACGTCTTGACCTTGCCCGCCCCGCCGGGCGAAGTCCGGCCGGGGAGGGCGGCATGGCGACGGAAACCGGGCGCACGGCGGGCTGGCGGGAGCTTCTGGGGGCGGGGAACCTGTCGGTGGTGATCCTCGTCTGCCTCGGCCCCTGGCTGCACGCGGCCGACGCGCTGATGATCACCACGATGATGCCCGCGATCGTCGACGAGATCGGCGGCGAACGGCTGGTCGCCTGGAACTTCGCGCTCTACGAGGTGGGCTCCATCGTCGCCGGCGCGGCCGGCGGGCTGGTGGCGCTGCGCGCGGGGCTGAGGGGACCGATGACGGCCTCCGCGGTGGTCTTCGCGCTGGGCTGCGCGGTGGCGGTGGTGGCACCGGCGATGCCGGTGCTGCTGGCGGGGCGGGTGGCGCAGGGCGCGGGCGGCGGCGGGCTGATCGCGCTCTCCTATGTCGCGGTCGGGCGGCTTTTCCCGGGGCCGCTGATGCCGAGGGCGATGGCGGCGCTGTCGCTGACCTGGGGCGCCTCGGCCTTCATCGGGCCGCTCGCGGGCGGGTTCTTCGTGACCTGGGCCGACTGGCGGGCGGGCTTCGCCTTCTTCGGGATGCAGGCGGCGGCGCTGGCGCTGTGGATCTGGTTCGGCCTGCGGTCCGTGCCCGAGCCGGAGCGGCAGAGGGGCGCCCGGCTGCCGTGGCGGCGGCTCGGGCTTCTGGCCGTGGCGATCCTCGCCGTGGCCTTCGCCGGCATCGTGACCTCGGCCGGATGGATGGCCGCCTCGCTGGTGCTGGGCGTGGCGGCGCTGGCGCTTTTCGCGCGGATGGACGGCCGGGCGGGGGCGGACCGGCTCTGGCCGAGGGGTGCGCTCGATCCGCGCGGCGGCGCGGGGGCGGCGATCCTCATGGTGCTGGCGCTGAACGTCGCGACGATGGGGGTGGCGACCTACGGGCCGATCCTGCTGGAGCGCATCCACGCCACGCCGCCGCTGGTCTCCGGCTATCTGGTGGCGCTGGTGTCGATCGCCTGGACGGTCTCGGCCGTCGTCGCCGCCGGCGCGGCTGAACGGCACGACCCGAAGATCATCGCTACGGGGATCGTCGTGGTCGCCGCCTCGGTGGCGCTCTCGATCCATGCGGTGCCGCAGGGGCCGCTCTGGCTCGTCGGCCTTGCCATGCTGTTGGAGGGGGCGGGCTACGGCATGGCCTGGACCTTCATCCTGCGCCGGGGCGGGCGGCTGGTGTTGGCAGAGGACGGCGAACGCTTCGCCGCCGCGCTGCCGACCGTGGGGCGGCTCGGCTACGCGCTCGGTGCCTCCTTCGTCGGCATCCTCGCCAACCGCGCGGGGTTTGCCGAGGCGGCGGGGCCGGCGGAGATGCAGCAGGTGGCGCGGGTGATCTTCGCGGGCAGCCTGCCGGTGGCGCTGATCGGCTGCCTGGCGATGGCGCGGTTCGTTACCGCCCGCGCCTGACCGCCCGCCCGCCGCGGCGCCGGGGTTTCATCGGCGAGGGGAGGACCACAACCGTGACCGCGACCCATCCGTTCCTTGACCATCCGCTGCTGGGCCTGCCGGCGCCGCGGCCGGGCTTCCGCGCGGTGCAGGTGCCGCCCCGCCACAACGGCATCCCGGTGGTGACGCGCGGCTTTGTCCGGGCCGCCCATGCCAGGGGCGTGCAGGTCCATGTCTGGACCGTGGACGAGGCCGCGGAGATGGAGCGGCTTCTCGACCTCGGCGCCGACGGGATCATGAGCGACCGGCCGACGCTTCTGGCGGAGGTGCTGGGCAGGCGCGGCGGTGCGCGGCGGGAGGGGGCGGTTCCCCCTTCACATCCGGGGCCGCCCCGCGTATGACCGCCGCCTGATCCCCCGGAGACGCGAGCGATGATGCAGGGCAGCGCCAACCTCAACCTGATGATCAAGGCCGCGCGCAAGGCCGGCCGCAGCCTCGTCAAGGATTTCCGCGAGGTCGAGAACCTCCAGGTCTCGGTCAAGGGGGCGGGCGATTTCGTCAGCCGCGCCGACATCGCCGCCGAGAGGATCATCCGCGACGAGCTGATGGCGGCGCGGCCGACCTACGGCTGGCTCGGCGAGGAGACCGGCGAGGCGGCGGGCGCCGACCCGACCCGGCGCTGGATCGTCGATCCGCTGGACGGAACGACGAACTTCCTCCACGGCCTGCCGCACTGGGCGGTGTCGATCGCGCTCGAGCACAAGGGCGAGGTGGTCGCGGGCGTGGTCTTCGACCCGGCGAAGGACGAGATCTTCTGGGCCGAGAAGGGCCAGGGCGCCTGGCGCAACGAGGCCCGCATCCGCGTCTCGGGGCGGCGCAGCCTGGCCGAGGCGGTCTTCGCCACCGGCGTGCCCTTCGGCGCGAAGAAGACGCTGCCCGCGACGATCCGCGACCTCGCCCGGCTGATGCCGGCCTCGGCCGGGCTGCGCCGCTGGGGCTCGGCCGCGCTCGATCTCGCCTATGTCGCGGCGGGGCGCTTCGACGGCTACTGGGAACGCGAGATCAACGCCTGGGACATGGCCGCCGGCCTCGTCATCGTGCGCGAGGCGGGCGGCTTCGCCGAGGCGGTGCGCGAGGGGCGCGGGATTTTCGAGAGCGGCTCGGTCATCGCCGCGAACGCCGACCTGTTCGCGCCCTTTGCCGCGATGCTGCGCGCGCCGGAGTAGGGCGCGCGCCGGGGGCTGTCTGCCCCCGGACCCCTGAGGATATTTCCCGAACGGAAGATGCTCAGTTGCGGTCCGACGGATGGTTCACCCCATCGGTCCAGGGCACCGGGTCGAGGTCGCGCGGGTTGACGCCCTCGAGGCAGGCGGCGTTCACGCCGTATTCGTCTGGATTCGAGCGGCGGCGGTGGTGGGTGTAGATGCCGCAGGTCCTACAGAACCGGTGCTGCGCCGTGCGGGTGCCCCAGGTAGAGAGCGTGAGGTTCTTGGCGCCTTTCACGATTCGAACGTCATCGGGGGGGCGGTGAGGGTAATCGTGCCGCGCCTTCTGCAAAACGAACAATCACAGCGCCGGGCGGCGGCGAAGCCGTCCTTCAGTGTGACCGCGAGTTCGACCGCGCCGCAGTGACAGGTGGCGCGGTGCGGCCTCCGTAGGTCGGGCAGCATCTCAGCGCCGGCGGCGGACGGTCGGGACGCGGGAGGCGGTGTAGTCGACCTCGGGATGCGGCGGCCTGCCGTGGGTGCGGTCCCAGAAGGCCGGGCCGCCGCGGCGGAGCCAGAGCGGCAGGGCGAGGGCGAGCCCGGCGAGGAAGCCGCCGGCATGGGCCCAGTAGGCGACGCCGCCGCCCTCGATGGAGGTGCCGACGCCGCCGAAGATCTGCAGCGCGAACCAGAACCCCAGCATGATCCAGGCGGGGAGCGTGAAGACGCGGATGAAGATGACGATGATGACGGCGACATCGACGCGCGCCTTCGGGAACATCAGGAGATAGCCCCCCATCACCCCGGCGATGGCGCCCGAGGCGCCCACCGTCGGGACATGGGAGACCGGCGCGGCGACGATATGGACAAGTGCCGCGGCGATGCCGGAGGCGAGGTAGAAGAGGAGGAATCCGAGGTGCCCCATCTGGTCTTCGAGATTGTCGCCGAAGATCCAGAGGAAGAGCATGTTGCCGAGGATGTGCAGGATGCCGGCGTGCAGGAACATCGAGGTGAAGATACCGGTGTAGTCGCCGTCCCTGGTCACCGCGACGGGGTAGAGCGCGCGGTCGCCCCAGAAGCCCGTCAGCGCGCGCTCGTCGGCCATGTAGGGAAGCTGGAGCGCGAAGACGAGGACATTGAGCGCGATCAGCGCGTAGATCACGAAAGGTCGGGAGAGCGACGGGTTGTGGTCGCGGATCGGGAACATGGGGGCACGGTTCCCGATCCGCGATGCGCCGTCAAGCGGAACCCGCTTCGGCCAGCAGGGCGGCGTTGCCGCCCGAGGCGGTGGTGTCGACGCAGACGTGGCGTTCGTGCGCGGCATGGGCGCGGTCGGGCATCGCCGTGATCACCGGCAGGATCGGCCCGTCGCGGCGCGAGAGCGCGAGCGCGAAGGCCCGCGCGGTGGCCTCATCGCCCCACCACAGGACGCCCGAGAAGCCTGCGAGCGTGACGAGCGCCTGCGGATCGAGACGGCCGGGCAGTGCCACCGCGCGGCCGCCGAGCGCCTCGACCGCCTGCCGCTGCGCCTCGGCCGCCGTCCGGCCGGGGCCGAGGCAGAGGAGGGCGGCGCGGGGGTGGAGCGTCAGCCGGTTCGATTCGCCGGTGGGGCCGGGCAGGTCGCGCGTCTCTGCCGCCGTCCGCGCAGGCACCGCGTCGAGCGCGGCCTGCACCCTTGCCGGATCGGCCGCGCCTTCGGCAGCGCCGGCGGAGGCGCCGGGCAGGGGCGCGGTGAAGCGGGGCAGGTAGTCCGGCCCGCCGGCCTTGGGGCCGGTGCCCGACAGCCCCTCGCCGCCGAAGGGCTGGGAGCCGACGACCGCGCCGATCTGGTTGCGGTTGACGTAGATGTTGCCGGCGTGGAGCGCCTGGGTGACTTCCTGCACGCGGTTGTCGATCCTCGTGTGAAGCCCGAAGGTCAGGCCATATCCGGTTGAGTTGATGTCCGAAATGACCTTCGGAAGGTCGTCGGACTCGAACGTGGCGAGATGGAGGACGGGGCCGAAGATCTCGCGTTCCAGGTCGGTGATCCCCGTCACCCGGATCACCGAGGGGGCGATGAAATGGCCGGTCTTCGGGACCGAAAGCTGGCGCAGCAGCCGCCCCTCCTTCCGGGCCTTCTCGACATGGGCGCGGATGCCCGCCTCGGCCTCGGCGTCGATCACCGGGCCGATGTCGGTGGCAAGCCGCCAGGGATCGCCGAGCGACAGTTCCTCCATCGCGCCGAACAGCATGTCGGTGAAATGGGGGGCGATGTCCTCCTGCACGTAGAGGCAGCGGAGCGCCGAGCAGCGCTGGCCGGCCGACTGGAAGGCGGAGGCGACGATGTCGCGCACCGCCTGTTCGGGGAGCGCGGTGGAATCGACGATCATCGCGTTCAGCCCGCCGGTCTCGGCGATGAAGGGCGCGCCGGGGGCGAGGTTTTCGGCCATCGCCCGGCGGATGATCTGCGCGGTCTCGGTCGAGCCGGTGAAGCAGACGCCACCGACACGCGGGTCGGAGGTGAGACGCGCCCCGACCGTGGCGCCGTCGCCGGGCAGAAGCTGGAGCGCGTTCTGCGGCACCCCCGCCTTGTGGAGGAGCCGCACCGCGTGGGCGGCGATCAGCGGCGTCTGTTCGGCGGGTTTCGCCAGCACCGCGTTGCCGGCGGCCAGCGCCGCGGCGATCTGGCCGGTGAAGATGGCGAGCGGGAAGTTCCAGGGGCTGATGCAGGCGAAAAGCCCAAGCGCCGGGCGGTCGAGACCGGCCGATTGCGCCGTGTAGTAGCGCAGGAAGTCCACCGCCTCGCGCAGTTCGGAGACCGCGTCGGGCAGGGTCTTGCCGGCCTCGCGGGCGAGAAGCGCGAAGATCGGTCCGAAGTCTTCCTCGTAGAGGTCGGCCGCCCGGTTGAGGATCGCGGCGCGCTCCGCCTGTGGCGCGTCCCAGGGCCGGGCGCCGGCGAGGGCCGCCTCGACGTCGCCGCCGGTGGCTTCGGTCACCTTGCCCGCGGGCGCGCCGGTGGCGGGGTTCAGGACCGGCCGGGCCTTGCCGGAGGCGCCTTCGGCCGCAAGGATCGGCGCGGCGGAGAAGGCTTCCGTCGCATGGGCGGCGCGGGCGGCCTCGATCCGGGCGAGCGTCGGCGCGTCGGTCAGGTCGAAGCCCCTGGAGTTGATGCGTTCGGGGGCAAAGAGGTCGGGGCCCCTGGCGATGCGGGCGTTGGCGAGGGCGGGCAGCATCGCCTCCACCGCGTGAAGCGGGCAGGCCGCGACCGTCTCGGGGGCCACGTCCTCGTTGACGATCTGGTTGACGAAGGAGGAGTTGGCGCCGTTCTCCAGGAGCCGGCGGACGAGATAGGCGAGCAGGTCGCGGTGGGCACCCACCGGCGCGTAGATGCGGCAGCGGGTCTTCTCGCGCTTCAGCACGATGTCGTGGAGCCTCTCGCCCATGCCGTGCAGGCGCTGGAACTCGAAGCTCTTGCCCTTGCCCATGTCGAGCACCGCGGCGACGGTATGGGCGTTGTGGGTGGCGAACTGCGGATAGATCCGGTCGGTCATCGACAGGAGCTTCCTGGCGTTGGCGATGTAGCTGACGTCGGTCGCCTCCTTGCGGGTGAAGACCGGGAAGTCCTCGAGCCCCATGACCTGCGCGCGCTTGATCTCGGCGTCCCAGTAGGCGCCCTTGACGAGCCGGACCATGATCCTGCGGTCGAGCCGCCGGCCCAGTCCGTAGAGCCAGTCGATCACCGCCCCGGCGCGGCGGCCGTAGGCCTGCACGACGACGCCGAACCCGTCCCAGCCCTTCAGCTCCGGATCGGCCAGCACCGCCTCGATCACCTTGAGCGAAAGCCCAAGCCGGTCAGCCTCTTCCGCGTCGATGTTGAAGCCCATCCGGGCGCGGGCGGCGGCGCGGGCGAGATCGCGCACCACCGGCACCAGCTCGGCCATGACGCGGGCTTCCTGCGCCACCTCGTAACGGGGGTGGAGCGCGGAGAGCTTCACCGAGATGCCGGGGTTGGCGCGGATGTCGTCGCTGCGGGCGGCGGTAGCGATGGCGGCGATGGCCTTGGCATAGGCGTGGGCGTAGCGCTCGGCATCCTCGGCGGTCTTCGCGGCCTCGCCCAGCATGTCGTAGGAATAGGTGTAGCCCTGCGCCTCGGTCTTCGCGGCACGCTCCATCGCGGCGTTGATCGTCTCGCCCAGCACGAACTGGCGGCCCATCTCCTTCATCGCCTGGCGGACGGCGCGGCGGATCACCGGCTCGCCCAGGCGTTTCATCGCGCCCCTGAGGTGGCCGACGATGCCCGGCTCCTTCTCCTCCAGCACTTTGCCGGTCAGCATCAGGGCCCAGGTCGAGGCGTTGACGAGCGAGGACGCGGAGCGGCCGAGGTGGCGGCCCCAGTCGGAGGGTGCGATCTTGTCCTCGATCAGCGCATCCATCGTCTCGGCGTCGGGCACGCGCAGCAGCGCCTCGGCGAGGCACATCAGCGCGATGCCCTCCTCGGTCGACAGCCCGTATTCGGCGAGGAACACCTCCATCAGCCCCGGCCGCACGTCGGCGCGGATCTGGCGGACGAGGCTTGCGCCCTCGGCCACGATCCGGGCGCGGTCGGCCGGCGACAGGGCCGCTGCCCCGATCAGGCGGGCAAGAAGCGGGGCTTCGGGCTGCAACGTGCCGGTTTCGATCTCGTGCCAGTGGTCTTTCATGGGGCGTCTCCGAAAGGGTCGCGCCCATGATAGCGCTTGATCGCAAGTCATTCTGGCTGAAATGTGAAGATCAGAAGACGGAATGACTATATTGGAGCGATTCGACATGCCGGACGACCTGCCGGGGCTTGACCGCTACGATGCCGCGATTCTCCGCGCCCTGTCCGAAGACGGGCGGATGCCGGTCACGGAACTGGCCCGCCGGGTCGGGCTGACCAAGACGCCAGTGCAGGCGCGGGTGAAGCGGCTGGAGGATGCGGGCGTGATCGCGGGCTACCGCGCGGTGTTGAATCCGATCCGCATGGGGCTGGCGCATGTCGCCTTCGTCGAGGTGCGGCTTTCCGACACGCGGGAGGCGGCGCTGCAGGCCTTCAACCGGGCGGTCCGCGCGATGCCCGAGATCGAGGAATGCCACATGATGGCGGCGGGTTTCGACTATCTGCTCAAGGTCCGCACCGGCGACATCGCCGACTATCGCCGGGTGCTGGGCGAACGCATTTCGGCCCTGCCGCATGTCGCCTCCACCTCGACCTATGTCGCGATGGAGGCGGTGAAGGAGGCCGGGCTCTGAGGCTCAGAACCGGGCGCGGAGAAGCACCGCGTCGCCGCCGAGAAGGCGAAGCTCGCCCGCCTCGTCGACATCGAACCGGTCCACCCGTGCCAGCGCGTCGAGGATCGCGCGTTCGGCCGCCATCAGTGGATCCGGGCAGGCCATCATCGTCATCCCGCCGGTTTCCAGCCGCAGGCCCTCGCCGGACAGGGTGTGGCGGCCCATGAAGCGGTTGCAGGCCGCTTTGCCGAAAAGGCCGCCGCCGGGGGAAAACCGCAAGGTCGCCTCGGCATTCTCGGGCAGGGGGGCGCCCGCAATCTCGGCGATGCGCCACTCCGGCCCGGCGAGGAGCGTGACCGGATCGCCGCCGCAGCCCGCGAGGTCGCGCCCGCCCTCGGCCAGGGTGACCCGGCCGGGATGGGGCATCCCGGTCATCGAGTCGCGGCAGAGTTCGGGGAAGACGGTCAGCACCGGGCCGTCGGTGCCGAGCCGGTAGAGCGTGCCGGTGCCGGCGGCTTCGGGGGCGGGCAGCGCCCATTCCACGGCCGCGGCGCCGGGGCGGATCAGGCTGGCCTGGCCGGCGCGGACCTCGACCGCCCAGTCGGGCTCGTGTCCGCCTGCGCGCCAGGCCTCGGTTGCGGGCAGGGCGGGGGTGCAGTCGGGCAGGGTGGTGCCGCCGAGGCTGATGGTGAGGGTATCGCCCTTGGACCAGACCCAGGTCTCCGAATCGGCGGGGTCGGCGTATTTCGCGCCCGAGGCCGTTTCCACGGCGGCGAGCGTCAGGAGGCGCGGGCCGATGCGCAGGATGGCTGCATCGGCATGAAAGCCCGCCGCCACGCCGAGATCGCCGCAGCGGAAGGGTCGCGTGGCGCCAACCGCCCGGTAGGGGGCGAGGGCGATCGCGCCCAAATCCCCGGCCGCCGCGTCTGCGGCCACCTGGACGGGGGCGCTGAGCCAGCGGGTCTCGCCGCCGATGGTCAGGCCGCCGCGAAGGGTCACGTCCTGGCCATCCGGAACGGCGAGCGTGAAGGCAAGCGGCACCTGCGCCCCGGCCGTGGGCTGGCGGAGGCTGGCAAGCAACAGGCCGGTGCTGTCCGTCGCCTCGACCAGAAGCACCGCGTCCGGCGGCAGGGCGATGCGTTCGCGGTAGGCGAGCGCGCCGGTGAGGTCGCGCCCGAAGGCGCTGCCGGCAAGGGTTGCGGCAGCCGCAAGGCCGATCAGGCCGAAGCAGGCGCGGCGGTTGGCGAAGACACGAGGCATCCGATCCCCCCAGTTGTGGTATCGAGACGATCTCAGCCGCGGGGTCGGATGGCAAGCCTTGCCTGCGCCGCGCCGGCCGCTATTGTCGGGGCCTCGGCGCCCGCGTGGTGGAATGGTAGACACAGGGGACTTAAAATCCCCAGGCTTCGGTCGTGCCGGTTCAAGTCCGGCCGCGGGCACCAAGGGGGCGGCGTGCGCGCCCTTGCCCTCGACCTTTCGGCGCCTTGACCTCGCAGCCGCGCTGGCTTAGGTCGGACGGGCCCCGGGCGGGTATGGTGAAATGGTATCATGAGAGCCTTCCAAGCTCCAGGTGCGGGTTCGATTCCCGCTACCCGCTCCAGGAAATCCCGGCTCAGAACCTGATCGAATAGTTGGGCTCGCGGTTCTTCGGCCCGCCGAGGCCGCGCTGGAGGTTGAAGCTTTCCGCCTCGTTGTCGGCCAGCAGCATGTCGCCCCAGCAGTTGTCGATCCAGATTCGCGGCATCTTGCCGCGCTGGCCATCGGCGTTGCGCACCAGATTGCCGGTGACCTCGAAATTCTCCACCTGGTTCAGGTGGATGCCGTTCGGGCTGGTGGTCGCCACCTTGTTGTCGCGCACGACGATGTTGGCATAGGGCCCGCCGTGGAAGCTGATGCCCTGCATCTTGGCGCGCAGGGGGTTGTCGGGCCGCACCGTCCATTCGACGAGAACGTTGTCCTTGACGATGATTCCGTTGAGAAGCCTGTCGATCTTGAAGGCCTGGAAGGCGTCGGAATGGTTCTTGTCGATCTGCATCGCGTCGGTCGCGCGGTTGCCGATCACCACACAGTTGTCCTCGGTGGCGCGGAAGGCATCGCCGGAGAAGCCGAAGATGAGGTTGCCGAAGATTTCCGAGCTTTTGCCGCTGACGCCGAAGCCGAAGTTCACGCCGATGGCGGCGTTGTTGCGGATGATGCTGCGCGGGCCGCGTAAAAGCGCGCCGCCGATCTTGGCGGCGTTCCAGTCGGCAAGTGTCCATTTCGGGTGGTTGTCGCTGTCGGCTCGGCCGCGGAAGAGCGTGTCGGAAACCTCGATCGCCTCGCAGTCGGGGTAGGCATGGATGAGGTAGAGCTTGCGGTCCCTCGGCGGCACCGGCGAAAGCGGCCACATCGTCAGGCCCGCGAAGGCGAGATTGGCGCAGTTGCCGAGGATGAGCTTCTCGACATGCGCTGCTCTCGGCTTCGCGGCCCTGAGCGTGACCTGGCCCTCGGGGCGGATCCCCGACAGGGTGACCTCGCCGAAGCTGCCGTTCATCTCGATGGTGTCGCCGGGCGCGGCCTTGCGGAGCGCCGCCTGAAGGTCGCGCGCGTTTTCCGCCGAATGGGTTGCCACCTGGTTTCTCCCCTTGCCGCCTGGTCGGGACGGCCGGGAAAGCCGTCCGGGCAAGACTACCCTCAAGCCGCCCCCGGTCGCAACCTCGGGCGACCGGGGGCGGCCCGGGCGGGCGCGTCACCGGCCGATCCCCGCCGCCCGGTGGCGGCTGGCTGCGACGATACTGCCCTTGCCCCGCCGCGCCTCTGCCCCTAAACCCGCGGGCGACCGGAGGGACGGCATGGCGCGACAGGACATGAACGCCGCGGACAGGGCGGCCTCGAAACAGGTGGGTGCGCTCGGGGGGCTCCGGCCCTTCCTCGCGCCCTATCGCGGGCTGGTGGCGATGGCGGGGGCGGCGCTCGTCCTCACCGCCTCGATCTCGCTCCTGCTGCCGGTGGCGGTGCGGCGGGTGATCGACGGGTTCAACTCGGGCGCGGCGCTTCTCGACAGCTACTTCGCCGGCGCGATGGTGATCGCGGGGCTGCTCGCGCTCGGCACCGGGGCGCGCTACTACCTCGTCACGCGCCTGGGCGAGCGGGTCGTCGCCGACATCCGCAAGGCCGTCTTCGACCGGGTGATCGGGATGAGCCCGGCCTTCTACGAACGGATCATGACCGGCGAGGTGGTGAGCCGGATCACCACCGACACGACGCTGATCCTGTCGGTGATCGGCTCGTCGGTCTCGGTGGCGCTGCGCAATCTCCTGATCCTCCTCGGCGGCATGGTGATGATGCTTCTCACCTCTGCCAAGCTGACCGGGCTCGTGTTCCTGATCGTGCCGGCGGTGATCGTGCCGATCATCACGCAGGGCAGGCGGCTCAGGCGGCTCTCGCGCGAGAACCAGGACTGGATCGCGCTGTCTTCGGGCTCGGCGTCGGAGGCGCTGGGCGCGGTGCAGACGGTGCAGGCCTTCACCCAGGAGGGGGGCGCGCGGGCCGATTTCGCGCGGGTGACGGAGGAAAGCTTCACCTCGGCCAGGGCGCGCATCCGCACCCGGGCGGCGATGACCGTGATCGTGATCTTCCTTGTCTTCGCCGGCGTCGTCGGCGTTCTCTGGATCGGCGCGCGCGACGTGCGCGCGGGCGCGATGAGCCCGGGCGAGCTGGTGCAGTTCGTGATCTATGCGGTGATGGCCGCGGGATCGGTCGCGGCGCTGTCGGAGATCTGGGGCGAGTTGCAGCGGGCGGCGGGGGCGACCGAGCGGCTGGTTGAGCTTCTCGGCGCCGCGGATTCGGTGCGCGATCCGGCGGTGCCGGTGGCCCTGCCGCGCCCCGCGCGGGGCGAGATCGTCTTCGAGGGCGTGACCTTCCACTATCCGACGCGCCCCGACCAGTCGGCACTGGAAGGCATTGACCTGCATGTCCGGCCCGGCGAGACGGTGGCGCTGGTCGGGCCCTCGGGTGCCGGCAAGACCACGGTGATCCAGCTTCTTCTGCGCTTCTACGACCCCGACCGCGGCCGCATCACCATCGACGGCGTGGCGCTTGCCGACATGGCGCGATCGGACTTCCGCCGCGCCATCGCGCTGGTGCCGCAGGATCCGGTGATCTTCGCCGCCTCGGCGCGCGAGAACATCCGCTACGGCCGCCCCGACGCCACCGATGCCGAGGTCGAGGCCGCCGCCCGCGCCGCTGCCGCCCATGACTTCATCGCGGCGCTGCCCGAGGGCTATGCGAGCTTCCTCGGCGAACGCGGCGTGATGCTCTCGGGCGGCCAGAAGCAGCGCATCGCCATCGCCCGCGCGATCCTGCGCGACGCGCCGATCCTGCTCCTCGACGAGGCGACCTCGGCGCTCGACGCCGAAAGCGAACGCGCGGTGCAGCGGGCGGTGGACGAACTGGCGAAAGGGCGCACCACGCTGATCGTCGCGCACCGGCTGGCCACCGTGAAGAAGGCTCACCGGATCGTCGTCTTCGACCAGGGCCGGATCGTCGCCTCGGGCACGCATGACGACCTCGTGACCGAGGGCGGGCTTTACGCGCGCCTCGCCCGCCTCCAGTTCACCGAAGGCGTCGCCGCCGCGGAGTAGCGGACGGGACCGCCGGTGACGCGGCGTTTCCGCCGGGGCCGCGACCGAGCGCCGCTCTTGCCCCGTGGCGTGTTTCCGCCCATGCTCCCTGGCAAGGTGAAACCCGGACAGCGGGCGGGGAGGAGTTCACATGGGGAAGTTTGCCGGCCTCGCCGACCGGGACGCCGTCGAGCGCGAGATGCCCTATGGCAAGCGCGACCTGCCGGTCACGCTCCACCAGCTCCTGCGGCGGACCGGCGAGGCCCACGGCGCGCGGCCGGCGATCAGCTTCCAGATCTTCTCGGACCCGAAGGCGAGGGCCGAGACCTGGACCTGGAACACCTTCCTCGGCCGGATCACCCAGGCGACGAACCTTTTCCGCGCGCTCGGCGTGGGCGAGACGGACACCGTCGCCTATCTCCTGCCCAACTGCCTCGAGACGGCGGCGGTGCTCCTCGGCGGGGCGGTCGCGGGGATCGTGAACCCGATCAACCCGCTTCTCGAGCCCGAGCAGATCGCGGCGATCCTGCGCGAGACCAAGGCCAAGGTGCTGGTGACGCTGAAGCCCTTCCCCAAGACCGACGTGGCGCAGAAGGCGGCGGCCGCGGTGGCGCTCGCACCCGGTGTCGAGGCCGTGCTCGAGGTCGATCTCAACCGCTATCTCACGCCGCCGAAATCGTGGATCGTGCCCTTCCTGCGGCCGAAGAACCCGGCCCGGCACAAGGCACGGGTGATGGATTTCGCCGCCGGTTGCGCACGCCAGCCAGCCGACCGGCTGAGCTTTGCCGACAGCGCGGGCGACCGGGTCGCGGCCTATTTCCACACCGGCGGCACCACCGGGATGCCCAAGGTGGCGCGGCACAAGTATTCCGGCATGATCTACAACGGCTGGCTCGGGGCCGAGCTTCTCTTCGACAGGACCGACGTGCTGATCTGCCCGCTGCCGCTCTTTCATGTCTTCGCCGCCTATCCGGTGCTGATGTCCTGCATCGTCTCGGGGGCGCACATGGTGTTGCCGACGCCCGCGGGCTACCGTGGCGAGGGGGTGTTCGACAATTTCTGGAAGCTGATCGAGCGCTGGGGCGTGACCTTCCTCATCACCGTGCCGACGGCGATCTCGGCGCTGATGCAGCGCCCGGTGAACGGCGATGTCTCCTCGCTCAAGACCGCGATCTCGGGCTCGGCGCCGCTGCCTCTGGAGCTTTACACGCGGTTCGAGAAGGCGACCGGGGTGCAGATCGCCGAGGGCTATGGACTGACCGAGGCGACCTGCCTTGTGTCCTGCAACCCGATCGACGGCAAGAAGAAGGTGGGTTCGGTCGGGATTCCCTTGCCCTATTGCCATGTGCGCATCCTGCACACCGATGGCGACGGCACGGTCCTGAAGGAATGTGGCGTCGACGAGGTGGGCGAGATCTGCGTCTCCAACCCCGGCGTGTTCGAGGGCTCGACCTATACCGAGGTGGACAAGAACCGCACCCTCTTCGCCGAGGGGCGGTATCTCAGGACCGGCGATCTCGGCCGGATCGACGCCGACGGCTATCTCTGGATCACCGGACGCGCCAAGGACCTGATCATCCGCGGCGGCCACAACATCGACCCCGCCGAGATCGAGGAGGCGATGATGCGCCACCCGGCGGTCGCCTTCGTCGGCGCGGTGGGCCAGCCCGACGCCTTCGCGGGCGAGCTGCCCTGTGCCTATGTCGAGCTGGTCAAGGGCGCCTCGGTCACCGTCGAGGAGCTGATGGAGCACGCGCGCGCGCAGATCCAGGAGCGCGCGGCGGTGCCCAAGCACATCGAGATCCTGCCCGAGCTTCCGAAGACCGCGGTGGGCAAGACCTTCAAGCCCGACCTCAGGAAGCTCGCCATCGCCCGCGTCTATGGCGCGGCGCTGGCCGAGGCGGGCCTGCCCGCGCGGGTGCGCGACGTGGTCGAGGACAAGAAGCGCGGGCTGGTCGCGCGGCTCGAACGCACCGGGGCGGTGGACGAGGAGGCGTTGAAGCACAAGCTGGGCGAGTTCACCCGGCCGTGGGAATGGGCCGCCTGACCGGGCCGGGCAGCCGGTTTTTTCCCCGGCCGGCTTTCCAGCGACACATCCTGTCGCGGAATGGCGCGGCAATCCCGCGCGGGCGTTGAAATCTGGCCGCGGTCCGGCGCCACGGTCACGCAAGCGGGGGGCCGGGAACGGAGGGGCGATGCGCTATTCGGCGCTCAGGGTCATCCGCGAGGGGTTCTCGGGCAACCGGGGCTGGACGCCGGCCTGGCGCGATCCCGCGCCGAAGGACGAATACGAGGCCGTGATCATCGGCGGCGGCGGGCATGGGCTCTCGACCGCCTATTACCTGGCGAAGAACCACGGCATCACCAATGTGGCGGTTCTGGAGAAGGGCTATCTCGGCGGCGGCAACGTCGGGCGCAACACCACGATCGTGCGCGCCAACTACTTCCTGCCCGGCAACCAGGAGTTCTATTCGCACTCGCTGAAGCTCTGGGAGGGGCTGGAGGCGGAGCTGAACTACAACGTCATGCATTCGCAGCGCGGGCTGATCAACCTCTTCCATTCCGACGGCCAGCGCGATGCCTTCGTGCGCCGCGGCAATGCGATGATCAACCAGGGCGACGACGCGATCCTGCTCGACCGCGAGGGGGTGCGCCGGCATCTGCCCTACCTCGATTTCGAGCAGACCCGCTTTCCGGTCCAGGGCGGGCTTCTCCACCCCCGCGGCGGCACGGCGCGGCACGATGCGGTGGCCTGGGGCTATGCGCGGGGCGCCGACCGGCGCGGCGTCGACCTGATCCAGAACTGCGAGGTGACGGGGATCGACATCGTGGACGGCCGGGTGCGCGGCGTACAGACGACGCGGGGCCCGATCCGGGCGGGCAAGGTCGGCATCGTCGTCGCCGGCCGCTCGGGCCAGGTGGCGGCGATGGCCGGGATGCGGCTGCCGATCGAGTCCCACATCCTCCAGGCCTTCGTGACCGAGGGGCTGAAGCCGGTGATCGACCATGTGGTCTCGTTCGGCATGGGGCATTTCTACATCTCGCAGTCCGACAAGGGCGGGCTGGTCTTTGGCGGCGACCTCGATTTCTATGCCTCCTACGCGGCACGGGGGAACCTGCCGATGGTGGAGCATGTGATGGAGGCGGGGATGACGCTGATGCCGATGATCGGCAAGGCGAAGCTGCTGCGCTCCTGGGGCGGCATCATGGACATGACGCCGGACGGCTCGCCGATCATCGACCGGACCGACGTCGGCGGGCTCTACATCGACTGTGGCTGGAACTACGGCGGCTTCAAGGCGGTGCCGGCCTCGGGCTGGTGCATGGCGCATCTGATGGCCACCGGCGATCCCCATCCCGTCGCCCGCCGCTTCCGGCTCGACCGCTTCCTGACCGGCCACCTCATCGACGAGGAAGGCACCGGCAGCCAGCACAACCTGCATTGAGAGGCCCGATGACCGCCGCCGCCCGTCCGCCATCCGCAAGCCCGGCCCCGGTCGCTCCCGCCTCTGGCGGGCGGGCGCGCCTGCGCCTGGCCTTCTTCGTTGCCGAAATACCCCGGGGTGAGGCCCCGGACCGGGTCCGGGGCCGAGGGGCGGCGCCCCTCCGCCGCCACAGTCGCCGCCGCGCCGGGGGAGATCGGCCATGCGCCTGACCTGCCCGCTCTGCGGCCCCCGCGACCGGCGCGAGTTCTATTACTACGGTGCTGCCGTCTACGCCGACCGGCCGGCGGCGGAGGCCGGGCCAGAGGCCTGGGACGACTACCTCCACCTGCGCGACAACCCGGCCGGCGAGACGCGCGACCTCTGGTATCACGACCTGGGCTGCGCGGCCTGGATCGAGGTCACCCGCAACACCGTCACGCACAAAATCACCGCGACGCGGCTTCTGGCGGAGCGGGACCGTCCGGCGGCATCGAAGGGCAGGGGCAAGCGGCCATGAGGATCGCAGGCAAGGGTCTCGTCGACCGGTCCGAGACGGTGGGGTTCCGCTTCGACGGGCGCGACTACACCGGCTTTCGCGGTGATACGCTGGCCTCGGCGCTGCTCGCCTCGGGTGTGCGCATCTTCGGCCGGTCGTTCAAGTATCACCGGCCGCGCGGGGTGGTGACCACCGGCCCGGAGGAGCCCAATGCGCTGGTGACGGTGGGCCGCGGCGCGCGACAGGTGCCGAACGTGCGCGCGACGGTGCAGGAGATCCATACCGGGCTCGATGCGCGGGGGCAGAACTGCTGGCCGCGGCTCGGCTTCGACCTGATGGAGGTCAACGATCTCTTCGCCCCCTTCTTCGGCGCGGGGTTCTACTACAAGACCTTCATGTGGCCGAAGGCCTTCTGGGAAAGCCTTTACGAGCCGCTGATCCGCCGCGCCGCGGGGCTTGGCGCGCTGTCGGGCAGGTCGAACGACGAACCCTACGAAAAGGCCTGGGCTTTCTGCGACCTTCTGGTGATCGGCGCGGGGCCGGCAGGGCTGATGGCGGCGCTGGTGGCCGGCCGGGCGGGCGCCGACGTGATCCTCGCCGACGAGGATCACCGGATGGGCGGGCGGCTTCTTCTGGAGACGCACCAGATCGCCGACCAGCCCGGTGCCGGCTGGGCCGCGGGCGTGGTCGCGGAACTCGCAAGCCTTCCGAACGTGCGGCTGATGCCGCGCACCACGGTGACCGGCGCCTATGACGACGGCACCTACGGGGCGCTCGAACGCGTCGGCCTGCATGTCGCCAACCCGTCTGACGCGCTGCCGCGCGAATGCTTCTGGCGGATCGTGGCGAAACGGGCGGTGCTGGCATCGGGTGCCCAGGAACGCCAGATCGCATTCGCCAACAACGACCGGCCGGGGATCATGACCGCCGGCGCCGTCCGCGGCTATCTCAACCGCTGGGGCGTGGCGGCGGGCCAGTCGGTCACGATCTTCGCCAACAACGACAACGCCCACCGGACGGCGCGCGACCTTGCCGCCGCGGGGGTGCGGATCGCCGCGCTGATCGACGTGCGCGAGGATGTCGCCGTGCCGGGCGGCTTTCCCGTCCATGCCGGCTGCCGCGTCGTCGACACCGCCGGCCGGCGCGGCCTGCGCGAGGTCGTCATCGCCGACCGCGAGGGCCGCGTCTCGCGCATCGCGAGCGACTGCCTCGCCGTCTCGGGCGGCTGGAACCCAGCGCTGCACCTGGCCTGCCACATGAACGGCCGGCCGGTCTGGCGCGAGGAGATCGCGGCCTTCGTGCCGAAGCCCGGCATGGTGCCGGGGCTTTCCGTCGCGGGCGCGGCCAACGGGGCGTTCTCGACCCAGGCCTGTCTTGCCGAGGGTGCGGCGGCGGCCGAGGCGGCGCTGGAAGCCTTCGGGACCAGTGTGGCGAGGACCGACCTGCCGCAGGCCGAGGACGGCGCCACCCGCCTCCGCGCCTACTGGGAGGTGCCGGAGCCGAGGCACCGGGCCTGGCTCGACTTCGCCAACGATGTGACGACCAAGGACGTGCGCCTCGCCGCGCAGGAGAACTTTTCCTCGGTCGAGCACATGAAGCGCTACACGACGCAGGGCATGGCCCCCGATCAGGGCAAGAACTCGAACGTGGCGGCACTCGCGATCCTGGCCGATGCCACCGGCCGTTCCATCGCCGAGACCGGCACCACGACCTTCCGGCCGCCCTACGCGCCGGTCTCGATCGCCGCGATGGGGGCAGGCGGGCAGGGGGCGGGCTTCGCGCCCCAGCGCCGCACCACCTCGGACCGGGCGGCGCGCGAAAGGGCGGCGCCGATGATCGAGGCGGGGCTCTGGTATCGGGCGAGCTATTTCCCGCGGCCCGGCGAGACGACCTGGCGCGAAGCCTGCGACCGCGAGGTGACGATGGTGCGCGAGCGGGTGGGGGTGGCCGATGTCTCCACCCTCGGCAAGATCGACATCCAGGGAAAGGATGCCGGCCGCTTCCTCGACCTCGTCTACACCAACGCCTTCTCGACGCTGAAGCCGGGCCGGGTGCGCTATGGCCTGATGCTGCGCGAGGACGGGATGGTGATGGACGACGGCACCACCGCCTGCCTGGCCGAGGGCCACTATCTGATGACCACGACCACCGCCGCCGCGGGGCAGGTGATGCGGCACCTCGACTTCGTCCAGCAGGCGCATTGCCCGGGATGGGACGTGCGGGCGATCTCGGTCACCGAACACTGGGCGCAGTTCGCCGTGGCCGGGCCTCTGGCGCGCGAGCTTCTCAATTCGCTTCTGGAGACCCCGATCGACGGCGCAGCCCTGCCGTTCCTGTCCTGCGGGACGGCGCGGATCGCGGGGGTGGAGGCGCGGCTCTTTCGCATCTCCTTCTCCGGCGAGCTTGGCTATGAGATTGCCGTGCCCGCGCGCTTCGGCGCCTCGCTCTGGCGCGACCTCGTGGCGCGGGCGGAAAGCCTGGGCGGCGGTGCCTACGGAATGGAGGCGCTGAACGTGCTGAGGATCGAGAAGGGTTTCATCACCCACGCCGAGATCCACGGCCGCGTCACCGCCTTCGACATCGGGATGGAGGCGATGGTCAGCGCGAAGAAGGACTGCATCGGCAAGGGCGCGAGCCTGCGGCCGGGGCTTTCCGGGCCGGAGCGCGAGCAGCTTGTCGGGCTGCGGCCGATTCCGGCCGCCCGCCCCGTCACCGCCGGCGCGCATCTTTTCGACGAGGGCGCGCGCGCGGTTTCGGCCGAAGATCGCGGCTATGTCACCTCGGTCTGCTGGTCGCCCACGCTGAGGTCGTATCTGGCGCTCGGGTTCCTCAAGGACGGGCGGGCGCGGATCGGCGGGCGGGTGCGGCTGGTCGATCACCTGCGCAAGACCGAGGTGCTTTGCGAGGTGACGCATCCCGTCTTCCTCGACCCGGAGGGAGGACGCGCCCGTGCCTAGCCTGATCGAGACCACCGCCAGCGAGGGGCTCTTGCCGGTGTCGGCGGGCGGCGCGACGCTGAGCGAGGCGGCAACGGCCCCGATCACCTCGGTCGCGCCGTTCCGCGGCAAGGAAAGGGCGGTTGCCGCTGCCCTGAAGAAACTCGGCCTCGGCTGGCCCGGACCGGGCCAGTCGCTGCGGTCGGGCGGGGTCTCCTGTCTCTGGACCGGCCGCGACCAGGCCTTCCTGATCGGCAGCGCGCCGGACGGGCTCGCTGGGATCGCCGCGCTCACCGACCAGTCGGACGGCTGGGCGCGGATGCGGCTCGAGGGGCCGGCGGCCGAGGCGGTGCTCGCCCGGCTCGTGCCCCTCGACCTGCGCGCGGCCACCTTCCCCGAGGGATCGGTGGCGCGGAGCGGGCTCAACCACATGATGATGGTGCTGGTGCGCGAGGGGCCTGAGGCCTTCGGGATCATGGTCTTCCGCTCGATGGCGGGGTCGGCCGTGCACGAGATCGCGGTGGCGATGCGGGCGGTGGCGGCCCGGCCGGCGTTCGGCTGACACGGCGCGGCGAGGCTTGCAACCCGGGTCGGGGACGGGGGATAGTGGCGGAATGAGTCTGCCCCCCGGTTTCCTTGACGAGCTGCGCAGCCGCACCACGCTGAGTCACGTGGTCGGGCGAAAGGTCGTCTGGGACCAGCGCAAGTCGAACCAGGCCAAGGGCGACCTCTGGGCGCCGTGCCCCTTCCATCAGGAAAAGTCGGCCTCGTTCCATGTCGACGACCGCAAGGGCTATTTTTACTGCTTCGGCTGTCACGCGAAGGGCGATGCGATCTCGTTCCTGAAGGAGGCCGAGAACCTCTCGTTCATGGAGGCGGTCGAGTTGCTGGCGCGCGAGGCCGGGATGGCGATGCCTGCGGCCGACCCGCAGGCGGCGGCGCGGGCCGACCGGCGGAGCGAACTGGCCCGCGTGATGGAGGAGGCCGTCCGCCACTACCGGCTGCAACTGAAGACCGCCGCCGGCGCGGCGGCGCGCGACTATCTGGCGCGGCGGAAGCTTTCGGAGGCGGCACAGGACCGCTTCGAGATCGGCTTCGCGCCGGACGGCTGGCAGGGGCTCTGGGACCAGCTTCGTGGGCGCGGCATCGCCGAGGATCTGATCCTCGGTGCCGGGCTCGCAAAGCCGAGCAGCAAGGGCGGCGCGCCCTACGACGTCTTCCGCAACCGGATCATGTTCCCGATCCGCGACGCGCGCGGCCGCTGCATCGCCTTCGGCGGCCGGGCGATGGACCCGAACGACAGCGCGAAATACCTCAATTCGCCCGAGACCGAGCTTTTCGACAAGGGCCGGACGCTCTACAACCACGGACCCGCGCGCGAGGCGGCCGGAAAGGGCCAGCCGCTGATCGTCGCCGAGGGCTACATGGACGTGATCGCGCTTGTCGGCGCGGGGTTTGGCGCCGCGGTGGCGCCCCTCGGCACCGCGATCACCGAAGACCAGCTCCGGCTTCTCTGGCGGCTCTCCCCCGAACCCCTGATCATGCTCGACGGCGACGCCGCAGGCATCCGCGCCGCCACCCGCCTCGTCGATCTGGCGCTGCCGCTTCTCGAGGCCGGGCAGGGCCTCCGGTTCGTGATCCTGCCCGAGGGGATGGACCCGGATGACCTGATCCGGTCGCGCGGGCGCGAGGCGATCGAGAAGGCGCTGGCCGGGGCCGAGCCGATGGTCAACCTTCTCTGGCGGCGCGAGACCGAGGCGCGCGTCTTCGACAGCCCCGAACGGAAGGCTGCGCTCGACAAGTCGCTGCGCGAGGTGATCCGGCGCATCGCCGATCCTGCGATTCGCGCGCATTACGGCGAGGAGATCAAGCGCCTGCGTTGGGAGCTTTTCGCGCCCGCGAGGCCTCCGCGCGGCACCGGCAGGCCGGGAGACGGGCGCCCGGGGGCCGTGCGCGGCGGGGCGCGGTTCCACCCCGGCCCGGCCACTGAACCCTTGCCGGGCACCCGCGCCTCGCTTCTGGCTGCGGCACCGGGGGCGGAGGTCGAGGATTACCTTCGCGAGGCGATGATCCTTGCCATCGCCCTGACCCATCCGGACTGCGTCGCCCGCTTCGAAAGCCAGTTCGAGACCGTCGAGTTCCGCCACCCCGGCCACGAGCGGCTGCGCCACGCCCTGCTTGCGTCCGCCCATGACGGCGATGCCGCGCCGCTCAGGGAAAAGGTCGCGCGGAACGCGGGCGCGGAGCTTGAAAAGCTCTTCGCACTCGCCCATGTCCGCATCGCCCCCCCGGTGCGCGACACGGCCGGGAGCGATTTCGCCGCGATGTGCCTTGCCGAGGAGCTGGCAAAACTCGATGCCCGCCGCGGGGTCGAGGCCGAGATCGCGGAGGCGATGGACGATCTTTCCGGCCTTGCCGACGAGGGGCTCACCTGGCGGCTCGGCCAGGCCGCCGAGGCGCGCCACCGCGCCGAACGCTCCAAGCTCGACGACGACAGCGACATGGGCGAGGACCGTGGCGCGCTCTCGGCCGAGCTTCAGCGGCTGATCGACGCGGCCGTGTGGGAGAAGAAGAAACCCTGAAGGGCGCGCGCGCCCGACCCGGCCCCCTGTGATTGGGGGCGATGATTCGATAAACAGCCGACACCGATTCGCCCTGCCCCGAATCGCCCGCCAAGGAAGGAGCCCCGATGGCCGCCAAGGACACCGACGAGCAGAAGCCCGAAAGCGACGACAGCGAGCATACGCTCGACATGAGCCAGGCCGCGGTCAAGAAGATGATCGCCGATGCCCGCGAGCGCGGCTACATCACCTACGACCAGCTCAACCAGGCGCTTCCGCCCGAACAGGTGTCCTCCGAGCAGATCGAGGACGTGATGTCGATGCTCTCGGAGATGGGCATCAACGTCATCGAGGAGGAGGAAACCGAGGAGGGCGAGGGCGCGGGCGGCGCGGTGGTGGAGACCTCGACCTCGCGCGAGGTGGCGATCGCCACCTCGGCGGGCGAAACGCTCGACCGCACCGACGATCCGGTGCGGATGTACCTGCGCGAGATGGGCACGGTGGAGCTTCTCAGCCGCGAGGGCGAGATCGCCATCGCCAAGCGCATCGAGGCCGGCCGCAACACAATGATCGCGGGGCTTTGCGAAAGCCCGCTGACCTTCCAGGCGATCACCATCTGGCGCGACGAGCTTCTGAACGAGGACATCCTCCTGCGCGACGTCATCGACCTCGAGGCGACGTTCGGCCGCTCGCTCGACGGCGACGACGAGATGGAGGCGCCGGTGGTCGACGGTGCCGAGGCCGCGCCGCGCAAGGCCGAGGCCGAGGCCGAGCCGGAGTTCGACGCCGACGGCAACCCGATCGTGAAGGCCGAGGACGAGGACGAGGACGACGACGCCTCGAACATGTCGCTCGCCGCGATGGAGGCGACGCTGAAGCCGCGGGTTCTCGAGATTCTCGAGATCATCGCCCGCGACTACGCCCGCCTCGCCGAGATGCAGGACCTGCGCATGTCGGCCACGCTGAACGAGGACGGCACCTTCTCGATCGCCGACGAGACCGCCTATCAGAAGCTCCGTTCGGAAATCGTGGTGCTGGTGAACGAGCTGCATCTGCACAACAACCGGATCGAGGCGCTGATCGACCAGCTCTACGGCATCAACCGCAAGATCATGCAGATCGATTCGGCGATGGTGAAGCTTGCCGATGCCGCCCGGATCAACCGGCGCGAGTTCATCGACGAGTACCGCGGCTACGAGCTTGACCCGACCTGGCTCGACCGGATGGCGGCCAAGTCGGGCCGCGGCTGGCAGGCGCTGATCGAGAAGAGCCGCGACAAGGTCGAGGAGCTGCGCTCCGACATGGCGCAGGTGGGCCAGTATGTCGGCGTCGACATCCAGGAGTTCCGCCGCATCGTCAACCAGGTCCAGAAGGGCGAGAAGGAAGCCCGGCAGGCCAAGAAGGAAATGGTCGAAGCGAACCTTCGCCTGGTCATCTCGATTGCCAAGAAATACACCAACCGCGGGCTGCAATTCCTTGATCTCATTCAGGAAGGCAACATCGGCCTGATGAAGGCGGTGGACAAGTTCGAATACCGCCGCGGCTACAAGTTCAGCACTTATGCGACATGGTGGATCCGCCAGGCGATCACCCGCTCGATCGCCGATCAGGCCCGCACCATCCGCATCCCGGTCCACATGATCGAGACGATCAACAAGCTCGTGCGCACCGGCCGGCAGATGCTGCACGAGATCGGCCGCGAGCCGACGCCCGAGGAACTGGCCGAGAAACTCCAGATGCCTCTGGAGAAGGTCCGCAAGGTGATGAAGATCGCCAAGGAACCAATTTCCTTGGAGACCCCCATCGGCGACGAGGAAGACAGCCAGCTCGGCGATTTCATCGAGGACAAGAACGCGATCCTGCCGCTCGACTCGGCCATCCAGGAGAACCTGAAGGAGACGACGACCCGGGTGCTGGCCTCGCTCACCCCACGCGAGGAGCGGGTGCTGCGGATGCGTTTCGGCATCGGCATGAACACCGACCATACGCTCGAGGAAGTCGGCCAGCAGTTCAGCGTGACCCGCGAACGCATCCGCCAGATCGAGGCGAAGGCGCTCAGGAAACTGAAGCATCCGAGCCGGAGCCGGAAGCTGAGGAGTTTCCTGGATCAGTGAGGGTAGTCTATTTCGACGAAGTTAAGCCCAACCCCGGTGCATTTGAGAACTTCCTTCTTGCTGGGATTTCTCTTTCTGAGGCTTCCTTAAGATCAACCACCCAGTCATTTCGTGAAGTTCGCAATGCGCACTTCACGAAACTTGGCGTAGATGAAGCTGCAGAAGTTCATGCAAAGTTCATCTATCATGGGAAAAAGGACTTTAAGGGGAAGGACCTAGAGATCCGGCTGCAGCTTCTCGCCGATATGCTACGCTTGCTTGAACCAGAAGATGTCAGATTGGTCTATTCTTGTATTAACGTTACAAAGCTTTACGATGAATCGAAAGCCTTGGAATACTGCTTCACTCATTTTTGCGAGCGTGCCCACAACACCGTCGATCGTGGAGGAACAGGAATAATCATAGGAGACTTGGACGCCGCCTCTCGAAACCAGCTTTGGTCTAAATTTAGTGAGTTCCGCCGCGCTGGAACCCCTTGGGCGTTCGGTAAAGAATTGCCTAGGTCATGTTGACAAATGGCGGAGCCAGAGGCGGATCGAGGTGATGTCGATGAAGCCGAGAAAGCTTTCGGCGGTCTTGTCGTAGCGGGTGGCGACGCGGCGGGCGTTCTTGAGCTTGTTGAAGCACCTCTCGACGA
>JAUQYA010000136.1 GCA_030837785.1 Albidovulum sp.
GTCCTCGATGGTGAAGAGGGTGATCTTGGCCTCGTCGCGCGAATAGGCGACGCCCGAGACGACTTTCGATTCCATGATTTCCTCCTCGCCGCAGACCAGCGTTCCAGAATTTTCGTCGGTGTCCTCGAAGGACGACAGCACCCTGAGGCGCACGTTGTAGCGCATCGCCAGTTCGACCGAGCGGGTCTGCAGCACCTTGGCGCCGAGCGAGGCCAGTTCCAGCATCTCCTCGAAAGCGATGCGGTCGAGCTTGCGCGCCTTGGACGAGATCCGCGGGTCGGTGGTATAGACGCCGTCGACATCGGTGTAGATGTCGCAGCGTTCGGCCCCGAAGGCGGCGGCGAAGGCGACCGCGGTTGTGTCCGACCCGCCGCGGCCGAGGGTGGTGATCCGGCCCTCGTGGCTGAGGCCCTGGAAGCCGGCGACGACGGCGACCTTCATCCCTTCGGCGAACTTGCGGTCGATGTTGTCGGGCGGGATCGAGACGAAGCGCGCCGCGCCGTGGGCCGAGGTGGTGTTGATCGGAACCTGCCAGCCCTGCCAGCTCCGCGCGGGGATGCCCAGCTCCTGCAGGCGGAGCGCCATCAGACCCGCGGTGACGTTCTCGCCGCTCGCCACCACCGCGTCGTATTCGCGCGCGTCGTAGAGCGGCGAGGTGCCCTCGACCCAGCCGACCAGCTCGTTGGTCTTGCCCGACATGGCCGAGACGATGACGATGACGTCGTAGCCGTGGTCGACCTCGCGCCGGACCTTCCCGGCGGCATTCCTGATGCGGTCGAGGTCGGCCACCGAGGTGCCGCCGAATTTCATCACGAGAAGCGGCATTCCGGCCCCCCTTGGCGCGCGCGAGTCAAACCCGGCGCTTCATAGGCGCGGGGGGGGCGCCATGCAAGCGGATAGGCGGCAGCGGCTAGAACGGCAGGGGGCGGCCGAGATAGTCCTCGAACGCGCCAGTGGTCGCGGGCGAGAGCGCGTCGAAGCGGGCGACGAGGCCCGCCGCCGTGTCGGCCACATCGACCGTCGCGCCCGGCCCGCCCATCTCGGTCCGGACCCAGCCGGGGTGATAGATGCCGACGGCGATGCCATCGGCCGCGAGATCGGCGGCGAGGTTCCGCCCGAGGTTGAGCGCCGCCGCCTTGGAGGCGCGGTAGATGTAGCTGCCGCCCGGCGCGCGCGCGTCCGAGCCCATCACCGAGGACAGGATCGCGATCTTGCCGGGCCCGGCGCGCAGGTTGGGCAGGAGCGCCTGCACGGTCAGGAACACGCCCGTGACATTGACCGCGAAGGTCTCCGCCCACATCGCGGCGGGATAGCCGGCGCCGATGTCGTGGGTCTTGTCGGGATAGATGCCGGCGTTGCAGACGAGCAGGTCGAGCGGGCCCGGCCCGAAGGCCGCCGCCATCGCCCGGGGCGCGGCCGGATCGGTGAGGTCGAGCGCCAGCATCCCCGGCAGGGGGGTGCGCGAGGTGCCGGTGACCGTGTCGCCGCGCCGGGCCAGCGCCTCCGCGAGCCCAAGGCCGATGCCGCGCCGCGCGCCGGTGATCAGGACCTTCATTCTGCGCCCCCTGCTTTCCGCCGGGACATACTCCCGCGGGTGAACTGGCCGCGAGGCCGGGAGGGGGCAGGCGCCCCCAGAGGCGCTCCCGGGGCACCCCCAGAGGGCGCCCCCAGAGGCGCCCCCAGAGGCGCCCCCAGACGCACCCCCGTCCCGCGGCGCCTCAGTTGGTCTTGCGGGTGGGCAGGAAGGGCAGCGGCGCCACCGGGATGCCTTCCTCGATCAGCCGCTTCGCCTCCTCCGCCCTCGCCTCGCCATAGATCGAGCGTTCCGGGATCGTGCCCTCGTGCATCGCCCGCGCCTCGGCCGCGAAATTGAGCCCGACGTAGTCGGAGTTCGCCTCGACCTGGCGGCGCAGCGCGGCGAGCGCCTCCTCGGCCGGGGTCCGCGGGGCGGACAGCGGCCGCGCCGCAGGAGCCGCCGCCGCCCCCGCCGCCGCCTCGGCCGCTTCGGCCTTGCGCGCCGGCCGGATGGCCGGTGCCATCAGGGTCTTGGCGACCGCGATCGAGCCGCAGACCGCGCAGGCGACATGACCCGCCGCGGCGAGGCGGTCGAAGGCTTCGGCCGACTGGAACCAGCTTTCGAAGCCGTGGTCGTTGGCGCAGGTGAGGGCGTAGCGGATCATCGCATCTTCCGGGTCGTCTTCCCTCTATGTGGGCAGACCCCCCGTGGAATCAAGCGCTTCCCGTGCCGGGCTCGAAGGCGGCGAGGATTTCGCTCAGTTCCGGCTCCGCCACCTTCTTGGCGGCCTTCTTCGGCCGGAACCAGCGCCGCTCGCGCTGGCCGTGTTCGGGGAAGGCGGATTTCAGCCGCGCGACGGCCACCGGAAAGACCGAGACGACGCAGGGCTGCACCGAACGGTCCGCCATCACCTTGTCGTAGGAATAAAGCCCGAGCATCTCGCCCGCGACATCGCCTTCCACGCCGGCTTCCTCGAAGGCCTCGCGCAGGGCCGCCTCGGCCGGCGTCCGGTCCTTCATCAGCCAGCCCTTGGGGATGACCCAGCGGCCGGTGTCGCGGCTGGTCACCAGCAACACCTCCACCCCCCGCTTGCGGGTGATGCGGTAGCAGAGCGCGCCCGTCTGGGACATCGCATCGGTTCTGGCGCCCTGGCCCTGATCCATCTTCTTCAATGGGTTCCCGCGCCCTTGCGGGCGCCTCCTGCCGTCTTGCCTGCCTCGTTTCCGTCTTGAGCGGAAATTATTGGTGAATCTAGCATCGGGCGGCGGCCATTTCCAGCCCGGGGTGGGATTTGGTTCAGACTTCGGGCGTTCCGCCCGCCAGCAGGGTGCAAAACCAGCCGCTGTCGATGTTGCCGCCCGAGAGGATCACGCCGGCGCGCCGGCCCCGCATCGGGCCGCGTTCCTGCATCAGCGCGGCGAGCGCGGCGGCACCGGCGCCCCCCGGCGGCGACGACCTCGGTCGCAAGCCCCAGCGCATCGCGCGCGGCGATCATGCCGCAGAGCCCCGAACCGCAGCCGATGGGCACTTAGACGACGGCGCGCAGCCCGGCGCGGGTCGCGGCGCGCGCCTGCGCCTGGCCGTGGTTGCCGCGGGTGGCGGTGATGATGCCGGGGCAGCCGGGATGCGCGCGCTTCAGCCAGTCGATGAAGGTGATCGCGCCGCGGGCCTTGAAGGCGCCGATCGGCCCGTGGTTCTCGTGCCGGATCCAGGTCTCCGTCCCGGTGGCGGCCGAGACCAGCGGCCAGTGGCATTGCGGCGTCGGGTCCATCTGGCGGTGGACCAGGCGGGCGGCGGCGTCGAGGTCCTCAAGGGTGAACTGCATCATCGGCTCCGGTCAGCGGCAGCCCGGTCTCGCGGGCAAGCGCGGCGAGGAAGGCGGCGATGGCAGCGTCGGCCGCGAAGGGCGCGAGCGCGCCGCGGGCGGCCTCGGCCTGTGCGCGCTGCCGGGCGGGGTCGGCCAGCGCGAGGATTGCCGCGGCGAGATTTGCCGCATCGGTGACGGTGACGGCGCCGCCTTCGGCAAGAAGCGCGGCATAGGCGGGTGCGGCGTTGGCCACATGCGGGCCGGTGAGGATCGCCGAACCGTGGGCGGCGGGCTCGAAAGGGGTGTGGCCGCCCAGCGGCACCAGCGAGCCGCCGACGAAGGTGATGCCGGCGCCGGCATACCAGCGGTCCATCTCGCCCAGCGTGTCGGCGAGGTAGACCGGCCTGTCCGCCGCAGGCTCCGCACCGCGCGAGCGGGTGGCGAAGGCAAGGCCCGCGGTGCGGATCGCCGCCTCCACCGCGTCGCGGCGGCGTGGATGGCGCGGGGCGAGGATCAGGTGCAGGTCGGGGCGCTGCGCGCGGGCGCGGGCGAAGGCGCCGAGCACCACCGCCTCCTCTCCCTCATGTGTCGAGGCGGCGAGAAGCGTGGTCTCGCGCGGGAAGGGCAGGGCGGCGGGGGCGGCCGACGGCGCGGCGATGGATGCGCCGGATTTCAGCACCATCGCCGGACCGATCCGGTCGGCGGGCAGGCCGAGTGCCAGGAAGCGGCCGCGGGAGCCTTCGTCCTGCGGCGCGAGCCAGCGTATCGCGGCGATCACCTGTCGCGCCAGCGCGGGAAACCACCGCCAGCGCCGGGCGCTCCGCTCCGACAGCCGGGCGGCGAGGCAGAAGACCGGCACGCCACGGACGGCGCAGAGGCGAAGGCGGTTCGGCCAGAGCTCGTTCTCGATCATCACCAGCGCGACGGGCCGCGCCGTGTCGAGGAAGCGCGCGAGCGTGGCGGTGTCGTCATGGGGGGCGAGGCGGGCGCGGGTGCCGGGCAGGGCCCAGCCGCGGGCGAGATCGCGGCCGGTCAGGCTGTTGGCGGTGACCAGCAGGCGCAGTCCCGGCAGGGCGGCGCGGAGCGCGGCGAGGACCGGGCGGGCGGCGGCAAGTTCGCCGTTCGAGGCGGCGTGGAGCCAGATCAGCGGGCCGGTGCCTTCCGGCAGGTCGGGGCGTGCGAGGCGCTCCGTCACGGAGCCCGGCGCGAATGCGGCGCGGAGCCGCAGGGCCAGGGCCGAGAGCCGGAGGATCAGGCGGTAGAGCAGCATGCCCTTCCTCTGCCACGGGCGGCGCTCCGGGGCAATGGCGCCGCGCCCCCGGGGGAGGCGCGGCCCTTCCCTTCTTCGTTGTCCAAATACCCCCGGGAGGGTGCGGGAGGGCGGCGCCCTCCCGGCGGGTTCAGCCCTCGCTGCCGGTCGCGGCGCGATACCACGCGGCGATGCGGGCGCGGTCCTCCGGCTCGATGAAGGCGGCCGAGGGCGGCGGCATGGCGTGGCTGATCCCGGCCTGAAGGTAGATCTGGCGGGCGTGGGCGGCGATCTGTCCGGGGGTTTCCAGCATCACCCCCTTCGGCGCCCGGGCGATGCCGTCGAAGCCCGGCTCGGCGGCGTGGCACATCGAGCAGTTGCCCTGGACGATCCCCGTCACCTCGTCGAACCCCGGGGCGGCGGCGAAACGCTCGGCGGCGGGGGAGGCCCGCGCCTCCTCCGCATCGGGGGGCGTCGCCGGCGCGGCGGAAAGCCAGGCGGCGAGGAGGAAGAGCGCGAGCGTCGCGGCCCAGGTCCACCACGGGCTGCCCTTGCGGGCGTGGCGGCTGTTGAACCAGTGCCGGATCGTCACCCCCATCAGGAACACCAGGCTGGCGATCGCCCAGTTGTATCTGGTGGCGAAGGCCAGCGGATAGTGGTTCGACAGCATCATGAAGAGGACGGGCAGCGTCAGGTAGTTGTTGTGGGTCGAGCGCAGCTTGGCGATCTTGCCGTATTTCGGGTCCGGGGTGCGGCCGGCGACGAGGTCGGCCACGACGATCTTCTGGTTGGGGATGATCACCAGGAAGACGTTGGCGCTCATCACCGTGGCGGTGATCGCGCCGAGGTGGAGAAGGGCGGCGCGGCCGGTGAAGACATGGGTGTAGAAGAGCGCGAAGCCGACGAGGACGAGGTAGAGCAGCACCATCAGCAGCGTCGGGTTCTGCCCGAGCGGCGAGCGGCAGAGGAGGTCGTAGATCACCCAGGCGATGGCGAGCGAGGCGAGCGAGACGAGGATCGCCTGCCAGGGCGCGAGGTCCATCACCGCGGGGTCGATCAGGAAGAGGTCGGCGCCGAGGTAGTAGACGAGGCAGAGGAGCGCGAAGCCGGAAAGCCAGGTGGCGTAGCTTTCCCATTTGAACCAGACGAGGTCGGCGGGCATCCGGTCGGGCGCCACGAGGTATTTCTGGATGTGGTAGAAGCCGCCGCCGTGGACCTGCCATTCCTCGCCGTCGGCGCCCGAGGCGAGGACGCGGTCGCGGTGGAGCCCGAGATCGAGCGCGATGAAGTAGAAGGAGGAGCCGATCCAGGCGATGGCGGTGACGACATGGAGCCAGCGCACGGCGAAATCGAGCCAGTCGGCGAGAAGGGTCGGGTCAGGCATCGGAACCTCGGATCGGACCTTGGGGAAGCTTACGGGCAAGTGCCGCAGGACGCTATGCCGCAGGCTGCCTTTCTGATAATCCGTCGAATATCTGAGAACTTTCAAGAATGCCCGAAGAATGGGGCGGCCGTGGCCTATGTGAGCAACATCCGCATGTTCGTCCGGGTCTTCGAACTCGGCTCGATGTCGGCCGCCGCGCGCGACCAGCGGACCTCGCCGGCGGTGGCCTCGGCGCGGATCGCCGAACTGGAGCGGCATCTCGGCATCCGGCTTTTCAACCGCACGACGCGGCGGTTGCAGCCGACCGAGAACGGGCGGCTCTTCTACGACGGCGCGCGCAAGGTGCTGGAGGCGATCGACGACGCCGAGGCGGCGGTGATGGCCTCGACCCGCGACCTGCGCGGCACCGTCTTCGTGGCCGCGCCGCTCGGCGTGGGGCGGCGGTTCATCGCGCCGCATGTGCCGGCGTTCAAGGACGAATTCCCCCGCATCGACGTGCGGCTGAGGCTGTCGGACCGCAAGATCGACGTGATCGGCGAGGGGCTGGACCTTGCCTTCCACCTCGGCACGCTGGAGGATTCGACGCTGAAGATGCGGCTCGTCGCGGAATGCCCGCGCATCCTCTGCGCGGCGCCCGGCTATGTCGCGCGCCGCGGCGATCCGCTGAACGGCGGCGGGCTGGCGAAGGGGCGGCACGACTGCCTGAACCTGCGCTTTCCCGGCGCCACGGAATTCCAGTGGACGCTGGTCACGCCGGAGGGGCCGCGGCGCTTCGAGGTGTCGGGCCCCTACGAATCGGATGACGGCGACGTGCTGACGGGCTGGGCGCTCGACGGGCGGGGGATCGTGATGAAGCCGATCTTCGAGGTGGCGGACCATCTGCGCGCGGGCCGGCTGATCCCGGTCGCGCGCGAAACGCCGCCGATTCCGGCACAGTTGACCTGCCTGACCCAGCACCGGCGGCTGCGCGACCCGAAGATCCGCGCCTTCACCGATTTCATCGTCGCCCGCTGCCGCGCCGATCTTTCGCGGGCGACCGAGGGGCTGGTGGTCTGACGCCGCCGGCCGGTGCCGGGTCGGCCCCGATTGCGCTCCCGGGACGGCCGACGGGCTCTGCGATGCCGGGGATGCGCGGACGCAATCGCGCCGCGGCGCGTCTGCATAGATAAAGCCAATGCAATACCCCTATTATTCCTTATTTCGCCGCTGGCGCCTCCGTCCCTACTGTCCTCCGGGCGACAGGGCGTGGGAGGACGTGATGGAGCGCGGGCACTTCATCGGCAACGCTGCGGCTGCGGGGACGTCAGGCAGGCGCATTGCCTGCATCGACCCGGCAAGCGGCGAGGCCTTCGACAGCGTGCCGGCCGGCACCGCCGCCGACATCGATGCCGCCGTGACTGCGGCGCGCCGCGCCTTCGATGCCGGCTGGAAAGCGACGACCGGTGCCGAGCGCGCCAAGATCCTGCGGGCGATCTCCGAACGGATCACGGCGAACCGTGACCGGCTGGCTGCGCTGGAGACCCGCGACAACGGCAAGCCGCTGGCAGAAGCCTACTATGACGTCGATACGATCGTGCATATCTATGCGATGTATGCGGGCCTTGCCGAAGGGCTGGATGCACGTGGAGAAGAGGCGCTCGACGTGCCGGGCGGGGCCTTCCGCACCACCGTGGCCTATCGCCCGATCGGTGTTGTCGGCATGATCACGCCGTGGAACTTTCCGCTCGAGCAGTTCACCTGGAAGGTGGCACCGGCCATTGCGGCGGGCTGCTGCGCGGTGGTGAAGCCGTCCGAATTCACCTCGCTTTCGGCGCTCGAACTTGCCGGGATCATCGCCGAGGCGGGCCTGCCGGCGGGTGTCGTGAACGTCGTCACCGGCCTTGGCGCCGAGGCGGGCGAGGCGCTCGTCAGCCATCCCGGCGTGGACAAGATTTCCTTTACCGGATCGACCGCGGCCGGCAAGCGGATCATGCGCGCCGCCGCCGACGACCTGAAGCGGGTCAGCCTCGAGCTTGGCGGCAAGAACCCGGTCGTCGTCTTCGACGATGTCGACATCGACCCTGCGGTCGAATGGGTGGTCTTCGGCGCCTTCGTCAATCAGGGCCAGGTCTGCACCGCGACCTCGCGGCTTCTCATTCAGGACGGGATCGCCGACAGGTTCCTCAAGCGCCTCGTGGAGGTCGCCGAGGCGATCCGCGTCGGGCCGGGCACCGAGGAGGGCGTCAAGATGGGGCCGCTGGTCAGCCAGCCCCAGTATGACAAGGTCATGTCCTATATCGAGGCGGGTCGCAAATCGGGGGCGAAGGTGCTGACCGGCGGCGGGCGGCCCGATGGCCGCAACACCGGCTTCTTCGTCGCCCCGACCATCTTCGCCGGCGTGACGCCCGACATGTCGATCTGGCGCGAGGAGATTTTCGGGCCGGTCCTCTCGGTCATGCGCTTCAAGGATGAGGCCGAGGCGATCCGGCTGGCCAACGACACGCCCTATGGTCTTGCCGCCACGGTCCTGACCAGGGACGCCGCGCGGGCCGAGCGGGTGGCGGATGCGCTCGACGCCGGGATCACCTGGCAGAACTGCAACAACATGGTCGTGATCCAGGCGCCCTGGGGCGGCGTGAAGAAAAGCGGCATGGGCCGCGAACTTGGCCGCTGGGGGCTCGAAAGCTTCCTCGAGCCGAAGCAGAAGACCAGATGGCTACCCGGCGGGGGCGTTGGCTGGTACGACATGCCGACGGGGGCCGCCCGATAGCGCCGAAGTGGCCCGCGGAAGGGCGCGGCGGCGCATTGCCTCGCAGCCGCCCCGGCCGGTGCCGGCCAGCCCCCCCCCCGGCATATGCAGTCATCGCCCGCCATGTCTGATCACGGCATGGGAGTTGGGGTACGATCAGAAACCACCAGAACGGACGACCCGGGAATGCCGAAGGACAACACCTCGCGACGCGATCCACGCTATGACATCCTGTTCGAACCCGTCCGGATCGGCCCGGTCGTGGCGAAGAACCGCTTCTACCAGGTGCCGCACTGCAATGGCGGCGGCTACCGCGACCCCTCGGCGGTGGCCGAGATGCGGCGGGTCAAGGCCGAGGGCGGATGGGGCGTGATCTTCACCGAGCAGGTGGAGATGCATCCGACCTCGGAAATCACCCCGTTCATCGAGCTGAGGCTGTGGGAGGACAAGGACATCCCGGCGCTTGCCCGCATGGCCGAGGCGGCGAAAAGCAAGGGCGCGCTGGCCGGGATCGAACTGGCCTACAGCGGCGTCAACGGCTCGAACCTCTATACCAAGGAGGTGCCGCGCGGGCCGATGTCTTCGCCGATCCTGACCTTCTACAAGGATCCGGTGTCGACCCGGGCGATGGACAGGGAGGACCTGCGCGACCTGCGCCGCTGGCACCTCAATGCCTACAAGCGGGCGCGGACGGCCGGGTTCGACCTGATCGAGCTTTACGGCGCCCACGGCTTCGGCATCATCCAGCACTTCCTGTCGCCGCTGACCAACCAGCGCGGCGACGAATATGGCGGCAGCCTCGAAAACCGCTCGCGCCTGTTCCGCGAGCTGATCTCGGACGCGAAGGACGCCATCGGCGACACGATGGGCGTCGCCGTGCGGCTGTCGCTGAATGAGGCGGGCGGGTTCGAGAACAACGAGGTCCGCGACTTCATCGAGATGCATGGCGACCTGCCGGACCTCTGGGATCTTGGCCACGGGTCGTGGGAGGATTGCTCGGGCCCCTCGCGTTTCGTCGGGGAAGGCGCGCAGGAGCCCCTGGTCAGCGGCATCAAGGCGCTTACCCCCAAGCCCGTCGTCGGCGTCGGCCGCTTCACCTCGCCCGATGCGATGGTCAGCCAGATCCGGCGCGGCATCCTCGACTTCATCGGTGCGGCGCGGCCCTCGATCGCCGATCCGTTCATCCCGAAGAAGATCGACGAGGGGCGGGTCGAGGACATCCGCGAATGCATCGGCTGCAACATCTGCGTGACCGGCGACATGACCATGTCGATCAGCCGCTGCACGCAGAACCCGGCCTTCATGGAGGAATGGCGCAAGGGCTGGCATCCGGAGAAGTTCGCGGCCAAGGGCAACAGCGACACCGTGCTGGTGATCGGGGCGGGGCCGGCGGGGCTGGAGGCGGCGCGTGTCGCTGCCATGCGCGGCTATGAGGTCGCCATCGCCGAGGCCGGGACCGAGCTTGGCGGGCGGGTGCGGCTGGAATCGCGGCTGCCCGGCCTGTCGGCCTGGGGCAGGGTGCGCGACTACCGGGCGCTTCAGATCGGCAAGCTGCCCAACGTGAACACCTATTTCGACTCGCGGCTTTCGGCGCAGGAGGTTCTGGATTTCGGCTTTCAACATGTCGCCATCGCCACCGGCTCGACCTGGCGGCGCGACGGGGTGGCGCGGCACAACCTGGCGCCCATTGCCATCGACCCGGCCATGCCGGTCTTCACCCCCGACGATATCATGGCCGGCAAGCTGCCGGCGGCGGCGGAGATCGTGCTTTACGACGACGACCACTATTACATGGGCGGCGTCCTGGCCGAACTGCTGGTGAAGGCGGGGCGCCGGGTGACGCTGGTCACGCCGTCGAACCTGGTGTCCGAATGGACGCTGAACACGCTGGAACAGCGGCGCATCCAGTCGCGGATGATCGAGTTGGGCGTGACCATCCTCACCGCGCAGGCCGTCACGGCGGTGGCGGCCGGGGGCGTGACGCTCGGCTGCACCTTTACCGGCCGGGCGCGCGATGTCGCCTGCGATGCCGTCGTCCTGGTGACGGCGCGGCTGCCGAACGACGCGCTCTGGCAGGAGCTGAAGGCGCGCGAGGGCGAATGGGAGGCGGCCGGGATCAGGTCGGTCCAGCGGATCGGCGATGCCGACGCGCCGGCCCCCATCGCCTGGGCCACCTACGCCGGGCACCGCTTCGCCCGCGAGCTGGATCAGCCGGACCGCGGCGATGCCCTCAGCTTCCGCCGTGAAGTCGCCGAACTCGCACCCCTGGGATGAGCCGATGATCCAGCGCCAATTGTCGCCCGAAGTCCCTGCGAGCCGTCCCGCCATCGAGCTGGACGCGGTGCGCAAGATCTATGGCCGTGGCGCGAGCGCCGTCGAGGCGCTGCGCGGGATCTCGTTCGACATCCGCGACAACGAGTTCTTCACGCTCCTCGGCCCCTCGGGCTGCGGCAAGACCACGCTTCTGCGCGCGCTGGCGGGGTTCGAACACATCAGCGGCGGCACGATCCGGCTTTTCGGGCAGGACATCGCCGACATGCCGGCCCACAAGCGCCCGGTGAACACGGTCTTCCAGCACTATGCGCTGTTCCCGCACATGACCATCGCCGAGAACGTCGGCTACGGGCTGAAGCGATTGCGCAAGCCCGACGACGAAATCCGCGCAAAGGTCGCCGAAATGCTGCGGCTGGTGAAGATGGAGCGCTTCGCCGATCGCCTGCCGGCCCAGCTTTCCGGCGGCCAGCAGCAGCGGGTGGCTCTGGCCCGGGCGCTCGCGCCGCATCCGAAGGTTCTCTTGCTCGACGAGCCGCTGTCGGCGCTCGATCTCAAGCTCCGGCAGGCGATGCGGCAGGAGTTGAAGCAGATCCAGGCCAAGACCGGCATCACCTTCATCTTCGTCACCCATGACCAGGACGAGGCCCTGTCGATGAGCGACCGGATCGCGGTGATGTCCGAGGGGCAGGTGCAGCAGGTCGGCACGCCCTCCGAAATCTACGAGCATCCGGCGAACCGCTTCGTTGCGGGCTTCGTGGGAGATGCCAATTTCATCGGCGGGCGGATCACCGGGCGCGCGGGGAACGAGGTCGACTGCCAGACCGACGGCGGCCTTGTCCTCAGGGCGGACGGAACCCGCGCACCCCAGGCAGAGGGCGCGACGACGCTCTTCCTGCGGCCGGAAAAGATCCGTCTGGTGCGCCCGGGGACCGGCACCGTCGATGGCCGGATCGAGACGATCCAGTATCTTGGCGATGCCTGCCTGATGGACATCAACATCGGCGAGACCTCGCCCCTTCTGGTGTCCGAACGCATGGCCGACATCGACCAGCCGCGCCGCGCCGCGGGCGACGTCACCGGCGTCGTCCTTGATGCCCGCTCGGTCCAGGTGCTGGAGGGGTGATGGCCAACCTGCCCGAAAACGCCCTGCTGCGTCGCACGCTGGCCCTTGGTCCGGCGGTCCTGATCATCGGGGTCTTCATGCTGATCCCGGTGATCATCATGGCGGTCTATTCCTTCCTCACGCCCGGTGCCTATGGCGGGGTGAAATGGGAGCCGTCGGTCGGCGCCTACGTTCAGCTTGTTTACGAGAAGCTGCTGGATGACAGCCTGCGGCTGACGCCGGACTACCTCATCATCATCTGGCGTTCGGTGGTGCTGGCCCTCATCACCACGGTCTGCTGCCTTATGGTCGGCTTTCCGGTCGCCTGGTACATTGCCCGGCAGCCGCTGAAGAACCGCAACCTCTGGATCCTGCTGATCACGATCCCGTTCTGGACCAACCAGCTGGTCCGCACCTTCGCCTGGATCATCATCCTTGGTCGGAACGGGGTGATCGAGGCGCCTTTCCACTGGCTGGGGGTGCTCGGCCCCGAGGGCACGCTGGGGCTCATGTACACCAAGTTCGCGATCGGGGTGGGGCTGACCTACACCTTCATTCCGCTGATGGTGTTGCCGATCTATGCCAGCCTCGAAAAGCTGAACTTCAGCTATGTCGAGGCGGCGGCCGATCTTTACTCCTCGCGGTGGGAGACCTTCTCGCAGGTCATCGTCCCCTTGTCGAAACCGGGCATCATCGCCGGTTGCCTTCTGGTCTTCATCCCGAGCCTCGGCGCCTTCATCCAGCCCGACCTTCTGGGCGGCGGCAAGAACCTGATGCTGGGAACGCTGGTGCAGTTCCAGTTCTCGACCGCGCGCAACTGGCCCTTCGGATCTGCCATCGCCATGATCCTGCTTGCCTTCGTCATGATCTTCCTGATGATCTATGCGCGCGCGGCGCGTGGTGCCAAACTGCAGGGGGTGCACTGATGGGCGCGCAGGACATTGCCATGCCCGAAGCCGTGGCCGATCCGCAAGCGAAACCGCGCCGCCCCTTCGGCGAGGTGCCCGGCCTCAGGACGCTCGCCTGCCTCTTTCTGGCGTTCCTCTATCTGCCGATCGGCGTGCTGGTGGCCTATTCGTTCAACGCGGGCAAGGTCGTCATGGTCTGGACCGGGTTCAGCACCGCCTGGTATGCCAAGGTCATCGCCAACAGCGATATCCGCAGTGCCGCGGCCAATTCGCTCATCGTCGCGGTCACCGCCACGGTGATCGCCACGGTCTGCGCCACGCTCGCCGCGCTGGCGCTGGCGCGGGGCGGCGACTTTCGCGGAAAGGGTGCGACATTCGGCCTGATCTCGCTGCCGCTCATGGTGCCCGAGATCGTCACGGCGGTGGCGCTGCTGGTGTTCTTTTCCAGCGTCGGCATCAATCTCGGCCTGGGCAACGTGATCATCGCCCATGTCACCTTCTGCATCCCCTTCGCCTTCATGCCGATCCGGGCGCGGCTCGAGGGGATGGACACCTCGCTGGAACAGGCCTCTCGCGACCTCTACGCCTCGGACTGGGAGACGTTCCGGCTGGTGACGCTGCCCCTGCTGATGCCCGGCGTGCTGGCGGGGGCGATGCTGAGCTTCGTCATCTCGATGGACGATTTCATCATCACCCTGATGGTCGCCGGCGCCGGGGGCACGACGCTGCCGGTCTACATCTACTCGATGATCCGCCAGGGCATCACGCCGGAAGTGAACGCGGTTTCGACGATCCTTCTTGTCGTCTCGATCGTGATGGTCACGGCCTACTGGTTCGTGACCCGGGAAAAACCCGCCAAGAGAACCACCTGAACAACAACAAGGGAGATGGAGATGAACCTGGGAACACTGTTGTCGACCACTGCCCTGCTGGCATTCGCCGCGGGGGCGGCGAATGCTGAGGGCAAGCTCAACATCTACAACTGGACGGATTACACCTCGCCCGACGTGATCGCCAAGTTCGAGAAGGAAACCGGGATCAAGGTCACGCTCGACACCTACGATTCCAATGAAACGCTGCTGGCCAAGCTGCAGGCCGGCGCGACGGGGTATGACATCATCATCCCCACCCACAATTTCGTGCCGATCTTCATCGAGGAAGGCCTGGTTCAGGAGGTCGGTGCGTCTGCCCTGCCGAACTATGCCAATGTCGACGAGCGCTGGCGCAATCCTGCCTGGGACCCCGAGGAGAAATACACCGCGCCCTTCCACATGGGATCGACGTCGGTCGCCTATCGTCGCGACCTCTACGGCAAGGATATGACCTCGCTTGGCGAGTATTTCGAGCCCGCGCCGGAGATTCAGGGCCGGATCAGCGCCTTCAAGACCCCCGAGGAGATGGTCAACCTTGCCCACCTCTACCTCGGGCAGGACTTCTGCAACGAGGATCCGGCGGCGATGCAGAAAGTCCAGGATCTGCTGGTTGCGCAGAAGCCCTATGTGATGGCCTACAGTTCCGAAGGCATGAACGACCGGCTGGTCAATGGCGACGTGATCATGACCGCGCACTGGAACGGCTATGCGCTGAAGGGGCGCGAGCTTGCCAAGGAGCAGGGGCAGGATGTCGTCTATGCCTATCCCAAGGAGGGCGTCATCGGCTGGATGGACAACATCATGATCCCGACTGCGGCCGAGAACATCGACAATGCCAAGGCATTCATCAACTTCATGATGGATCCCGAAAACATGGGGCTGCAGTCGAACTTCACCGGCTACGGCAACGCCATCACCGGGTCCGACCAGTTCATGACCGAGGAACTGCGCACCGCGCCGGAGATCAACCCGCCTGACGGCGCCAAGATGGTCTTCTCCTTCGCCTGCAACGCCGAGTCGCAGGGCCTGATCGACCGCGTCTGGACCAACGTCCTGCGCTGAGTGACGGGGCGCGGCGGCCGGCGGCCGCC
>JAUQYA010000137.1 GCA_030837785.1 Albidovulum sp.
GACGATTACTCGCCAAATAGGATTTTTCCTGATTCTGGTTAATGCTCTAATCGCCTCGCCTTTTCAGGAGGGGCACATCATGGAAAACATCACCTTCGACCTTCTCGACATGCACCGCCACGGCGCGGCCTTCTACGACTACCTCAGGATGCGCAAGCGGGTCTTCGTCGACGAACTTGGCTGGGACATCCCGCACAACGACTTCGTCGAGATGGACCAGTATGACAACCCGCTGACGCATTACTCGCTGGTGCTGCGCGACGGCCATCTTGTCGGCGGCGCGCGGATGCTCTCGACGATGGCGGATTGGAACGGCGCGGGCTGCATGCTCAACGACGTCCTGGAGGGCAAGCTGCCGACGATCCCGAAAAGCGTGATCGACGGGCCGATCCGCACCCCCAGCGTCTGGGAATGCTCGCGCCTCGTGATGGCCGAGGACATCGGCTCGGCCGGGGAACGGGCGGAATGCCTGTCGCTGATCGTCGACGGGCTCGCCGGTATGGCGCGCGCGCAGGGCGCCACGCAGCTCATCTCGCTGACGCGGCTGCCGCTTCTCAGGGCGCTGCGCCAGCTTGGCTGGGCCTGCGACCGGATCGGCCAGCCCTACGTCCAGGACGGGCGGAGCTATGCCGTTCTCTCCATGCCCGCCGTCAAGAGCCAGGTCGCCATCGCCGCCGAATGACCTTCGGCCGGAACGGCTCACCGCCCGGCCTCGCGGTCGGGCGGCAAGGCCGGCAGCGGCGGGTGGCGCGAAAACCATCCGATGCCGCCTTTTGCTGCCTTGCTCCCGGCGGCCGGTGACGGCATTGTGACGGCGTCCCGGCGGGTGCCGGTTGAAGCGGGCGGCCGGCCTGCATAGATAGCCGGAACGGAAAGGGCCGGGTGCCGCCGATGACCGGGGCCGGTGTCCTTTTGCGAAGAACAGGTAATGCGAATGCAAGAGCAGCTTTCCCCCAGCTACCCGGTATTGCCGCTGCGCGATATCGTGGTCTTTCCGCACATGATCGTGCCGCTTTTCGTCGGCCGCGAGAAATCGGTGCGGGCGCTGGAAGAGGTGATGAAGGAGGACAAGCAGATCCTCCTGTCGTCGCAGATCGATCCCACGCAGGATGAACCCACCGCCGAGGGGATCTACCGGGCCGGGGTGCTGGCCAATGTGCTCCAGCTTCTGAAACTGCCCGACGGCACCGTGAAGGTGCTGGTCGAGGGCCGCGCCCGGGTGCGGATCGTGGAATTCGTGCCGAACGACGCCTATTTCGAGGCGCGCGGCGAATTGCTGGCGGAAACCCCCGGTGACCGGGCCAGCGTCGAGGCGCTGCTCCGCTCGGTCGCCGAGGAGTTCGAGCGCTACGCCAAGATCAAGAAGAACGTCCCCGAAGAGGCGCTTTCGGCCGTCTCCGAGGCGCGCGACCCCGCCAAGCTCGCCGACCTCGTCTCTGGCCATCTCGGCATCGAGGTGGGCCAGAAGCAGGAACTTCTGGAAACGCTCGACGTGGCCGAGCGGCTGGAGAAGGTCTATGGGTTGATGCAGGGCGAGATGTCGGTCCTGCAGGTCGAGAAGAAGATCAAGTCGCGCGTCAAGAGCCAGATGGAGCGCACCCAGCGCGAATACTACCTGAACGAGCAGATGAAGGCGATCCAGCGCGAGTTGGGCGATGGCGAGGAAGGCCAGAACGAGATCAACGAGCTGACCGAGAAGATCAAGAACACGAAATTCTCGAAGGAGGCGCGCGACAAGGCGGAGGCCGAGCTGAAGAAGCTCAAGTCGATGTCGCCGATGTCGGCCGAGGCGACGGTGGTCCGGAACTACCTCGACTGGCTGCTCTCGCTGCCCTGGGGCATCCGGAGCCGGGTCAAGAAGGATCTGAGGAAAGCCCAGGAAGTCCTTGATAACGATCACTATGGTCTGGAAAAGGTCAAGGAGCGGATCGTCGAGTACCTGGCCGTGCAGCAGCGCAGCCAGAAGATGAAGGGTCCGATCCTCTGTCTCGTCGGTCCTCCGGGCGTCGGCAAGACCTCGCTCGGCAAGTCGGTCGCCCGCGCCACGGGACGCGAGTTCATCCGCATCTCGCTCGGCGGTGTCCGCGACGAGTCGGAGATCCGCGGCCACCGGCGCACCTATATCGGCTCGATGCCCGGCAAGATCATCCAGGCGCTGAAGAAGGCCAAGACCACGAACCCCCTTATCCTGCTCGACGAGATCGACAAGATGGGGCAGGACTTCCGCGGCGACCCGGCCTCGGCGATGCTCGAGGTGCTGGACCCCGAACAGAACAACACCTTCATGGACCACTATCTGGAGGTCGAATACGACCTCTCGAACGTGATGTTCATCACCACGGCCAACAGCTACAACATGCCGGGGCCGCTTCTCGACCGGATGGAGATCATCCCGCTTGCGGGTTACACCGAGGACGAGAAGCTTCAGATCGCGCGCCAGCACCTGATCCCGAAGCAGGTGAAGAACCACGGGCTGAAGAAGTCCGAGTTCAGGCTGACCGACCCGGCGGTGACCGAGATGATCCGGACCTACACCCGCGAGGCTGGCGTCAGGAATCTCGAGCGCGAGATTTCCAAGATCGCGCGGAAGGCGCTGACCCGGATCGTCCGCAAGGACACCGACCGGATCGAGGTCACGCCGGAGAATCTCGAGGATTTCCTCGGGGTGAAGAAGTTCCGTTATGGCCTGGCCGAGAAGGAGGACCAGATCGGCGTCGTCACCGGGCTCGCCTGGACCTCGGTGGGGGGGGATCTCCTGTCGATCGAGGCGCTGAAGCTCCCCGGCAAGGGGCGGATGAAGACCACCGGCAAGCTCGGCGAGGTGATGAAGGAATCGATCGAGGCTGCGTCCTCGTTCGTGCGCGCCATCAGCCCCGAGATCGGGGTGAAGCCGCCGGTCTTCGAGAAGATCGACATCCACGTCCACGTGCCGGAAGGGGCGACGCCGAAGGACGGGCCGAGCGCGGGCGTGGCGATGGTGACCTCGATCGTCTCGGTGCTGGCGCAGATCCCGGTCCGCAAGGACATCGCCATGACCGGCGAGGTGACGCTGCGCGGCAATGTGCTGGCGATCGGCGGCCTGAAGGAAAAGCTCCTCGCGGCGCTGAGGGGCGGCATCAAGACGGTGCTGATCCCCGAGGAGAACGCCAAGGACCTGCCCGAGATCCCCGACAACGTGAAGGCGGGGATGGTGATCATCCCCGTCGCCCATGTCCGCGAGGTTCTGCACCATGCGCTGGTGCGGATGCCCGAACCGATCGAATGGGACGCCGAGGCCGAGGAAGCCGCCAAGACCGCCCTGTCCGAGAAGTCGGACGGCGCGGGGGCGACGGCGCACTGACCGCAAGCACGGAACGGTCTGAATGAAAAGGGGCGCGCCTTCGGCGCGCCCCTTGTTTTGCTGGCTGAGTCACCCGGGGAAGCCCGCGCCGAACGTGCCGGCGCGTGCCCGGGAGCGGGGTCAGAGACCCGTGGTCTGGGCCTTGCCCTTTCCGCCCTTGCCTTTGCCGCCGTGCTTGCCGTCGCCGTCGTGCTTGCCGTCGCCGCCTTTGTCTTTGCCGCCGTGCTCGCCGTCGCCGTTGTGTTCGCCGTCGCCGCCATGCTCGCCGTCGCCGTTGTGTTCGCCGTCACCGCCATGCTCGCCGTCACCGCCATGCTCGCCGTCGCCGCCATGCTCGCCGTCGCCGCCATGCTCGCCGTCGCCGTCGCCGCCGCCGTCACCGTCGCCGCCATCGCCGCCATCGCCGCCGTCACCGCCGTCGCCGCCGTCACCGCCGTCACCGTCGCCGCCGTCACCGTCACCGTCACCGTCGCCGCCATCGCCGCCGTCACCGTCGCCGCCGTCACCGTCGCCGTCACCGCCGTCACCGTCGCCGCCATCGCCGCCGTCACCGCCGCCGTCACCGCCGTCGCCGCCGTCACCGTCGCCGCCATCGCCGTCACCGTCGCCGCCATCGCCGCCGTCACCGTCACCGTCGCCGCCGTCACCGTCACCGTCGCCGCCGTCACCGTCGCCGCCATCGCCGCCGTCACCGTCGCCGCCGTCACCGTCGCCAGATCGGA
>JAUQYA010000138.1 GCA_030837785.1 Albidovulum sp.
CGAGCTTCAAGGCATAGCCCCCCGCCGCCGCCGTCGCCGTCGCGTTGCCCCCGATCGCAAAGCCGACCCCGGAGGTGCCCTCGCCGATCGAGTAGAAATTGTCGTGATCGCCGTCGGCATAGGCCACGCCCGTCAGGAAGATGTCGGCCGGTGGTGTCGTCGCATCCCTCTTGCCGTAGTTGGCGGTCAGGAGGGCAGCGTTGAACGACTGGCCGGAAGGCAGGTCGCCCGGATTCACCGGGCTGTAGAATGGAGGCTGCTGCGACAGGGTCGTGATGGTGAAGGTCTGGAATTCCAGGCCGAAGCCGATTTCCTGGGGCGCGTCGTGGAACAGCAGGCGACGATCGTCCGGATCGGTGACGTTCAGCATCAGGTTCTTGAACAGGCGATCGACAGCATCGGTCTGCGAGGAGGCATCGGCCATGTCGATGGCCGTGACGTTCTCGCCCCAGAAGAACCGGTCGCTCTCGGGGTAAAGGAAGGACTTCATCCGGCCGCTCGCGAGGCTGCCGTTTTCACCGATATGGCCGTAGGTCTCGTTCGCGAGCATCCAGCCCGTGTGATACTCGGCCGCCAATTCGAGCTTGTCGTTCGGCGCAAGCACGCCTTTCGCTGCTGACGTGATCGTGCCGGCCGCCAGCCCGTCGTTCAGCCCGATCCCCTGGCGCGCCGCCTCCGCATCCGGGTCGAGCCGCGCCCGGTTGATCAGTTCCAGCATATACTGCTCTTCAGCGCTGAAGGCCATTGCCCGCCACTCCGTTTGCCCGGACCGGCCCGAAGGTCGCGGCCACTATTCCCACTAGATGCGCGCTCCACCGCGCGCGGGCCCATTCTGGCCGAGCCGACAGGGACTTGGAAGTTTTGCGGCTCATTGTCCCCCGGCCGTCTACAAATTGACGAAGCCGGCGGGCATCGTTCAGCATTCCGGTCATGCCTTCGCCGATCTGGCCGGGGTCTCTGGCGCGATGCACACCATTGACATCGTGCGCGCCGAACATGAGGTGTGCCCAGACGGACGGTCTTCGCCGTCGCGGCCTGGACGGGAGGGGGGATGGCGGATTTACGGGGCGCAATCACCGGCGCCGGTGCGTGTGCAGGTGCCGCCCCGGCCGGGCGGCTCGTGGCCGTCGTGGTCACGCACAACCGCGCGGACAAGCTCGACATCACGCTCGAACGCCTGCTTGCCGGGCCCATCGCGCTTCTCTCCGCGGTCATCGTCGTCGACAACGCTTCCTCGGACGCGACGCCGGATGTGGTCGGCCGGCATGGCGCCCGCTCTGACCGGCTGGTGAGCCATCGCAGCGCCGTGAACCTTGGCGGAGCGGGTGGCTTCGCGCTGGGTCTGAGGATGGCGGCGGAGCGATTCGCCCCGGACTGGGTCGTGGTGATGGATGATGACGCGCGCCCGGCGCCCGGCGCACTCGCCGCCTTCCACGCCGCGACGGACGGGGAATGGGACGCCATCGCAGCTGCCGTCTACGAACCCTCGGGCGCGATCTGCGAGATGAACCGGCCCTCGCGCAACCCGTTCTGGTCGGTGCGAGGCTTCCTCACCCTGGTCTCGCACATCCTGCGCGGGCGCGGCCGCGACGGGTTCCACATTCCCCGCGCGGCCTATGGCGCGGCCCGGCCGCTGGCGATCGACGCCGCCTCCTTCGTCGGCCTCTTCCTGTCGCGCCGGGCGCTGGATCTGGCGGGCTACCCGGATGCGCGGCTGTTCATCTACGGCGACGATGTGCTCTACACGCTGGCGCTCAGCGAAAAGGGCGGGCGCATCTGCTTTCATCCCGGCATCAGGTTCGAGCACGATTTCACCACG
>JAUQYA010000139.1 GCA_030837785.1 Albidovulum sp.
GGCGTCGAAATACCCCTGGGCCGCGATCAACATCACCAATGCCGACGGATCGCCCGTCGAGGGGCTCGGCGGCGTCATGGTCAAGGAGGTGGGCGGGCTCAAGGTCGCGCTCGTCCCCGTGGCGCAGGACACGACGCCGGAGGTGGCGAGTTCGGGCGACCTGAAGTTCCTGCCCACCGTCGACACCGCCGTGGCCGCGGCGGAGAAGGCGCGCGAAGACGGCGCCGACATCGTCGTGGGCGTGGTGCAGACCGACATGTCGAACGACCGCGCGCTGATCGCCTCCCACGCCTTCGACGTGATCCTCTCGGGCGACGACCATTCCTATGCCACGGCCTATGACGGCGTGACCGCCTATGTGGAAACCTCGATGGACGCGCGGTTCCTCTCGCCCGTCGACCTGACCGTCGAGATCGGCCAGGACGACGAGGGCAAGCGCACGATCCACTGGGTGCCGGCGTTCCGCTTCATCGACACCGCCTCGGTGACGCCCGATGCCGAGACCCAGGCGAAGGTGGACGAGTTCCAGAAGAAGCTCGACGAAAGCCTCAACGTCGAGATCGGCACGACCGAGGTGCCGCTCGACAGCCGCCGCAACGTGGTGCGCGCCGAGGAATCGGCGATGGGCAACGTGATCGCCGACGCGATGCGCGCGGCCACCGGGGCGGACATCGGGTTCACCAACGGCGGCGGCATCCGCGCCGACCGCACCTATGACGCGGGAACCAAGCTGACGCGCCGCGACATCCTGACCGAGCTTCCCTTCGGCAACGTGACCGTGGTGACCGAGCTTCCGGGCAGCCAGATCCTCGCCGCGCTGGAAAACGGGGTGAGCCAGGTCGAGAAGGGGGCGGGCCGCTTCCCGCATGTCTCGGGGATGAGCTTCGCCTTCGATGCCTCGGCCCCGGCCGGGTCGCGGGTGTCCGAGGTGATGGTGGGCGACCAGCCGCTCGACCCGGACAAGGTCTATACGGTCGCCACCAACGACTACATGCTGGCGGGCGGCGACGGCTACGCGGCGCTCGGCGGCGGCAAGGTAACCGTCAACGCCGGCAACGGCAGCCTCATGGCCAACGACGTGATCGACTACATCGCCAAGACCGGCAAGGTCACGACCGGGGTCGAGGGCCGGATCAAGAAGCTCGGCGCCAACTGAAGGCGCGGACCGCAGAACCGCGGCGACAACGAACAGTCACGCCGGCGAGCGCCGTCGGGCGTGACGCCTTCCAATGAGCAGCAGCGGGATGAGCGCGCCTGCGAAGACAGGAACCGCAGCCGGCAGCGGGACTGGCGCTGGCTGCGCGACGGAAAACACCAGATCCGGGTTGCGGTAGAACTCGTCGACGCCCTCATCGACGCGGATGATCCCGAAGCCGGGCGCATAGTATTTCAGTTCACGCAGCGTCGGGTCCAGGCTGGTCGATTCGAACGTGACCAGCACGTCTTCATAGGTCACTCCGCCAAAGGTGAGGGTCTGGCCCGTCGCGAGAACCAGCGCCTCGTCAAGTGCGCCGTCCGCGGCGGCAAATTCCTGGAAATAGGACATGCCGATCTGCGGGTCCGCCGGCATGATGAAACCCGGCAGCGCTCCGTTCACACCGGCAAGCCAAGCCGAACTGTTGTTGGTTCCGATGAGGTTGCCGGCGTCATCGTACACATAGTTCGTGACGTCCTCGCCGAAGTACCAGACGTTTCCAAGGCTGTCCTGGGCGTAGTAGTCATGGGTTTCCTCCATGAGAACTCCGTCGGAATAGGCGCGATCGAGAACGGCGAAGGTATCCACGCCGAGAAGGGTGCGTCCCGTTCCCGCGTGGGACAGGACCGTACTTTCCTCGAACGGGCCGCCCTCGTCCTCACCCCGCGCGGCGAGGGTGATCTGCCGGCCGGCCGGAAGCAGGAAATAAGGATTTGTCACTCCGGCTCCGGGCACGAATACCGCCGCGGAGAAATCCGGCAGGATCGTCGCTGCGATCGCGGGTGCGCCGAAAAACGCCGCCAGGACGACCGCTGTGGTTCTCGTTATTTTGCTCATTTTGCCCCCCTCATGGCTGGCCGCCGTTGTGGCAGCATCGGCAGGATCAGAGCATGTTGCGGCTGGTGCCACCATCCGGCATCGGTTGGGAGGCGGCATCCTGCGGCCTTTGCCGCGCAGACCCTACGGATGTAGGATGGTCGGGGAGGTGACTTCGCGACAGGCTTGTCGGGTGCGGAGTAAGGGAGGCGCCATGCCGAAGTATCGCCTTGCCATTGCAGCCGCCGCCGCCGCGCTGGCGGCGGGCCTGACTGCGATCGACGTCGTTGCGGACGGTGGACCCGTTCAGGCTGTTGACCTTCTGGCGGATTTCGCCGACCGGTTGTTGCTTCTTGGCGCCATGTGGCTGATAGCCACGCTTGTCGTCCGGGTTTCCGGGCTTGAGCAAGAGGCCGACGATCTGAGGCACGGGCTGCTCCGTGTCTCGGACGAGGCGGAACGCTGGCGCATCAGGTCGCGGCGGCTGGTGCAGGGCCTGTCGGAGGCGATCACGGAGCAGTTTGCGGAGTGGAAGCTGACGCCCGCAGAGGCGGAGATTGCGGGGCTGATGCTGAAGGGTCTGTCGCTGCGGGACATCTCGGTCCTTCGCCATACGTCCGAAGCAACGATCCGCCAGCAGGCACAGGGCATCTATCGGAAGTCGGGCCTGTCGAACCGAAGCGAACTGGCGGCGTATTTCCTTGACGATCTGTTCGAAGCCGCCGAGCGGGCGATGCCGGACATGGGCGTCCAGGAGCGGGCGACGGCGAAACCCAACTGAAGGGATCGGTCGGCCGGATCGGAATTGGCTTGTACTTCGCAAGAATTACGGGCACAAGGTGTGTCGCGACGTTACCACTTTCGACCACTGTCTCCCTCACCGGCCAGTTTATCGATTGCGACTGACTGCGCCGGGCCGCTGCGTTGTGTGGGCGGCAGATCACAAGGAGAACTCACGATGGCCACCGGCTCCGTGAAATGGTTCAACGCCACCAAGGGCTTCGGCTTCATCGCCCCCGATGGCGGCAAGAAGGACGTGTTCGTCCACATCTCGGCGCTCGAGCGCGCCGGCATCCGCGACCTGAAGGACGGCCAGAAGGTGACCTTCGACATCGAAGCCGGCCGCGACGGCCGGGAATCGGCGACGAACCTCGCGCTCGCCTGAGAGCGGGCGAGGACGATCGGATACGGAAGGCGGGGCTTTTGCCCCGCCTTTTGCGTTTCAGGGCCTTCGTCGCGCCGGCGGGGCCTGCCCGCGACGCCTGCGGCCGTCAGATTGCGGCGACCGCTTCGGCGAGCAGGTCGCGGACCTGGCCGGCCACCGTCTTCAGCCCGGCATTGTCGATCGACGCCATCGAGGCGACCGGGTCGACTGCCGAGACCTCGACACCGTTTTCGACGGCGCGGAGGATCACATTGCAGGGCAGCATCGCGCCGACCTTCGGCTCCTTCCCGATGGCCTCCCAGGCCATGCCGGGATTGCAGGCGCCGAGGATGCGGTAGGGAGCCATGTCGCGGCCGAGCTTCTTCTTCATCGTCGCGGCGACGTCGATCTCGGTCAGGACGCCGAACCCCTTCGCCGCAAGGGCGGCGCGGGTGCGGGCGTCGGCCTCGGCGAAGGGGACGCCGGGAAGGATGCGGTCGAGCGTGTAGGACATCGGGGCCTCCTGCGGGTATGTCTCCGGTGATATGGGGAGACGGGGGAGGCACCGGCATGAGGCGGATTGGCGCGGGTCGCCTCAGCGGTACTTCGTCCCGGCGCAGCGCGGCCTCACTTGACCTTCTTGCCGGCGATCACCGTGTCGGCCTTGGCCGCGCCCGAATGCGCGGTGGCAGGCGCCTTCGGCTTCTCCTTCTTCGGCTTCTTGGCTTCCTTGTTGCCGCGGTTCTTTTCCTTGGACATGGCGTGTTCCTTTGGCGGGAGTTCCGGCCGGCCCGTGCCGGGCGGATGGATTGCGCAAGGGGGCAGCGGAGAGTCTAGGTCCGCCGCGCACGCCGTTCAAGTGGGATCGGGAAAGGGCTGGCAAGCGTCGGGTTTGCGTCGGGCATCCGTCCCGACATGGTCGGGACGGCAAGGGGGGAGAAGGGAGCGCCAGAGGGCCGAAAGCGAAAGGTCCGGCGGACCTTTCCCCAGTCCGATTGCCCGGAGCCGCAAGGCGGAGGGCAAGGGGGCATCCACCCGCGCCAAGCGTTTGGGAAATCGGGGCGCGTCTGCCTGGGCGGGCGCGGTAACGCGCCTGCCGGGGGCAGGCAGGCGCGGCCCGATTTGTCGCGGGACAAATCGGGCGAAGGAGTAGCTTTTCACGTGCGAGCATGCAGCTATGATTCAGTTTCATATATTCGATTCATGTGAAAACCAGAAATTTCTCCGAGCCCAATTGCCTCATAGTCCTGTGGATGGCTCCACAGGGTGGCACTAAATGGAAACCAGCCATCCTTTGGAGGTCCACCGTTCATTGCTGTCAGCCATGCGGTGGGGATGCGTAAATTGTTGAAATCAGGTAATAGATCCTTGTTGAAGGGCATGCTGCGAAGGCCGACTAGGCAAAGCTCATCCTCGCCAAGTGTGAGTTGTAGAAATACATTATATGGCCCTTTGCAGTCGAGCTTTTGCCCCAGTTTCGGATTCTGAATTATTAGGAAAGCTATCTCCGCACAATGACCGGGCGGCGCCGGTTCGATGTATGATTTAGGCTTATTTGACGTCGTTGAAATTACTGGAAAACTACCTCTTAGATAATCAGTAGGAAACTGTAGGGAGGCAGCCGGAACTATCATTCCTGGCTCTGGCCGTTTGCGCTTCCACCGAACGAAAGAAGGAAATTCAGAAATGCTGCTTGGAAGGTTAAAACTTCGTCGTGCTTCTGGGGTGAAGCCAAATTGGTTTTCGCCAGAATCGTGAATTGACAACTTCTGACGGCCTCGCCAATTCGAACACGTCAAATAAACCTGGCCGTTCTTGCCCCAAATCTTCCACTCGGAAGAAATTCTATTTGTGTTTGATCCTATCCAGAATCGGACTGCTTCTGCAGGCATAATTTCTGATCACCCTCACACATCCAGCTCCTCCACGAACCGCGCGTTCTCGCTGATATACTGGAACCTGAGTTCCGGTTTCTTGCCCATCAGCCGCTCGACCAGGTCGGAGGTCTCGCCCGGCTCGTCCTCGTCGATCGACACGCGGATCAGTTTCCGCGTCGCCGGGTTCATGGTGGTGTCCTTGAGGTCCTTGGCGTCCATCTCGCCGAGGCCCTTGAAGCGCTGGACGTCGATCTTGCCTTTGCCGCCGAGGCCCCTGGCGAGCATTTCCTCTTTCTCGGCATCGTCGGCGACGTAGATGCGCCGGGCGCCTTGCGTCAGGCGGTAGAGCGGCGGGCAGGCGAGGTAGAGGTGGCCCTTGTCGATCAGCGGCCGCATCTGGGTGAAGAAGAAGGTCATCAGAAGCGAGGCGATGTGGGCGCCGTCGACATCGGCGTCGGTCATGATGATGACCTTCTCGTAGCGCAGGTCGTCGATGCGGAACTTCGTGCCCAGCCCCACGCCGAGGGCCTGCGCGAGGTCGGAAATCTCCTGGTTGGTGCCGAGCTTCGAGGAGGCGGCGCCGAGGACGTTGAGGATTTTCCCGCGCAAGGGCAGCAGCGCCTGCGTGTTCCGGTCGCGGGCCATCTTGGCCGAGCCGCCCGCCGAGTCGCCCTCGACGATGAAAAGCTCGGTCCCCTCGCGGCTGGTGGCCGAGCAGTCGACGAGCTTGCCGGGAAGCCTGAGCTTCTTGGTGGCGGTCTTGCGCGCGGTCTCCTTCTCGGCCCGGCGCCGCAGCCGCTCCTCGGCCCTGAGCACGAGAAAGTCGAGGATCGCGCCGGCCGACCTGGTGTCGGCCGCGAGCCAGTTGTCGAAATGGTCGCGCACCGCGCCCTCGGTCATCCGTGCGGCGGATTCGGTGGCCAGCCGGTCCTTGGTCTGGCCGACGAACTGCGGCTCGCGGATGAAGCAGGAGACGAGCGCGCAGCCCCCGGCCATCAGATCCTCGCGGGTGATCTGGGCGGCCTTGCGGTTCGACACCAGCTCGCCATAGGCGCGGATGCCCTTGAGGATCGCCGCCCAGAACCCCGCCTCGTGGGTGCCGCCCTCGGGCGTCGGCACGGTGTTGCAGTAGGACTGGATGAAGCCGTCGCGCGCGGGCGTCCAGTTGATCGCCCATTCGACCGAGCCGGGTTCGCCGAACTTGTCCTGGAAGCCCACCTTGCCGGCGAAGGGGCGGTCGGCATAGGCGGAGGCGCCTTCGAGCTGTTCGCCGAGATAGTCGGCGAGCCCCCCGGGGAAGTGGAACACCGCCTCCTGCGGCGTCTCGCCGTCGTCGAGCGCGGATTTCCAGCGGATTTCGACGCCCGAGAAGAGATAGGCCTTGGAGCGGACCATCTTGAGGAGACGGGCGGGCCTGAAGCGGTGGTGGCCGAAGATCTCCTCGTCGGCGTGGAAGGTGACGGCGGTGCCGCGGCGGTTCGGCGCGGCGCCGATCTTCCTCACCGGCCCCTGCGGCACCCCGCGCGAGAAGCGCTGTTCGAAAAGTTCCTTGTTGCGGGCGACCTCGACCACCATCAGGTCGGACAGCGCGTTCACGACCGAGGCGCCGACGCCGTGCAGGCCACCGCTCGTCTCATAGGCCTTGCCGGAGAACTTGCCGCCGGCGTGGAGCGTGCAGAGGATCACCTCGAGCGCGGACTTGCCGGGGAATTTCGGATGCGGGTCGATGGGAATGCCGCGGCCGTTGTCGCGGATGGTGACGGCATGATCGGCGTGAAGCTCCACCTCGATCCGGTTGGCGAAGCCCGCCACCGCCTCGTCCATCGAGTTGTCGAGGATTTCCGCGACGAGGTGATGGAGCGCGCGTTCGTCGGTGCCGCCGATATACATGCCGGGCCGCTTGCGGACCGGCTCCAGCCCCTCCAGCACCTCGATGGAGGAGGCGTTGTAGTCGTCGGCGCGTGCGGAAAGAAGGTCGTCGGCCATGATGCTGCTCTGGTTCTGGTTGGCCGGCGATTAGACCATGCGCAGGGTCCGGGGGCAAGCGGGCGGGGTTGAACCGGCGCCCCGCCGCCGCGACATATGGGCGAGGTCCGGCTATGGCATACAAGGGAGAGGCCGATGTGGAACGAACGCTATGCGGGGGACGACTATCTCTTCGGCACCGAGCCGGCCGCCTTCCTGACCCGCGCCGCGGGCTGGCTCAGGCCGGGGCAGACGGCGCTGTCGATCGCCGACGGCGAGGGGCGCAACTCGGTCTGGCTGGCGAGGCAGGGGCTGAGGGTTGCGGCCTTCGAGCCCGCGCCGAATGCGGTGGAGAAGGCGCGCAGGCTCGCCGCCGACCGCGGCGTGGCGGTTGATTTCCACCTTGCCGACCTCGACGGCTGGGACTGGTCGCGGGTCTTCGACGTGGTCGCGGGCATCTTCATCCAGTTCGCCGGACCGGCGGAGCGGACACGGCTTTTCACCCGGATCGACCGGGCGCTGGTGCCGGGCGGGCTTCTGCTTCTCCACGGCTACGCGCCGCGGCAGGTCGGCTACGGCACCGGCGGGCCCCCGGCGGAGGAGAACATGTATACGCTCGATCTCCTGCGCGATGCCTTCGCCGGCTACGAGGTGCTCAGCGCCGGGGACTACGACGCCGAGGTGGAGGAAGGGAGCGGCCATCGCGGCCGCTCGGCGCTGATCGACTTCGTGGCGCGCAAGCCCGGGTGAGGGTCGCCCGCCCGCCCGGCCGTTGCCCGAGGAGCGCGGCCGGCGCAAGCTGGTGCGGCGGGCGTATGCGTCGACGATCGTCGCGGCCCGGGTGGTGACGGTGCTCACGGCGGCGGCGATCTTCCTCGCCATCCGGGTGATCGCGGGGTAGGCTGGCTCCGATGGGACACGACTTCACCAGCGAGATCGTCTGGACCGGCAACCGCGGCGAGGGGACGCGGAGCTATCGCGGCTACGACCGGACCTGGGATGTGGCCGTGCCGGGCAAGGCGGTGATCCACTGTTCGAACGATCCCGCGCTGGGCGGCGATCCTTCGAAGATGAACCCCGAGGACCTGCTTCTCTCCGCGCTCTCGGCCTGCCACATGCTGTGGTATCTGCATTACGCCAGCGACGCGGGGCTGGTCGTGACCGGCTACCGCGACCGGCCGCTCGGGCGGGGCGAAAGCCTGCCGTCGGGTGCCGGGCGGTTCCTGTCGGCCGAGCTGCGGCCCGAGATCGCCGTCGCGCCGGGCACCGACCTGGCCGCGGCCGACGCGATCCACGGCCGTATCCACGCGGTCTGCTTCATCGCCCGTTCGGTGAACTTCCCGGTGACATACGCGGCGCGCTACTTCGTGGCGGCGTGACCCTGCTCACGCCGGTTCGGCCAGCCTCTTGTCCCACATCGCCTTGAAGGCGGGCCGCGCGTGGCAGGCGGCGAGCCACTCCGCGACTGCCGGATAGGCCGCGATCAGCCCGGGTTCGGCATGGGCATAGCGCACGATCTCGGCCATGTTGATGTCGGCCACGGTGAAGCGGCCGCCGACCATGTGGCCGTGTTCGCGCAGGTGGGAGTTGAGGACCCCGAGCGGCCGGCGCAGCCGCGCCACCTCCGCCGCGATCTCGGCCTCGCCCTCGGGGGTCTTGGCGCGGCCCTCGGAATGGGCATAGAGGATGGCCAGCGCATGGGCCTCGATCGAGGTGGCGCCGTAGAGCGCCCATTGCTCCATCAGCGCGTTTTCCCGCTCGTCCGCAGGGGCGAGCGGGCCGCCTGCCTTGCGCGCGATGTAGAGGTTCATCGCAAGCGATTCCGACAGCACGAAATCACCGTCGCGCAGCACCGGCACCGCGCCCGCCGGGCTGATCGAGAGAAAGCCCGGCGACTGGGTGTTGAAGGGCGCGCTCTCGGCCGCGGGATCGGCCAGGCGATAGGCCTGGATCACCGGGACATGTTCGAATTCCAGCCCCAGTTCGGCCAGTAGCCAGAAGTTGCGCGAGGCGCGGCTGCGATAGACGCCATAGATCGTGAGCATGGGTTCCTCCGGATGCCGTCGGATCATCGGTAGCGCAGGCCGGCCCCGGCGAAAAGCCACCTTGCCGAAATTTGACCCCGGTCAAGGTGCCGTGCGATCTATCATGGTAAGAGACCCAGGTTTTTCAGCCAGAGGGAGAGACGCGGGATGGCCGATGTTGCGGATGCCGGTGGGTTCGGGACGGACGAGGATGCGCAGGCCCAGGTCGTGGCCGAAGTCGTGGCCGAAGCCGTGGCCGAAGTGGTGGCCGAAGCCGTGGCCGAAGTGGTGGCCGAAGTCGTGGAGCCGGTGCGGGAGGCGATCGCCACGGACGCGGCGCCGACAGGCCCGCGGGCCTTTCCCGTCGTCGATGCCGACGCGATCCGCCATGCGTTCGAGACCGGCACCTACCCCTATTCGCACAAGATGGGGGTGAAGACCTACGAGGCCGAGAAGGCGAAGCTTCAGGCCGAGCTGCTGAAGGTGCAGATCTGGGCGCAGGAGACCGGGCAGAAGTTCATCATCCTCTTCGAGGGGCGCGACGCCGCCGGCAAGGGCGGCACGATCAAGCGGTTCATGGAACATCTGAACCCGCGCTTCGCCCGGGTCGTCGCGCTCAACAAGCCGTCAGATGTCGAGAAGGGGCAGTGGTTCTTCCAGCGCTACATCGAGCATCTGCCGACCGCGGGCGAGATGGTGTTCTACGACCGGTCCTGGTACAACCGCGCGGGCGTCGAACGGGTGATGGGCTTCTGTTCGCCCACCGAATACCTCGAGTTCATGCGCCAGGCCCCGGAACTGGAGCGGATGCTGGTCCGTTCCGGCATCCGGCTCTGCAAGTACTGGTTCTCGGTCACCCGCGAGGAGCAGCGCCACCGCTTCACCGCGCGCGAGACCGATCCCCTGAAGATGTGGAAGCTCTCGCCGATCGACAAGGCGTCGCTCGACAAATGGGACGACTATACCGAGGCGAAGGAGGCGATGTTCTTCTACACCGACACCGCCGACGCGCCCTGGGTGATCGTCAAGTCCGACGACAAGAAGCGCGCCCGGCTGAACTGCATGCGCCACTTCCTCGCCTCGCTCGACTATCCGGGCAAGGATCCCGCGGCGGTGCAGGCCCCCGATCCGCTGATCGTCGGGCGGGCAAGCCATGTGGTCCACGGCTCCGACCACATCTTCGGCGCTTCCCTGCATCCCGACCTCAGGCGCGGCAGCCATGCCGAAGCGGGCCGCAAGGACGTGGCCCCCCCCGAGGAGAAACCCGGCAGGCGCGCCGGTCGACCGGGCGGGAGGCGTGGCAACGGACCCGCCGCGAAGACCTGAGGGGCGTGCCGGCCGCAGCTTCGGCCGCGACGTGCCCACCGGCCATCGCCCGACCCGCCTCTCGTCGGGCGGGCGAGCCATGAGGTGCGCGGGTCGGACCAGATCCTCGGCGCCTCGCTCCACCCCGACCTCCGGTGCGGCGACCACGCCGATGGCGGCGGAAAGCGCGGCGGCAGGCCGGGGAAGCGGCCTGCGGACCGGCCGGCCGAGGGGCGGGCCGCCAAGGCGTGATGGCGGGCGAAGGCAGTGGCGCCGCGGCCGGCCGAACATCCGCATCACCTGGACCAAGAGCGGCGGCGTGGTGACGACGAAGGTCTTCGCGCTCCACGCCGACGGGCTCGGCTCGGTCCGCGCGGTGACCGACCCGACCGGCGCGGCGGTGGAGCGCACCGCCTACCGGCCCTACGGCGAGGAGCTGGCACAGGTGCTCGCCTACGACCTGAACGGCAACATGACCCCGGGGCCTCGACGGCAGGGCGATGGCCCGGGGCGGCGGGCGGGCGCTGGCCTGCCGGCTCTGGACCTTGCCCGCGCCCCGGCGTAAGCCTCGGGGATGCGGCAGGACCGGACACCATTCGCGGCGCATCTGAAGGCGGTTCTGGCGCTTGGCCTGCCGCTTGCGGGCTCGCATCTGGCGCAGATCGCGCTTCATGTCACCGATACGGTGATGGTCGGCTGGTACGGGGTGACCGAACTTGCCGCCGTGGTGCTGGGCAGCGCCACCTTCTTCATCTTCTTCATCCTCGGCTCGGGTTTCGCGCAGGCGGTGATGCCGATGGTCGCCGTCGCGCTGGGCCGGGGCGACGAGACCCAGGTCCGGCGCGACACCAGGATGGCGCTCTGGCTTTCGGCGCTCTACGGCGTCGCGATCTATCCGGCGCTCTGGTGGTCCGGGTCGCTGCTTCTCGCGCTCGGCCAGGCGCCGGAGGTGGCGGCGCTGGCGCAGGACTATCTCAGGGTCGCGGGGGCGGGAATGGTGCCCGCGCTTCTCATCATGGGCATGAAGGGCTTCCTTTCCTCGGTGGAGCGGGCCGGGGTCGTGCTCTGGACCACGCTGGCCGCCACTGTGGTGAACGCGGCGCTCAACTGGGCCTTCATCTTCGGCAACTGGGGCGCGCCGGAACTTGGTGTCCAGGGCTCGGCGCTGGCCAGCGTGGTGGCGCAGGTGCTGACCTTCGTCATCCTTGCCGCGGTCGCGGGCTTCGACCCGGCGCTGGCAAGGTTCCGGCTGTTCGCGCGGTTCTGGCGCCCGGACTGGGCAGCCTTCGCGCAGGTCTGGCGGCTCGGCTGGCCGATCGGCATGACCGGCCTCTTCGAGGCGGGGATGTTCGAGACGGCGGCGCTGATGATGGGCTGGATCGGCACGAAGGAACTCGCCGCGCACGGAATCGCGCTGCAACTCGGGGCGATCTCGTTCATGGTCTACCTGGGCCTTTCGAATGCCGCCACGGTGCGCGCGGGCCGGACGGTCGGAACCGACGACACCGCGAGCCTGCGCGACGGCGCGATGGCGGCGATCGCGCTGGTGGTCGTTGTGGCGGGCGTCGTCGTCGCGGCCTTCCTGGCGATCCCGGAACTGCTCATCGGTCTCTTCCTCGATCCGGCCAATCCGGAGACGCCGGCGATCCTCGCCTACGGCGCCACGCTCCTTGCCGTCGCTGCGCTCTTCCAGCTTGCCGACGCGGCTCAGGTCATGGCGCTTGGCCTCTTGCGCGGGGTGCACGACACGCGCGGGCCGATGGTCATCGCCTCGGTCGGCTACTGGCTGATCGGCATCCCGTCGAGCTACGTGCTGGCGTTCCGCTTCGGGCTTGGCGGCGTCGGCGTCTGGATCGGCCTCGTCATCGGGCTGGTCTTCGCCGGCACGCTCCTGATGACGCGGTTCTGGCGGGGCCCCTGGCTCAGCGATAGGCCCGCAGATAGTGGTGCTCGAACGCCCGCTTGAGCCAGTGGAGCGGGCGCAGCGCCGGCAGCGTCAGGTTGATCCGGCCGCGGCGGAAGACGAGCATCCCCCGGTCGAGGCTGTCCATGATGCAGACAAGTTCGGCGGTGAAGGCCTTGGCGGGCGGACGGCCCTTCAGCGCCCCGGCGATGTTCGCCGCCACCGCCCTGGCCTGAAGATCGGCCTGGTGGGCCTGTTTCGGCAGCCATTCGGGGCCGGGGTAGGAGCCGGCGTCCCCGGCCACCCAGAGACCCTCGCAGCCCTCGACCCGGCAGAAGGCATCCGCCCGCACCATGCCGCCCGGCGACAGCGGCAGGTCGGTTGCGGCGAGCCATTCGGGGCCGGTCATGCCGGGCTGGAACAGGATCAGGTCGGCCGCGACCTCTCCGCCTTCGGTCACCACGCGGTCGGGCTCGATCCGTACCATCTTGTGGCCGAGATGGGTTTCGATCCCGCGCCGCTTCATCTCGGCCAGGATCGCGTCCACCGCCTTTTCGCCAAGCCGTTGGCCCGGCCGCGCGGAGGGCGAGAAGAACACCATGCGGAAGCGGTCGCGCCGGCCCTCGCGGCGCAGGAGCCGGTCGAGGATGAAGGCATATTCGAACATCGGCCCGCCGCGGATCGCGCCCGGCTCGTTCGGGTTCGTCGCCATGCCGATGGCGATGGTGCCGCCATCGAGTGCGGCAAGCCGCGCCGTCATCGCCTCGGCTGCGGCGATCCCCTCGCAGGGGATGATCGCGTGTTCGATTCCCGGCAGCTTCTTCAGGAACCGCCCGCCCGAGGCGATGACGACATGATCGGCGGCGATCGTCTCGCCGGTGTCCGTCGTGATCTGGCGCGCCCGGGCGACAAGCCCGGTGACGGAGGCTTTCAGGAACCGCACCCGGTGGCGGGCGAAGAACCGGGCAAGCGGCAGCCGCAGCGCCTTGGCCCGCCGCAGGCCGGCGGGAATCCAGATCGAGGAGGGCAGGTAGTGCAGCTCGTCGCGCGGCGAGATCACGGTGATGTCGGCGCCGACGCCGCGGCGGCGGAGGTCGCGGGCGGTGGTGAGGGCGGCGAAACCGGACCCGATGATGGCGATATGGGGCATGGCCGCTCCGAAACATTCGTTGTATTGAATGTATGTGGCGGGTGTGGTCCCGGCAAGGGCGAAAGCGGGCGGTGGCGGACGATCTGCCGGACTGCGGCAGGGCACGAAGGGCGGCAGACTCCCGACGAGCCTCCCGTCTTTGCGGGCCTGACAGCGTCCGGACCCGCGCGCCGATCAGCCCTTGGCTGCCGCCTCCATGCGCTCGGCCTTCCGGCGCACCAGCACGGTCCGCAGGTCGTGCATCGCCAGAAGAAGCGCGTCGGTCACCGCGTCGAGCTGGGCGTCGGTCGCCCTCGACTGCGCCCATTGCGCCGTCAGGTTCAGGTGATCCACCGCGCGGTGGATGTCGTCGATGTCGCGTCTTGCAAGCATCTCGGTCCGCGCCGCGATCCAGTCTCGGATCGCCGCCAGGTCGGCTTCGGAAAGCGTGCGGTCGCCGTGGGGCCTGATCTCGCCGTTCTTGACGTTGACGATGGCGATCTGGTCCAACTCGATCCGCCGCTGGCGGTTCTCCGTGCCGACCCGGAACACCGCCGCGCCGCTCTCGCGGATGCGGAAGTAGTAGTCTGGCAGCGTTGGCACCATCAACGTCCTTCAATCCGTGAAATTCAAGTAGAGAGCATTTCTTTCGACCGATGCGCCAGACTCGGTCAGTTCAATTTTAGCCCACTTCAAGCTCCAGACGCTCTCCATTACTTTTCTACTATGGCATGGGTGTGGTCGTCCGGCGTGGAGCCGAGAATATTACCCCTCGCACAATCGTATCCTCATCCGCCGTGATCTTGCAGATTGCGTCCAGTCGCGTTCCGGATCCAAGATTCACTGATTTTACGACCTTCTCGATTTCGTTTTCGGTGGGTGGGTCGCAGTCCGCCCAAGCAGATTCGAACCACGGCGCCACCTCAAAAGGATAACCAAGATATTTTCGGTCCAGCCGCTCGTCGGGAATGTCATGGAGTATTCCTCGTAGCCCATTCTTAAATGATAGCGAAAAGGCGCCGGGAGGCATTTCCGGCCTAGTGAAATATCCAGCTCTATAGGAGTTGTAAGTCAAATAGGCAGCGCCGGCCAAGGCCAAGCTTCCAGCAATCTTCTTCCACATCTCCGACGCCTCTTTTGATCAAGCGACTACTCCCCGCCGGTCAGCGAAGCCCGGCGCAGAACGCCTGGATGCGCCGGCAGGCCTCCTCGAGCGCGGCGTCGGAGGTAGCGTAGCTGACGCGGAAGTTCGGCGAAACCCCGAAGGCCGCGCCGAAGACGACGGCGACGCCGGTTTCCTCCAGCAGCGCGGTGGCGAAATCCTCGTCCGTGGCGAGCGCCGCGCCGCCCGCCGAGGTCTTGCCGATGAGCCCCGAGATGTCGGGATAGACGTAGAAGGCGCCTTCCGGACGGGGGCACTTGACCCCCTTCGCCTGGTTCAGCATCGACACGACGAGGTCGCGGCGGCGCTGGAAGACCTTGCGGTTCTCGGCCAGGAAGTCCTGCGGGCCGTTCAGCGCCTCGACCGCGGCATATTGCGCGATCGAGCAGGGGTTCGATGTCGATTGCGACTGGATCGTGCCCATCGCCTTGATCAGATGCGCGGGCCCGCCGGCATAGCCGATCCGCCAGCCGGTCATGGCATAGGCCTTGGAGACGCCGTTGCAGGTGAGCGTGCGGTCGTAAAGCGCGGGCTCCACCTCGGCCGGGGTGACGAAGCGGAAATCGTCGAAGACGAGGTGTTCATACATGTCGTCGGACATGATCCAGACCTGCGGATGTTTCAGAAGAACATCCGTCAAGGCCTTGAGTTCGCCGGCGGTATAGCCTGCGCCGGTGGGGTTCGACGGCGAGTTGAAGATGAACCACTTGGTCTTCGGCGTGATTGCCGCTTCAAGCTTTTCCGCGGTCAGCTTGAAGTTGCTTTCGATCCCGCAAGTCACCGTCACCGGCGTGCCGCCCGCAAGTAGCACCATATCGGGGTAGCTGACCCAGTAGGGCGCGGGGATGATCACCTCGTCGCCGGGGTTCAGCGTCGCCATCAGCGCGTTGTAGAGGATCTGCTTGCCGCCGGTGCCGACGCTGATCTGGGCGGGTGTGTAGCTCAGCCCGTTCTCGCGCTTGAACTTGCGGCAGATCGCCTCCTTCAGCTCGGGGATGCCGTCGACCGCGGTGTATTTGGTCTTCCCTTCGTCGATGGCGCGCCGGGCGGCCGCCTTGATGTTCTCGGGCGTGTCGAAATCGGGCTCGCCTGCGCCAAGCCCGATCACGTCCTTGCCCGCGGCCTTGAGTTCCCGCGCCTTGTTGGTCACCGCGATGGTCGGTGACGGCTTCACGCGCGCCAGCGTGTCGGAGAGAAAGGCCATGATCGGGGGCTCCGGTTTGAAATCGCCGGGGCCATGTCTTAAGGTGGCGCCCCGTCCCGTTCAAGTGACATCGGAGAAAGAGGCCATGACCAGGAAGGCTGCACCGGGCACGAGCGCGACCCGGCCGGAAGGCGGCACCGGCGAGGCGCGCGCGATCCGGCTCAAGCGCATGACCATGCGGTCCTGGCGGCGGGGCACGAAGGAGATGGACCTGATCCTCGGCCCCTTCGCCGACGCGCGGCTCGGGCAGATGGAGGATGCGGCGCTCGACCTCTACGATACCCTGCTGTCGGAGAACGATCAGGACCTCTATCCCTGGATCATAGGGGCGGGGCCGGTGCCGGAGCGGTTCGGCGGGCTCGTCGCCGAGATTGCGGCCTTCGCCCGTGCGGGGCGTGCCGGCTGAGAGGGGGCCGGTGCGGCTTAACCGAAATTTTGCCCTTTCCGCCCACTCTGACCCCAAGAGCAGCGAGGCGGAGTGAGAGATGAGCCTGCAGGCAATTGTCGAGGAACGCCCCCGCGGGGGTGTGCATGCCGGGTATCTGGAGACGCTCGGGCTGGTGGAGCGGCTGCACCGGCTCCTGCTCGACGTCATCAAGGACGAGTTCGAGCGGCTGGGCCAGATCGAGATCAACGCGGTTCAGGCGTTGTTGCTGTTCAACATCGGCGAGAACGAGGTGAGCGCGGGCGAGCTCAAGACCCGCGGCTACTACCAGGGCTCCAACGTCAGCTACAACCTCAAGAAGCTCGTGGAGATGGGCTACATGCACCATGAGCGCTGCGAGGTCGACCGCCGCTCGGTGCGCGTCCGCCTGACCGCCAAGGGCCGGAACGTACGCGAGGCGGTCGCGGCGCTCTTCCGCCGCCATGCCGAGATGCTCGAAACGCGCCATGTCATCGGCTTCGCCGCCGGCGAGGATGCGAACGCGATCCTGCGGCGGCTGGAGCGGTTCTGGACCGACCAGATCCGGTATATCTACTGACCGGCAAGGTTTCGCGTGTCGGCGGCTGCGGCGATCGTGTATGATCCTTTCCGTGGTTCGGCGACCTGGCGAGGCGCGCCCATGTCTGACGAGGCATCCATCCTGGCGACGCTCGGGCGCCTCGCGGCAGCCTTCAACGCCCATGACATCGATGCGATCATGCAGTTCTTCGCCGACGATTGCAGCCTCGATCTTCCGCGCGGCCCCGATCCGCACGGCCGCCGCTACATCGGCCGCGACGCGGTGCGGCGCGGGCTGATGACCAGATTCGAGACGACGCCGGACGTCCACTACGGCGAGATCGAGAGCTTCGCCTCGGGGAATACCGGCATGTCGAAATGGCTGCTGACCGGCACGACCCCGGCAGGTGAAAAGGTCCGCGTGAGGGGATGCGACTTCTACACCTTCCGAGACGGAAAGGTGGTCCGGAAGGATTCCTACTGGAAGATCGTCGACTGAGAGCCGGCCAAGGGGAGCCGAGCCGGGTTTTCCGGTGTTGCCGCCCTCTGGCGTCACCCCGGCCGCCCCGATCCCTCCGCCCGGCCGAGAAGCTGCTCGGTCAGTTCCCTTTCCAGCTTGCGGCGGATCGCACGGGGGTAGTCGTCCTGCGTCCGGGCGATTTCGACGAAGGCGCCCCGGCCCCGGATCACCCGCGTCCGGTAGTAGACGGCGATGTCGGCCTCGTGCCCGCCGATGGGTAGCCCGTTCACCAGCATCTCGCCGAAGTCCTCCGCGGCGTAGATCTCTTCCGGCCGGCGCCCGTCGTTCGAGCGCCCGTCGCCCGAGATGTCGAGCGTGCGGGCAAGACAGTCGGGCGCGCGGTCGAGGAGCGTCCGCCCGAAATCAAGCGCTGCGCCGAGGCCGGTGGGCAGGTGGTCGGCGGCGCGACGGTGCGCGGCGATCCGGTCGCGGATGCTGAGAAGTTCGGCCTCCCCCGCCACTTCCGTCCAGTCGAGGACGATGTCCTGCTGGGCCTGGCCCGACCATTCGAAGACGGCGAGCGCCACGCGGTCTTCGGGCTTCAGGAAGGCGTCGACGATCACGCGGTCGGCCAGCGCGGAAAGGAGGCCCTCCCGCTGGATCGCATAGTCCCGGGCGTCGACCGAGCGCGACACATCGATCCCGAGCGCGAGCGCGAGCCGGCAGCCGGGCGAGGCGGGGGTGGCGACGAGCGCCAGAAGGAGGGCGAGCCGGATCATCCCGGCGCGCCCGGGCGCAGCCAGCCGATCACCGGTCCCTGCAATTCGCGCACGAGCTTCGCCCGGATCGCACGTTCGTAGTCGCGGAAGGTCTCCGCCTCGATCACGAAGGCGCCCGCGCCGCGGATCACCTCGGCCCGGTAGTAGTCGGCCACGCCCGCCTCGCCGCCGTTGATGGCCAGCCCGTTCACCGTGACCCTGTCGAAGTCGAAGGCGCGGTAGGCCGAGGCGGGGGGGAAGCCCTCGTTGTTCTTTCCGTCGCCCGACACATCGAGCGTCTGCGCCCCGCAGTCGGGGCCGTGGCGAAAGAGCGTGGCGGCATGGCCGAGCGCGTTGCCGATCGCCGTCGGCATGTCGTCGCGGCTGCGTTTGCTTGCCGCGATGGCACGGGCGGCAAGGCTGAGGTCGTCGGCCGAGGCAATCTCGAACCAGGGCAGCAGCTCGGCCTGCGACCGTGGCCCGCTCCATTCATAGACATAGAGCCAGACGGCCTGACCCGGATCGGCGAGGAAGGCATCCTCCACCTCGGGGGCGACCAGCGCGCGGGCGAGGCCGCCGCGCTGCAAACCGTCCTCGCGGACGTCGACCGAGGCCGAGACGTCGAGCGCGAGGATCAGCGCAAGCCGGCACTCGGCCGCGCCGGGCCCCGCCGCGACGGCGGCCGCGAGAAGCGCGGACGGCCCTACCAGTGCCCGGTGTTGCCCATGCTTGCCCACGGCTCCTCCGGCGCCTTCGCGGCACCTTTCTGCAAAAGCTCGACCGAGACATTGTCGGGCGAACGGACGAAGGCCATGTGCCCGTCGCGCGGCGGGCGGTTGATGGTGACGCCGTTGGCCCGAAGATGCGCGCAGGTCGCGTAGATGTCGTCGACCTCGTAGGCGAGGTGGCCGAAGTGGCGGCTGTCGGACGGCAGGCTGGCGTCGCCGTCCCAATTCCAGGTCAGTTCCACCGGGCAGTCGGGCTGGCCGGGCGGCGCCATGAAGACCAGCGTGAAGCGGCCCTGTTCGCTTTCATAGCGCCGTGTCTCCTCGAGCCCGAGAAGGCGGTAGAACGCCATCGACGGTTCCAGGTCCTTCACGCGCACCATCGTGTGCAGGTATTTCAACGCCATTGCGCTCTCCTTCCAGGTCGCTCGGGGCCAGCCTAGCAGCCCGGCCACCCCGCCGCCAAGCATCCCCCGGGGCGATGCGGCCCGCCGGATCATCAAATTTTGGAATGCCTACCGCCCATCGCGGTTATCAGGCGCCGTGGCCATAGATATAGTGGATGCGATTCGTGAAACCGGAGGACCGCCCATGACCCTGACGCCCGAACAGTTGGCCGAGATCGCCGAGGCCCGGTCCCACGCCCGCCCGACGCTGCGGGCGACGTCCGAAGGCATGGAAAGGCGCCTCTATGCCGCGCACGAGGTGCTCGACCACGGCCTTGTCCGCGTCATCGACTACATGGGCGACGACGCGGCGATCACCCAGGCGGCGCGGGTCAGCTACGGGCGGGGCACGAAACACGTGACCAACGACGAGGGCCTGATCCGCTACCTGATGCGGCACTGGCACTCGACCCCGTTCGAGATGTGCGAGGTCAAGTTCCACGTCAAGCTGCCGGTCTTCGTCGCCCGCCAGTGGATCCGCCACCGCACCGCCAACGTCAACGAATACTCCGCCCGCTACTCGATCCTCGACCGCGAATTCTACATCCCCGCGCCGGAGCATCTTGCGGCCCAGTCGACGGTGAACAACCAGGGGAGGGGGGAGCTTCTGGAAGGGGCGGAGGCGGCGCGCGTGCTCGACATCCTGCGCGAGGACGCGATGCGCAGCTACGACCATTATGAGGACATGCTTTCGCAGGAGGGCCAGAAGGGCCTCGCGCGGGAACTGGCGCGGATGAACCTGCCGGCGAATGTCTATACGCAATGGTACTGGAAGATCGACCTGCACAACCTCTTCCACTTCCTCAGGCTCCGGGCCGACGCCCACGCCCAGTATGAAATCCGCGCCTATGCCGAAGTGATGTGCACCATCGTCAGGGACTGGGTGCCGGTGGCCTATGCCGCCTTCGAGGACTACCGGCTGGGCGGGGCCACGCTGTCAGGCCGGGCGGTGGAGGTGCTGAGGCGCCGTCTCAAGGGAGAAACGGTGACGCAGGAGACCTCGGGGATGAGCAAGGGCGAGTGGCGGGAGTTTGTGGAGGTCTGGGGGTAGGCGGGCCGGTCCGGCACAGGCGACGGTTCGGTTCGGGTTGACGGCCGCCGTCGCGATCCCGGGCGTGGCGACGCTCACGGGCTGCGCGGATCTGGCCATGCCGTCCAGGATCACCCGAGGGGGGTCCGGATGCTCGCCCGACACCCGGATGCTTGCCCGACACGAGGTCATGATCGTGGACGAGCGGTTCTGACCGCAGGCTATTCGGCGGCGACCTGTGCCAGTGCCTCGGTCACCCCGATGCCGAGGAGGAAGGCGCCGGCGCCGGCGCGGGCGACGAGGTCTGCGAGCGTGGGCGGGCGGTCGAACAGAAGCTCCTCGGCCATTGCGCCGTCGCGTGTCACCAGCACCGTGTAGCGGGCGGCGACGGGCTGCCGCGCGGTTTCGCGGCGCCGCCGCTCTTCCGCTGTCTCGACCCGTTCGCGGACGCGTCCGATGAAATCCGTCGCTTCAGCCATGACCCAAACCCTCGCCACACGCGAATCACGGGTGCCCCGAGGGGCGCCCGGGGACAGCGTCCCGCGTTTGCGGAAAGGTGGCAAGTTTGTGTCGGGAAACCGGGGCCGAAGCGGGGTGCTCCGGCGCGGGCGGGCGACAATGGCCGGAAGATACGGCCATTGTCGGCAGCGCATGCGCAGATTGCGGCGAAAGCGGGGCGCGCGCGGGCGGGCCCCCGCTCGCGGTCATTCCGCTGCGAGCGCGAGGCGGATGCGTTCCCTGAGGGAGCGGCGCTTCATGGCGATGGAGACGATGTAACAGTCGGCGCCGACGCGCGCGATCAGCTGGCCGAGTGTCGGCGTCTGGTCGAAGAAGACCTCCTGCGTGGTCTGACCGTCGCGGGTGACGGTGACGCAGCAGCGCGAAATCCGCGCCAGCGCGCGGCGCCTGCCGGCACGGGCCGTCTCGCTGAGCCGCCGGCCGGCCTCGGACGAGATCCGGTCGATCAGGTCGTCGTTCAGAGTCATATGCCCCCCTTGCGCGTCCCGTTAAGGCGGGCGCGCGGCTATGATTCGATGTCGGTAAGGCCCCCGAAGGGAGATACTCACAAGCAGCTAAGGATGGTGCTAAATCGCAACACCGGCCGGGTCAAGGAACCCTTCGCCCCACCATCGGGGCCGATCCGGAATCCCGCCGACAGTGGACGGAATCCCGCCGACCCGGCGGGGCGGCGGGCGGCGCCCCGGCGGGATTCCGCCGAGGTTGCCGGGGCGGGGCGGACGCGCTACCAAGGCCGCCCAAGCGGGGCAAACGCCGATGATCCTTTACGGAATTCCCAACTGCGACACCTGCCGGATGGCGCGGGCCGCGCTCGCCGCGGCGGGACATGCGGTGACGTTCCGCGACATCCGCGCCGAACCGCTCAATCGGGCCGAGCGGGCGGAGTTTCTTGCGGCCTTCGGCGATGGATTGATCAACCGCGCCTCGGCGACCTGGCGCGGCCTTGATTCGCAGGCGCGGGCCGCTGCGGGGGCGGGGGCCGCGATGGCGGCGGCGGAGGTTCTGGCGGCGCATCCGACGCTGATGAGGCGCCCGGTGATCCGGGCGGGCGGGCGGCTTCACCTCGGCTGGACGGCGGAGACACGCGCGGCGCTTCTGAAATGAGGCGCCCCGCCCGGCAGGCTCCGGACGGGGCGGGCAAGGCATTCGGCTCCGGCGAAGCTCAGAGCAGCTTCAGGTCGCCCGCCGACGAACGGCCATCGCGGCCGGACTGCATCTCGTAAGACACTTTCTGATTGTCGGCCAAGGTCTTCAGCCCGGCGCGCTCGACCGCCGAGATGTGCACGAACACATCCTTGCCGCCGTCGTCGGGCGCGATGAAGCCGAAACCCTTCGTCGTGTTGAACCATTTCACGGTGCCCGTGGCCATCCGTTCACTCCCTATCATGTCTCCCCGAGGCGACATTGCCCGGGGTCGTGCAGCCAGGTCTTTCGGTTCTTCCGGCTGCCCCGAGGAAGGGAGCGGTAGGAAAGTCTGCGTTCACGCCGCTGAAATCATGCGACATTCCGTGCAAAAAGCAAGAATTTTGCGGAAATCCCGCCCCAGGCCGGTTTCCCGGGCGCCGCGGCCGGCCGGGAAAGGCGGCGGCGGACGCAGGGCGGGGCGGGCGGGGTGCGGGGCGCGCGCTCGCGCGCCCCGAACCTGCTACCTCAGGTCGGGCGGGGCGGCTTCGGCGCGGAATGCCGCGACCGCATCCCCGAGCGGCCGGGTCTCGGTCCTTGTCTCGCCCAGGCGCCGGATCGAGACGCTCTGCTCCTCGACCTCCTTCATGCCGATCGCGAGGATCACCGGCACCTTGCCGACGGAATGTTCGCGCACCTTGTAGTTGATCTTCTCGTTCCGCGTGTCGGCCTCGGCCCTCAGGCCCGCGGCGGTGAGCCGGGCCACGACCTCGTTCACGTAGGCATCCGCATCCGAGACGATCGAGGCGACGACGACCTGGCGCGGCGCCAGCCAGAACGGCATCCGGCCTGCGTAGTTCTCGATCAGGATGCCGATGAACCGCTCGAAACTGCCGAGGATGGCGCGGTGGAGCATCACCGGGCGGTGCTTCGCCCCGTCCTCGCCGACATATTCGGCGCCGAGTCGCACCGGCAGGTTGAAATCGGCCTGGAAGGTGCCGCACTGCCATTCGCGGCCGATCGCGTCGGTCAGCTTGAAGTCGAGCTTCGGCCCGTAGAAGGCGCCCTCGCCGGGGTCGATGACATAGTCGTTGGTGACCTTCTTCACCGCGTTCTCGAGCGCCGCCTCGGCCTTGTCCCAGACCTCGTCGGAGCCCACGCGCACCTCCGGCCGGGTGGAAAGCTTGACGTCGAACCGGGTGAAGCCGAGGTCACGGTAGACCGAGGAGAGAAGGCCGATGAAATCCGCGCATTCCTGCTCGATCTGGTCCTCGGTGCAGAAGATGTGCGCGTCGTCCTGGGTGAAGCCCCTGACCCGCATCAGCCCGTGCATCGAGCCCGAGGATTCATAGCGATGGCATGAGCCGAATTCGGCAAGCCGGAGCGGCAGGTCGCGGTAGGACTTGAGCCCCTGGTTGTAGACCTGGACGTGACAGGGGCAGTTCATCGGCTTCAGCGCGTTGATGCGCTTTTCCTTCGCGCCTTCCTCGTCGACCTCGACGATGAACATGTTCTCGCGGTAGGCCTCCCAATGGCCCGAGCGTTCCCAGAGCACCCGGTCCACCACCTGCGGCGTGCGGATTTCCTTATAGCCGGCCGCGCGCAGGCGGCGGCGCATGTAGTCCTCGAGCGCGCGCCAGATCGTCCAGCCGTTCGGATGCCAGAAGACCATGCCGGGGGCTTCTTCCTGAAGATGGAACAGCTCCATCTCGCGACCGAGCTTGCGGTGGTCGCGCTTGGCGGCCTCTTCCAGCATGGTCAGATAGGCCTTCAGGTCGTCGCGGTTGCGGAACGCGACGCCGTAGATGCGCTGGAGCTGCTTGTTGCGGTGATCGCCGCGCCAGTAGGCGCCGGCGACCGACATGAGCTTGAAGGCATCGGCCGGGAGCTGGCCGGTGTGTTGCAGGTGCGGCCCCCGGCAGAGGTCCTGCCAGTGGCCGTGCCAGTACATCCTGAGCGGTTCGTCGCCGGGGATCGCCTCGATCAGCTCGACCTTGAAGGGTTCCTTCTTGGCGACGTAATGGGCGATGGCGCGGGCGCGGTCCCAGACCTCGGTCCTGACCGCGTCGCGCTCGTTGATGATCGCGCGCATTTCCTTCTCGATCGCGCCGAGGTCTTCGGGGGTGAAGGGCTCCTCGCGGTCGAAGTCGTAATACCAGCCGTTCTCCACCACCGGGCCGATCGTCACCTTGACCTCGGGCCAGAGTTTCTGGACGGCGCGGGCCATGACATGGGCGAAGTCGTGACGGATCAGTTCGAGCGCCTGTGCCTCGTCCTTCATCGTGTGGATGGAGATCGACGCGTCCTTGTCGATGGGCCATTGCAGATCCCAGTGCCTGCCGTCGAGACTGGCCGAGATCGCCGCCTTGCCGAGCGAGGGGGCGATCGACTGCGCCACTTCGGCGGCGGTCACGCCCTTCGCGTAGTCGCGCCTGTTGCCATCGGGGAAGGTCAGGGAAATCTGGGTCATGGCCCATGCTCCTCGTCGGTTCGGCGCCCACGGAACGCCCGGTTGCGGGTATGTGGCGCCTTCTTCGGGGATTGCGGAGGCGAAGTCAACGGGCGAAGGCCGGGGGTTCCACCCCCGGACCCCGGCGAGTATTTGTGCCACGATGAATGGAAGGAGGCAGCGATGGGCGGCTATCTGGAGACACAGGAGGAGCGGCGGATCGCCTACGACCGGACCGAGGGAAGGGGCCCGGGCGTGGTCTTCCTCGGCGGCTTCCGGTCGGACAAGGAGGGGACGAAGGCGCTGGCGCTGGAGGCTTGGGCGCGGGCGGCGGGGCGGGCCTTCCTGCGCTTCGACTATTCCGGGCACGGGGCATCGTCCGGCGATTTCGTCGAGGGCTGCATCGGCGACTGGTTCGAGGACGCGCGGGCGGCGATCCTGTCGCTGACCGAGGGGCCGCAGGTGCTGGTGGGCTCGTCGATGGGGGGGTGGATTTCGCTTCTGATGGCGCGGGCGCATCCCGGGAAGGTCGCGGGGCTGGTGACTGTGGCGGCGGCGCCGGATTTCACCGAAGACATGTGGGAGGGGTTCTCCGCCGAGGAGCGGCGCGCGCTTGCGGCGGAAGGACAAGTTGCCCTGCCGTCGGACTATTCCGACGCGCCCCATGTCATCACCCGGCGGCTGATCGAGGAGGGACGGGGGCGGCTGGTGCTGCGCACGCCACTGCCGCTGCCGATGCCGGTCAGGATGTTGCAGGGGACCGCGGATGCCGACGTGGACCTTTCCGTCGCGCTGCGGCTGCTCGATCATGCCGAGGGGCCGGACCTGCGGCTGACGCTGGTGAAGGGGGCGGATCACCGCTTTTCGGAACCCGGCTGCCTGAGGCTGATCGAGGCCGCCGTGGCCGAGGTCGTGGAGCGCGCGGAAGGGGGGGCGGGGGCCGGCTGACGCGCCCCCTCTGCCCCCCGCGGGCGCCCCGCTCAGACGGCGCGAATCCGGGTCTTGGCGCCGCCCGCGCGACCCGCCGGGACGGTGCCCGCGTTTGCGTCGATGAAGTTGAGGACGAGCGGGCGGATGTTCTTCCGCCACGACTTTCCGGCGAAGATGCCGTAGTGGCCGGCGCCCGGTTCGAGGTGGCTGTATTTCTTCGCCTCGGGCAGGCCGGTGCAGAGCTTCAGCGCCGCGAGGCACTGGCCTGGCGCGGAAATGTCGTCCTCGGTTCCCTCGACGACCTTGACGGCGACACGGGTGATCTTGCCGATGTCCACCTGCTTGCCGGCGACGACGAAGCTGTTGGTCGCGATCTCGCGGTTCTTGAAGATGCGTTCGACGGTGGAGAGGTAGAATTCCGCGGTCATGTCCATGACCGACAGGTATTCGTCGTAGAAGCGGTTGTGGGCGTCGCGCTCGGACGCCTCGCCCTTGGCGGCGCGCAGGATCTGGTCGGAGAAGGCCTGGCTGTGGCGGTCGAGGTTCATCGAGATGAACGAGGCGAGTTGCAGCAGGCCCGGATAGACCAGCCGCCCGGCGCCTGCATACTTGAAGCCGACGCGCTGGACGGCGAGATGCTCGATCTGGCCCATCGTCAGCCGGCGGCCGAAGTCGGTGACCTCGGTGGGCGCCGCGTCCGGGTCCACCGGGCCGCCGATCAGCGTCAGCGTGCGGGGCTGCGCCTCGGGATCCTCCTCGGCCAGGTAGGCGGTGGCAGCGAGGGTGAGCGGCACCGGCTGGCACACCGCCATGACGTTGAGATTGGGGCCGAGGTGGCGCATGAAATCGACGAGATAGAGCGTGTAGTCCTCGATGTCGAAATGGCCGGCCGAGACCGCGATGTCGCGGGCGTTCACCCAGTCGGTCACATAGACGTCGCAGTCGGGCAGGAGACTGACGACGGTGGAACGCAGAAGCGTCGAGTAGTGGCCCGACATCGGCGCCACGAGCAGCACCCGGCGCGGCATCGGCTCCCGCCCGAGCACGCGGAAATGGATGAGATCGCCGAAGGGGCGCGAGACGAGGGTCTCGATCTCGACGAGGTGGTCGCGGTCGTCGGAGCCGACGATGGTGCGGATGCCCCAGTCGGGCTTGATCACCATCCGGGCGAAGCTGCGTTCGGTGATCCGGCCCCAGGCCGACATGACCTTGAACATCGGATGCGGCACGAGGCCCCAGACGGGGTAGGAGGCAAGCGCACGGGCCGAGGCGCCGAGCCATTCGTTGGTGTTGCGCGCCGTCTCCATCAGGTCGTAGGTGGCCATGCTCTTCATCGCGTCTCCTGGGTCTCCGGCCCGGCGGGCTCCGCATTCGCTGCTATGCAGGGCCGCGCCGCGGCAGTATCCTGACAATGCTGCATTGCAACAGGATAGGAGTTAAATGTTCGTATGACAACAGATGTTGCGAGTGGCCCGGGCGATCCCGCCGAACCGCCCGTCAACCTCACCAAGCTGAATGCCAATATCGCCAGAATCGAGGAACTGACCCGGCGCCTTGTCCATGCGCTGTCGCAGCGGCGCACGTCCGATCCGGCGGTGGAGGCGCCGGGGCCGGATCTCTTCGCCAGCGCAGCGGCGGCCTGGTGGACGGAAATGCTGGAAAATCCCGGCAAGCTGATCGAGGCCCAGGTGAGCCACTGGGGCAAGGCGCTCAGGCACTATGTCGAGGCCCACCAGGCGCTTTCGCAAGGCAGGCCGGCGCCGGCCGCCGACCGCCGTCCGGCAGACCGCCGCTTCGCCAACCCGCTGTGGGACACCCATCCCTATTTCAACTTCCTCAAGCAGCAGTATCTCTTCAACGTCGAGGCGCTCGCGGCGGCGGTGGCAGAGCTTCGCGACATCTCGCCGCTCGAGCGGCGGCGGATCGAGTTCTTCACCCGCCAGATCGTCGACATGATGGCGCCGACGAATTTCCTGGCCACCAACCCCGACGCGCTGGAACGCGCGCTCGAGACCGAGGGCGAGAGCCTCGTGCGGGGGCTCGAGAACCTGGTGCGCGACATCGAAACCAACCGCGGCGCGCTTTTGGTGACGCTGGCGGACCGCGACGCGTTCAAGGTGGGAGAGAATATCGGCGCGACCGAGGGCGCGGTGGTCTTCCGCAACCGGATGTTCGAACTGATCCAGTACGCGCCGAGGACCGCCAAGGTGCGGGCCCGCCCGCTGGTGATCTTTCCGCCCTGGATCAACAAGTTCTACATCCTCGACCTCAAGCCCGCCAACAGCCTGATCAGGTGGGTGGTCGATCAGGGCCACACGCTTTTCGTGGTGAGCTGGAAGAACCCCGATGCCGGCTATGCCGACGTGGGCATGGACCAGTATGTCGAAGAAGGCTACCTGACCGCGATCCGCGAGGTGAAGGCGATCACCGGGCAGGACCGGATCAATGCCGTGGGCTACTGCATCGCCGGCACGACGCTGGCGCTCACGCTCGCGCTGATGAGAAAGCGCGGCGACCGGTCGGTGGCCTCGGCCACATTCTTCACGACGCTGACCGATTTCGCCGACCCCGGCGAGGTGGGGGTGTTCCTGACCGACGATTTCGTCGACGGGATCGAGCGCGTGGTGGCCGATCAGGGCTACCTCGACAAGTTCTTCATGGGGCGCACCTTCTCGTTCCTGCGCTCCAACGACCTGATCTATGGTCCGGCGATCCGCAGTTACATGATGGGCGAGGCGCCGCCGGCCTTCGACCTGCTCTACTGGAACGGCGACGGGACGAACCTTCCCGCGCGGATGGCGATGGAGTACCTGCGCGGGCTTTGTCAGGACAATGGCTTCGCCAAGGGCACCTTCGCCGTCTGCGGCGAGAAGGTCTCGTTCGCCGATGTCACGGTGCCGCTCTGCGCCATCGCCTGCGAGACCGACCATATCGCGCCCTGGAAGGCCTCCTACGCCGGAATCCGGCAGTTCGGATCGCGCGACAAGACCTTCATCCTGGCTGAATCGGGCCATATCGCCGGGGTCGTGAACCCGCCTGCGAAGGAGAAATACGGCTATTACACCAGCGCCGCGCCGATCGGCGCGGACAGCGCCGCCTGGAAGGCCGGGGCGGCGCATCACCGGGGAAGCTGGTGGCCCGAATGGATCGCTTGGCTGGACAAGCATGCCGGCAGGATGGTCGCCGCCGGGGTGCCGGGCGATGCGGCCCATCCGGTGCTCGGCCCCGCGCCGGGGAGCTATGTCGTCGAGGCGCCGGCCGGCTGACGGCGGATTTATTTCAGCGGAAAAAATTTCTGCACCGCAGCGAAAGCTCTTGAAATGCTGCGCCGCAGCACGTATCTCCCGGCCATCAGAAACGCGCATCCCCCCCCGCGCAGATCAGGATCAGGAGATTCAGTCATGCAGAAGGCTCAGGACTTCACGAAGGTCATGCAGGATATGGCCGGCAAGTTCCCGTTCGACCAGAAGGCGTTCACCGAGTCGTTCAAAAGCTCGGCCGTGCTCAGCGAGAAGGTCGCGAAGGTCGCCCTCGAGGCCGTCGAGAAATCGAGCGAGATCTCGGCCAAGTGGACCAAGGACACCCTCGCCAAGGTCGGCGTGCTGACGAAGGTCAAGGAAGAGCCGGCCGACTATTCGAAAGCCGTGTCGGACTTCGCCGCCGCTGCCGCCGAGATGGCCGCCGAGAACCTCGCCGCCTTCGCCGAAGTGGCGAAGAAGGCCCAGATGGAAACCGTCGAGCTGATGCTCGCCGCCGGCAAGGACTTCTCGGAAGACGCCGCGGCTGCGGTCAAGAAGGCCCAGACGGACGTTACCGCCGCGGCGAAGAAAGCCGCTGCCGCGGTGAAGTGATCGACGCCGGCCTTTTCCTCCCTGTAGGCTAGGCAGACCTGGCGGGCACCCCGGTGCCCGCCTTTCTTTTGTTGTGTTTTCCGCCGTGCTGCGTAATCTCGCCGCGACGCAGATACGTCGCGGGGAGAAACACATGGCAGAGGATGCCAAGCCGCTTTTGATCAAGCGGTATGCCAGCCGCAGGCTCTACAACACCGAAACCAGCGACTATGTGACGCTCGAGGACATCGCGGCGTTCATCCGCGAGGGGCGCGAGGTGCAGATTGTCGACCTGAAGACGGGCGACGACCTGACGCGGCAATACCTTCTTCAGATCATCGCCGAACACGAAAGCCGGGGCGAGAACGTGCTGCCGGTCGACGTGCTGACCGACCTTGTCCGCAGCTATACCACAAGCGCGCAGAGCGTGGTGCCGCAGTTCCTTGCCGCATCGTTCGAGATGCTGCGCGAGGGCCAGTCGAAGCTGATGGAAAACCTCGCGACCTTCCCCAACCCGATGGCCTCGATGCCGGGGTTCGAGGCGCTTCAGCGTCAGCAGCAGGCGTTCCTGCGCTCGATGATGGGCGGCTTCGCCGGTTCCTCGGGACCGAGCCGCGAAGAGCCCGAGGACGAGGACGACTCCAAGGCCAGGGGCAGGGGCAAGGCGAAGGCCGCCGATGCCGATGAACTCGCGGCGATCCGCAAGCAACTGTCGGACCTTCAGGCCAAGCTGTCGAAACTCTAGGACCGGGGGCGCCCGCGCCCGGCCGCCTCAGCCGCCCTTGACCTCCGCCGCCGCCGCCAGAAGCGCGTCGGCGATGAAATCGAGGTCGGCGCGGGTCAGCCGCGCCGGCAGCCTGAGGTCGCAGGCGCGCATCAGCATCGCCCGCGTCTTCGGCAGGTCGGGCAGATCGCCCAGGAACTGCCAGTTCCAGAAGGCCCGCGCGTTGTCGCGCGACAGGCCGAAAACCTGGACCGAGATGCCGCGCCGTTCGGCCGCCGCCTGGAAGGCGCGCGCCTCGTCGTCGCTCGCGAACCCGCGCAGGAGGAATTGCAGCGAATCCGGCGCGCGGTCTTCCTGGGGCAGGGCTGGGGGCACCTCCATCCAGGGCGAGGTGTTGAGCCGCGCCGCGACATGGTCGTGATTCGCCCGCCCCGCCTTCACGCGGCCGTCGATCAGCGGAATCTGCGGCCGGATCACCGCGGCGGAAAGGTTCTGCATCCGCACATTGTAAAGCGGCAGCCGGTTCTGCCAGTGATGGAAGCTGTTCTGCAGGCCGGGGTGTTTCTTCCAGTTGTGCTCGTAGGCGCCCGACATGATCACCGCGCGGGCGGCAAGTTCGGGGTCGTCGGTGACGAACATGCCGCCTTCGCCCGCGTTCACCAGCTTGTAGGACTGGAACGAAAAGCAGCCGATCCGGCCGATGGTGCCGATCTTGCGGCCGTTCCAGCGCGTGCCGAGCGAATGGGCCGCGTCCTCGATCACGGGAACGTTGCGGGTGTCGCATTCGGCCATGATCACATCCATGTCCGAGGTGTGGCCGCGCATGTGGCTGATCAGCACCGCATCGGCGCCCTGGTCGAGCTTGGCGCGGAAGTCGTCGAGGTCGATCCTGAGATCCTCGCCCACCTCCACCAGCACCGGCACACAGTCGGCATGGACGACCGCGGAGGGGACGGCGGCGAAGGTGAAGGCCGGGATCAGCACCCTTGCACCGGGCCTGAGGTCGAGCGCGCGGAGCGCGAGGAAGAGCGCCGCCGAGCAGGACGAAACCGCGAGCGCGTAGCGCACCCCCATGAACTCGGCGAACTCGGCTTCCAGCCGCGCCACCGGCGCGCCTTCGGGCGCGGTGTAGCGGAACAGATCGCCCGAGGCGAGCAGCCGGTCGATCTCGGCCCGCGCCGCCTCCGGGATCGGCTCGGCGTCGTAGACGTTCGGTGCAGGCGAAAGGGCGTCCGGTCGCTTCGCCACGGCGTCGGTGGACATCCCCATATCCCCTCTCGTGTCTCAGCCGCAGAGGTAATGCACCCGGGCGGCCGATGCCAGCGCTTTCGGCACGGCGCCCGGGGCGAAAGGCAGGTGCGGGGGCGGGTTCCCGCCGGTCCGCCCGGTCAGACGTTCAGAAGCAGGTGTTCGCGTTCCCACGGGCTGATGACCTGGAGGAATTCCTTGTATTCGTTGCGCTTGACCGCCTCGTAGATGCCGCAGAACTCGGGCGTGAGCGCCTCCTGCACCGGTGCGCAGTCGGAGAAGATGTCGAGCGCGTCGCCCAGCGTGGTGGGCAGTTCGTCGGCGTTGATGTAGGCGTTGCCGCTGTTTTCCGGCCGCGGCATCCGCTTTTCCATCAGCCCGATGTAGCCGCAGACGAGCGAGGCGGCGATGCCGAGGTAGGAGTTGCAGTCCATTCCCGGCAGGCGGTTCTCGATCCGCCGCGCCTTCGGGTCCGAGATCGGCACCCTGAGCCCGGTGGTGCGGTTGTCGCGGCCCCATTCGAGGTTGATCGGCGCCGCGAAGTCCGGCACGTAGCGGCGGTAGGAGTTGACGTAGGGCGCCATCAGCGCCACCACTGCCGGCAGGTAGTTCTGCATCCCCGCGATGTAGTGCAGGAAGGCCTCCGTCTCGCCGCCCTTGGTGTTGGAGAAGATGTTGCGGCCGGTCTTGATGTCCACCACCGACTGGTGGATGTGCATCGCCGATCCCGGCTCGCCCTCGATCGGCTTGGCCATGAAGGTGGCGAAACTGTCGTGGCGCAGCGCCGCCTCGCGGATCAGCCGCTTGAAGTAGAAGACCTCGTCGGCCAGCTCCACCGGGTCGCCGTGGCTGAGGTTCAGTTCCACCTGACCCGCGCCGCCTTCCTGCACGATGCCGTCGATCTCGATCCCCTGCGCCTCGGCGAAGTCGTAGATGTCGTCGATGACGCGGCCGTATTCGTCGACGGCCGACATCGAATAGGCCTGGTTGGCCATCACCCGCCGGCCCGACCGGCCCACCGGCGGGATGATCGGCTGGTTCGGGTCGATGTTGCGGGCGACGATGTAGAATTCCATCTCGGGCGCGACGATCGGGCGCCAGCCCTGGTCGGCATAGAGCTGGACGACGCGCTTCAGCACGTTCCGGGGCGCCATCGGCACCGGGTTGCCCTGCTGGTCGTTGACGTCGTGGATGACCTGAAGCGTCACGTCGGCCGTCCACGGAACCGCCTGCGCGGTGGTGAAATCCGGAACCAGGATCATGTCCGGCTCGGTGAACTCCTCGCCCCCCGGCATGTCGGCATAATCGCCGGTGATGGTCTGGGCGAAGATCGAGTTCGGCAGGTGGAAGAACTTCTGCTTGGCGAACTTCGAGGCGGGCATTGCCTTGCCCTTGGCGACGCCGGCAAGGTCGGCGACGAGGCATTCGACCTCGTCAAGACGGCGGCCGGAGATGTAGTCCTGCGCGGCTTCCGGCAGTTTCTGGGTCCAGTCGGACATGACTCACACTTTGTCAGTTGCGATTTTGCTTGAAGAAGTCCGCGATCCGGTCGGCGATCGCGGGGGAGGAATTCGGCTTGCCGAGCTTCTCGGAAGCGGCGGCCATGACCGCGTCGGGGACGACGCCCTTGCCGCGGGTCCGCATCAGGCCATCCACGAAGTCGTCGGAGAATTCTGGATGGGCCTGCACGGTGAAGGCGCGCCCGCCGTAGACGAGCGCGGCGTTCTCGCAGAAGTCGTTGCTGCCGACGCGCTCGGCCATCGGCGGCAGTTCCGTCACCTGGTCGCGGTGCCAGGCGTTCATCGTCACGGTCTCGCCGCCGAAATCGTAGGCGGTCGGGCCCACGGCCCAGCCCTTGTCTGAGCGTTCGACGCGGCCGCCCAGCGCCTGGGCGATGATCTGGTGGCCGAAGCAGATGCCGACCATCGGCACCTTCTCGGCATAGGCCCGGCGGACGAAGTCCTCCAGCGGCTTGATGAACGGATGGTCCTCGTAGGCGCCGTGGCGCGAGCCGGTGATCAGCCAGCCGTCGCATTCATGGACATCCCGGGGGAAGTCCATCGCCTCGACGTGCCAGGCGCGGAAGTCGAGACCGCGGTCGGCGAGAAGCCGGGCGAACATGTCGGGATAGTCGCCCATCTCGGCGCGGAGCGCGTCGGGTGACTGGCCGGTCTGAAGGATGCCGATACGCATGGGGTCCTGTTGCGGCGGTTTCAGCGAAGGTAATGCCCGCCCCCTTTGCGGCGCAAGGGGGCGCGGGCTCGTCACACGGTGTCGAGGTAGATTTCGGTCTGCTCCTCGGGCGACAGCTCCTCGATGTAGCGCAGTTCCTGCCGCTTGGTCATGACGAGGTTGCGGATCAGCTCGGCCGGGAAGATGCCGCGCACCGTCTCGCTGCCTTCGAACTGGTCGATCGCCTCGGCCCAGGTGTCGGGAAGAAGCGGAAGGTCGAGCGCATAGGCGTTGCCGGCGATCGGCGCCGGCGGCACCATCTTGCCCTCGATGCCGGCGAGCCCCGCCCCGAGGATCGCGGCGAGCATCAGGTAGGGGTTGACGTCGCCCCCCGCGACACGGTGTTCGATCCGCCGCGCGGCGGGATTGCCCGAGGGGATGCGGACCGCCGTGGTGCGGTTCTCGTAGCCCCAGCAGATCTGGTTCGGCGCGTGGGCCTCGGGGATCAGCCGTTCGTAGCTGTTGGCATGGGGGGCGAAGATCAGCGTGCAGTCGTGCATCGCGTTCAGGCAGCCGGCGACGGCATGGCGCAGAAGCTCCGTCCCCTCCGGGCCGCCGTTGTCGAAGATGTTGCGGCCGTTTCTGTCGATCACCGAGAAATGCGTGTGCAGCCCGTTGCCCGAATAGTCCGGATAGGGCTTGGCCATGAAGCTTGCCGCAAAGCCGTGGCGGCGGGCGAGGCCCTTGAGCAGCATCTTGAAGAGCCAGGCGTCGTCGGCGGCCCTGAGCGCGTCGTCGGTGTGCATCAGGTTGATCTCGAACTGGCCGAGGCCGGATTCGGAGATCGCCGTGTCGGCGGGAATATCCATCGCCTCGCAGGCGTCGTAGAGGTCGGTGAAGAAGGTGTCGAAGGCGTCAAGGGCGCGGATCGACATGATCTCGGCCGCCTTGCGGCGCTTGCCCGACCGCGGCGAGGGCGGAACCTGAAGCTTCCTGCCGCTGTCGTCGATCAGGTAGAATTCAAGCTCCATCGCGCAGACCGGGGTGAGCCCGTGCGCCCGGTAGCGCTCGACGACGCGGGAAAGCGCGTGGCGCGGGTCGCCGTCGTAGGGCTGGCCGTTTTCGTGGAACATCCAGATCGGCATCAGCGCGGTCGGCGCGTCGAGCCAGGGCATCGGCATGAAGCCGCGTTCGGTGGGCCTGAGGATGCCGTCGGCGTCGCCCGATTCGAACACCAGCGGGCTGTCCTCGACATCCTCGCCCCAGATGTCGAGGTTCAGGACCGACATCGGAAAGCGGGTGCCGTTTGCCACCACCGCGTCGGCGAAGCGCACCGGCACGCGCTTGCCGCGCGGCTGGCCGTTGAGATCGGCCGCGGCCACACGGATCGTGCGCACCTCGGGGTGTTTTCTGAGCCAGTTCTTCATCATTCACCTGATCGGCCGGAGTGCCGGGGTCCGAAACCGCCATGGGCCGGGACCGCGAAGTCCGCCTGGCAGCATCGGCCCATGCCCTTGGGCCTTAGCTGTTTATGATCAAAACTTCCCCGTGCGGCGCGCCCTGCGGCCAAGTGGCCGGAAAAAGGCGCGGCTTCCTCCCGAAGAATTTGATCAAATGCACCCTACTACCGGATGAGCTTCGGACGCAAGCGGATTTTCGCACGCCGTTCCTTCGGCAGGTGCCGGTTCAGCCGCCGGTTGGCGAGCCCGGCCAGGATGATGATCGCAAGCGTCAGCAGGATGAAATAGACCGCGATCACCGGATAGGCGACGAAGGGGTTGAAGGTCATCGCGGCGAAATAGGTCGCGTAGTAGAGCGCGTCGCCCTTCTGCTGGAAGGCCGGGAAGCCCGAGAAATAGACCAGCGTCGTGGCATGGAAGAGGAAGATCGCCTCGTTGGTGTAGGCCGGCCAGGCAAGCCGCATCATCGTCGGCCACATCACCCGCCGGAACCGC
>JAUQYA010000140.1 GCA_030837785.1 Albidovulum sp.
GACCCTGCTGGCAGACCGGGGCTATGACAGCGACGCACTGCGCAACAGTCTCGCCGCGCGCGGGGCCATCGCCAACATCCGCCCCATGCCGACCCGCAAACGCGTCCCGGCCTTCGATCCGATCTTGTATCGCGCCCGCAACCAGATCGAGCGGTTCTTCAGCAAACTCAATCACTTCCGAGCCGTCGCCACCCGCTATGACAAACGTGACGACAACTTCCTCGCATCCGTCCAACTCGCCTCAATCCGCATCTGGTTGCGCGCATATGAGTCGGTGACCTAGAGCGCCGGGCCAAGGTCGATCTTCGAGCCGTCGCTGAACCGCGACAGGCGGAAGCGCGCGAGATCGTGGCCCGGCGCGCGGCGCTCCACCAGATCGGCGACCACGCGCCCCACCCCCGGCCCGATGCCGAAGCCGTGACCGGACATGCCGGTGGCGATGGTCAGGCCCGGCAGCGCCGCAACATGGTCGATCACCGGCACCACATCGGGCATCGTGTCGATCATCCCCGCCCAGGCGGTGCGGATCGCCGGCCGGCCGAGGCCGGGGAAGGCCGCGCCGAAGCGCGCCCTGAGCCGCTCGACCTCGGCCCGGTTCGGCGCCGGGTCGAGCACGCGCATCCGCTCGAACGGGCTTTCGCCATCGGGCGACCAGCGCCGCCTCGTGCCCCAGGCGTCGGGATAGTGGCGGGGCGCCGCGGGCAGGAAGCGGGTGCCGGAAATGTCGTTGCGGATCTGCGCCCGGAACGGCCGGAGGTGGCGGAAGGCGTCCGGCCCGATGAAGAACTCGTGGAAATGGCCGGGCGCCAGCGTATAGCCGCCATCGGCCCGCCTGCGGAGTGCGAAGTGACGGTCGGCCGCGCCGCCCGGCCAGACTTCGGGCAGCGGGTCGGTCGCGGCCACCGTGGCGCGGACCGAAAGCTGCGGCAGCCTCACGCCGTGCGCGCGGGCCAGAAGCGAGGACCAGGCGCCGCCGGCCAGCACCACCCGGTCGGCGCGGATGCGCCCGGCTTCGGTCACCACCCCGGCCACCCGCCCGCCGGCGATGTCGAGCGCGCGCACCGCGCAATCCTCGCGGATCGCCACTCCCCTGGCGGCGAGCGCCTCGGCGATGCGCGGCACCGCGATCCAGGGTTCGGCGCGCGCGTCCGAGGCGGTGAGAAGCCCGCTGACCCAGCCGGCGGCATTGGGCAGCATCACCGCGACCTCGGCCGCGGTCAGGAGCCGCGTGTCGAGCCCGTGGGCGCGGGCATGGACCATCCAGCCCTCGTGGCGGTCGGTGTCGGCGGGCTTTTCCGCGAGGTAGAGCACGCCGGTCTGGCGGAAGCCGAGGTCGGCGCCGACCTCTTCCGAAAGTCCCTTCCAGATCGACAGCGCCTCGATCATCAGCGGCAGTTCGGCCGGATCGCGGCCCTGCTGGCGGACCCAGCCCCAGTTGCGGCTCGACTGTTCGCCGGCGATGCGGCCCTTTTCGCACAGGGCGACGCTGAGCCCCCGCCGGGTCAGGAACCAGGCCGCCATGACCCCGATGACGCCGCCGCCGATGACAACGACATCGGCGGCCGCGGGAAGCGGGGCGGTGAAGCGGGCGGGGGTGTCGGCACGGATCGGGAAGGTCATGCGGCAAGCTCCGCGACAAGGGTTTCCATGAAGCGCCAGCCCGCCTCGAACTCGGCCGTCTCGAGGTATTCGTCGGCCTGGTGCGCCTGGGCGATGTCGCCCGGCCCGCAGATCACCACCGAATACCCAGCCCGCTGGAAGAACCCGGCCTCGGTGCCGTAGCTCACGACATGGGTGCCGTTGTCGCCGGTGATCGCCCGGGCCAACGCCTCGGCCGCGCCGTCCGCCTCCGGCACCAGCGGTGGCACATCGAAGCTGCGGGTCAGCGTGATCGCGGCCTCGGGCCGGACCGCCTTCATCCCCGCCTCGACCTCGGCCACCTTCGCCTGCCAGGCCCGGGCCCAGTCTTCCGGGTTCTCGCCCGGAACGATGCGGAAATCGAGCCCGAAGGTGCAGTGTTCGGCGGTGATGTTGTGCGCGGTCCCGCCCGTGATCCGGCCCACATGCACCGTCGTCCACGGCGGGTCGAAGACCCCGGCCAGCGCTGTCGGCGCCTTCGCCCGGTTGGCGTCGTTCTGCGCATTCGCCCAGTCGATCAGCCGCGCGGCCTCCATGACCGCGTTGACGCCCCGGTGCATCATCGAGGAATGGACCGGGAAACCCCTGATCACGGTGTCGAAGCCGAGCCCGCCCTTGTGACCCGTCACCGCCCGCATCCGCGAGGGCTCGCCCACGATCACCACCGCGACGCGCGGGGCTTTCGCGGCCATCTCGGCCACCATCGGCAGGCAGCCCATGCAGCCGACCTCCTCGTCGATCGAGAGCGCGATCTGCAGCGGCCGCCGCACCCCCGCCTTCAGCGCCAGCGGCACCGCCGCAAGCGCGAGCGCCACGAAACCCTTCATGTCGCAGGTGCCGCGCCCGTAGAGCCGCCCGTCCCGCTCGGTCACGCGCCAGGGATCGGTGGTCCAGCGCTGCCCCTCGACCGGCACCACGTCCGAGTGGCCCGACAGGACCACCCCACCCTCCACCCCCGGCCCCGCCGAGCACCACAGGTTGGCCTTCGTGCGTTCGGGGTTCCAGACCCTGTGCGTGGTCACGCCGTGGCCCGCGAGATAGCTCTCGACCCAGTCGACAAGCGGCAGGTTGGTGTCGCGGCTCACCGTCGGAAAGGCCACGAGGGCGTCGAGAATCCTGCGTGCTTCGGCGATGTCCGTCATCTGGCGCCCCTATTGTCGGCGCGACCCTGACCGGGCGGCAGGGAATGGTCAAGGCCCGCCATCCTGCCCGGTCACGCGGGCATTGTGGCTGAAGGACCCGGCGCAGGGGCGGCAGATTTGGGTGTTGCCGGATGGATGAAAAACGCTGACACTCGGGAAAATCGACCGGCGCGAACCGGGCCGGAAAGACAACGATAAATATAAGTCCGACTTGGGGGAACTGCCGATGCCCGATGGGGCGACGCCCGTCCTTGACGTCAGGGGCCTGAAGACGGTCTTCCGGACGCGCGGGGGCGAGGTGCACGCCGTCAACTCCGTCAGCTTCGAGCTGAAGCCCGGCGAGCTTCTGGGCGTGGTGGGCGAAAGCGGCTCGGGCAAGTCGGTGACGATGATGTCGCTGATCGGGCTTCTGCCCTCGCCGCCCGCCGACGTGCGCGCAGGGCAGGTGCTGTTCGGCGGCGAGGATCTCCTGAAATGCTCGCCCGAGCATCTCCGGGCGGTGCGCGGCGCCGACATCGGCTTCATCTTCCAGGACCCGATGACCTCGCTCAACCCCGTGTTCACCGTGGGCTTCCAGATCATGGAGCCACTCCGCCGGCACCTCGGCCTCGACAAGGCCGCGGCGCGCGCACGCGCGCGCGAGCTGCTGGAGCTTGTGGGCATCCCCGATGCGCGCCGCAGGCTCGACGACTACCCGCACCAGTTCTCGGGCGGGATGCGCCAGCGGGTGATGATCGCCATCGCGCTTGCCTGCGACCCGAAGGTGCTGATCGCCGACGAGCCGACGACCGCGCTCGACGTCACCATCCAGGCGCAGATACTCGAACTTGTGCGCGACCTCCGCCACACGCTCGGCATGTCGATCGTCTGGATCACCCACGACCTTGGCGTCATCGCCGGGATCGCCGACCGGGTGATCGTGATGTATGGCGGCCAGATCGTCGAACAGGCCCCGGCGCGGGAGCTGTTTCACCATCCCCGCCACCCCTACACGCGCGCGCTTCTCAAGACGGTTCCCTCGGTCCGCGGCGCCCGCGAGGCGAAGCTGAACGTGATCGAGGGCCAGCCGCCGATCCTGATGGCCGCGCCTTCGGCCTGTTCCTTCCGCGCCCGCTGCCGCCATGCCTTCGACCGCTGCGCCCGCGAGAACCCCGGCCGCCGCCTGGTGGGCGCGGGCCATGACGTCGCCTGCTTCTGGGACCCGGGCCCGGCGACCGGCGATGCTTGACGCCCCCGGAGCCCGCCGCAAGCTGATCGAGGTCCGGGGCCTCAGCATGTATTTCCCGATCACGGCGGGGCTGCTCAGGCGCCATGTCGGCGACGTGAAGGCGGTCGACAACGTGAGCTTCGACATTCTCGAGGGCGAGACGCTGGGCCTGGTCGGAGAATCGGGCTGCGGCAAGTCGACCTGCGGGCGGGTGATCCTCAGGCTCTACGATCCGACCGCCGGCTCGATCCGCGTCGACGGGCGCGAGATCGCCGGGGCGTCCCAGTCCGACCTGCGCGCGCTTCGCCCGACGATGCAGATGGTCTTCCAGGACCCCCAGGCGAGCCTCAATCCCCGCATGACGCTGGCCGCGATCATCGGCGAGCCGCTGGCGGAGCACACCCGGCTCGGGAAGGCCGAAAAGCTCGACCGGATCTACGAACTCATGGATGCGGTGGGGCTCAACCGCGGTTTCGCCAACCGCTATCCGCACGAGTTTTCCGGCGGCCAGCGCCAGCGCATCGGCATCGCCCGCGCGCTCGCGCTCAACCCCAGGTTCATCGTCTGCGACGAACCGATCGCCGCGCTCGACGTCTCGATCCAGGCGCAGGTGGTGAACCTCCTCGAAGAGCTTCAGGACCGGCTGGGCCTGACCTATCTCTTCATCAGCCACGACCTCAGCATGGTGCGTCACATCGCCGACCGCGTGGCGGTGATGTATCTCGGCCAGATCGCCGAGCTTGGCCCCCGCGACGCGCTCTACGGCCGGCCGCTGCATCCCTATACCCAGGCGCTTCTCTCCGCCGTGCCCGAGCCCGACCCCGACGTCGAGACGGCACGCCGCCGGATCATCCTGAAGGGCGACGTGCCCTCGCCGGCGAACCCGCCCGAGGGCTGCAACTTCTGCACCCGCTGCCCGAAGGTGATGGAGATCTGCCGGAAGGTGCAACCCGCCTTCCGCGAGGTCGAGTCCGGCCGGTTCGCGGCCTGCCACCTTCATGCCGACACGAAAGTGACCGCCGGGGAAACGGCGGCGGCCCGAGGCCACCAAGAGCATCCAACAAGGAGTGTGACATGAGACTCAAGACAGCCCTGATGGGCGCTGCCGCCGCCCTCGCGATCGCCCCCGCGGCCTTCGCCGAACGCGGCGCGGACGGCCATGTGAACGTCATCTACTGGCAGGCCCCGTCGATCCTGAACCCCTATCTGTCGTCGGGCACCAAGGACGTGGAATCCGCCTCGATGATCCTCGAGCCGCTCGCGGGGTTCGACGAGAAGGGCGAACTGTTCCCGCGCCTGGTCGAGGACATCCCGACGCTGGCGAACGGCGGCGTGTCCGAGGACCTGACCACGATCACCTGGAAGCTGAAGCCGGGCCTTCTGTGGTCCGACGGGTCGGCGGTGACCTCGGCCGACGTGATCTTTTCCTATGAATACTGCACCCATCCCGAAGGCGGCTGCGCCCAGGCCGCGCGCTACGAGGGCATCGACAAGGTCGAGGCGCTCGACGACCTGACGGTGAAGGTCACCTTCAAGGCGCCGAAGCCCAACCCCTACAACGCCTTCGTCGGCTCCACCTCGCCGATCCTTCAGAAGGCGCAGTTCGCCAACTGCCTCGGCGCGGCGGCGCCCCAGTGCACCGAGGCCAACTTCGGCCCGATCGGCACCGGCCCCTTCCGGGTCACCGAGTTCAAGCCGAATGACGTGATCCAGATGGAGGCGAACCCCAACTACCGCGATCCGGCCAAGCCAGCCTTCGCCACCGTCACCTTCAAGGGCGGCGGCGACGCGGCGGCGGCGGGCCGCGCGGTGCTGGAGACCGGCGAATTCGACTATGCCTGGAACCTCCAGCTTGCGCCCGACGTGATCGCCGGCATGGAAGCAGCCGGCAAGGGCAAGGTCATCAACGCGTTCGGCACGCTCGTCGAGCGGATCGAGATGAACATGACCGACCCCTCGCCCGACCTCGCCGAGGGCGAACGCTCGACGGTCAAGCACGCGCATCCGATCCTGTCGGACATCAAGGTGCGCGAGGCGCTCTCCAAGGCGATCGACCGCAACCTCCTGGTCGAAGTGGGCTATGGCTCGGCCGGCCGGGCGACCTGCAACCTGGTGCCCGCACCCGAGATGTTCGCCTCCGACAACACCGGCTGCCTGACCCAGGACGTCGAGGGCGCCAAGAAGCTTCTCGACGAGGCCGGCTGGACCGACAGCGACGGCGACGGCATCCGCGACAAGGACGGCAAGAAGCTGCACCTGCTCTACCAGTCCTCGGTCAACGCGGTGCGGCAGGACTTCCAGGCGCTGATCAAGCAGTGGTGGAGCGAGATCGGCGTCGAGACCGAACTGAAGAGCGTCGACGCCTCGGTGTTCTTCGGTGGCGATCCGGGTTCGCCCGACACGTTCCAGAAGTTCTATGCCGACGTCGAGATGTATGCCAACAACTTCGACGGCACCGACCCCGAGCCCTATCTGTCGCAGTATCTGTGCGACAAGATCCCGGGTCCCGAGAACGGCTGGCAGGGCGAGAACGTCAACCGCTTCTGCGATCCGGCCTACGACACGCTGGTCGCCGAGCTTGCCAAGACCGGCGAGATCGAGAAGCGCGCCGAGATCGCCAAGAAGCTCAACGACATGCTGACCAAGGACAGCTTCGTCGTCGTGCCGCTGGTCGACCGCGGCCGCAACTCGGCGCATTCCAACACGCTGGGCGGCGTCGTCCTGAACACCTGGGACAGCGAGCTGTGGAACACGTCGGACTGGTTCCGCGTGAAGTGACCTGACCGCGTGACCGCTCGGGGGGCGGGCGCCGGCGCCCGCCCCTTCACACCGGCCAACCCGCTGACCCGAGGCGCCCGATGCTGACCTACACGATCCGACGCCTGCTGATCGCGATCCCGACGCTTCTGTTCATCAGCCTGGTGATCTTCCTGATCCTGGAGATGGCGCCGGGCGATCCGCTCGCCGACCAGCCGCTGACGGTGCCGCCCGAGGTGCGCGAGAAGATGCGCGCCGCCCTCGGCCTCGACCAGCCGGGATGGGTGCGCTATCTCCTCTGGCTCCGGCAGTTCTTCTGGACCGAGCCGCTGCATCTTCTCGACAGCCTCTTCGGCACCGCGATGGCCGATCCGGGCGGGCGCATCGTCTCGTGGCAGTTCCGCGCCCCGGCGATGGACATCATCTGGCAGCGGCTGCCGCAGACGCTCTGGGTCGTGGGCCTCGCCTACGTCATCGGGGTGCTGATCGCGCTGCCGATCGGCATCCTCTCCGCCTACCGGCAGTATTCCTGGTTCGACAACCTCGGCACCTTCGTCTCGATGGTGGGGTTCTCGGTACCCACCTTCTTCACCGGGGTCGTGCTGATCATCGTCTTCGCGGTGAAGCTGCAATGGTTCCCCTCGATCTACGACACCACGCTCAAGGTCACCGACTGGCAAAGCTTCACCCGCCAGGCGCAGCAGATGGTCATGCCGGTGGCGGTGCTGGCGCTTTTCAATGCCAGCCAGATCAGCCGCTTCATGCGCGCCTCGATGCTCGACAACCTCCAGCAGGACTATGTGCGGACCGCCCGCGCCAAGGGCATGACCGAGAAGGTGGTGGTGCTGAAGCACGTGCTGAGAAACTCGCTGATCCCGGTGGTGACGGTGATCGCGCTCGGCATTCCGACGATCTTCGGCGGCGCGATCATCACCGAGCAGGTGTTCAAGGTGAACGGGCTCGGCCAGCTCCTGATCACCGCGATCTATGCCAACGACCTGCCGATGGTGCAGACGCTGGCCTTCATCTTCGCCGCGCTGACGGTGCTCTTCAACCTGATCGCCGACCTTCTCTACGGCGTCCTCGACCCGAGGATCCGCTATGACTGATCTTGCCGCCCCGAAGGCTGGGCCGCAGCCTGGGCCGCAGCCTGGGCCGCTGTCCGGCCCGATGCCCGGCGCGACGCCGAGGCCGCCGCGCAGCCAGTGGCGGGATGTCTGGGACCAGTTCAAGACCCATCGCGGGGCGCTGGTCGGGCTGGTGATCTTCGGCGCCATCCTGTTCGCGGTGCTGGCCGGCCCGCCGATCTGGCGGCTCGACCCGACCTATGTCGATCCGAACCCGGTCAACATGCTGAAGCTCAGGAACCAGGGGCCGAGCCTCGCCCATCCCTTCGGCACCGACCAGCTTGGCCGCGACATGCTGGCGCGGATCATGGCGGGGGGCCGCGTCTCCATCGCGGTGGGGCTGACGGCGATGCTGCTCGCGCTCTTCCTCGGCACGCTGATCGGGGTTCTCGCGGGGTTCTTCCGGCGGCTCGACGGGATTCTCATGCCGATGACCGACCTCTTCCTGTCGCTGCCGCTGCTGCCGCTTCTGCTGCTCATGGTCACGCTCTTCCGCGAACCGCTGGGGCAGGCGTTCGGAACCGAGACGGGAATCTTCCTTCTGATCGTCGGCGCGATCGGGGTGACGAGCTGGATGCACACCGCGCGGATCGTGCGCGGCGAGGTGCTGACGCTCAAGGAACGCGAATACGTCCTCGCGGCGCGCTCGATCGGCACGCCCTCGCACCGGCTGGTGCTGCGCCACATCCTGCCCAACGTCATGAGCCCGATCATGGTTTCGGCGACGCTCGGCATCGCCAATGCGATCATCACCGAATCGGCGCTGTCGTTCCTCGGACTCGGCTTCCCGCCGGACTTCCCGACCTGGGGACGGATCCTCTACGACGCGATCGACCAGATGCAGCTCTATCCGCTCAGGGTGATCCTGCCGGGCGTGGCGATCTCGCTCACCGTGCTCAGCGTGAACTACATCGGCGACGGGTTGAGGGACGCGCTCGACCCCAGGATCCGGGGGCGCTGATCCCGGCCGCCGGCGCGGCCGGTCCGCCGGCGGCACAGCCGGAGGTTTCACCCCCGGGCCCCCGAGGATATTTGGGCAACGAAGATGCCTAATGCATGCCCTTGCGGATGCGGCGGATCATCATCCAGACGGCGAGGACGACGAGAGGCACGAGGCCGGCGGTCAGCGCCGATTTCGGCCAGTGCAGGCTTTCGGCAACGGGCAGCAGCAGATAGGTCGCGAGGCTGACCGCATAGTAGCTGATCGCCACGACCGAGAGCCCCTCGACCGTGTGCTGGAGCCTGAGCGCGATGTCGGCGCGGCGGTCCATGCTTTCGAGAAGCTTCTGGTTCTGGGCCGAACGTTCGACATCGACCCGGGTCCGCAGCAGTTCCCCCGCCCGCGCCGTCCGCGCCGCCATCTGCGCCAGACGCCGCTCGGCCGACTTCACCGTGCGCATCGCCGGGTCGTAGCGGCGCATCATGAATTCGCCGAAGGTCTGGCGGCCGTTGAAGCGGGTCTCGCGCAGCACCAGCACCCGCTGGTTCACGAGCGCCTCGTAGGCGCCGGTCGCGCCGAAGCGGAAGCTGTGGCGGACGGCGAGCGTTTCGAGTTCGGCCGAGATGCCGAGGAGCTTGTCGAGCGTCGCCTCGGCGCCCCGGCCCTTGTTGGTGAGGGCCGCGACGAGTTCGGAGAGTTCCGGGTCGAGCGCGTTGAGCCGCCCGGTCAGTTCCCGCGCCCGCCCGAGCCCCAGCATCGACATCGCCCGGTAGGTCTCGATCTCGCAGAGCCGCTGGACGATCCGGCCGACCCGCCGCGCGCCGGTGCCGGGGCGGACGAAGACGGCAAAGCGCATCAACCCTGCCGGGTCGATCTGGAAATCGCCGGCGATCACCGCGGCCTCGTCGAGCACCCAGGAACAGGCAAGGCTTTCGGCGACGAACCAGTCGTCGAGGCGGGCGCGCACGATGGCGAGGTCATCGGGCAGGGGCTCTACCCGGATCAGGCAGGCGGCGACCCGCTTGCCGGGCGCGGCGCCGGTCCAGTCGGCGGGAAAGACCTCGGCCTCGGCGGGATCGAAGGGGCGCGCGCCGACGCCGCGGCCGAAGGCCGAATAGGTCACGAATTCGGTATGGCTTTCCCATTTCAGCTCGTGCCGGCCGATCCGCGCGCCGTGATGGGTGGCGCCCTCCGGAGGGTGGGCCGCGCCATAGCGGTCAAGAAGCGCCAGGAGATGGGCGCGATCGGCGTCGCGGTCGCGGTTGTGCGCATCGAGGGGCTGCTTCACCGCGACATAGACCGCGTGGCACGGCACCTCGAGCGAGGGGAACGGCCGGGCATGAAGCTCGTTCACGAGCGGGTAGCGGAGGGGATGGTCTTCGATCATCGTCGGCGCCTGCAATTTCGGGCGCAAGGTAGCGAAGCCGACGCGAAAATCAGGCCCGCCGTGGACGGGCGGCGGCACGCGGCGGTATACTGGCATTTCTGCAACGCCCCTGCCCCGTCCGAGGATCGGGCCCGCAGATCGGGCACGGCGCTCAGGCGAGGTGGCGGGCGAAGAAGTCGAGCGTGCGCGACCAGGCAAGCTCCGCCGCCGCCGCATCGTAACGCGGCGTGGTGTCGTTGTGGAAGCCGTGGTTCACGCCTTCGTAGACGTAGGCCTCGTAGCTCTTGCCGGCGGCCTTCAGCGCCGCCTCGTAGTCCGGCCAGCCGGCGTTGACCCGCTCGTCGAGCGCGGCGTAGTGCAACTGGAGCGGCGCCTCGATCTTCGGGACGTCCTCCGCGGCCGGCTGGCGGCCGTAGAAGGGGACCGAGGCGGCGAGGTCCGGGTAGGCCACCGCCAGCGCGTTGCAGACGCCGCCGCCGTAGCAGAAGCCGACCGCCCCCACCTTGCCGGCCGATCCCTCGTGGCCGCGGAGGTATTCGTGGGCGGCGAAGAAATCGGCCATGAGCCGGGCGGGATCGAGGCTCGCCTGCATCTCGCGGCCCTGATCGTCGTTGCCGGGATAACCGCCGAGCGGCGAAAGCCCGTCCGGCCCGAAGGCGAGGTAGCCGGCCTTGGCAAGCCGTCGCACCACGTCCTCGATATAGGGGTTGAGCCCGCGGTTCTCGTGGACGACCAGCACCGCCGGCAGCTTCCCCGCCGCGCCCGCGGGCCGCGCCATCAGCCCCCGGATGCGGCCGTTGCCCTCGGCGCTGTCGTATTCGGCGGTCTCGGCCTCGATCGCCGGATCGTCGGGCGGAACCTGCTGGGCGAGCGCGTAGTCCGGCTGCAACTGGGCAAGGATCGCGGCGCCGGTCACGCCCGCGGCGGCGAACTTGCCGGCGCGCTCGATGAACTCGCGCTTCGACATCTTCCCGTGCACGTAGCCGTCGAAAATCTCGAGGATGCGGGGATCGAAGTCCGCAGCGCTCTTGCGGCGGGCGGGTCTGTCCTCGGCGTTCATGGCGTCCTCCCTGATGTCAGGCAGGAAGGGTAACGCAAGGCGGGCAAAGCGCCGGGACACAAGAAAGTGACCCCGCCGGACCGGCGGGGCCACGGAAGGCACGTCTCAGTCGAGCATCGGCAAGAGGCTGTCGACCGACTTCTTGGCGTCGCCGTAGAACATCCGCGTGTTGTCCTTGTAGAACAAGGGGTTCTCGATCCCGGAATAGCCGGTCCCCTGCCCCCGCTTCGACACGAAGACCTGCTTGGCCTTCCAGCATTCCAGCACCGGCATCCCGGCGATGGGGGAATTGGGGTCTTCCTGGGCCGCCGGGTTGACGATGTCGTTGGAGCCGATGACGATGGCGACGTCGGTTTCCGGGAAGTCCTCGTTGATCTCGTCCATCTCCAGCACGATGTCGTAGGGCACCTTGGCCTCGGCCAGAAGCACGTTCATGTGGCCGGGAAGGCGCCCCGCGACCGGGTGGATGGCAAAGCGGACGGTCTTGCCCTTGGCCCTGAGCTTGCGGGTCAGTTCGCTGACCGACTGCTGCGCCTGCGCCACCGCCATGCCGTAGCCGGGGATGATGATGACGCTGTCGGCATCGTTCAGCGCCGCCGCCACCCCTTCCGCGTCGATGGCGATCTGTTCGCCCGTCACTTCCATCGCCGGCCCCGTGGTGTTGCCGAAACCGCCAAGGATGACGCTGATGAAACTGCGGTTCATCGCCTTGCACATGATGTAGGAAAGGATCGCACCCGAGGAACCGACCAGCGCGCCGACCACGATCAGCAGGTCGTTCGACAGCGAAAAACCGATCGCCGCCGCCGCCCAGCCCGAGTAGCTGTTCAGCATTGAGACCACGACCGGCATGTCGGCGCCGCCGATCCCCATGATCAGGTGATAGCCGATGAAGAACGCCAGAAGCGTCATCAGGAAAAGCGCCCAGAACCCGCCGCCGTTCAGGTAGACGAGCAGGAGGAGGACCGAGAGAACCGCGGCAGTCGCGTTGAGCATATGGCCGCCCGGCAGCTTCCTCGCCTTGCCGTCGACCTTTCCGGCGAGCTTGCCGAAGGCGATGATCGAGCCGGTGAAGGTCACCGCCCCGATGAAGACGCCGAGGAACACCTCGACCCTGAGGATCGTCAGTTCCACCGGCGTCTTGTGGGCGAGGACGGCGGCGAAGCCCGCAAGGCCTGCGCGCGCCGTCTCGTCCATCGCCGCCACGCGGGCGGCCTCCAGATGGGCGTTGAAGCCGATGAACACGGCGGCAAGGCCGACGAGGCTGTGCATCGCGGCGACGAGCTGCGGCATCTCGGTCATCTGGACGCGCTGCGCGACGATCCAGCCGATGATGCCGCCGCCGATCACCAGCAGCACGGAGAGGAGCCAGAGCCCCGATCCCGGCCCGACCAGCGTCGCCGCGACGGCGAGCGCCATGCCGGCGATCCCGTACCAGACCGCGCGCTTGGCGCTTTCCTGCCCCGAGAGGCCCCCGAGCGACAGGATGAAGAGAACCGCCGCGACGACATAGGCGGCCGTGGTGAACCCGAATTCCATTCTCTCGGCCCCCTGCTTACGACTTCTGGAACATGGCGAGCATCCGGCGCGTCACCATGAAGCCGCCGAAGATGTTGATCCCGGCCATGAAGACCGAGAGCGCGGCGAGAAGGATCACCAGGAACGAGCCGGAGCCGATCTGCATCAGCGCGCCGAGGATGATGATCGAGGAAATCGCGTTGGTGACCGCCATCAAGGGCGTGTGCAGCGAATGCGAGACGTTCCAGATCACCTGGAAGCCGACGAAGACGGCGAGCACGAAGACGATGAAATGGGCCATGAAGCTTGCCGGCGCGTAAAGGCCCGCAAGCAGGATCAGCGCGCCCCCCACCGTCAGGAGCGTGACCTGGCTGCGCGTCTGCGCCCTGAAGGCCGCCACCTCCTCGGCGCGTTTTTCCGCGGGCGTCAGTTCCTTCGGCTTCTCCTTCGGCTTCTGCGCCGCGATCGCCTGGATCTTCGGCGGCGGCGGCGGGAAGGTGATCGCGCCGTCGTGGGTCACGGTCGCGCCGCGGATGACGTCGTCTTCCATGTTGTGGACGATCTTGCCGTCCTTGCCGGGCGTCAGGTCCGTCATCATGTGGCGGATGTTGGTCGAGTAGAGCGTGGAGGACTGCGCGGCCATCCGGCTCGGGAAGTCGGTGTAGCCGACGATCGTCACGCCGTTGCCGGTGACGATCTTCTCGTCCTTCACCGTCAGTTCGCAGTTGCCGCCGCGCTCGGCGGCGAGGTCGACGATGACCGAGCCGGGCTTCATCGCCTCGACCATGTCCTTCGTCCACAGCACCGGCGCGTCGCGGCCCGGAATCAGCGCGGTCGAGATGACGATGTCCATCTCGGGCGCCAGCTCTCGGAACTTCTTCAGCTGCGCCTCGCGGAACTCAGGGCTCGAGGGCGCGGCATAGCCGCCCGTCGCCGCACCGTCCTGGGTCTTTTCGGCGAAGTCGAGATAGACGAACTCGGCCCCCATCGATTCGATCTGCTCGGCCACTTCGGGGCGCACGTCGAAGGCGTAGGTGATGGCACCGAGCGAGGTGGAGGTGCCGATCGCGGCAAGCCCCGCGACGCCCGCGCCGATGATGAGAACCTTCGCCGGCGGCACCTTGCCCGCCGCGGTCACCTGGCCGGTGAAGAAGCGGCCGAAGTTGTTCCCGGCCTCGATCACCGCGCGGTAGCCCGCGATGTTGGCCATCGAACTGAGCGCGTCCATCTTCTGCGCGCGGGAGATCCGCGGCACCATGTCCATCGCGACGACGGTCGCCCCCTGGGTCTTCGCCAGCTCCAGCAGGTCCTTGTTCTGCGCCGGATAGAAGAAGGAAATCAGCGTCTGGCCCTTGCCGAGGCGCTTCAGCTCGGTCTCGACGGGCGGCCGCACCTTGGCCACCACGTCGACCTCCTTGAAGAGCGCGGCCGCGGTCTTGACCACCGTCACGCCCGCCGCGGCATAGGCCGCGTCGGAGAAGCCCGCTTTCGCGCCGGCCCCCGCCTCGATGAAGCAGTCATGGCCCAGCTTCTTGAGCTGGACGGCCGAATCCGGCGTCATGGCGACGCGCGCCTCGCCCTCGAAGGTCTCCTTCGGTGCCCCGATCTTCACTGTCTCTCCCTTTCCGGCCTGCCCCCGCAGGGTGGCGTGCCCGTTCCGTCACGTCAGACCCCTTGGCGCAGACTGTTACTCTGCATCGCGGCATCGTCACAACAGAAGAATCGCGCCGCCACACCACAGGGATGAACGCGCGCCCACCGCGCTACAGCCATCGCCGGACGCGCGCCATGTAGTCGAGGTAGGCGTCGCCGAAGCGGCGGCTCAGCCGCGCCTCCTCGTCGAGGATGAAGCGGCGCTGGATGACGACGACGAAGATGGCGACGAGCGGCAGGGCAACCAGCGCGTCCCAGGCGAAAAGGAGCCCTGCGAGCAGGATCGCATCGGCAAGGTAGATCGGATTCCGGCTGAAGCGGAAGATGCCGCCCTGCACCAGCGCGTCGGGATCGCGCCGGGGAATGACGCTTGTGCGGGCGAGGATCATCTGCGCCGCGGCCACGACCATCAGGATCAGCGCCACGACGATCAGGACGGCGCCAAGGGCGTCGTTGACCGGCGTGACGACCGGCAAGAGGCGCCCGATCGCGCCGCCCAGCGCGGCGAAGCCCGCCAGCCAGACCGGCGGAAAGTCGATTTCCTTGGCCATCGCGGACCTCATACCTGTTGCATGCGACCCTATGGCGGGCCGCGCCGGGAATTCAAGAGTTACCACTGGCGCGATGCAGGACAATTCGGGCATTGTGATGGCTGCGAACCCGCACCGGGCAGGCGGCCGCGACCGGCCCGCCCCCGGCGATGATCCCGAACCAGAACGGGGAGTGAGGATGACGACCGATTTTTCTGCCACCCGCGCCGCCTTCGCGCTGCCCGAAGGCGTGATCTACCTCGACGGCAACTCGCTCGGGCCGCTGCCGAAGGCCGCGGCGGCGCGCGTCGCCGACTGCGTGACGAAGGAATGGGGCGGGATGCTGATCACCGCCTGGAACCGCGCCGGCTGGATCGACCTGCCGCGCCGCCTCGGCGACCGGATCGGCCGGCTGATCGGCGCCCAGCCCGGCACCGTCGTCCTTGGCGACACGCTTTCGATCAAGGTCTACCAGGCGCTCGCCTCCGCGCTCGAGCTCAGGCCCGGCCGGCGGGTGATCCTGTCGGACACCGGCAACTTCCCCTCCGACCTCTACATCGCCGACGGGCTCGTCCGCACGCTCGGCCAGGGCTGCGAACTCAGGACCGTCGCGCCCGAGGCGGTGGAGGCCGCGATCACGCCCGATGTCGCCGTGCTGATGCTGACCGAGGTCGATTACCGCACGGGCCGCAAGCACGACATGGCCGCGCTCATCGCCAGGGCCCATGCCGCAGGCGCGCTCGTCGTCTGGGATCTCGCCCATTCGGCCGGTGCCATTCCGGTGCACCTGGCGCGCGACGGGGCGGATTTCGCCGTGGGCTGCACCTACAAATACCTCAACTCCGGCCCCGGCGGCCCGGCCTTCATCTACGTCGCGCCCCATCTCGCCACGCAGGTGCGCCCGGCGCTCTCCGGCTGGCTCGGGCACGAGGCGCCCTTCGCCTTCGATCTCGACTATCGCCCCGGCGCGGGCATCGAGCGGATGCGCGTCGGCACGCCCCCGATCCTCCAGATGGCCGCGCTCGAGGCCTCGATGGACATCTGGGACCGGGTGGAGATGGCCGATGTCCGCGCCCGTTCCATCGAACTGACCGAAGCCTTCATCAAGGGCGTCGAGGCCGCCTGCCCCGACCTAGCGCTCGCCAGCCCGCGCGACCCCGAGAGGCGCGGCAGCCAGGTCAGCTTCCGCCACCCGGAAGGCTACGCGATCATGCAGGCGCTGATCGCGCGGGGCGTGATCGGCGACTTCCGCGCCCCCGACATCCTGCGCTTCGGCTTCACGCCGCTCTACACCGCGATGGCGGATGTGGAGGGCGCGGTGGCGATCATCGCCGAGATCATGGCGACGCGCGCCTGGGACCGGCCGGCCTTCAGGGCCCGCGCGGCGGTGACATGACCGGGGTTCGCCCCTACCGCGCCGCGGATCGACCCGCGGTGGCCGGCGTCTTCTACCGCGCCGTCCATCAAGGCGCCGCGGCGCGCTACGACGATGCGCAGCGCCGGGCCTGGGCACCCTCTCCCGAACCGGACCGCGACGAGCCGGACAAGCTTCTCTCGCAGTGGTGCTGGGTCGCCGAGGACGGCCGCGGCATCATCGGCTTCATGTCGCTGGCGCCTTCCGGCTATCTCGACATGGCCTTCGTCCTGCCCGAGGTCATGGGCAAGGGCGTGGCCGACGCGCTCTATGCCGCGCTCATCTCCCGCGCCCGCGCCGAAGGGCTCGGCCTGCTGACGGTCCGCGCCAGCCATCTGGCGAGGTCGTTCTTCGAACGGCACGGATGGCATCTGGATGCCGCGGACAATCTGGAAGCCGACGGGCAGGTTTACGAGACATTCCTGATGTCGCTTGACTTGCGCCAGAGCTGATGCGGCCGGCCGGTTCAAACCCGTCGGACCTGCGCCCCTCGATCCTTCCAGCCTGCACCGGAGGCACAGATGACCAGCTATGACCCCGCCGCCGAAGGCGCCCGGATGGCCTTCGGCGATACCATGTCCTATGGCGACTACCTCGCGCTCGACCGCGTGCTGGCGGCGCAGCACCCGCTCAGCGCGGCGCATGACGAATTGCTCTTCATCATCCAGCACCAGACGAGCGAACTGTGGATGAAGCTGATGCTGCACGAACTGTCGGCGGCGCGCGCGGCGATCGCCGCCGACCGTCTTCGGCCGGCCTTCAAGATGCTCGCCCGCGTGGCGCGGATCATGGAGCAGCTCAATTCCGCCTGGGATGCGCTGCGCACGATGACGCCTTCAGACTACACCCGCTTCCGCGGCGCGCTTGGGCAAAGCTCGGGGTTCCAGTCCTGGCAATACCGGCTGATCGAGTTCGCCGCCGGCAACCGCAACCTGGCGATGATGGGCCCGCATGCGCACCGGCCCGACATCACCGCGCTGCTCGAGGCCGAACTTGCCCGGCCATCGCTCTACGACGAGGCGCTGCGCGCTGCGGCGCGCGCCGGCCTTCCCGTCCCGGCCGAGGTGCTCAACCGCGATCTGCGCGCGCAATGGGCAGGCGACGACGGCGTGACGCAGGTCTGGGCGCAGGTCTACGCCGATCCCGAGGCGCATTGGGCGCTTTACGAACTGGCCGAGAAGCTGGTGGATTTCGAGGACTATTTCCGCCGCTGGCGCTTCAACCACGTGACGACCGTCGAACGCATCATCGGGTTGAAGCGCGGCACCGGCGGCGTCAGCTACCTGCGCCGGATGCTGGAGGTCGAACTCTTCCCCGAGCTTTGGCGCGTCAGGACCACGCTCTGAGCGACGTCCCGTCAGGCGGAGCGAAGGGCGCGCGGCGACCGTCCCTCGGCCCAGGCCCGCACCGCCGCGCCGAACGCCTCGAACAGCGGCCGCGACACCGGGTCGGAGGCGGCATTCCACTCGGGATGCCACTGCACCGACAGGGTGAAGCCGGGCGCACTCTCGACGAACAGCGCCTCGGGTGTGCCGTCGTCGGCCCGGCCGTCGATGACGATGCGGCAGCCGGCGTCCTTGATCCCCTGGCCGTGGAGCGTGTTGGTCATCACCTCGGTCGCGCCGAAGAGCCGCGCGAAGACGCCGCCCTCGGAAAAGCGCACCCGGTGGCGAAGCGCGAATTTCTCCTCGATCGTGCCCTCGGGCGGCATCCGGTGGTTCATTCGCCCCGGCAGGTCGCGAATCTCGGGGTGGAGCGTTCCGCCCATCGCCACGTTGACCTCCTGAAATCCCCGGCAGATGCCGAGGAACGGCTGGCCGCGGTCGACGCAGGCGCGCACCAGCGGCAGCGTCACCGCATCGCGGCAGCGGTCGAAGGCGCCGTGGGCCTCGGTTGCCTCCTCGCCATATTCCGAAGGATGGACGTTCGGGCGCCCCCCGGTCAGCAGGAACCCGTGGCAGGCGTCAAGAAGCTCCTCCACGCCGACGAAGCGCGGATCGGTCGGGATCAGAAGCGGCATGCAGCCCGCCACCTGCGCCACCGCAGCCGAGTTCATCGTGCCGCCGGCATGAACCGGATAGCTGTCGCTCAGGAGGCTCATGTTGCCGATGATGCCGACGATGGGCCGAGACATGCGCGTTTCCGTCCTTTCCCCGCCCCGAGGATAGGCCCGCGGGCCGGTCAGGAAAAGCCCCCGCCCCCGCACAGCCTCCTCTGCACCCGCGCATGGTGCCCGGGCCGGGCAACGATCGCCGCAGCGCCCGCCCATCGTGGCGGTGGGCGCGAAAATCGGACGCTCAGCCCGCCGCCTTCACCTCGGCCCGGCGCCGGTGCAGGATCGGCTCGGTATAGCCCGAGGGCTGTTCGCGGCCGAGGAAGACCAGGTCGCCCGCAGCCTGGAACGCGGTGCCCTGATAGCCCGGCGCCATCGGTCGGTAGACGGGGTCGCCCGCGTTCTGCCGGTCCACCACCAGCGCCATCCGGCGCAGCACCTCCATCACCTCGTCGCGCGACACCACCCCGTGATGCAGCCAGTTGGCGATGTGCTGGGCAGAGATGCGGCAGGTTGCGCGGTCCTCCATCAGGCCCACGTCGTTGATGTCGGGCACCTTGGAACAGCCCACGCCCTGATCGACCCAGCGCACGACATAGCCGAGGATGCCTTGCGCGTTGTTCTCGACCTCGCGGCGGACCTGCTCCGGCGTCCACTTGCGGTAGGTGGCCAGCGGAATCTCCAGCACCGTGTCGACATGGGCCCGCCGCCCGCCCGCCTTGAGCTTGGCCTGCACCGCGAAGACATCGACCCTGTGGTAGTGAAGCGCATGCAGCGTCGCCGCCGTGGGCGAAGGCACCCAGGCGCAGTTCGCGCCCGCCCGGGGATGGGCGATCTTCTCGTCGAGCATCGCCGCCATCATGTCGGGCGCGGCCCACATGCCCTTGCCGATCTGCGCCCGACCCGAGAAGCCGCATTCCAGCCCGATGTCGACGTTCTGGTTCTCGTAGGCGCCGATCCAGGCCTTGCGCTTGATGAAGTCCTTGCGGCTGAAGGGGCCGGCCTCCATCGAGGTGTGGATCTCGTCGCCGGTGCGGTCGAGAAAGCCGGTGTTGATGAAGCAGACCCGGTCCTTCGCGGCGCGGATGCATTCCTTGAGGTTGACCGAGGTGCGCCGCTCCTCGTCCATGATGCCGATCTTGACGGTGTTGCGCGGCAGGCCCAGCGCCGCCTCGACCCGGGTGAAGATCTCGTCGGTGAAGGCCGCTTCCTCGGGCCCGTGCATCTTGGGCTTGACCACATAGATCGAGCCTTTGACCGAATTTCGCCCGCCCCCGGTCTTCTTCAGATCGTGGATCGCGATCACCGTGGTCACCATCGCGTCCATCAGCCCCTCGAAGACCTCCGCCCCGGCGGCATCGAGGATCGCCGGGCTGGTCATCAGGTGGCCGACATTGCGCACCAGCATCAGCGCCCGGCCCTTGACGGCGATCTCCGACCCGTCGGGGGCGGTGTAGGTCCGGTCGGGATTGAGCCGCCGGGTCACCGGCCGGCCGGCCTTCTCGAACCTGTCCTGAAGGTCGCCCTTCATCAGGCCAAGCCAGTTGCCATAGGCCGCGACCTTGTCCTCGGCGTCGACACAGGCCACCGAATCCTCGCAGTCCATGATCGCCGAGACCGCGCTTTCCAGTTGCACGTCGGCCAGTCCCGCCTGGTCGCGGGCGCCGATGAAATGCGCCCGGTCGAAGACCAGCTCGACATGAAGCCCGTGATTGCGCAGGAGGACCGCGTCAGGCGCCTTCGGGTTGCCACGCCAGCCTGCGAACTTCTCGGGGCTGACCAGCGGCATGTCGTCGACCAGCAGCACCCCGTCCCTGACATGGTAGCGGCGCACATCGGCGTGGCTCGCGCCCTGGATCGGGAAGGCCTCGTCCAGGAACACCCGCGCCCGCGCCACCACCCGCGCGCCGCGACCCTTCTCATACCCCCCCGACGGCGGCGCCGAGCCCATCGCGTCGGTGCCATAAAGGCAATCGTAGAGGCTGCCCCAGCGGGCATTTGCGGCGTTGAGCGCGTAGCGCGCGTTGGTGACCGGCACGACGAGCTGCGGTCCGGGGACGGCGGCGATCTCGGGGTCGGTGCCCTCGGTGCCGATCTCGAAATCCGGGCCGTCGGGAAGAAGGTAGCCGATTTCGGACAGGAAGGCCTTGTAGGCTTCGTGGTCGTGCGGCTGGCCGCGATGGGCGCGGTGCCAGGCGTCGATCCCCGCCTGCAACTCCTCGCGCCGGGCGAGAAGCGCACGGTTCCTCGGCGTCAGGTCGGCGATGACCGCGGCAAAGCCGCGCCAGAACCCGTCGGCCTCGACGCCGGTCCCGGGCAGCGCCCGGTCCTCGATGAAGGCCGCGAGTTCCTGTGCCACCCTGAGCCCGTGCCGTTCGACCCGCATCGCCCGTCCTCCTCGCCCGTGTCGGGCCGTCTTGGTGAAACGCGTATCGAAAGCCTGCCCCCGCGGCAACGCCTGCGGTCGCCCGATTTGATTGGAAATCCGAAAGCACTGTTCGCGAGAATCAGTAAGCCAAACACCTAACTTTTCCTTGCGCGACTCGCCGGCGAGGAATAGTTAGGCCATCACATAACTGTCTGGTCTGCGATGAACCTTTCCCCCGGCCAGCTCGACACCCTCTTCCAGGCGCTCGGCGATCCGACCCGGCGGGCGATCCTCGAACGGCTGGCGCGGGGGCCTGCCACGGTGACGGAGCTTGCAGCACCCTTCGACATGGCGCTGCCCTCGTTCCTCGGCCACGTCCACCGGCTCGAGGCGGCGGGGCTCGTCACCACCGCGAAGACGGGGCGCATCCGCACCGTCACCCTCGTCCCGGGGGCCTTCACCCCGGTGCGAAGCTGGCTCGACGACCAGCGCGCCCTCTGGGAGGGGCGCCTTGACCGGCTCGATGCCTATGTCCAGACCCTCATGCAGGAAACGCGCGATGACCCTGAACCTTGACCCCGATCTCGACCTCGTTCTCAAGCGGGTGGTGAACGCCCCGCGGTCCCTCCTTTTCCAGTGCTGGACGCGGGAGGAGCATCTGCCGCACTTCTTCGTCCCCCGTCCCCACCGGGTGACCCAGTGCCGGCTCGACCCGCGCGTCGGCGGCGTCTTCGAGACGACCTTCGACGTCGACGGCAGCGAGATGCAGAACAACGGCGTCTATCTGGAGGTGATCGAGAACGAGAAGCTCGTCTTCACCGACGCCTATACCGAAGGCTGGAAGCCCGCGCCCGACCCGTTCATGACCGCGATCGTGCTGTTCGAGGAGGCGGCCGACGGCCGCACCAACTACACCGCGATCGCCCGCCACCGTTCGGCCGAGGCGGCCGAGCAGCACAAGGCGATGGGGTTCTATGACGGCTGGGGCACGGTGGTGACCCAGCTTGAGGACTACGCCCGGGGGCTGATGCGATGACGGCCGGCGCCGACGACCGCACGATGGTGCTGGAACGCCTCATCGCCGCACCCGTCGCCGCCGTCTGGGCGGCCTGGAGCGACCCCGCGGCGCTGCCGAAATGGTGGGGGCCAGACGGGTTTTCCTGCCGCACGAGGCGGATCGAACTCAGGGCGGGCGGCGAATGGGTGTTCGACATGATCGGCCCCGATGGCACGGTCTGGCCCAACCACCACCGCTACAGCCGCTTCGACCCGGTGGGCGGCATCGCCTACACGCTCCTGTGGGGCGAGGACGGGCCGAAGCACGCCGATGCCACGGCAAGGTTCGAGGATCTCGGGGGCAAGACCAGGGTCACGCTGTCGATGACCTTCGTGACGGCCGGGGAATACGAGACCGCGAAGGGCTTCGGGGCGGTGGAACTGGGTCTCCAGACCCTCGGCAAGCTCGCGGCCTACGTAGGCGCCCCCTGAACGGGACCGCTTGCGGGGCAGGTTGCGGTGCGGCGGCGGAGGACCTAACCTCCGCCGGCGAACCAGCCCCCGAGGTCCCCGCTGAAAGATGCCGCCCCGCAGGCAACCCGGCTTGCCGATTACGCGCCCTATCCGTTCACCGTGACGGGGGTGGAGCTGACCTTCCGCCTGTCGCCCTCGGCGACGCGCGTACTCGCGCGGATCGGCTTCGCGCCCAACCCCGCCCGGCAGCCCGCCGGCCCGGGCGGACACGACCTCAGGCTCGACGGCGAGAAACTCGCGCTCCTTTCCGCGCGGGTGGATGGCCGCCCGGTCCGCCCGGTGCAGGACGAAGCCGGCCTGACGGTCGCGGCCCGCGACCTGCCCGGAGGTTCCTTCACCTGGGAGGCGGAGGTGGAGATCGACCCGGCGGGGAACACCGCGCTCGAAGGGCTCTACATGTCGGGGGGGATCTACTGCACCCAGTGCGAGGCCGAGGGTTTCCGCAAGATCACCTTCTACCCGGACCGCCCCGACGTGATGGCGCCGTTCCGGGTCAGGATCGAGAGCGACCTGCCGGTGCTGCTGTCGAACGGCAACCCGAACGGCGCGGGGCCGGGCTGGGCGGAATGGACCGATCCCTGGCCGAAGCCCGCCTATCTCTTCGCGCTGGTGGCAGGCGACCTCGTTGCCGTGCGCGGCAGCTTCACGACGACGTCGGGCCGGCCGGTCGCCCTCGCCATCTGGGTCCGCAAGGGCGACGAAGACCGCTGTCCCTACGCGATGGACAGCCTCAAGCGGTCGATGAAGTGGGATGAAGACACCTACGGTCGCGAATATGACTTGGACGTTTTCAACATTGTTGCCGTCGATGACTTCAACATGGGCGCGATGGAGAACAAGGGCTTGAACATTTTCAACTCCAAGCTCGTTCTTGCCAGCCCCGAGACCGCGACCGACGCCGATTTCGAGCGCATCGAAAGCGTCATCGCGCATGAATACTTCCACAACTGGACCGGCAACCGGATCACCTGCCGCGACTGGTTCCAGCTTTGCCTGAAGGAAGGGCTGACGGTCTTCCGCGACCAGGAATTCACCAAGGACATGCGATCGGAGCCGGTCAAGCGGATCGAGGACGTGCTGACCTTGCGCGCCCGCCAGTTCAGGGAGGACATGGGCCCCCTCGCCCACCCGGTGCGGCCCGACAGCTACATCGAGATCAACAACTTCTACACCGCCACCGTCTACGAGAAGGGCGCGGAGGTGATCGGGATGCTGAAACGGCTTGTCGGCGATGACGGCTACCGCAAGGCGCTCGACCTCTATTTCGCCCGCCACGACGGCGAGGCGGCGACGATCGAGGACTGGTTGAAGGTCTTCGAAGATGCGACCGGGCGCGACCTGACCCAGTTCAAGCGCTGGTATACCGATGCCGGCACGCCACGGCTGACGGTGTCGGAGGCCTGGTCGCCGGGAAAGGAGGGCGGCACCTACACGCTGACCTTCCACCAGAAGACGCCGCCCACGCCGGGGCAGGACCGGAAGCCCCCGCGGGTGATCCCGATCGCCGTCGGGCTGCTCAACCCCAACGGCGACGAGGTGGTGCCGACCGAGATGCTGGAGATGACGGAGGTGACGCAGAGCTTCCGCTTCGAGGGGCTGGCGTCGCGCCCCGTTCCGTCGATCCTGCGCGGGTTTTCCGCCCCCGTCGTGCTCGACCGCGAGGTCGCGGCGAAGGAACGTGCCTTCCTTCTGGCCCACGACACCGATCCGTTCAACCGCTGGGAAGCCGGCCGCGCGCTGGCCCGTGACGCGCTCGCCCGGATGATCGGCGAGGCGGCGGACCCCTCGCCCGCGCTGATCGACGGGCTTGGCGCGGTGCTGGCCGACGAAGGGCTCGACCCGGCCTTCCGCGCGCTCTGCCTTCATCTGCCGTCCGAGGACGACCTCGCCCAGGCGCTGCACGACGCGGGCCGGGTACCCGACCCCGACCGCATCCATGCCGAGCGGCTGAGGCTGGAAGCCGCGATCGCCCGGCGGCTGGAGCCGGCGCTTTCGGCCGCCTTCGCGGCAATGGCGACGCCCGGCCCCTTCTCGCCCGACGCCGCCTCGGCCGGCCGCCGGGCACTGCGGCTCGCCTGCCTCGCGCTCCTGACCCGGATCGACGGAGGTCACCGTGCGGCCGCCCTTTTCGACACCGCCGGCAACATGACCGAAAGCGCCGGCGCGCTGGCAAACCTCATCGCCGTGGGGCAGGCCGAGGCGGCGCTGGCCGCCTTCCACGACCGCTGGAACGGAAACCGGCTGGTGATCGACAAGTGGTTCACGCTCCAGCCCGCGCTCTGTCCGCCGGATCGCGCGGCCGGGGTGGCCGAACGGCTCGCGGCGCATCCCGATTTCGACTGGAAGAACCCCAACCGCTTCCGTGCGCTTCTGGGCGGCCTCTCGGCCAACCATGCGGGCTTCCACGCGGCCACGGGGGCGGGCTACCGCTTCTATGCCGACTGGCTGCTCAGGCTCGATCCGGTCAATCCGCAGACGGCGGCGCGGATGTCGACGGCATTCCAGAGCTGGGCGCGCTATGACGCCGACCGCAAAGCCCTGATCCGGGCGGAGCTTGACCGCATCCTCGCCACCCCCGGGCTCAGCCGCGACCTGACCGAGATGGCGGGCCGCATCCGGGGTGCTGCCGATGCGTAGGGCAGCACTTGTCACCGGCGCGTCGGACGGCATCGGCCAGGAGGTCGCGCGCCAGCTTGCCAGGGCCGGCTGGGACGTGGCGGTGCACTACAACCGCAACCGCGCGGGGGCGGACCTGACGGCGCGGGGCGTGGCCGAGGCCGGCGGACGCGCGGTGGTGCTCCAGGCCGACCTCTCCTCGCCCGAGGGCGCGATGCGGCTCGCGGCCGACTACGACGCCGCCTTCGCCCGGATGGACGCGCTGGTCAACAACGCCGGCATTGTCGACCGCACCGCCCGGGTCGAGGAGATGACGGCCGAGCGGTTGACCCGGATGTTCGCGGTGAACCTGACCGCGCCCTTCCTGCTGGCCGGCCATGCCGCGCGGCGGATGTCCAGCCGCCACGGCGGCGAGGGCGGTGTCATCGTCAACATCTCCTCGGTCGCGGCCCGGCTCGGCTCGGCCGGCCAGTATGTCGACTATGCCGCCTCCAAGGCCGGGCTCGACGCGCTGACCAGGGGCCTTGCCGACGAGGTCGCGGCCGAGGGCGTGCGGGTCGTCTCGGTCCGCCCCGGCATCGTCGACACCGCGATCCACGGCAAGGGCGGCGAGCCCGACCGGGCGAACCGGCTGGCCGACCGCATCCCGATGGGGCGCCCCGGCACGGTGCACGAGATCGCCCGCACGGTTCTCTGGCTCGTCTCCGAGGACGCCTCCTACATCACCGGCACGACGATCGACGTGTCCGGCGGCCGCTGACCGTTCGAATCGAGCCGCCGCCGGCAACAGCGCGCAGCGGCGCCGCCAATCCGGCCCGCGCCCGCGCATCGTTTCGCCCGCGTCGCCAAAGCCCGCCCCGGCGCGCGGCGGATTTCCCAAGCCGACGAGAAAGGCTTAACCTTGATCCCGGGTGTATTCGGGGGCGTGCGTTCCATGAGTGTGGAAGCGTTCGGCCGTCTGCGCCAGGCCCGCAGGCCTGGCACGTATGTCGCGCTTGGGCTCGCGATGACGGCCGTCTATCTAAGTCTGACGCTGGAACTGAGCCGGCTCGTGCCGGTGCTGGCGGTGATCTGGCTCGGTCTGGTGCTGGCGCGGCTGGTGCGCAATCCGGGCCGGGGCTTCCGCCTCGCCGCCGATCGCATCGACTGGTTCACCGAGAAGGGCCGCCAGAGCGCGCGTCTCGACGATGTCGAAAGCGTCGCGATCGGGCATGGCACTGATGGCCGGACGATCTGCGTCCTGCGCCTGGCCGATGGCCGCACCGCGGCGCTTTCCGATGTCGAACGGCTGGATCAGGGCGTCCTGATGCGGGAATTCGGCCGGCGCGGCATCCGCATCACCGCCTGAACGGCCCGGGCCTCAGCCCCTGCAATAGATCTGCCCGCGCGTCCACTGGGCGATGTCCTGGCGCTTGGCGCCGACCCGCATCGGGGCCCAGTCGCGGGCGATTCCGCGCCAGCCGCCGGTGCCGTCGGTCACGATCGCGCCGTCGCGGCCCACCTGCACCGCCGCGATCTTCACCGCGCAGGCAAGGTTCGCGCTGCCATCGGTCAGGCCCTTGCCCTGGGGCAGGTCGCAGCCATAGGTGCGTGCCGTTCCCGGGGCGATCTGCATCAGCCCGATCCACTGGCCGCCGCCGCCCTTCGCCCTCGGGTTCCAGGTGCTTTCATGCTTGGCCAGCGCCGACAGAAGCCCCGCCCAGAACGCCCGCCGCTCGGGCATCGAGGCCGCTTCGTATTTCGGGCAGAACTCCTCCACGTCGGCGGGCACGGTCGAGGCGAGCACCGCGCCTTCCGCCCTGAGCGCGGCGAGCGTCGCCGCCGTCCACTGGTCGGCCTCGGGCCGGTGGTCCCAGCGCATCACCGGAAGGAAGGCGGCCTGACCCACCTCGGGCTGCGTTGCCTCGACACAGGCAGAGGGCAGCAACAAGAACAACAGCGCGGCGAAACGGAAGCGCGTGGACGGCATCGGCATGGCCTTGAGTGACACCGGCGCCCCATGCCGGTCGCGCGACCCTCGGGCAAATCTCCGGCTCAGGCAACCTCGGGATGGCGGCATCGGCGGAAGCCCGCCGCGCCGGCAGCCGCGATTGCGCGTGAATTTGCCCGCACCAGGGCCGCCCGCCGGCTTGTCTCGTCCCCGTCCCTCCCTTAGAAAGCGGGCCGGACACGGAAGGACGCCCCATGCTCGACCTCGCCTTTGAAACCCCGAAACCCAAGGTGATCGCCGGCGCGACCTCGGACTGGGAGCTTGTGATCGGGCTCGAGGTGCACGCGCAGGTGGCCTCGAAGGCCAAGCTCTTTTCCGGCGCCTCGACCGAATTCGGGGCGGAACCCAATTCCAATGTCTCCTTCGTGGACGCCGCGATGCCGGGGATGCTGCCGGTGATCAACGAATTCTGCGTCGAGCAGGCGGTCAGGACGGGGCTCGGGCTCAAGGCGGCGATCAACCTGCGGTCCGCCTTCGACCGCAAGAACTATTTCTACCCCGACCTGCCGCAGGGCTACCAGATTTCGCAGCTCTATCACCCGATCGTCGGCGAGGGCGAAGTCATCGTCGACATGGGGCCGGGGGTCGCGCGGCGCGTCCGGATCGAACGCATCCATCTGGAACAGGACGCCGGCAAGTCGATCCACGACCTCGACCCCACCATGTCCTTCGTCGACCTCAACCGCACCGGCGTCGCGCTGATGGAGATCGTCTCGCGCCCCGACATCCGCGGCCCCGAGGAAGCGGCGGCCTATGTGGCGAAGCTCCGCCAGATCATGCGCTATCTCGGCACCTGCGACGGCAACATGCAGAACGGCAACCTGCGCGCCGACGTCAACGTCAGCGTCTGCCGGCCGGGCGAGTACGAGAAATACCAGGCGACCGGCGATCATTCCGTGCTGGGCACCCGCTGCGAGATCAAGAACATGAACTCGCTGCGCTTCATCCAGGCTGCCATCGAATATGAGGCGCGCCGCCAGATCGCCATCGTCGAGGACGGCGGCAAGGTCCAGCAGGAAACCCGCCTCTACGACCCCGACAAGGGCGAAACCCGGTCGATGCGGTCGAAGGAAGAGGCGCACGACTACCGCTATTTCCCCTGCCCCGACCTGCTGCCGCTGGAGATCGCGCAGGAATGGGTGGACGGGATCGCCGCCGCCATGCCCGAGCTTCCCGATGCCAAGAAGGCGCGCTTCGTCACCGGCTACGGCATGACCGACTACGACGCCGGCGTGCTGACCGCCGAGGTCGAGAACGCCGCCTTCTTCGAGGAGGTGGCGCGGGGCCGCGAAGGCAAGCAGGCGGCGAACTGGGTGATCAACGAACTGTTCGGGCGGCTCAACAAGGAAGGGCTCGGCATTTCCGAAAGCCCGGTCTCGGCCGGCCAGCTCGGCGGCGTGCTCGACCTCATCGCCTCGGGCGAGATTTCCGGCAAGATGGCCAAGGACCTGTTCGAGCTTCTCTGGACGACCGAGCAGGGCGCCACCCCGGCCGATGTCGCGGCGAGCCACGGGATGAAGCAGGTCACCGATACCGGCGCCATCGAGGCGGCGCTGGACGACCTGATCGCCGCCAACCCCGAACAGGTGGAAAAGGCCAAGGTAAACGCGAAACTCGCCGGCTGGTTCACCGGCCAGGTGCTGAAGGCCACCGGCGGCAAGGCCAACCCCGCCGCGGTCAGCGACCTCGTGGCGCGCAAGCTCGGGCTCTGACTCGCCGCGCAGGCTTGCGCGAAGCCCACACTGCGGGCCTTCCCGATGGCGCGCCCTTGCCCGGCGGGGGCGCATCCGCTATGGGGCGCGGGTCCAGCCCTGCCAGACGAGGCTTCGATGCAGACGCACGAATACAAGGTGGTTCCCGCGCCAAGCCACGGCGAAAAGGCCCGCGGGCTGAAGACGCCGGCAGACCGGTTTGCCAACGCGCTCGGCCTTCTGGTGAACGACCTCGCCCGCGACGGCTGGGAATATCTCCGCGCCGACACGCTGCCGTCGGAGGAGCGCACGGGCTTTACCAAGCGCACGACCGTCTATCATTCGGTGCTGGTGTTCCGCCGGCCGCTCGCGGCGCCCGCCCCCGCCGAGCTGCCGCGAAAGCTCCTGTCAACCGCTGCCCCCGCGGGGAAGGCACCGGCGATCACGGTCTCCGGCGACAGCGACGCGCCCAGGGTCGGGGCTGCCGAGCCGCACGCCTGAAGCCCGCGCGGCCCGACCCGCCGATCCGGCCGATCGGTCAGCCCGCGACGTCCAGCGCCAGCGCGTGGACCCGCGCCACCAGTTCGGGCCCGAGCGCGGCATGAACGGCACGGTGCCGTTCGACACGCCCCATCCCCGCGAAGGCGGGCGCGCGGATCGTCACCCGGAAATGGCTTTCGCCCGACCCGTCGTCGCCCGCGTGCCCCTTGTGCAGGTGGCTTTCGTTCACCACCTCCAGCCGGTCGGGCGCAAAGGCCGCCTCGAGCCGTGCGCGGATTTCCTCGGCCGTCCTCATTTTTTCACCTCCGCCCCTTCAAAGCGCCCGAAAAAGCCCTAAACTCTGGCCCCCGACTCGAAGAACCACTCGAAGAACAACCACGCCCGGGCGACAGCATGAGTAGATCCGACCCCTTTGGTTTCGACATTTCCGCCGCCTCGGACAAGAGGAAAAGGGCGAAGGGCAAGCGCGGCATGTCGGGGGCGTTCGAAACCTCCACCCGCGGCTGCGACCACGCCGGCTGCGACCAGGCCGGCCAGTATCGCGCCCCGAAGTCGCCCGACCATCTCGACGAATATTTCTGGTTCTGCCGTGACCATGTGCGCGAATACAACCTGAAGTGGAACTTCTTCCACGGCCAGACCGACGAGGATTTCCAGCGCTTCCTCGACAAGGACCGGGTCTGGGGGCGCGAGACCAAGCCCTTCGGCCGGAAGGGCCAGGAAGACCGCGCATGGGCCCGGCTCGGGATCGAGGACCCGATGGAACTGCTCGGCGGCAATGCGACCCAGAACCCCGGCCGCACCGCCGGGCGCAAGCTGCCACCGACCGAACGCCGCGCGCTCGACATCCTGGAGGCGAAGGATCACTGGACCAAGGTCGAAATCCGCCGGCAATACAAGAGTCTGGTGAAGGATCTTCACCCTGACATGAACGGCGGCGACCGGTCCGACGAGGACCGCCTGCAGGAGGTCGTCTGGGCCTGGGATCAGATCAAGGACAGCCGCAACTTCTCCGACTGACCGGGCTTGCGGCCGGTGCCGCTCTGCGCCCCGGCCATCCGGTCCGGAAGGAAGGCCGGGGATCGCCCCCGGGCCGCGCCGCTATTCGTCGTCGAGCGTCCTGAGGAAGGCCACGAGGTCGGCCTCCTCCGCCGCGGTCAGCTTGAGGTCACCAAGCTCGTCCTTGTTCATCGTGGCCTCGATCTCGGGCGCGGGCCAGCATTTCTGCGCCAGCGCCTCGGCCTCCGAGGCCAGCGGATCGGCACAGCGCGGCAGTACGTCGCGGGTGTTGTAGAAGCGCACGACCCCCTCGACCGTCTTGAAGTAACCGTTGTGCATGTAGGCCTTTGGCTCGTCCGGGGAGACCCGCTTGTCGAGGTTGCGCAAGGTCGGCACCTGCTGCGCCCCCATCACGCCGTCGGCAAGGGCGGCGTAGACCGGATCGGCCCTGAGATAGCCGCCAAGGCCGGGATCGACATAGTCCGCGCCTTGCGGATTGTCGCGGTTGCGCGGCACGCCGAGATTGTCGAAGGTCCAGTCGGTGAAGATCGCATGCGGCGACCGCCCGGTGGGCGCGAGAACGTGGCAGGCGGCGCAGTTTCCCTTGTCTTCCGCCTTGAACACCTCAAGGCCCCGCAGTTCCTGCTCGCTGAGCGTGCCGGTGCCGGCAACCCAGGCGTCGAAGCGCGACGAGAAGGGGTTCACTTCCGCCGATGTCTCGAACGCCGCGAGCGAGAGCGCGATCTTGTCGAAGGCGTCGTTGATCCTGGCGTCGAGGTCGGGATCCTCGACGGTGATCTTCGCGTCCGGGTTGCCGCACTGCTCGGTGATCGCGGCGGGAATGTCGACGGCGACATCCTTGCCCCAGACATCGGCGAGCCTGACGGCGTATTGCGCCGGATCGGCCGGATCGAGCACCTTCGCCACCACGCAGGCGGCATGGGGAAGGCCCATTTCCATCGGGTTGAGGAACGGCCCCTGCGCCTGGTCGGCCGTTGGCGTGCCAAGCTTCGAGCCGGTCGCACGGCCGTCGAGGAAGGCACCGCCGACAATCGTCACGTCACCCTCGTCGAGGATATGGTGCAGCACCGGCGAGAAGGCGGCATAGGCCGCCGACGGCGGCTTGCGGTTGCCGAACCGCCCCTCGACCGAGCCCTCGACGACGCCGCCCGCCGCGTTGAACTCGGCGAAGGGGCTGGTGAAGCCGGCATCCGGATCGTGGCAGGAGGCGCAGGCCTGGTTGCCGTTCGCCGACAGGTTGGTGTCGAAGAAGATCGACTTGCCCAGTGTCTCCACCGGCGACAGGTCGGCGGCCAGCGCCGGCACGGCCAGGGCCGACAGCAGGCCCAGGGCGCTGACAATACGGTGCATTGAGGCTCCCCTTTTTCCAGTCGTTGCGCAGGGCCGATGGGCAAACCGCCGAAGCCGGCCGCGCGCACCCGGAGTCGCAGCCTCGCCCCACGATCGAAGGGGTACTCAACTTTGGTTGCAGAGTCACCAAACAAACTTTAGTTGCAGGGATTTCAGGTCGGCGGCAGAACAATCATCACAAGCCCCAACAAATTGTTTTCACGCCAGAAAATAGCATCCCCGAAGGAAGGAAGGCAAGACCCGCCCGGTGACGCACCGGGCCGGGCAGACGCGCCGCCGGAACCGGCCCGGCCCAACATCCGCCGCCCGGCGGACGGCACGCCGCCGTCCGCGCCGCGTCGGACGCGGGCGGGCCCCGTCGACCCGCCCCCTGCGGAACCGTGCCAAGCGCCTCCGCGAGGCCGGGGAAATCGCCCGCTCCCCTTGCACCCTTCGCCAATCTCCTTCATCTAGACGCCTGTGACGTCCGGTAGGGTTCCGGACGCGGCTAGGCGATGGCGGACCCAATGCTCGATCTGAACGCGAAACCGACCGAAGAGATCTCCGTGCGCGAGGTCTTCGGCATCGACACCGAGATGAAGGTGAAGGGCTTCGCGGAGGCGACCGACCGGGTGCCGGCGATCGACCCGACCTACAAGTTCGACCCCGACACCACGCTCGCGATCCTCGCGGGCTTCGCCTACAACCGCCGGGTGATGATCCAGGGCTATCATGGCACCGGAAAATCCACGCATATCGAACAGGTCGCCGCGCATCTCAACTGGCCCTGCGTGCGCGTCAACCTCGACAGCCACATCAGCCGCATCGACCTGATCGGCAAGGACGCGATCAAGCTCCGCGACGGCAAGCAGGTGACCGAGTTCCACGAGGGCATCCTGCCCTGGGCGCTTCGGAACCCCGTCGCCATCGTCTTCGACGAATACGATGCCGGCCGCGCCGACGTGATGTTCGTGATCCAGCGCGTCCTTGAACATGACGGCAAGCTGACGCTTCTCGACCAGAACGAGATCATCACGCCGAACCCGTCGTTCCGGCTTTTCGCCACGTCGAACACGGTGGGCCTTGGCGACACGACCGGGCTCTACCACGGCGTCCAGCAGATCAACCAGGCGCAGATGGACCGCTGGAGCCTGGTGGCGACGCTCAACTACCTCAGCCACGACGCCGAAACCGCGATCGTGCTGGCCAAGAATCCGCATTACAACACCGAGAAGGGCCGCAAGACCATCGGCCAGATGGTGACGGTCGCGGACCTCACGCGCACCGCCTTCATGAACGGCGATCTTTCCACCGTCATGTCGCCCCGGACCGTCATCAACTGGGCCCAGAACGCCGAGATCTTCCGCAACGTCGGCTATGCCTTCCGGCTCACCTTCCTCAACAAGTGCGACGAACTGGAGCGGCAGACGGTCGCCGAGTTCTACCAGCGCTGCTTCGACGAGGAGTTGCCGGAAAGCGCGGCGAGCCAGAGCATCAGGTGATGGCCCTTAGTGGTCGGAGCTTTCCGATGATCGATCTGACGGCAAAGCAATGACCCGCTCCTCCGACAACCCCGCCGACCCATTGATGACCCCATGCGCAACCGCGGCCTGACCGTCTCTCTAATGCCCGCCCCTGATCTCGTTCAGCGCCGCCATCGCGAGAAAGCCCGAGCGGGTCAGGCCCAGCCCGTCCGCAGCAGCGTCAATCGCCTCCAGCGTGCCGGCATCCAGGCTGATGTTCACCCGCTTCTGCCGGCTCGACGGCCGCACCAGCGGCACCGCGATCAGGAACGCCCCAGCGGCAAGATCGTCGGCGACCTCGGCAGTGATCGCAGCCAGTCCGCGCGGGGCAACGGCGGCTTCATCCTCGAACCACAGTTCCAGCGCCTCGACGGCATTGCGCAGGATGGCATCCTCGCTGTCTGCGGCAGCAAAGCAGCCGGGCAGATCGGGAAAAGTAAGCCCGTAGGCCGAGCCTTCGTCCTTGTGGACCAGCGCCAGATAGGTTTTCATCATCTCTCCTTCAGCCAGCCGGCAGTGCGGGCGACGCTGCGCGCGGTGCCGACCGGCAGGTCTTTCTTCGGATGCGGGACGACGAGTGTCTGCCCGCCCTTGCGGAACTTGTGATGCGAGCCTTTGGACGAAACCAGCACCCAGCCTTCAGCCTGAAGCCGGCGGATGATGTCCTTGCTGTTTGTCGGGATCGTCACTGGCGCCGCAATTTTGTGTATATAAATAGCGAAAACTGTCAGACTGTCAAGTTCCAGCGGGTAGCCAGATGACCCAACGCTCCGACAACCCCGCCGATCCGTTCAAGAAGGCGCTCGCCGAGGCCACCAAGACGATGGCCGACGATCCCGAACTGAACGTCACCTACTCGGTCGACCCGCCGGGCATGGCGGGCGATACGATGCGGCTGCCGCAGGTCTCGCGCCGGATGACCCGGGACGAGGTGCTGATCGCGCGCGGCACGGCGGATGCCTTCGCCCTCCGCCACCGCCACCACGACGCGAAGGTCGCGGCGAAATACATGCCGCAGGGCCAGATGGCGCGCGACCTTTACGAGGCGATGGAGACGGCGCGCTGCGAGGCGGTGGGGGCGCGCGACATGCCCGGCACGCTCGGCAACATCGACGCCAGGATCGGGGCCGAGGCCGACCGGCGCGGCTACGGCTCGATCCGCCAGGCGCAGGATGCGCCGCTCGCCCAGGCCGCGGGTTATCTCGTCCGCCACCTCGCGACAGGGCGCAGGATGCCCGGCGGCGCCCAGAACGTCATGGACCTCTGGCGGCCCTTCCTCGAGGAACAGGCCGGCGGCACGCTCGACCATGTGACCGAGGTGCTGGCCGACCAGGCCGCCTTCGCCCGCCTCGCCCGGCAGGTGATCCGCGACCTCGGCTACGGCGACCAATTGGGCGACGACCCCGACCTCGAGGAGGAGTCCGACAGCGACGAGTCCGCCGAGGAGCAGGAGGAAAGCCCCGACAGCGAGGCCGGCGACGACCAGTCCGACGATGCCGAGGGCACACCCGAACGCTCTCAGGAGGATCAGGACGACACCACCCAGGCCGAAGTCTCGATGGACGAGCTGGCGGACATGGAGGAGGGCGAGGAATCCGAGATGCCCGACGGCGAGGCGCCGCTTGAGCCGCCCCCGCCCGCGCCGCATTCCGACGCCGACCCGAACTATGCGGTCTACGCCACCGACTACGACGAGGAGATCAAGGCCGAGGAGCTTGCCGAACCGGCTGAGCTGGAACGGCTGCGCGCCTATCTCGACCAGCAGCTCGATCCCCTGAAGGGGGCGGTCAGCCGGCTTGCCAACAAGTTGCAGCGGCGCTTGCAGGCGCAGCAGAACCGCAGCTGGGAGTTCGACCGCGAGGAAGGCATCCTCGACGCCGGAAGGCTTGCCCGCGTGGTGGCCAACCCGACGACGCCGCTTTCCTTCAAGGTCGAGAAGGACATGGAGTTCCGCGACACCGTCGTCACGCTCCTGCTCGACAACTCCGGCTCGATGCGCGGCCGGCCGATCTCGATCGCCGCGATCTGCGCCGACGTGCTCGCCCGCACGCTCGAACGCTGTCAGGTCAAGGTCGAGATCCTCGGCTTCACCACCCGCGCCTGGAAGGGTGGCCAGAGCCGCGAGAAATGGCTGGCCGCCGGCCGGCCGCAGCAGCCCGGCCGGCTCAACGACCTGCGCCACATCGTCTACAAGTCCGGCGACGCGCCCTGGCGGCGGACCCGGCCCAACCTCGGGCTGATGATGAAGGAGGGGCTCCTGAAGGAGAACATCGACGGCGAGGCGCTGGAATGGGCGCACCGGCGGATGCTCGCGCGGCCCGAGCAGCGCAAGATCCTGATGGTGATCTCCGATGGCGCGCCGGTCGATGACTCGACCCTTTCGGTCAACCCGGCCAACTACCTGGAGAAGCACCTGCGCGACGTGATCGCGATGGTGGAACGGCGCAAGCTCGTCGAGTTGATCGCCATCGGCATCGGCCACGATGTCACGCGCTACTACCAGCGCGCGGTGACGATCACCGATGTCGAACAGTTGGCCGGCGCGATGACCGAACAGCTCGCGAGCCTTTTCGACAGCGACCCGCGGGCACGGGCCCGGATGATCGGGATCCGCAAGGCAAGCTGAGCGCCGCCCCACCCCCGGCCGTCTCGCCCCGCCACCCGGAGCCCTGGCGACGCCCGGCCCGGTAACGGGCGCTTGCCCGCCCGCAGCGGGCGCGGCAGAGTGGCGCCGGGCGCCCCGGGGCGTCCTTTTCGGGGAAGGACCGGCCATGTTCCAGAGTTTCGACACGACCTCCCGTCCCGAACATGGCCCGCCGCGGCTGGCGGCGCTGCGCGCCGAACTGGTGGGCGCGGGGTTCGACGGCTTCATCGTGCCCAGGGCCGATGCCCACCAGGGCGAATACGTCGCACCCGCCGACCAGCGGCTCGCCTGGCTCACCGGCTTCACCGGCTCGGCCGGGTTCTGCATCGCCCTCGCCTCTGTCGCGGGCGTCTTCGTCGACGGGCGCTACCGGACGCAGGTGAAGGCGCAGGTGGACCTCGCCGCCTTCACCCCGGTGAACTGGCCCGAGACCAAGCCCGCCGACTGGCTGCGCGAGGCGCTGCCCGCCGGGGGCAGGATCGCCTTCGACCCCTGGCTTCACACCGCGCGCGACATCGCCGATCTTCAGACCGCACTGGAAGGCAGCGGCATAGTGCTTTGCCCGACCGAAAATTTCATTGATCGCATCTGGCAGGATCGCCCCGCCCCGCCCTGCGGAGAGGTCCGCATCCAGCCGCTCGAATTCGCGGGCGAATCCTCGGCGGACAAGCGGGCCCGCCTTGGCGCGGACCTGGCGAGGGCCGGGCAGACCGCCGCCATCCTGACGCTGCCCGACTCGATCTCGTGGCTTCTCAACATCCGCGGCGCCGACATCGAACGGAACCCCGTCGTCCAGGCCTTCGCGATCCTGCATCACAACGGCCACCTCACGCTGTTCATCGCGCCCGAAAAGCTTTCCGACCCGGTGCGCGACCATCTCGGCCCGGAAGTCACGATCCGCCCCGCCTGCGCCTTCGCGCCCGCGCTGAGAACGCTCGCCGGCCCGGTCCGCGTCGACGACCGCACCGCCCCCCTGCAGGTGGCGCGCGATCTGGAGGAAGCGGGCATCGTCGTCCAGGCAGCCGCCGATCCCTGCCTCCTGCCCAAGGCGCGCAAGAACCCGGCCGAGATCGCCGGGATGGAGGCGGCGCATCTCAGGGACGGCGCGGCGATGGTCGAATTCCTCGCCTGGCTCGATGTCGAGGCGCCGAGGGGCGGGCTCACCGAAATCGACGTGGTGACGCGGCTCGAAGGCTTCCGCCGCGCCACCAACGCGCTCCGCGAGATCAGCTTCGAGACGATCTGCGGCACCGGCCCGAACGGCGCGGTGATCCACTACCGCGTCACGCACGAGACCAACCGCCCGCTCCTCCCTGGCGAGATCGTCGTGATCGATTCGGGCGGCCAGTATCTCGACGGCACCCCCGACATCACCCGCACCATCGCCGTGACGGGCGATGCCGACCCCGAGGCGAAGGCCGCCTTCACGCGCGTCCTTCAGGGCATGGTCGCGGTGTCGCGCCTGCGCTGGCCGCGGAACGTGGCCGGGGCGCATCTCGACTCGGTCGCGCGCTACGCCCTCTGGCTCGCGGGCCAGGACTACGACCACGGCACCGGTCACGGCGTCGGCTGCTACCTGTCGGTGCACGAAGGCCCGCAGCGCCTTGCCCGCACCGGCGACGTGCCCTTCGAGCCGGGCATGATCCTGTCGAACGAGCCGGGCTATTACCGCGAGGGGGCCTTCGGGATCAGGATCGAGAACCTCGTCCTGGTCGAGGACGCACCCGCCCTGCCAGGCGGCGACGCGGGCCGCGCCATGCTGTCGTTCCGCACCCTCACCTGGGTGCCGATCGACCGCCGCCTGATCGTGCGGGACATGCTGACGGGGCCCGAACGCGCCTGGCTCGACGCCTATCATGCCGAGGTCGCCCGCCGCATCGGCCCGCGCGTCTCCGACGGCGCCCGGGTCTGGCTTGCCGCCGCGACCGCGCCGCTCTGACCGCTTCGGCGAAGTTCCGATCATCGCCCCGCACGGCGGTTGTGGCGGGCGGACGCGGCCGCTAAGACTGCGCCGGACCGAACGCCGGAAGCGCCGCCATGCCGCATGAGCAGACCCTGTCCGACCTCGCCGGGCTTCTCGGCCCCCGGCTCAGCCGGGCCGCCGCCGATCTCGCCCAGCACGGCACCAGCGAGACCTGGTTTCCCCAGACCCCGCCCGATGCCGTCGCCTGGCCCGAGACCGCCGAGGAGGTCGCACGGGTCGTCGCCATCTGCGCCGCGCATCGCTGTCCGGTGACGGCCTGGGGCACGGGGACGGCGCTCGAAGGCCATGCGCTGGCGGTGAAGGGCGGGGTCTCGCTCGATCTGTCGCGGATGAACCGCGTGCTCGAGATCCGCACCGGCGACCTGCAGGCGGTGGTGCAGCCGGGGCTCACGCGCGAGGCGCTCAACACCGAGCTGCGCGCGACCGGGCTGATGTTCCCCGTCGACCCCGGCGCCAATGCCTCGCTCGGCGGCATGGCCGCCACCCGCGCCTCGGGCACGACGACGGTCAGATACGGCACGATGCGCGACAACGTCATGGCGCTTCAGGTCGTGCTGGCTGACGGAAGGGTGATCCGCACCGGGTCGGGCGCGCGCAAATCCTCCTCGGGCTACGACCTCACCGGGCTTTTCGTCGGCTCCGAAGGCACGCTCGGCATCATCACCGAGATGACGCTGCGGCTGCACGGCCAGCCCGAGGCGATCTCGGCCGCGGTCTGCGCCTTCGACGATTTCGAGGCCGCCGTGCAGACGGTGATCGCCACGATCCAGATCGGCATTCCGATGGCCCGGATCGAATTCGTCGACGAGACCACGGCGGCGATCTTCAACCGGGCCAACGGCACCGCGCTGCCGGAAAAGCCGCAACTCATGGTCGAGTTCCACGGCTCGGAAAGCGCGGTGGCCGAAGACGCGCGCCGCTTCGGCGAAATCGTCGCCGAGATGGGGGGCGCGCATTTCGACTGGGCGACCACGACCGAAGACCGCGCCCGCCTGTGGAAGATGCGCCACGGCGCCTATCGCGCCGCGATCGCCTTCCGCCCAGGCTCGATGGGGCTGGTGACCGACATCTGCGTACCGATCTCCCGCCTCGCCGAGGTGGTGCGCGAAACCCGTGCCGACATCGCCGCCGCCGGCCTCTCCGGCCCGATCGTCGGCCATGTCGGCGACGGCAACTTCCACGCCGTCCTCCTGATCGAGCGGGGCAATGCGGCGGAGCTTGCAACCGCCAAGGCGCTCGCCCGGCGGATGGCCGAACGCGCGCTCAGGCTCGGCGGCACGATCACCGGCGAACACGGCGTCGGCATGGGCAAGACCGGGCTGATGGCGCTGGAACATGGTGACGCCTGGGAGGTGATGGCGCGGATCAAGCGCGCGCTCGATCCCGACGGCATCCTCAACCCCGGAAAGGTCGTCGAGGTGAACCGATGAGCCTTCCCGATCCCGCCTCCTTCCCGCGCGCCTTCGCCGACGCCTGGGCCGCCCGCGACGCCCGCGCGATGGCCGCGCTCTTCGCCCCGGACGCCGATTTCCTGACCCTGACCGGCCACTGGGCCGAGGGGCGCAAGGCCATCGCCGGGACGGTGGCGGGCGAGATGGCGGGTGCCTTTGCACGCGCCAAGCTCGTCACCGGCCGGGCAAAGGCCCGCGCGCTGGCCCCCGGCGTCGCCCATGTGATGCAGCGCTACGTGCTCTCGGGCATCCTCAACGCCGACGGAACCGATGCGGGCCGCCTCGGCGCGATCCTCTCGGCGGTGCTGGTCGAGGGGCCGGAGGGCTGGCAGGTGGCCGCGGCGCAGTTCACGGCCGAGGCCTGAACCCCGCCATTGACCGACTCGGGGCCCGGCGCGCAGCCTGCGGCATCGACCCTTGCGGAGCGTGCTGCCCATGTCGGTCAAGGTGATGGCGCTCGGCTTCGGCCTTGTCGTGATCGGCCTTCTCGCGCCTGCCACCGGCGTGAAGTGGTGGGAGGTGCGCCGCGCCGCGTCGTGGCGCACCGCCCCCGGCCGGATCACCCGGTCGCGCGCCGTGACCCGCAAGCTGCGCGGGCTCGACAGCCACGACCGCGCCCGCGCGGACCAGGACCTCGAGACGCGCAATTTCGCCGACATCGGCTACGAGTATCGCGTCGGCGGCCGCCGCCTGACTGGCAAGCGCGTCTCGATCGGCGAGGATCTGGGCGACTGGCAGGTGGCCGAGACCCTTGCGCGCTATCCCGAGGGCGCGCCGGTTCTCGTCCACTACGACCCGGCCCGGCCGTCCGAAGCCGTGCTGGAGCGCGACGCCCCCGAGGGCGTGTTCCGCACCCTCGGGACGCTGATCACGGTTCTGGCTGTCGGCCTGATTGCCGCCGCCATCGGCCTGCCGCGGCTCGAGACGGCGCTGGCGACGCATCTCGCCGACCCGGCGCGGGCGCTTCCGGTCCTCATCCTGGCCGGGATGGCGCTGGCCGCCGCACTTGCCACCTGGGCGATCGGCCGGCAGGCCGCTGTCGCGCGGGACTGGCCCTGGGTGGAGGGGGAGATTCTCGCCGCCGGGGTGGAAGAGGTCGCGATCTGGCGCGACCGCGAGGCGGGGGTCGGCTCCCGCATCCTGCACCGGGCGGCAATCCTCTACCGCTACCGGGTGGGCGGCGTCGATCTGGTCGGCACCCGCGCGCATTTCGGCCCGCGCATCCATGCGAGCCTGCCCGCCCTCGCCCGCGCATTCGCCCCGGGCCACCGCAAGGGCGACCGCGTGGCGGTGCGCTACAACCCGAAGAACAGCGCCGAGTCGGTGCTGGACCCGCGCGCGCCGGGCCTCTGGCTGGGCTGGGTGGCGGCAGCGGGGCTCTGCGCGCTGGCGATGCTTGTCGTGCTCTGAAGGGGCCTTCGAGGCAGGGGCGCGGCCCTCAAGTGCGCTCCGGCTGTCCGGGCCCGCAACCGCTCCACCGGAGCGACTGCGGGTGCGCTCACCCTTCCAGTTTCGTCAGGTCCGCCACGCTGAGGCAGATCGTGCGGATGCGGCTGAGCAGGTTCAGCCGGTTGCGCCGCACCACCTGATTGTCGGTGTTGACCTGCACCGCCTCGAAGAAGGCGTCGATCGGGGCGCGGAGCCCGGCCATCGAGACCATCGCTGCGGCGAAGTCCTCGGCAGCCATCGCCGGCCCGATCCGGGTTTCCGCCTCGTCCAGCGCGGCGAAAAGCGCACGTTCCTCCGCCGTCTCGGCAAACTTCGCGTCCGCCCCGAAGGAATATTCGACCCCGTCCTTCTCCTCGGCCTGGGTGAGAATGTTGTTGGCGCGCTTGAACCCCTGGATCAGGTTCTCGCCGTCATCGGTCTTGAGGAACGCCGCCAGCGCCTCGGCGCGGCGGACGAGCAGCGTCAGGTCGTCGTTGCCGGGCATGGCGAGCACGGCGTCGATGACGTCATGACGGATGCCCTGGTCGCGGAGGTGGACTTTCAGGCGGTCGTGGAAGAAGGCGAGGAGGTCGTCTGTTTTCTCCATACCATCATCGAGAGCTTGATCGACAACGGCAAGCCCAAGGCTTTTGGCATCTTCCGCCATCGAACTGCGCATCGCTTCCAAAGTCGTCACATAGCCAATGCCCCTCAGAACATCTATCGCGCGCCCGCCCTCCGTGCTTAGGCCGCGCGTTCTTGCATCGACCAAATGACTGAAAACGGCGCGGAACAAAGGCAACCTTAGCTGCTGGCGCACCCCATTCCCCAGCACCAGCCGGATCACCCCCAGCGCCGCCCTTCTCAGCGCGAACGGATCCTTTGACCCCGTGGGTTTCTCGTCGATCGCCCAGAACCCGGTCAGCGTATCGATCTTGTCGGCCAGCGCCACCGCCACGCTCACCGGCTCGGTCGGCACGTCATCCGACGGCCCGAGCGGCTGGTAATGCGCCTTGCAGGCATTGGCGACCGCCTCGGGCAGGCCCGCCGCGCGGGCATAGTAGCCCCCCATCGTCCCCTGCAACTCCGGAAACTCGCCCACCATCGCCGATTGCAGGTCGGCCTTGGCGACCCGCGCGGCCTCCGCCGCGAGGTCGGGCGAGGCTCCCACCAAGGGCGCGATCTCGCGCGCCAGGGCCTCGATCCGGGCGATGCGGTCCTTCTGGCTTCCGAGCCTGTTGTGGAAGGTGACATGGGCGAGACCGGCCGCCATGCCTTCGAGTCCCTTCTCACCAACCACGCGCAAGTCGTTCTCCCAGAAGAACTTCGCGTCGGAAAGCCGGGCCGACAGCACCTTCCGGTTGCCGTTGAGGATCGTCGCCCCGTGGTCGGCGGTCTCGGTATTGGCCACGGTGATGAAGCCCTCGATCCGACCGGTCTTCGGGTTGCGGGCGGAGAAGAATTTCTGGTGTTCGCGCATCGAGGTCTGCAACACCTCCGCCGGCAGGCCGAGGAATTCCTCGCCGATCCGGCCCATCAGCACCACCGGCCATTCCACGAGCCCCGCGACCTCGGCCAGCAGGCCCTTGTCCTCGACCACCTCGAGCCTGGCGGCGAAGGCGGCATTCTGGGCGTCGTGCCAGATGTGGCTTGCCCGCTCCTCGGGGTCGAGCATCACCCTGGCGCGCTTTAGCTTCGCCGCGTAATCCTCGAAGCCGGTTACCGAAAACGGCTCCGGCGCAAGGAAGCGGTGGCCACGGGTGAGGTTCCCGGCCCTGATCCCGTCGATCTCCAGCGCCACCACCCCGGCCCCGTGTTCGTCGCTGAGGACGCAGAGGACCGAATGCAGCGGCCGCACCCAGCGCAAGGGGCCCGCCCCCCAGCGCATCGACTTCGGCCAGGGGAAATTGCGGATCACCGCCTCCAGCACCTCGGCGACGATCGCCTCGGCCTTCCGCCCCGGCTTCTCGATCACCGCGAAATAGGCCTGCCCCTTGCCCGCCTCGCGGATTTCAAGCCGGTCCAGCGTCAGCCCGGTGGAACGCAGGAACCCCTGCACCGCCGCCTCCGGCGCGCCCACCGCCGGGCCCTTGCGCTCCTCGCGCACCGCCCGGCTTTCGGACGTCAGCCCCTCCACCGCCAGCGCCAGCCGCCGCGGCGTCGAAAGCGCATGCGCCCCGCCATAGGTCAGCCCCGCCTCCACCAGCCCGTCGGTGATCATCCGTTTCAGATCGTCCCGCGCCCGCGCCTGCATCCGCGCCGGGATTTCCTCGGAGAAGAGTTCAATCAGAAGATCGGGCATTCACTTCTCCGCGCTCTCGTTCAACTGCTGCCAGGCGTAGGCCCGGCCGTCGGGGTAGACCGCCACCACCCGGTCCACGCCGGGGTGGATGTTCCGTTCGGACAGGAACGCGACTGCCGCGCCGGTCTCGAGATCGGCGCCGATCCGGTTCGCATCGAAGCAGGAAAACCACTTCGGCCCGATCAGTGGCGTGGGGTCTTCGTAGGCCACATAGGTCTCGCTCAGCAGCGCGAGCGACATCGGCGTGCGAAAGCACCCGCGGAAGCGGAGCGGCGAGGACTCCGCGTCGATCCCCTCGAAGGCATCGGCCAGCATCGGCTCCACCCCGCCCGAAAGGTCGGTCAGCCGGATCACCGCCGCGGCCGAGGCGGGTTCCACCGGGCGGTAGTAGGCGTATTCCTGCAGGTAGTAGATCGCCGCGCCGGCGAGAAGGGCGGTCAGCACGATGAACCCCGCGACAAGCTTGCCATTCACGCCGCCGTCTCCGGAGCCGTCTCCGGAGCCGTCTCCGGGGCCGCTCCGCCGCCCGCCTCGGTGGTGACGAAGGCATCGGCGCATCTCTTCGCCAGCGCCCGGACCCGGCCGATATAGGCCTGCCGCTCGGTGACCGAAATCACGCCGCGGGCGTCGAGCAGGTTGAAGAGGTGGCTCGCCTTGATGCACTGGTCGTAGGCCGGATGAACCATGACGATCCGGCGGCCCGCCCGGTCCTCGGGCTCCGCGGCGAGGATGCGTTCGCATTCCGCCTCGGCGTCCTTGAAGTGCTGGAACAGCATGTCGGTGTCGGCCTGGTCGAAGTTCCAGCGCGAATATTCCCGTTCGGTCTGGCGGAAGACGTCGCCGTAGCTCAGCGGGATCGGCGACCCGGGGTCGTTGAACGGCATGTCCATGACGTGGTCCACGCCCAGCACATACATCGCCAGCCGCTCCAGCCCGTAGGTCAGCTCGCCCGAGACCGGCGCGCAGTCGTGCCCGCCGACCTGCTGGAAGTAGGTGAACTGGCTCACCTCCATCCCGTCGCACCAGACCTCCCAGCCGAGCCCCCAGGCGCCGAGCGTCGGGCTTTCCCAGTCGTCCTCGACGAAGCGGATGTCGTGAAGCCCCGCGTCGATGCCGATGGCGGCGAGCGAGCCCAGGTAAAGCTCCTGGAGGTCGGGGGGCGAGGGTTTGATCAGCACCTGGTACTGGTAGTAGTGCTGGAGCCGGTTGGGGTTTTCGCCATAGCGCCCGTCGGTCGGGCGGCGCGAGGGCTGGACGTAAGCCGCGGCCCAGGGCCGGGGCCCGAGCGAGCGCAGCGTCGTCGCCGGGTGGAACGTGCCCGCCCCCACCTCCATGTCGTAGGGCTGAAGGATCGCGCAGCCCCTGGCCCCCCAATAGGCCTGGAGCCGGAGGATGATCTCCTGGAAGGAACGCGGGCGGGTCGTGGTCATCGTCTGCCTCGGGCGTGGCGGAAAGCGCGTTCTCAATAGGCAACAGGCCGGGGGCGGTCAATCGGCGCGGGTGCGATTGTGAGGTGACGCCGCCGGCGGTCCTCTCTAGGTTCGGCCACGGATTCGCGCCAACAAGAAACGTCGGAAGGGTTTTCACAGATGCGATTTGCCGCCGTCCTCCTCTGTCTCGCGCTTTCGCTGGTGCCGCTCGGGGCGGCCGCGCAGGAGCAGGTCTGGGTGCAGATCGAAGCCCGCCCGAACCGGAGCGAGGGCGAGGAACGCGCGCGCGCCTATGCCGGCGTCTTCCCCAATGTCGCGGGCTTTGCCATGACGACCGGCTGGTATGCGATCGTGCTCGGGCCTTATTCGCGCGCCGAGGCCGACCGGCAGTTGCGCGTCCTGAAGGGCGAAAGGCTGATCCCCGAGGACAGCTACATCGCCTTTGGCGACCGCTTCACCCAGCCGTTCTGGCCCCAGGGCGGCGCGGCCGCCGCCGCCCCGGCCCCGACGACGGAGCCGGAAACCGCCGCGCCCGATCCCGCGGCGGCGGTCCCCGCAACGGCCCTGCCCGACGAGACCCCGGACGAGGCGCGGGCAGCCGAGGCGCTCCTGACCGCCGACGAACGGCGCGACCTGCAATCGGCGCTGCAATGGGACGGGTTCTACCAGGGCGCCATCGACGGCGCCTTCGGCGCCGGCACCCGCCGCTCGATGGCCGCCTGGCAGGAGGCGATGGGCTACGAGCCGACCGGCATCCTGACCTCGGCCCAGCGCGCCGGGCTGGTGGACCACTACCGCACCGAACAGGCCGCGATCGGCCTTGAGCTGCTGACCGAGAGCGAGGCGGGCATCGAGGTGCCCTACCCCGCGGCGCTGGTCGAGTTCGACCGCTACGAGCCGCCCTTCGTCCATTTCCGCGAGAAGGACGGCTCGGGCTTCCGGCTGATCCTGATCAGCGAGGCCGGCGACCAGACGACGCTCGCGGGCCTCTTCGACCTGATGCAGACGCTCGAGATCGTGCCGGTGGCGGGCGAACGCCAGCTCGGGCGCAACAGCTTCACCCTCGCCGGCGAGAACGACGCGCTGGCAAGCTACAGCGACGTCCGCCTCTCGGGCGGGCTGATCAAGGGGTTCACGCTGGTCTGGAATCCCTCCGAGGCCGGCCGCGCGGCACGTGTGGTCGCGGCGATGAAGGCGGGGTTCAAGCCCTTGGGCGACCGCGCCCTCGACGAGGGCCTCGGCCAGCCGCTCGCCGTCGATCGGGCCGATCTCGTCTCCGGCCTCGAAGTCCGCCGGCCGGCGCTGTCGCGCACAGGCTTCTGGCTTGACGCCAACGGCCTTGTCGCCACCACCGCCGAGGCGGTACGCGGCTGCGCGCGGGTGACCGTGGGCGACGGCCACGAGGCCGCGGTGGTGCTGGACGACGCCCCCACCGGCCTTGCGGTATTGAGGCCCGGCACGCCGCTCGCCCCGCGCGCCCACGCCCTGATCTCGGCCGCGCCCACGCGCGTCGGCGCCGACATCGCCATCCCCGGCTTTCCCTACGAGGACACGCTCGACACTCCGGTGGTCACCTTCGGCAGGCTGGCCGACACCCGCGGGCTCGACGGCGAGGACGGCCGCGCCCGGCTGACCGCGACCACAAGGCCGGGCGATGCCGGGGGCGCCGTGCTGAACAGTGCGGGCCAGGTCGTGGGGATGCTGCTGCCGCGCGACAGCGGGGGCAGCCGCGTGCTGCCCGACGATGCTGCCGTCGCCCTGGATGCCGGAACGCTGGCCGGTGCCCTTGCCGCGGCGGGGCTCCTGCCCGCCACCGAGGCCGAGTCCGTGCCGGGCGGCCAGCTTGCCCCCGAGGACCTCACCCGTCTCGGCCGCGATCTGGCGGTGATCGTCTCCTGCTGGCGCTGAGCCGGGGGCTCAGGCCCGCCAGAATCGCGGCATGAAGAGGACGAACACGATCAGAAGCTCCAGCCGGCCAAGCAGCATGGCGGCCGAGAGGATCCATTTCGCGGTGTCGTTGATCTTCGCGAAATTGCCCGCCGGGCCGATCGTGTCGCCAAGCCCGGGGCCGACGTTGGCGATTGCCGTGGCCGCGCCCGAGATCGAGGTCACGAAGTCGAGCCCGGTCATCGACAGCGCCACCGAAATCAGCCCGAGGCTGACGATGAAGACCCCGAAGAACGACATCACCGAGGACATCACGTCGTCGCTCACCACCCTGCCCTCGTAGCGCGGCGCGAACTGCCCGTGCGGCGAGTGGATCCGCCGGATCTGCACCCGGATCGAGGCGATCAGAAGCTGGTAGCGGAAGATCTTCACCGAACAGGTGGTCGATCCCGCGCAGCCGCCGATCAGCCCGACGAAGAAGAACAGCACCACCGGGAACGGCCCCCAGAGCTGGTAGTCGACGCTGGCGAAGCCGGTGCCGGTGATCACCGAGATGACGTTGAACAGCGCCTCGCGCAAGGCGTCCTCCAGGGGGTCGCCGTTGGCGAGGATGCGGTAGAGCGCGAGCATCAGCGTGAGCACGGCGATGGTCCAGAGGAACGCCCGCACCTGGGTGTCGCGCAGGAGCGGCCGAGCCGAGCCGGCGACGATCTGCACATAGCGGACGAACGGCAGGCTGGCGATCACCATGAACACCGATGCGAGGTATTCCGGCGCCCCCCGGAACGGCGCGAACGAGGCGTCCGAGGTGGCGAATCCGCCCGTCGACATGGTGGTCAGCGCATGGTTGATCGCATCGAACCCGGTCATCCCCACCGCGGCATAGGCCAGCGCGTTGACCACCGTCAGCGCGAGGTAGATCACCCCGATCCGCGACGCGATCTCGGCCGCGCGGGGCAGGACCTTGCCGCCGGTGTCGAACGCCTCCGACCGGAAGATCTGCATGCCGCCGACGCGCAGCTCCGGCAGGAACACCATCGCCACGACGATGATGCCGATGCCGCCGAACCATTGCAGCATCGACCGCCAGAGCAAAAGCCCCCGCGGCAGGTGTTCAAGGCCGGTGAAGACGGTGGCACCGGTCGTGGTCAGCCCCGACATCGATTCGAAGACCGCATCGACGGGGCGCGCCGCGGTGGCGCCGAACATGAACGGCAGCGCCCCGAAGAGCGGCAGCGCCATCCAGACACCGGTCGCCAGCAGGAAGGTCTGTTGCAGGCTGATCCGGTCGCCGACGCTGTTGGCGCAGGCAAGGGCGATCAGCCCGCCGATGGCCGAGGTGAGCACGGCGCTTTGCAGGAAGGCGCGCCAGTGCTCGTCGCCGGCCGCGAAATCCACCGCGAGCGGCACCGTCATCGTGGCCCCGAAGACGGCACAGAGAAGACCGATCACATATCCGACGGGGCGCAGGTCGTGCATGGGGCCGAGCCTTGGCGGCGCCGGTGGCGGCTGTCAAGCGCCGCCGCCGGGCGGCCCCTGGTCAGTCGCGCCAGAACCGCGGCAGGATCAGGATGAAGACGGCCAGAAGGCCGAGCCGGCCAAGGATCATGGTCACGATCATCACCCATTTGGACAGGTCGGAGAATTCCATCATCGTGCCGGTGGCCGCCACCATCGGCCCGAAGCCGGAACCGATGTTGCCGATCGAGGTCCAGATCGAGAAAAAGGCCGATTCCATGTCGACCCCGTCGAGCGTGAGCACGACGCTCATCAGCCCGATGATCAGGATGTAGCTCGTCAGGTGCAGGATGATCGCATGGATCACATCCTCGTCGACAGCGCGGCCGTCATAGCGGATCGGCTCCACCCGGTGCGGCGTGTGCAGGCGCCGGACATGGGTGCCGATCGCGGCGAACAGCACCTGCACCCGGAAGACGCTGAGCGCGCCGGAACTCGACGAGGTGCAGCCTCCGATGACGCCGACGATCGCCACCACCCCCAGCGCAAAGCCGCCCCAGGAGGCGACGTCGGCCGAAAAGAAGCCGGTGCCCGACATCACCGAGACGAGGTTGAAGAAGCTTTCGCGGAAGGCGGGCTCGACCGGGGCGCCGTGGCCCACCCGCCAGGCGGTCACCGCGCCGACCGCGATGGCGATCCAGGTGAGGTAGGCGCGCACCTGCACGTCGCGGAGGAACGGCCGCGCCGTGCCCGCCGCAAGCTGCATGAAGCGGACATAGGGCATCGAGCCGAGGATCATGAAGATCCCGCCCGCATATTCCGGCGCACCGGGGTATTTCGAGAATGACGCGTCCATCGGCGAGAACCCCCCGGTGGCGATCGAGGCCATCGCACAGACCACCGCATCGAGCGGGGTCATGCCGAGAAGCGAGTAGGTCAGGGCGCAGACCGCGGTGAGCCCGACATAGACGGCAAGCAGGCCCCGCGCGATGTCCACCGCGCGCGGCAGCGTCTTGCCGAGCGTGTCGAAGCCCTGGGCGCGGAAGAACTGCATGCCGCCCAGGCGCAGGTGCGGCAGGAAGATCATCGCGATATAGGCGATGCCGATGCCGCCGAACCAGTTCAGCATCCCGCGCCACAGGTTCAGCCCGGCGGGAAAGGCGTCGATGCCGACGAAGACGGTGGAGCCGGTCGTGGTCATCCCGGAAACCGACTCGAAGACCGCGTCGGTCAGCCCCGCGCGGGGCTCGCCCAGCAGGAACGGCAGCGCCGCGAAGGCGGGCAGCACGGCCCAGATCAGGAAGGTGAGGAGGAACGCCTGGCGGATGTTCCATTCGCGCGACCCGCCGCTCCGGCAGGCCAGCGCGACCATCCCCCCCGCGAACGCGGTGAAGAGACCCGCTTCGCCGAACGCCCGGGCGTTGCCGTTCGCCATCGCGAGGTCGAGGGCCATCGGCGCGACCATCGCCGCGCCTAGCGCGGCGGTCAGGGAACCCATCACATAGCCCACGGGGCGGACATCGATCATGATGGCGCGAAGGCTTGGACGCGCGCCACGGCACTGTCAAGGCGATGACCGCGCTGCCCCGCCCTGCCGTGGCGCTCCCGCGGCCGCGATCAGCCCGGCCGGTGCAGGGTGGAAAAGAGCCTCGGGTCGATGCTCTCGGCGACGAAGGTCGGCCCCTCGGTCAGGATCGACACCGCGTCGTGGCTGTGCAGGCTTTCCTGGTGGCTCGCCACCACCCGGAAGTCGCCGACCCTCGGTTCGGCCAGAAGCCGCTCGGCGAAGCTCCGCGCCGCGTCCTCGACGAAGATCGGGTTGGCCGCGTTCAGCTCGGCGAAGGCCTGTTCGTCCTCGCGCTTGACCATCACCTGCGTCTCGGTCGGCACCGCGGCGCGGGCGAGGTCGATCAGATCCTCGTACCAGAGCCGCCTGGCGCCCTCCTCGACCACCGAGAGCCGCGCCACCGAGCGCTGCGAATGCGGCGTGGCGAGCTGGCCGCGCCTGGCGCGGGCGTGTTCGGAAAGCTCCAGCGAACAGGGGCAGGTGGAGGAGTAGACATAGTCGAGGTGGGTGATCCGCTTCTGCCGCCCCTCGCGCTCCATCAGTTCCAGCGCGATGTCGTAATACTGCCAGCCGGCGAGGCCCGAGCGCAGCGAGGTGACCTTGGCGGGGAAGGAGAACCGCATCATCAGCCGCGCATCGACGCTGTCGTGGTCCTTCTTGTAGTCATCGAGCACCGCCGACAGCACCGCGAAGGAGAACACCCGCTCGGCATGGGCGTAGAACGAGCGCATGATGCGGCTCATGTTGATGCCCTTCTTCTCGCCGATGAGGCTCACCGTGCCGGTGACCGAGGTTTCCAGCGTCACGTCGCTGCCGTCGCGGGTATGGAAGCGGATCGGCAGGCGGAAGTTGGAAATGCCGACATGCTGGATCGGCGTCCTTGCGCCGACGATCAGGCTCGACGGCCCGTTCTGCAGGTCGGGCATCGAGGCGCGGTAGGCCGCATCGGGCCGGAAGTCGTCGGGGTAGCGGCGCGACAGGTCGGGGTAGTTGGACAGCGCCGCCCCGGGGAGAAGCCGCGCGATGGCGGGATCGAGCCGCGCCACCTCCACCGGGTCGGCCTTGGCCGCCCATTCGCGCAGGATCGAAAGCGCCTCGGCGGCGTCCTCGGCATCCGGCATCTCGCCGATCTTCCTGATCAGGTTCATCGCACCCTCCGCGGGTCCAGACAGCACTGCCATTATGTGGTGTGACCGGGGGCCCTGTCCAACCCTACGCGATCAATTGCGACGCGGACGCGACGGCAGACCGCCCCGACCGCCTCTGACCCGCCGCTCAGGCGGCGTCGAGCGCCCGCGTCACATCCGCGATCAGGTCGCCGGTGTCCTCGATCCCGAGCGAGAGCCGCACCAGGCCCGCGGTGATGCCAAGCGCTGCCTTCTGTTCGGCCGGCAGGCGCTGGTGGGTGGTCGTCGCCGGATGGGTGATGATCGACTTTGCATCGCCGAGGTTGTTGGAAATCGAGACGATTTCCAGCGCGTTGAGGAAGCGGAACGCCGCCCCCTGCCCGCCCGCGAGATCGAGCGCCACCACCGTGCCGCCCGCCCCCATCTGCTCCATCGCGATCCGGTGCTGCGGATGGTCCTTCAGCCCCGGATAGATCACCCGCGCAAGCTTCGGATGGCCCCGCAGCGTCTCGGCCAGCGCCTGCGCGGTCGCGGCCTGCTGGCGCACCCGCAGGTTCAAGGTCTCCATCCCCTTCAGCATCACCCAGGCGTTGAACGGGCTCAGCGCCCCGCCGGTATGCTTGAGATAGGGCTCCAGCACCTTGCGGATGTAGGCCCGAGTGCCGCAGACCACGCCGCCGAGGCAGCGGCCCGACCCGTCGATGTGCTTGGTCGCCGAATAGACGACGACATCGGCGCCGAGCGCCACCGCCTTCGAGAAGGTCGGCGTCACGAAGACGTTGTCGACGATGACGGTCGCGCCCTTCGCATGGGCGATCGCGGCCACGGCCGCGACGTCGATCACCTCGAGCGTCGGGTTCGACACCGCCTCGAGGAAGACCGCCCTGGTCCCCTCGCGCACCGCGGCGCGCCACTGGTCAAGATCGGTGCCGTCGACGTAGCTCACCTCCACCCCGAACCGGGCGAGAAGGTCGAGCACATAGAGGCAGGAGCCGAAGAGCGCGCGCGAGGCCACGACATGATCGCCCGCCTTCACCATCGAGGTCAGCGCGCCGTTGACCGCGGCCATGCCGCTCGCGGTGGCGAAGGCGTCCTCGGTGCCCTCGATCGCCGCCATCCGGTCCTCGAACATCCGCACCGTCGGGTTGCCGTAGCGGGCATAGATGAACTCGTCCGGCCCCGCCTCGATGAACCGCGCCTCGGCCTGTTCGGCGCTG
>JAUQYA010000141.1 GCA_030837785.1 Albidovulum sp.
CGACCATGCCGCGCGGCCGGGCGAGAAGATCCGCATCTCGGGCGGCGGGCGGTGCAACTTCACCAACCGCGAGGCCCCGCCCGAACGGTTCCTGTCGCAGAATCCGCGCTTCGCGATCTCGGCGCTGAGCCGCTTCACCCCCGCCGATTTCATCGCCCGCGTCGACCGCGCGGGCATCGCATGGCACGAAAAGACGCTGGGGCAGCTTTTCTGTGACGGCAGCGCCACCCAGATCGTCGCGATGCTGACCCGGGCGATGGCGGAGGCCGGCGTGGACCTGCGGCTTGGCCGGACGACCGGCGCGGTTTCCCATGCCGGCCGCTTCGTGGTGGAGACCGATGCCGGCGCCATCGCGGCCGAAAGCCTCGTGCTGGCAACCGGGGGCAAGTCGATCCCGAAGATGGGGGCGACGGGGCTTGCCTACCGGATCGCGGCCGGGTTCGGGCTGGCGGTGACCGAGACGCGGCCGGGGCTCGTGCCGCTGACCTTCGCAGAGCAGGAGCTGGCCGATCTGCGGCCGCTCGCGGGCATTTCGGTGGCGGCGCGGGTCGGCCTTGGCCGCACCCGCTTCGAGGAGGGGCTTCTGTTCACCCACCGGGGGCTTTCCGGCCCGTCGATCCTGCAGATCAGTTCCTACTGGCGCGAGGGCGACAGCCTGACCGTCGATCTCGCCCGCGACGCGGACGTGGGGGCGGCGCTCAGGGCGGCGCGGAGCGCGGGCGGCCGGGGCGAGGTGCTGGCCACGCTCTCCCGCCACCTGCCGGAGAAGGTGGCGCGGATGGTACTCGGCCGGGCGGGGATTTCGGGGCGGCTCGCCGACCAGCCGAACGCGGCGCTCGACCGGATCGATGCGGCGGTCCATCGCTGGCAGGTGACGCCGGTGGGGTCGGAGGGCTACCGGACGGCGGAAGTGACGGTCGGCGGCGTCGACACTGGCGCGCTCGACGCCCGGACGATGGCGGCAAAGGCGGTGCGGGGGTTATACGTCATCGGCGAGGCGGTGGACGTGACCGGCTGGCTCGGCGGCTACAACTTCCAGTGGGCCTGGTCCTCGGGCTGGGCGGCGGGACAGGCGGTGTGAGACGCCGGTCTGCGCGGCACCTTCCGCCCGCGGCGCGGTGAACGCCGGACCGGGGGCCGGCTGCCCGCCCGCCTTCACCCGCCCGCCTTCACCCGCCCCAGGTGTCCGACAGGGTGAAGCCCTGCGGGAACGGGTCGGCCGGGTCGAGGCCGATCTGGCTCAGGCCATAGATCCAGCACTGGCCGGAGACGCGGTTCCGCGTGGCGACATAGGGCCCGACCTTGGTTTCCGCGACGAATTCGGTGGTGAATTCCCCGCCGATGATCGAGCGCGAGGTGATGATGTCGCCGGGCTTCGCCCGTCCCCGGGCGTGGCGCACGGCCATGTTGGAATTCGACCCCGTGCCGCAGGGCGAACGGTCGGCGCGGCCGGGGCGCAGGGTGGTGCAGGTGCGCAGCGCCCCGTCGGGTTCGTCCGACCGGAACATCACATAGGCAAGCCCGTCGAGCGCCGATGTCGTCGGGTGCGGCGCGGGTTCGACCGCCGCGATGCGATCCCGCAGTTCCACCCCGATCGTTGCCAGGGCGCGGGCGTTTTCGGGCGCGATGGCCAGGCCGATCTGGGCCACGTCGACCAGCGCATAGAAGACGCCGCCGAAGCACAGGTCATAGCGCACCGGGCCCCATTCGGGGGTGTCGATCACCGCGTCCTGCCTCGTCACGAACGCGGGCGGCATGTCCAAAGTCACCTTGACGACCTTGCCGCCCCGGCAGCTGGCGGTGGCGCGCACCAGCCCCGCGGCGGTGTCGAAGGTGACCACGCTTTCGGGCTCTGCCATCGGGATCATGCCGGTTTCCAGAAGCGCGGTCGCCGCGCACATCGCGTTCGACCCCGACATCGCATGGGCCTGGTCGGGTTGCAGGATGATCAGCCCCGCATCCGCCCCGGGGTCGCAGGCCGGGACCAGCAGGCAGAACGACCCCGCCGGGCCGGAGCGCGGCTCGGAACAGAGCCAGCGGCGAAGCCCGTCATCGACCGCGTTCAGGTGGTGCAGCTTTTCGGCCATCGTCCTGCCGGGGATGTTCAGCACCCCCCCGGTCACGACACGGCCGATCTCGCCAGCGCAATGCACGTCGACGGTCTGGATGGTGCGGCTCCAGCGCATCGGTCAGTCCTTCACAGGGCAGGCCCCGGACAGATGGCCCGGATGACCTGCCGGATTTCAAGATCGCGGGCGGCGCCGCCGTGGCCCGCCCGCGCGCCACCGGGGCGCCACCGGGGCGCCACCGATCCCTCGCCCCGGCATCGCTTCCCTACACGTGCCGGGTCAGGCCGCCGTCGACGCGGAGCGTCTGGCCGGTGACATAGCTCGACTCGTCGGTCAGAAGGAAAGCTGCGGCCTTTGCCTGTTCCTCGACCCGCCCGACCCGTTTCAGCGCGGCAAGCTCGCCATACTTTGCCACGTCGAGGCTGTCGGTGAAGCCGGGCGCGAGGCAGTTCATGCGGATGTTCTGCGGTCCGTAGCGGTCTGCATAGAGCTTCGTGAACGTCGACACGCCGGCGCGATAGACGCAGGAGGCCGGGAACCACGGCGACGGCTCGAAGGCCGCGTAGGTGGTGACGTTGACGATGGCGCCGCCGCCTTGCCGTTCCATCACCGGCGTGACCAGCCGGGCCATCCGCACCACCGACTTGATGATCATGTCATGGGCAAGATCCCAGTTCTCGTCGGTGATGGCGAGAAGATCGCCCTTCGGCGGATGGCCGGTATGGTTCAGCACCGCATCGATGCGGCCGTAGGATGCCATCGCCAGATCGACCACGGCGCCGAGGTCGTCAGCACTTTGGGCGACGCCGCGCACGGCCACCCCGCCCAGTTCGGCCGCGAGCCGCTCGCAGCTTTCCGAGGGCGACATCAGCGCGAGCGCATGGCCGCGCGCGTGCATCTCGCGCGCCACGGCCTCGCCGATGCCACGCCCCCCGCCGGTGATCAGACAGACCTTCTTGGCCATCGGCTTTCTCCTTCAGAAACGGTTGACACGATAGGGATGCAGGTCGAGGGGCGGCCTCGCCCCGGTGATCAGGTCGCCCATCAGCCGCGCGGTGGTGGCGGCATGGGTCAGGCCAAGATGGCCGTGGCCGGTGGCATAGAACAGCCCCTTCGTGCGCGCACTGGCCGACAGGATCGGCACCGTGTCGGGCAGCGCCGGGCGATGGCCCATCCATTCGGTGAAGTCCTCGCAGCGCAGGGCGGGCAGGGCCACCTGCGCCCGTTTCACCGTGATCCTCGACCGGCGGTAGTCGGGCGGCGCGTCGAGCCCCGCCATCTCCACCGTGCCGCCGACCCGGATGCCGCCGGCCGTCGGCGTCACCATGAAGGCGCGGGCCGGCCAGATCAGCGAATGCCTCAGCGCGATGCCGGGCGCCATGATCTGCGTGTGATAGCCGCGCTCGGTTTCCAGGGGAATCGGCTCGTCCAGCATCCTCGCCAGCCCGGCGGAGTGGGCGCCGGCACAGACCACGACCTCGTCGGCGGCCAGAAGGCGGCCATCCTTCAGCGCGACCTCGCGGATGCCCTCGCCCCGGACGAAGCCCGCCACCTCGCCGCGCTCGATGCGCCCACCCATCGCGGCGAAGCGGTCGGCCAGCGCCAGTACCAGCCGGTAGGGATCCTTCATCGACCGGTTCTGCGGCAGGAGCACCGCCATGCCGATCCCGTCGCCGATCTCCGGCTCCAGCGCCCGGAGCGCCTGCCGGCCGATCACCTCGTGGGCAAGGCCGAAGCGTTCGAGCATCCCGATATGCTCGCGGTCGGCCCTGAACTCCGCCTCGTCGGCATAAAGCGACAGGCAGCCTTGCTCGCTGATCTGGTCCTCGAGTCCGGTCTCGCGCAGAAGCGCCAGCGTGTCGTCGAGCGCGCGCGCGGAAAGTGCCGCCCCCTGGGCTTCCAGCTCCCGCAGCCGCGACGGGCGCGAGGCAGCGATGAAGCGCAGGAACCACGGCAGGAGGCGCGGCATGTAGGCGGGCCGCACCCGCACCGGCCCTTCCGGGTCGAGCATCCAGCCAGGGATCTGGCGCCAGACCGAGGGGCGGGAGGCCGGCATGAACTCGGTCACCGCGATCGACGCCATGTTGCCGAAGGAGGCCCCCATGCCGGGGGTCTCGCGGTCGACCAGCACCACCTGACGGCCCCGCTGTTGCAGGTCATGGGCAATCGCCGTGCCGATGATCCCTGCGCCGACAACCACCGTGACCATGACCTACTTCCAGTTGATGATGGGCTGCATCGCCGCGGCGAACTCGGTCTTTTCCTCGACCGTCAGCGGGCCGAACGGCATCCGGCATTGCCCCACCGGGTTGCCCTGCAACTCGCAGCCGTATTTCAGCTTCTGCACGAACTTGCCGGACTCCAGAACGTTCATCGCGGGCCAGATCGCTGTCATGATTTCCTTGGCGCGGGCGTGGTTGCCGGCGCGGAAGGCCGCGTCCATCTCGCAGACCGGCCTGGCCATGCAGTTGGCCGGCCCGCAGATCCAGCTATCCGCGCCCCAGTGCATGAAGTCCCAGGCGATGTCGTCGGAGCCGGAGACAAGCTGGATACGGCCCGCGTAACGGGTCGATATCCCGATCGCGCGCTGCATCACGCCCGAGGATTCCTTGATTCCGATGACACACCGATTGTCGGCCAGCGCATCCAGCGCCTCGTATCCGATCTCCACCCCGTCCTTGCCGGGGTAGGAATAGAGCACCACGTTCATGTCGGTCGCCTCGATCACCGCGTTGAAATGGGCGACGATCTCGGCCTGCGTCGGTTTGGTGTAGAACGGCACGGCGAGGAGGACGGCGTCATAGCCCAGCTCCTTCGCCCGCTTCGTGTTGGCGATCACCCCGGCGGTCGAGGGCGCGTTGGTGCCGGCAATCAGCGCCTCCCCCGGGCGCGCGAAGTCCTTGACGAAGCGCAGCACCTGATCGCGTTCGTCATCCGACATCAGGTTGTATTCGCCTGACGACCCGCAGGGCACCCAGCCCGCCACGCCGGCCGCGCGCAGGGTGGCCAGATGTCTTTCGAAGGCCGCGAAGTCGATCCTGCCCCCGGCGTCGAAGGGGGTGACGAGCGCGGGCAGCACGCCGGAAAGTTTCAGCATGGTCGGTCCTTTCAAGGCGCCGTCTGGCGGCGAGTTTCCCGGGCATGCGCCCATTGGTCAAGGCGGCGTCACGGGGGGCGATCGCTTCTGCCTGCCGTCGGCACCGGTCCGGCGCCCCGGGCGCCGGGCGGCGGGCGGCGGGCGCGAATCGCCTCTTCCCAGCCGAACTGCATTGGAACATGCCGACATGATGACGACACGTCAATCTTGAAATATTCCGTGTCGACACGTTGGCTGCCCGGCGGTAGTGTGGGGGCGTGACAGGCGGAGGGTCAGATGCCCGACGATGCAGAGCCGAGGCGGACCAAGGGAACCGGCGTCAGGTTCGCCTACGAAACACTGCGCGACGAAATCCTGTCGCTGGCGCTGGAACCGGGCGCGCTTCTCGATGAAACCTCGCTGGCCGAGCGGTTCGGAATGTCGCGCTCGCCGGTGCGCGAGGCGCTGATCCGGCTCGCCGGCGACGATCTGGTGGTGACGCTCGCCAATCGCTCGACCATCGTCGCGCCGATCGACATCCGCAGCTTTCCCAGATATGTCGAGGCGCTCGACATCGCCCAGCGCATGAACACGAGGCTTGCGGCAGAGCTGCGCAGCGAGACCGACCTCAAGGCCATCGCCCGGCGCCAGAAGGACTTCGAAGCGGCGGTAAAGACCGGCCGGCACCTGCAGATGTCAGGCGCGAACAAGGACTTCCACATGACCATCGCGCGGGCGGGCGGGAACCCTTATCTGACGGCCTTCTATGAACGCCTGCTCGATCAGGGCCGCCGGATGCTGCACCTGCACTTCGACTATCTGGAGCGCGGCCGCGGCGGCTATCTGCTGACCGGCGAACATGCCGAGATGCTGGACGCGATCCGCCGCCGCGACGTCGAGCGGGCCGACGCGCTGGCGCATGCCCATACCCGGCAGTTCCGCGACAGCTTCGTCGACTTCATGACGGAGACCTACCTCGCGGATGTGCCGCTCGGTGCGTCGGACCGGCCTGGCTAAGGCCGGGCCCACCTGAACGGGAAGGCCCGCCGGTCAGGCGGCCAGCACCGCCACCGCAAGCCACATCAGCACCCCGCCCCACGGCGCGAGGCGCAGGAGCTTCGCGCCGACGGTGAGGCCCACGGGACGGGGCCCGGCGCCGTAGCGGCGGCGGAGGTGGCGGCGGCGGAACCAGAGAAGGGTGTGGACGATGCTCAGCCCGGCGAAAAGCCACCAGGACTGGACGTGGAAGGCGCTCACGGTCCTGGTGGCGGCGAAGGCATCCGGGACGCCCGGAATGCGGTCGCCCCACGGCCAGAGAATCGGCGCGTAGCCCCAGCTCGGGCCGTTGCCGTGCAGGATCGGGCCGGTGACCGGAATCGCCAGCATGCCGACGAAAAGGCCCCAGTAGACCAGCCTGCCCAGCGCGTGATCCCAGCCGATCCGGCCTTCCGGCGCCGGCCGCCTGGACCCCAGTTGCAGCCACAGGGCGAACAGGATCGCGACCGCCAGCAGGGCGATGCCGGCGGTCTTGTGGATCGAATAGAGGAAGGTGACATGCGCCGCCGCCTGCCCGGCGCCGTAGGGCAGCCCGTCGCTGTAAAGCCCCAGGATGATCTCGGCGATCATGCCGATCGAGAGAACCCAGTGCAGGATCCGGGCGATGAGGATGTAGCGGCTGCGCGAGATGCCGCCCCCGATTGACGGCAGGTGCCGCGATCCCCGCGCACCCTGCCCCGCGTCCGCGGGCCGCGGCATCCCGCCCGTCCCGGTCACGACCCGCCCCCGGCTGCACCCGATCCTGCCCGTAGCGGCACGTTGACATCCGGACAAGCGCGGACGTAGCCTTTGCCGGGGGGAGTGCTGACATGCAGGGTCCTTGGATCATTTCGGGACCATTGGCTGCCGTCGAACTGGCAGTCCTGGGGGCTCCGAGTGGCGAGAGCAAAGACTACGGGACGCTGCCGCTGCGTTCGTTCGTCGCCAGCCTCGAACGGCTGGCGGCCTTCGCCGCGGGTGACGGCGCGGCGGTCTGGCGCGCGGGCGAGACGCTGAATCTCGGCTATCTCGGCACCGTCGGCGCGGCGATGGCGGTCGCGCCGACGCTGGGGGCGGCGCTGCGCTGCTTCGTCACCTATTTCGGGACCGTGCAATCCTCCACCTCGATCGGCCTGGAACAGGAGGGCGATCTCGTCCACCTGCACTATCGCATCCTCGACGAGACCATCTGGCCGCGGCGCGCCGATGCCGAGTTGACGCTCGGGATCGTCGCGAGCACCGTCCGGCGCTATGCGCCGGACGCCCGGCGCGCCATCACCGTGCAGTTCGAAGGCCCGGAAAGGGGCTCGGACCGGGGCATCGAGACGCGCCTGCAGCGCCCGGTCCGGCGTGGAGACGACAACTGCCTGACGATCCCGGCCCGGCTGATGGACGCCCCCCTGCCCCGCCCCGCCACCGCAAGAGAGGCCAGCGATTTCCGCGACTGCCTGCAACAGCTCAGCCGCAACCTCAGCGCCATGCGGGCGCTCCAGCCGGTCTCCGATCGCGTGCGCGATCTCCTGCTTGACCAGACGGGGAAGGGTCCGACCGACCAGGATTCGGTTGCCCGCACCCTGGCGATGTCGCGCCGGACGCTGCGCCGCAAGCTCGAGGCCGAGGGCACGTCGTTTCACGAGCTTGGCGAGGCCTGCCGGTGCAGCATCGGCCAGGCGCTCCTCACCCGGACGGACCTGCCGATTGTCGAGATCGCGATGCGGCTTGGCTATTCGGATCATACCGCGTTTTCCCGTGCCTTCTCGCGCTGGTGCGGGGTACCGCCGCGGGTGTTGCGCAAGGGGCTGTGGGGCGCCAGCGACAGGATCTGATCGAACGGCAGGTCGCGCGCGGGGCCGGCGTGGGCGATGACGATGATCGTCCGGTCGGCGAAGCGGCACCGCACCGATGCCAGGATCGCGCGGGCGGTGGGTCCGTCTACCTCCGACAGGCATTCGTCCATCACCAGAACCCGGAACGGCAGCAACAGCGCGCGGGCCAGCGCGATGCGCTGACGCTCGCCGCCCGAGAGGTTGCGCCCGGCCTCCTCGATCGTCGTGTCGGGACCGACCGGGGCCATGACCAGCGCGAGCATCTCGCCGATCAGCGCGTCGGATGCCCCGGGATCGGCAAGGCGCAGGTTCTGGGCGACGCTGCCGCGGAACAGCGTGACCGCCTGCGGCACGATGGCCACGGCACGGCGGAGCGCGGCGGGATCGAGCCCCGCGACGTTCTCGCCGTCGAGAAAGACCTGGGTGCCCGGCGCGGGGGCGGCCATGCGTGCGAGAAGGGCGGCGAGCGTTGACTTGCCGGCGCCGGAGGGCCCGTCGACGAGGACGAGGCTGCCGGCGGCGACGGCAAGGTCGACGGGCAGGTGCTGGCCCGCCTCGCCCCGCGCATTCACCAGCCGCAGCGCCCCCGGGCCCGGCGCCGGCGCACGGCCGCCGCGTTCGTCGGCCTCCGGGTCGGCAAGATCGTTGAGCCGCGCCAGCGCCACCTGCGCCACCGCCTGCGCATGGTAAAGGCCAAGCAGGTTCTGCATCGGGCCGACCATCATCCCCACATAGCTGAGAAACGCGATCAGCGACCCGATCTGCCAGTCGCCGCGGATGATCAGCCAGCCGCCGCCAAGGAGGATCGCCGCCCTGACCAGCGCGCCCACGACCTGCGGGACGAAGCCCACGATCTCCGCCCAGCGCCGCTGCCGCATGAGCAGATGCACCTGCCGCGCCTGAAGCGGCAGGAAATCGCGAACCCGGGCGCCCTGGGCGGCCAGCGTCCTCAGCGTGGGCAGGCCGGCGAAGCCTTCGGCCAGATAGGCGGCAATCTCCCCGCGCGAGGCGCGCAGGTCGTCGGCGCGCTGCCGGCTGCGCGGCCGCGCCCAGGCAAGGAAGCCGAGGTTGAACGGCGCGGCGGCAAGCGGGATCAGCGCCAGCCGCCAGTCCAGCACGAAAAGCATCACCGTGCCGCCGACGAGGCGGAAGACCGAGGACGCCGCAGCCAGCATCGTGTCGAAGGCGAAGCGCTGGATTTCCGCGGTGTCGCCGTCGATGCGCGACAGCGCCTCGCCCACGGTCAGGGGCGGGCGGTCGACGCGGCGATGAAGCGCCGCGTCCAGCAGACGCGCCCTGAGGCCGGTCAGCATCTCGGCCGAGAAATGCAGGTGCAGCAGGCTGTTGCCGACCGAGGCGACAAGGATCACGAGGCCGGCGAGAAAGACCAGCGCCAGATAGTGCAGCGCCGCGTCCCAGTCCCGCGCGACCAGCCCCCGGTCGATCAGGAGCTTGGTCAGCCAGGGCGGCAGAAGGCCGAGCATCGCCGCGCCGAGCGAGGTTGCGAGCACGAGGCCGATCCCCGGCAGCGCCCGCGCCATGACCGGCACCAGCCAGGTCTCCGCCCCCCTGCCGAGCAGGTATCTGACGAACAGCGTCGCCACCCGGTCGCGCATGGTCATGCCTGCCCCGCCGGGGCGAGCCGGCGTTCCGGGCCGGTGATGCGGCAGCGCGCCGCAAGCCAGGCGGCGGGGTCGGCCCGTGCCTCCGGGAAGTCCGCGGCCAGGTGCCCGGCCACCCGGGCGGCGGCAAGGCTCGCGCCCGCCATCCCGGCGCCTCCCCTCTCGGGCGAGGCGCACCAGGCGCCGATGACCGGACCGGACGCCGGACTGGACGCCGGACCGGGCAGCAGCGACAGGTCGTCCCAGCCGCAGCGGGCGTCGCCGGTGGCGGCGAGGACGCCGGGATAGGCCGCGGGAAAAGCCGCGCCCCCCCGCGCCGGCGCGGCGGCGACAAGGCACCTGCCGGCGGCAAGCGCCGTCTCGCAGGCCGCGCGCAACACCGCGCGGTCGGCCGCGAGGCCAAGGCTCAGAAGGATGATGTCCGCCTCTGCCGCCAGCCAGAGCACCGCCCGCGCGACGCGGTCCGCGCTGGTCACCGGGGTGTCGGTGAAGACCTGCGCGTGGCGCAGCGCCGCCCCCGGCGCGGCCCGGCGCAGCACCGCGGCGACCGCTGAGCCGTGGCCCAGACGGTCCGGCGTGGCCGGGCCATCCCCTTGCGCATCGAAGGCGCGCGCCCCCTCCATCTGATCGGCAGGACCGCCGCTGTCCACGATGCCGACCAGGGGGCCGACCCGAGGGGCGATCAGCGGGCCGATCAGGGGCGCGCGCGCCATCCGCTCAGTCCTGACGCTGGAACATCCGGACCGAGCCGATCGAGATCGAGACCCCATCGGGCATCTGCACCTCGCCCTTCTTCTCCAGCGTCTCGGCGTCATAGGCCGCCACGTCCGACATCGCGCCCCCCAGATACACGGTCTTGCCGTCGGACGAGAGGTTGACCGAATAGTAGCTGTGCGGCAGCGGCACCCGCTTCAGCGGCTTTCCGGCATCCATGTCGAAGCTCGACAGGAAGTTGTAGGCACCGAAGACGCGGTTCTTGTCGGTCGGGCTGGCGGCGGTCGAGAAGTAGAAGATGTCGGTCGCCTCGACATCGCGCATCAGCATCTCGCCGCTGTCCAGATCCTGGGTCAGGATGCCGGTGCGGTAGGTCTCGGGGTCGTCCGGCGCACCGTCGAGCCTTGCGGTGTAGTAGGGCGTCGCGATCACGCCGGACTGTTCGAACTGCGACCAGACGTCGAGCACGTCGGGCTGGGCATAGGTCTCGACCTCCCAGCCGTGGATCGGCTTTTCCTCGATCTGCTTGCCGGTGGCGTCGAAGACATACATCTTGCGCCCCATGCCGTAGATCTTGCTGCCGTCCTTCGACCAGGCCACCAGCGTGATCTGCCGCGGCACCTCGGCGGTCGACTTCAGATCGCCGGTCTCGGCGTCGTAGAAGGCAAGCCGCGTCGGCTGGACCTGGAACTCGTCGGCCAGCATCTTCACCGGGCTCTGGTAGACGACGAGCGTCTTGCCGTCGGGCGAAAGGTCCATGCCGAACATGCCCTTCACCCGCTCCTCGGTGCCGCTCATCTCGATCCGGCCGATGGTCTTGCCCTCCACGAGATCGACGATGGCGATGCTTTCGAGCATGTTCATCATCACGTAGGCGCGGCTGCCGTCCTTGCTGACGACGGGTGTCTGCGGCAGGGGGCCTGCCTGGTCGAGCTGGATCACCTTGTCGATGGCCATCGACTCGGCATCGACGATCACCAGCTTGTCGGGGCGCGCGGGCACCATCAGATAGTCCTTCGCCGCCGCGGGCAGGGCAAGCCCGGCGGCAAGCGCCAGCCCGGCCACGGCGGTTGTCTTGTGACGGATCGTCATGGCATCACACCTTGCTCTTGGGGAAGACGGACTGGAGCTGGCGCCAGTCGTTGTAGACATCCGAGGCATCGTTCGACCAGTCCGGGTAGGTGTTCATCGTGTCGGCGACCTGGGCGGGCCACCAGCAGGGGTCGGCGCAGCCGTAAAGATCGGCCTCCATCGGCTGGCAGAGGTTGCCGACGCCGCCGAAGGCATCGACCTCCCAGCCCGGATCGAACGAGGTGGTGCAGCCGACCATCGAGTTCATGGCGACGACTTCGTCCTCCTTGCCTTCGGCGGCCGCTTCGGAAAACTGCGCGGCCTTGGCATTCGCGGGGGTGAGGTGTTTCATCAGGCGGCTCTCCTTGGCGTCAGATGGCGACGGAAAAACGACGGGTTGGCCTGCATGATCCGGGTATAGGCCTCGATGCCGAAGTCCACCCAGTCGCGCAGCAGGTCGCAGTAGTGATAGACCGGGGCGAAGGGATCGCCCTGGCGCGCATAGCTTTCGTGATAGC
>JAUQYA010000142.1 GCA_030837785.1 Albidovulum sp.
CTTGTTCTTGAGCCCGCGCCCCAGATAGGCCTCGATCACCGCCTCGTTCTCCATGATATGCTTGGCGGAGCCCTTCGCCAGCACCTTGCCCTCGGCCATCACGATCACCGGGTCGCAGAGCCGGCCGATGAAGTCCATGTCGTGCTCGATCACGCAGAAGGTGTAGCCGCGTTCGCGGTTGAGCCGCACGATGGCATCGCCGATCGTGTTCAGAAGCGTCCGGTTCACGCCCGCGCCGACCTCGTCGAGGAAGACGACCTTGGCCTCGACCATCATCGTGCGGCCAAGCTCCAGAAGCTTCTTCTGGCCGCCGGAGAGGTTGCCCGCGCGTTCGTCGGCGAGATGCGAAATGGTCAGGAAGTCAAGGACATCGTCGGCCTTCCTCGCAAGCTCGGCGTCCTCTTCGCGGATGCGGGCGCGATGGAAGAGCGCGTTCCAGAGCGTCTCGCCCGACTGGCCCGCGGGCACCATCATCAGGTTCTCGCGCACCGTCATCGAGGAGAATTCGTGCGCGATCTGGAAGGTGCGCAGAAGACCCTTGTGGAACAGTTCGTGCGGCGGCAGGCCGGTGATGTCATCGCCGTCCATGATCACCCGGCCGGCGGTCGGCGCGTGGACCCCGGCGACGACGTTGAAGAGCGTGGATTTTCCGGCACCGTTCGGCCCGATCAGGCCGGTGATCGATCCCTTGCCGATTTCCAGCGACGCGCCGTTGACGGCGCGGAATCCGCCGAAATGCTTGTGCAGATCCTCGACGACGATCATGCAATCCCCCCGGATGCCCCGCGTTCACGCGAACCGCGTTCGCAAGGCGATTGTTATTTTTATAAAAAAGCAGCCCGGCGATAGCCGGGCTGCCTTGCCTGAGCCGCGATCAGCGGTAGCCGACCGTGGTGATCTTGCCGTCCTTGAACTCGTATTCGCGATACGAACCGGCGGCTTCGCCCGGGCCGATGAGTTCCACCGCCGTGGCGCCGACATAGTCGATGTCGGTGCCGGCGGCGAGAAGTTCCAGCCCCTTGGCCAGTTCGCCCGGATAGATCTTCTCGCCCGGCGCGTTGGCGACATCCATCACCTTGTCCTTCAGCGCCGAGGAGGCCGAGGAGCCGGCCGCCTGCATGGCGAGCATGATCAGCGCCGCCGCGTCATAGCTTTCGCCCGCGTAGGAGGACGTGCCTTCGAAGCCCGCGGCCTTCGCCATGTCGAGGAAGGTCGTGCCGCCGGGGCTGTCGTTGCCCGGAACCGTGCCGAACGAGCCGTTCAGCGAAGCGCCGAACTTTTCTTCCAGGACCGTGCCATACATGCCGTCCGGCAACACGAAGGTGGAGAAGGCGCCGGTGTCGAGCGAGGCCTGGATGATGCCCGAGCCGCCCTGGTCGACATAGCCCGCGACGATCAGCGCGTCGCCGCCCGCCGATGCGAGCGCGCCGACCTCGGCCGAATAGTCGGCCTTGCCGTCCTCGTGCGCGGCGACGATCGTGACCTTGCCGCCCGCGGCCTCGAAGGCAGCCTTGATCGATTCGGCCAGACCCTTGCCGTAGTCGTTGTTGGTGAACGAGATGGCGACCGAATTGATGCCGCGGTCCTTCAGCACGCTGGTCAGGACTTCGCCCTGGCGCGCGTCGGACGGCGCGGTGCGGAAGAACAGGCCGCCGTCCTCGGCCGTCGACAGGCCGGGCGAGGTGGCCGAGGGCGAGATCTGCACGATGCCGTTCGGCACCGAGACGTTGGCCAGCACCGCACCGGTCACGCCCGAGCAGTCGGCGCCGAGGATCGCGTTGACCTTGTCGGTGGTCACCAGCCGTTCGGCAGCGGCGGTCGCCGCGGCGGCGTCGATGCAGGTGGAATCGGCGCGCACCGACGTGACGGTGGAACCGCCGAGGAGCTTGCCGCTGTCGGTCACTTCCTTCATCGCCAGTTCGGCGCCCTGGCCCATCATCGGCGTGATCGATTCCAGCGGCCCGGTGAAGCCGAGGATGACGCCGATCTTGATGTCCTCGGCACCGGCGGCACCGGCCAGAAGCGCGGCGGCGGCGGTTGCTGCGAACAGTTTCTTCATAAGGTCACTCCCTGGTTGGATCATTGTCCTGGCAGGCAAACTAGAGGCACCCGCGCGAAAAGGAAAGCCATTCGCTACGGCAAGCAGGGCACCATTTCCAATCGGTTTTTGCCCGGCACGGGGCCAGTCGCCCCCGGGCGCGCCCTCTGTTCGGCAAGGCGCACCAATGGCCGCCCGGTCAGACCGACAGCCGCGGCGCCGCGACCGCCGGCGCGCCCTGCGAGCCGCGTTCGCGGTAGGGCGTGGTCCGGTAATGCGCCCGGTAGCATTTCGAGAAATGCGAGGGGCTGGCGAAGCCGCAGGCAAGCGCCACGTTGATCACGCTCATGTCGGTCTGCATCAAGAGGTTGCGCGCCTTCTGGAGCCTGAGTTCCATGTAGTAGCGCTTCGGGCTGCGGTTCAGGTAGCGGCGGAACAGGCGCTCGAGCTGGCGGGTGGACATGCCCACCTCCTCGGCGAGATCGGCCGGACTGATCGGCTCCTCGATGTTGCCCTCCATCATCTGGATCACCTGGCTGAGCTTGGGGTGCCGCACCCCGATCCGCGTCGGGATCGACAGCCGCTGGGTATCCTGGTCGGTGCGGATCGAGGAATAGATGAGCTGGTCGGCCACGGTGTTGGCGACCTCCTCGCCGTGATCGGCGGCGATGATCTTCAGCATCATGTCGATCGACGCGGTGCCGCCCGCCGTCGACATCCGGTTGCCGTCGATCACGAAGACCGATTTGGTCAGCCGGACGTCCTCGAATTCCTCCAGGAAGCTGTCCTGGTTCTCCCAGTGGATCGTCGCCCGCTTGCCGTCGAGAAGGCCGGCCTTGGCCAGCGTGTAGCTGGCCGTGCAGAGCCCGCCGATCGGCACCCCCCGGCGCGCCTCGCGGCGAAGCCAGTTGAGGATCGGCTTCGTCGTCGCCTGCTGCACGTCGATGCCGCCGCAGACCAGCACCGTGTCCTCGCGCTCGATCTCGTCAAGACCCATGTCGAGCTTGAACGACGCGCCGTTCGAGCAGGTGCTTTCCACCCCGTTTTCGCCGGCAAGCTTCCAGGTATAGGCCGCCCGGCCGATCACGCGGTTGGCGATCCTGAGCGGTTCGATGGCGCCCGCGAAGGACAGCATCGTGAACCGGTCCAGCAGCAGGAAGATGAAGCGCCGTTGCTTGGGGGAAGTGGCGGATTCCCGTGTGCCGCGTGCCGGACCGATGGACATTATGCGACCCCGATTGTCGTTTTGCGCCTAAAGAACCACCAATGCCCGACACCTTCAAGGACGATTTCGCGCGCTTAACGGTTTGCAGCAGCGCAGGGGCTTCGCTATAAGCCCAGCGTTATCGCTAAAGCCTCCGGGAGAGACGACATGACCACGGGCTGGACCAAATCCGACTGGCGCAGGAAGCCGCGGGTACAGATGCCCGACTATCCTGACGCGGCCCTGCTGAGCGGGGTCGAGGCGCAGCTTGCCAAGATGCCGCCGCTCGTCTTCGCGGGCGAGGTGCGCAAGCTCAAGCGCACGCTGGGGCAGGTCGCCGAAGGCAAGGCGTTCCTGCTTCAGGGCGGCGACTGCGCCGAAAGCTTCGCGGAATTCTCGGCCGACAACATCCGCGACACCTTCAAGGTGCTTCTGCAGATGGCGATCGTGCTGACCTGGGGCGCCAAGCTGCCGGTGGTCAAGATCGGGCGGATGGCGGGGCAGTTCGCCAAGCCCAGGTCGGCCGCGACCGAGGTGATGGGCGGGGTCGAGCTGCCCAGCTACCGCGGCGACATCGTCAACGGCTTCGACTTCACCGCCGCGGCGCGGGTGCCGGATCCCTCGCGGATGCTGCAGGCCTATACCCAGGCCGCCGCCTCGCTCAACCTCCTGCGCGCCTTCTCGACCGGCGGCTATGCCGACATGCACCGGGTGCAGAGCTGGATTTCCGGCTTCACCGAGGAAGACGAGGCCAAGCGCTACCGCGAGGTCGCGACCCGCATCCAGGATGCGATGGAGTTCATGGGGGCGGCTGGCGTCACCTCCGACACCGTGCATGCGATGGCCACCGTCGATTTCTACACCAGCCACGAGGCGCTCTTGCTGGAATATGAAGAAGCGCTCTGCCGGATCGATTCCACCTCAGGCCTGCCGGTGGCGGGCTCGGGCCACATGATCTGGATCGGCGACCGCACCCGCCAGCCGGAGGGCGCGCATGTGGAATTCTGCCGCGGCGTGCAGAATCCGATCGGGCTGAAATGCGGCCCCACGCTTTCGTCCGACGACCTGAAGGTGCTTCTGCGCCGGCTCAACCCGGAAAACGAGCCGGGGCGGCTGACGCTGATCGCACGGTTCGGGGCGGGCAAGGTCGCCGACAATCTGCCGCGGCTGATCCGCGCCGTCGAGGAGGAGGGCGCCAAGGTGGTCTGGACCTGCGATCCGATGCACGGCAACACGATCAAGTCCGCCTCGGGCTACAAGACCCGGCCCTTCGACAGCGTCCTGCGCGAGGTGCGCGAGTTCTTCGCCATCCACAAGGCCGAGGGCACGATCCCCGGCGGCGTGCATTTCGAGATGACCGGCAAGGACGTGACCGAATGCACCGGCGGGGTGCGGGCGGTCACCGACGAGGATCTGTCGGACCGCTACCACACCGCCTGCGACCCGCGGCTCAACGCCTCGCAGTCGCTGGAACTGGCCTTCCTGGTGGCCGAGGAGCTTCAGGGCCGCCGGGCGATGCAGAAGGCGGCCGGCATGTGACAGGCCGCCGGAGGGCGGAACGGAACGGCCCCCGCTGCGGGGGCCGTTTCATTCGGGATCACTCGTCGCGGGCGACAAGCCTGAGTTGCGCGCGGCCGCGGGCCGGCCGCACCGCGGCGCCGGCGAAGGGCAGGGCGGGTTCGGCGAACCCCCGGGCCGGCGGGAAGGCAGGACGCGCGGCGACGGGCATTGCCGTCTCGGACACGGTCGCGGCGATCGGGGTCGCGAGGCTTTCGCGCACCTCGAAGCGGCGCGGCGTGCGGCCGATCGGGCCCTCGGTGACGAGGCAGCCGAGCGCCCGGCTCACCTCGCCAAGATCGCTGCGCAGCGGCAGGAGGACGATCCTGCCCTGAAGCGCGGGCCTGCCCAGGCCCGATTCCGCCGCGATGGTCAGGTCGGCCGTCCGCGGTCCGGAAAACACGTTCTCCAGGATGATCCCGATTTCCGCCCGCGCGGCCGGCGTGAAGAAGGTGGAAAACGGCATGCCGCGCACCTCCATTCCCATGAGATCGGTAAGATGCATCCCGGCAAGGCGGAACCGCGCGGCCTGCGGCGCGATCCGTTCCAGAACGAAGGCATGTTCCAGCGACCGCTCGATGCCGCGCGGATCGACCTCGGACCGGTAGGGCGCGACGCGGCCGTCGCGCAGCGCGTCCCAGTAGGCGCGAACCTCGGAAATGGCCGGAAACCTCATGTCGCTGCGATATTCCCTGAACGGAACAACCTTGTTGCGTCGGTCGTCGAACATATCCACGTTGCACCTGCCGTGTCTGACCATCTGCCGGCCGTCCCCGCGTTGTCGTCGCGGTCAGGGTTTGTTAACCCTACGGCCGGAATGCTTAGTGAAATGTAAATACATCACGCCGGGCCGGATACGGAGGAGAAAACTGTTAAATGGTAAACGCTTCGCTCGTCTCGATGACCGGTTTCGCCGCGCGGCGCGGCCACGCCCCGGGCCATGACTGGGGGTGGGAGATTCGCTCGGTCAACGGCAAGGGGCTCGACCTCAGGCTGAAGCTGCCCGACTGGATCGACGGGCTGGAACCGGCCGTCCGCGCTGCGGTGGCGAGGGTTGCGCAACGCGGCAACGTCACGCTCGGGCTGAGGGTCGTGCGCAACGAGGGGGGTGAGGCGCTGAGGATCAATGCTGCCGGCCTCGATGGCGTGCTGGCAGCGCTGGCGGCGGTGCTGGCCCGCGCCGAAGCCGCCGGGCTGCCGCTTGCCGAACCCACCGCGGCCGAGATCCTGTCGCTGCGCGGCGTGGCCGACCCCGGCGGCGAGGCGGAGGACACCGGCCCGCTGCTGGCCGCGCTGCTGGCCGACCTCGATGCGCTCCTTGTGGATTTCGCGGCGATGCGCGCGGCCGAGGGGCGGGCGCTTTCGGGCGTGATCGCACGCCAGATCGACCGTATCGAGGCGCTGGCCGCCGATGCCTCCAATGCCGCCGAGGCGCGGCGGCCTGAGGCGGCGCGGGCGCTCGGCGAGGCGCTTGCCCGGGTGATGGCCGGCGCGGCCGAGGCCGACCCCGCCCGGGTGGCGCAGGAACTGGCGCTTCTCGCCGTCAAGGCCGACGTGACCGAGGAAATCGACCGGCTGTCGGCCCATGTCG
>JAUQYA010000018.1 GCA_030837785.1 Albidovulum sp.
CTCGTCCGGCTCGACCAGATGGCCGGGCGCAAGACCTCGCAGCTTTCCGGCGGCCAGCAGCAGCGCGTGGCGCTCGCCCGCGCGCTGGCGCCGCGGCCCAAGGTGCTCCTGCTCGACGAACCGCTCTCGGCGCTCGACCTCAAGCTGCGCAAGGAGATGCAGGGCGAGCTGAAGCGGCTCCAGTCCGAGACCGGCATCACCTTCATCTTCGTGACCCACGATCAGGAAGAGGCGCTGACGATGTCGGACCGGATCGCGGTCATGTCGGGCGGCCGCATCCTCCAGATCGGCACCCCGCGCGAGATCTACGCCCACCCGACGAGCCGCTTCGTCGCCGACTTCATCGGCGAGACCAACTTCATCGGCGCGCGCATGCGCGGAGGCAAGGCGATCTTTGGCGGCGGCGTCGAGGTTGCGCTCGCCGCCGCCGCACCCGACGGCGACGTGACGATCGCGATCCGCCCCGAGCACATGCGCCTCGTGCCGCAGGGGATGGCGGGGGCGCTGTCGGCCACCGTCGGCCACGCCGTCTATTTCGGCACCGACAGCCATGTGCACCTGAAGCTGATCGACGGGACCGAGATCGTCGTCCGCCAGCAGAGCGATCCCGACGGCGCGGGCGGGCCGAAGCCGGGCGCGGTGGTGGGGGTGAGCTTCCCGCCCGCCGCGGTCCAGGTGCTGGAGGACTGAGATGGGCGAGGCGGAGGCCCGGCGCGAGCGCGATGAGGTCCGGCGAAGCTGGCTTCTCAGCCTGCCGGCGCTCGTGATCCTGGCGGTGGCGGCGATCGGGCCCTTGTTGATCATGGTCGCCTATTCCTTCCTGACGCCGGGGAAATACGGCAATGTCGAATGGATCTTCTCGCTGGAAGGCTGGCGCGGCATCCTCTGGTCGAAGGACATCTTCAGCGACGAATACGTCCTTGCCGATGCGCATCTGACGATCTTCTGGCGCTCGGTGAAGCTCTCGATCCTGACGACGCTGACCACGCTCGCCATCGGCTTCCCGACCGCCTGGTTCATCGCCACGCGGCCGCCCAGATCGCGCGCGCTCTGGCTCTTCCTGATCACCATCCCGTTCTGGACCAACCTCCTGATCCGCACCTATGCGATCAACGAGGTGATCCGGATCGAGGGGCTTCTCAATACCGTGCTCATCAAGCTCGGGCTCCTCTCGGCGCCGCTCAGGCTCATCTACACCGACATCGCCGTCTTCATCGGCATGACCTACGTCTACCTGCCGCTGATGGTGCTGCCGCTCTTCGCCGCGATCGACCGGTTCGACATGCGGCTTCTGGAGGCGGGATACGACCTCTACGCCAGCCGGATGCAGGTTCTGAGGCGGGTGATCCTGCCGATCGTCAAGCCGGGCATCGTCGCCGGCTCGATCCTCGTCTTCGTGCCCTCGCTCGGTGCCTATGTCACGCCGCGCGTCCTCGGCGGCGGCAAGCAGATGATGATCGGCAACTTCATCGAACTGCAGTTCGGACAGGGCCGCAACTGGCCCCTCGGCGCGGCGCTGTCGATGGCGCTTCTCCTGGTGGTGATGGTGGCGCTTCTCTTCTATGTCCGCGCCGCGACGGGGGAGAAGCAGGATGGCTGAGCGCAGCTTTTCCGTGGCGCGCCTGCCGGGCTTCACCGCCACGGCGCTCCTCGTCTTCGTCGTGCTCTACCTGCCGATCTTCACGCTCGTCGCCTATTCGTTCAACAAGGGCGTCAACATGGCGAGCTGGGACGGCCTGTCGCTGCAATGGTATGCCAAGGCCTGGGCGAACGAGCAGGTGAAGGCGGCGACGCTGCGTTCGCTCACCATCGCCGCCTCGGCCGCGGCCGTCTCCACCGTGGTGGCGACGATGGCCGCGCTGGGCACCACGCGGCGCAAAGCCTTCCGGGGGCAGACCTTCATCTACATGGCGATCAACCAGCCGCTGATGGTGCCCGAGATCGTCACCGCGGTGGCGCTGCTGATCTTCTTCGCCCAGATCAAGATCTGGTCGGGCTACACCGGGCTCGGCTACCTGATCCTCGCCCATTCCGCCTTTTGCATCCCCTTCGCCTACCTGCCGATCCGCGCCCGGCTCGAGGGGATGGACCTCACGCTTGAAACCGCCGCGGCCGATCTCTACGCCACCCGCTGGGCCACGTTCCGGCGGATCACGCTGCCGCTTCTCCTGCCGGGGATCATCGCCGGCATGATGCTGGCCTTCGTGATCTCGCTCGACGACGTGGTGATCACCGAATTCGTCAAATCCGGCGGGCAGGACACCCT
>JAUQYA010000143.1 GCA_030837785.1 Albidovulum sp.
GCGGGCGCTCGGCGAGGCGCTTGCCCGGGTGATGGCCGGCGCGGCCGAGGCCGACCCCGCCCGGGTGGCGCAGGAACTGGCGCTTCTCGCCGTCAAGGCCGACGTGACCGAGGAAATCGACCGGCTGTCGGCCCATGTCGCAGCGTCCCGCGGGCTTCTGGCCGAGGCGGGCGCGGTGGGGCGCAAGTTCGACTTCCTGATGCAGGAGTTCATGCGCGAGGCGAACACGCTCTGCGCGAAGTCGGGCAATGCGGCGCTGACCCGGATCGGGCTTGACCTCAAGACCGTGATCGACCAGATGCGCGAGCAGGTTCAGAACGTGGAATGACCATGAAACGCAAGGGCTTGCTCATCATTCTTTCGTCGCCGTCCGGGGCCGGGAAATCGACCCTGGCCAAGCGCCTCATGGCCTGGGATCCGAGCTTGCGCTTTTCCGTCTCGGCGACGACGCGCGCGCCCCGTCCGGGCGAGGTGGACGGCAGGGACTACTGGTTCCACAGCCGCGCGGAGTTCCTGTCGATGGTGGCGGCGGGCGACATGCTGGAACATGCCGAGGTCTTCGGCAACCTCTACGGCTCTCCCAGGGCGCCGGTCGAGCAGGCGATGGCCGAAGGGCGCGACACGATCTTCGACATCGACTGGCAGGGCGGCCAGCAGATCAGGAACTCGGTCCTCGGCAAGGATGTGGTGTCGATCTTCGTCCTGCCGCCCTCGATCGCCGAGCTGGAACGCCGGCTCAGGTCGCGCGCGCAGGACAGCGACGCGGTGATCGCCGGCCGCATGGCGAAATCCGAATCCGAGATCAGCCACTGGGCGGAATACGACTATGTGCTCGTCAACGAGGACGTCGACCGCGCCGAGGCCGAGCTCAGGACGATCCTCCTGGCCGAGCGGATGCGGCGCGATCGCCAGCCGTGGCTCAGCGATTTCGTCCGCGGCCTGAACCGGGAGTTTGATGCAGGATGATCTATGAACTCGATGGAATCGCACCGGAAATTCCGAATGACGCCTGGGTCGCGCCGGACGCGAACCTGATCGGCCGGGTGGTGCTGGAGGCAGGCGCGAACATCTGGTTCGGCGCCACGCTGAGGGGCGACAACGAGGAGATCCGCGTCGGGCGCGGCTCGAACGTGCAGGAGAACGCGGTCTGCCACACCGACATGGGCTATCCGCTGGTGATCGGCGCGGACTGCACCATCGGCCACAAGGCGATGCTGCACGGCTGCACGATCGGCGACGGCACGCTGATCGGCATGGCGGCGACGGTGCTGAACGGGGCGAGGATCGGCCGGGGCTGCCTGATCGGTGCCGGCGCGCTGATTACCGAGGGCAAGGAAATCCCCGATGGAAGCCTGGTGATGGGCGCGCCGGGAAAGGTCGTCCGGCTGCTCGATGCCACGGCGCAGGCAAAGCTGCTGGCCTCGGCCGCCCATTACCGCGAGAACGCGGCCCGGTTCCGCCGCGGACTGATGCCGGTCGGCACCTGACCGGGTCCGGGCCGGGGTCAGCCCCCGTCGCGGCCCCCATCGCGACCGGTCACGACGAGATCGAAGGCAAGTCCCGGCGCGTGGTTCAGGACTTCGGCGCGCACCGCGTCGGGCCGCGGCAAGGGCGCGGTGAGGGCGTAGAGCCGGCCCGCGAACGCCGCCTCGGCCAACCTGTCGGCAAGATCGAGAATGTCGAAATCCGGCCCGAACAACGGGGCGACAACGATGTCGGGCGCGGCCAGGGCGAGAAAATCGGGAGTCAGTTTCGCGAACCGGACGAAGACGCAGGCGCGCGGCGGCGGGGTCAGCAGCGCGTCGATGTCCCCGGCGACAAGATCGACGGCGAGCACGCTCGCCCCGCCGGCGCCCAGCCCGGCGGATGCCGTGCCTGCCGCCACGTCATGTCGCGCTGGCCTGTCGACGTCCGGCATACCGCCTCCCCCACCGCCGTCCACGCTGATCGCGCCGCCGGGATCGTCCATTTCGGGAGTGGCCGGAGGTAGAATCGCGCTTAACGTGTATCAACGGCAGCGGCCCCCGCCAAGGGCGCTGCGCGGACCGGAACACTGCGGGTTGATCCGGGCGCGGTTTCGCCTGAGACAGGGGGGGGCGCGGGCAGGGGTGGCGATGCAGACGGCAGAGATTCGACGATTGCTTCAGGCGGTGCCGATGGCGCTTGTGCTGGTGGACGCCGACCAGCGTGTCCTCGCGGCCAATCCGGCGGCCGCGACGCTGTTCGGCCAGCCGCTCGAAGGCCGGTCCTGCGCCACGTTCCTGCGCCATCCGGAATTCCTCAACGGGCTGGAATCCTGCCTGTCCGGCCGGCAGCAGTCGAGCGCGCGAATCGTTCTGGCCGGCGTCGCCGGCGAGACCCATCTCGCGGTCACCTTCACCTCGGTCGCGGTTCCCGGGGGCGAGGGGGTGCTGATGGCCTTCGACGACCTGACCCAGCTTGAACATGCGGTGGCGATGCGCCGCGATTTCGTGGCCAACGTCAGCCACGAGCTTCGCACGCCGCTCACCGCGCTGGCGGGCTTCATCGAGACGCTGCGCGGCCCCGCGCGCGACGATCCGGCGGCACGCGACCGCTTCCTTGGCATCATGGAGCGCGAGGCGGGACGGATGATGCGGCTTGTCAACGATCTTCTGTCGCTGAGCCGGGTCGAGGCCGAGGAGCGCCGGCGCCCCGACGCCAGGGTCGATGTCCTCGCCGTGTTGCGCACGACGCTGGCAAGCCACCGCGATCCGGCCCGACAGGCCGAGGTCGACCTCGTCCTCGACGCCGAGGAGGACAGCGTCGCGGTCCGCGCCGATGCCGACCAGTTGGCGCAGGTCTTCCACAACCTCGTCGAGAACGCGATCAAATACGGCGCCGCCGGGCAACTCGTCACCGTCCGGGTGCGGCGGATCGCGCGCGAGCCGGTGCTGCGGGGGCCGGCGGTGCAGATCGACGTGATCGACCTGGGCGAGGGGATCGACCCGCTGCACCTGCCGCGGCTGAGCGAAAGGTTCTACCGGGTAGACAGCGACCGGTCGCGGGCGAAGGGCGGCACCGGGCTTGGCCTTGCCATCGTCAAACACATCGTCAACCGTCACCGCGGCCGCTTCCGGATCGAGAGCGAGCCCGGCAAGGGCAGCCGGTTCATCGTCATCCTGCCCGCGGCGGACTCTGACACCCCTCGCGCAACGCCGGGATGACGCCGACGCCCGGCGGGGCAAGGCCGGGAGGACCGCCGGCCGTCATCAAAGAGTTACATCCATGTCACAAAACCATAGGCGTCGCGCCCTAAAGCCGGGGCAGGGCGATCCGGACCGGATGGCCCGACCCGATGTGCAGGAGAACGCAATGACCATCGCGAAATTCGTCGCCCCGGCGCTCGCCGTCGCCGCGGCGGCCACCGCCGCCGAGGCGCGCGACCAGATCCAGATCGCCGGTTCCTCGACCGTGCTGCCCTATGCCACGATCGTTGCCGAAGCCTTCGGCGAGAACTTCGACTTCCCGACCCCGGTGGTGGAAGGCGGCGGTTCTGGCGCGGGCCGCAAGAAGCTCTGCGAGGGCGTGGGCGAGAACACCATCGACATCGCCAACTCGTCGAGCCGGATCAAGCAGTCCGACATCGACCTCTGCATCCAGAACGGTGTCGCCGAGGTCATGGAGGTCCGCATCGGCTATGACGGAATCGTCTTCGCCTCGGACGTGAAAGGCGCCGAATTCGCCTTTACCCCGGCCGACTGGTACAACGCGCTGGCGGCCGAGGTCCTCAAGGACGGCGCGCTCGTTCCGAACACGGCCAAGACCTGGGCGGATGTGAACCCCGCGCTGCCCGCGCAGGACATCCTCGCCTTCATCCCCGGCACCAAGCACGGCACCCGCGAGGTCTTCGACGTGAAGGTGCTGGAGGCCGGCTGCAAGGCGTCGGGCGCCGAAGCGGCGCTCGTCTCGGCGAAAGGCGAGGAGGACGGCCAGAAGGCCTGCCTGGCGCTGCGCACCGATGGCGCGTCGGTCGACATCGACGGCGACTATACCGAGACGCTCGCGCGCCTTGATGCCAACGGGGGCGCCATCGGGGTCTTCGGCCTGTCGTTCTACCAGAACAACACCGACAAGCTGCGCGTGGCCACGATGGATGGCGTGACGCCTTCGGTCGAGACGATCGCGTCGGGCGACTATCCGGTCTCGCGTCCGCTCTACTTCTACGTCAAGAAGGCGCATCTCGGCGTGATCCCCGGGCTGAAGGACTACATCGAGTTCTTCGTCTCCGACGACATGGCAGGCCCGGACGGCCCGCTTGCGGACTACGGGCTCGTGTCCGACCCCGACCTTGCCGCAACCCAGGAAGCGGTCGCCGCCGAGACGCCGATGGGGCCGCTCGAATGAACGACAGAAGCCGGAGGCGCCCTGACCGGCGCCCCCGTCACCGGCGCCTCGGCGCCCGATCCGGTCAGGATGGGAAATGACGAACGGTTCCCTGATCCTTCTCGTGCTGGCGCTCGCCGCGCTTGCCTTCGTGCTTGCCCGCAGGCGCGCGGTGGCGAGCGTGGCGGGCGACACGCGGAAGCTGCATTCCCTTCCCGGCCATCACGGTCAGGCGGCCTTCCTTCTCGCAGCGGTCCCGGGCCTTGTCGTGATGGCGGCCTGGCTCTTTCTCCAACCCGTCCTCATTGACACGCACGTCCGCGGGATGATCGAGGCTGCCGACATTCCCGAGGGCTCGACGCCGGACCTCGTGATGGCCGACGTGCGCCGGATCGGCGAGGGCCTCGACCGGCTTGTCGCAACGGGAACCGTCGGGGAAGGGGCGCTGGCCGCGATGCGGGCCGACATGGGCGGCCTGCGCGCGCGGCTGGCCGGGGCCGGGGTGGCGCTCGGCGGCAATATCGGCCCCTCGGCATTCGACGCCGCACTCGCCCGCCGCGACATGGCGCGCAGCGGGCATCGGGCGATGACCGGCGCGGTCCTGGCGCTGGCGCTCGCCGGGCTCGGCTACGGGCTCTTCCGCGTCCGCCCCGAGTTCCGCGCGCGCAACGCCTCCGAGACATTCGTCCTCGGCCTCCTGATCGGCGCATCGCTGATCGCCATCCTGACGACGGCGGGGATCGTCGCCTCGCTCCTGTTCGAGTCGCTGCATTTCTTCCGGCTCTACCCGGCTTCGAAGTTCTTCTTCTCGACGGTGTGGAACCCGCAGTTCCGCGGCGGCTCGGATCTCGGCATCTGGCCGCTTCTGTGGGGAACGCTCTATGTCTCGTTCATCGCGCTTCTGGTGGCGGTGCCCGTCGGCCTGATGTCGGCGATCTATCTTTCCGAATATGCCTCGGCGCGGGCGCGGGCCTGGATCAAGCCCGCCATCGAGCTGCTCGCGGGCATCCCGACGATCGTCTACGGGCTTTTCGCGCTGATCACCGTCGGCCCGCTCCTGCGCGACTGGTTCGCCCAGCCGCTCGGGATCGGATCCTCGTCCTCCTCGGTGATGACGGCGGGCCTGGTCATGGGGATCATGGTGATCCCGTTCGTCTCGTCGCTCAGCGACGACATCATGAACGCGGTGCCGCAGGCGCTCAGGGACGGCTCGCTCGGCCTTGGCGCGACGCCGTCGGAAACCGTGCGCAAGGTGGTGCTGCCGGCGGCGCTGCCGGGCATCGTCGGCGCCGTCCTTCTGGCAGCGAGCCGGGCGATCGGCGAAACGATGATCGTGGTGATGGGGGCGGGGGCGGCGGCGAAGCTGTCGCTGAACCCGTTCGAGGCGATGACGACCGTGACGGTCAAGATCGTCAGCCAGCTGACCGGCGACACCGAGTTCGCCAGCCCGGAGACGCTGGTGGCCTTCGCGCTCGGCCTCACGCTGTTCGTCATGACGCTCGCGCTCAATGTCCTCGCGCTTGTCATCGTGCGCAAGTATCGGGAGCAATACGAATGACCGCCGCCGCCCCGGCACCCCGCACCCGGGGCACATCGCTCTTCACCCCCGACGCCCGCGTGCGCCGGCGCAACGCGGCCGAGGCGCGGTTTCGTGCCTTCGGCCTCATCGCCATTGTCACCGCGCTTCTCGCGCTGGTCTGGCTTCTGGCGGCGATCCTTTCGGCGGGGCTGCCGGCCTTCCGCCAGACCTTCGTCACCTTCCCGGTGACGCTTGACGCCGCCGTGCTCGACACGAAGGGCAGCCGAGATCCGGCCGACCTCGCCAAGGTCACGACGGTGGGCTATGCGAAGGTGCTCGGCGCCAGCCTCGTCGCCGCCGTCGAGGCGGCCGGGATCGACACCGCCGGCCTCACGCCCAAGGACATCGCGGGGCTTCTGTCCGAACAGTCGCCGGCAACCTTGCGCGACATGGCTCTTTCCGATCCCGCGCTGATCGGCCGGACCGTGGCCTTCACGGCCCTGGCCGCGGGGCGGATCGACGGCTACTACAAGGGCCGCGTGACGATGGACAGCGCAAGGCTCGATTCCAACGTCAAGCCGGGCCAGCTTGTCCTTGCCGACGCGCTGAGGGCGAAGGGGATGCTCCGCCAGTCCTTCAACCCGGGCTTCCTGGTCATGCCCGACGCCTCGGACAAGCGGCCCGAGGCGGCGGGTCTCGGCGTCGCCATCCTCGGCTCGCTCTACATGATGATCGTCGTCCTGGCGCTGTCGCTGCCGATCGGCGTCGCGGCCTCGGTCTATCTGGAGGAATTCGCGCCGAGAAACCGCCTCACCGACATCATCGAGGTCAACATCGCCAACCTGGCGGCCGTGCCGTCGATCGTCTACGGCATCCTCGGCCTTGCCGTCTTCATCAACTTCGCGGGCCTGCCGCAGTCGGCACCGATCGTCGGCGGGCTCGTGCTGACGCTGATGACGCTGCCCCGGATCATCATCCCGACGCGCGCGGCACTGAAGGCGGTGCCGCCGTCGATCCGCGACGCCGCCCTCGGCGTCGGCGCCTCGAAGCTGCAGACCGTCTTCCACCATGTCGTGCCGCTCGCCCTGCCGGGCATCCTGACCGGCATGATCATCGGGCTGGCGCAGGCGCTTGGCGAAACCGCGCCGCTTCTCCTCATCGGGATGGTAGCCTTCGTGCGCGACATGCCCGGCGGCCTGCCCGGCGGGCTCTTCGACCCGGCGGCGGCGCTGCCGGTCCAGGTCTACAACTGGACGCAGCGCGGCGACCCGGGCTTCGTCGAACGCGCCTCGGGGGCGATCATCGTGCTTCTGGTCTTCCTTCTCGTCATGAACGCTGCGGCGATCTTCCTGCGCCGCAGGTTCGAACGGCGCTGGTAGGGGGCACATCATGACAGGGACAGACCTCATGGACGACATGCGACCGGCCGACACGGGTTCTGCGACCAGCGCAGCCAAGATCGCGGCGCGGAAGGTGCAGGTGTTCTACGGCGAAACCCATGCGATCAAGGACGTCAGCATCGACATCGGCGACCGCATGGTGACGGCCTTCATCGGCCCTTCGGGCTGCGGCAAGTCCACCTTCCTGCGCTGCCTCAACCGGATGAACGACACCATCGCCGGCGCCCGCGTCGAGGGCGTGATCACGCTCGACGGCGAGGACATCTACGACCGGCGGGTGGACCCGGTGCAGCTCCGCGCCCGCGTCGGCATGGTGTTCCAGAAACCCAACCCCTTCCCGAAGTCGATCTACGACAACGTGGCCTACGGGCCGAGGATTCACGGCCTCGCGCGCAACCGGGGCGAACTGGACGCGATCGTCGAGGCGTCGCTGCGGAAGGCCGCGCTCTGGAAAGAGGTGAAGGACCGGCTGGCCGCCCCCGGGACCGGGCTTTCGGGCGGCCAGCAGCAGCGCCTGTGCATCGCGCGGGCGATCGCCACCTCGCCCGAGGTGCTTCTGATGGACGAGCCCTGTTCGGCGCTCGACCCGATCGCCACGGCGCAGGTGGAGGAGCTGATCGACGAGATCCGGACGCAGTTCTCGGTCGTGATCGTCACCCACTCGATGCACCAGGCCGCCCGCGTCAGCCAGCGCACCGCCTTCTTCCATCTCGGCCACCTTGTCGAATACGGCGAGACGTCGCAGATTTTCACCAATCCGCGCGACCCGCGGACCGAAAGCTACATCACCGGCCGGATCGGCTGAGCGAGGGGACCGGACATGACCGAGCAACACATTCTGCGCGCCTTCGACCGCGATCTGGAGGCCATCCAGGAAATGGTCATGCGCATGGGCGGCATGGTGGAGACCGCGATCCTTCAGGCGGCCGAGGCGCTTGACGCGCGCGACGAGGATCTCGCGGGCAAGGTGCGGGCGGCCGACAAGGCCATCGACGCGCTCGAGGAGAAGATCAACGAGGAGGCGGCGCGGCTCATCGCGCTGCGGGCCCCGGCCGCGTCCGACCTGCGCACGGTGCTGACGGTGATGAAGATCGCGGCCAGCCTGGAACGCGTCGGCGACTATGCCAAGAACATGGCCAAGCGCGCCAATGTGCTTGGCCACATGGCGGCCATTCCCGGCGCCGGCGGCTCGCTTCGCCGGATGGCGCGGGCGGTCGTGCAGATGCTGTCGGACGCGCTCGACGCCTACAACAGCCGCGACGTCGCGCTCGCCGAGGACGTGCGCAACCGCGACCGCGACGTCGACCAGATGTACAATGCGCTCTTCCGCGAGTTCCTCACCCACATGATGGAAGACCCGCGCAACATCACCGCCTGCATGCACCTGCATTTCATCGCCAAGAACGTCGAACGCATGGGCGACCATGCCACCACCATCGCCGAACAGGTGATCTACCTCGTGACCGGCGCGCTGCCCGAGGAGACGCGGCCAAAGGCCGACAGCGTCACCACGATCGGGATCGAGGGCAAGTGAGATGCAGCCGCCCACCGTCCTGATCGTCGAGGACGAGGCCGCACAGCGCGAGGTCCTCGCCTACAACCTCCAGGCCGAGGGCTATCGCGTGGCGCAGGCCGACAACGGCGAGGAAGCGCTCCTGATGGTCGCCGAGGAAGCGCCGGACCTGATCGTGCTCGACTGGATGCTGCCCAATGTCTCGGGCATCGAGATCTGCCGCCGGCTGAAGTCGCGGCCCGAGACGAAGGCCGTGCCGATCATCATGCTCTCGGCCCGGTCGGAGGAGGTGGACCTTGTCCGCGGGCTCGAGACCGGCGCGGACGACTACATGGTCAAGCCCTATTCGGTGATGGAGCTGATGGCGCGGGTGCGCACCCAGCTTCGCCGCTCGCGCCCTTCGGCGATGGGCGAGCTGCTGGAATACCAGGACATCACCCTCGACCCCGAGACACACCGGGTCCACCGGGACGGCAATGCGCTGAAACTCGGGCCGACCGAATTCCGGCTTCTGGCGACCCTGATGGAAAAGCCCGGCCGGGTCTGGAGCCGCGAGCAGTTGCTGGACCGGGTCTGGGGGCGCGACATCTACGTCGACACCCGGACGGTGGACGTCCATGTCGGCCGGTTGCGCAAGGCGCTCTGCACGCATGGCGGCGAGGATCCGGTGCGCACCGTGCGCGGCGCGGGCTACGCGCTGGGGTAGGGCAGGGCCACGGGCCTCTCAGTCGCCGTCGTCCGGGACCGCGTCATCGTCGCCGAAGCGGGCGTCATCGTCGTATTCGTCCTCGCCCTCGGGCAGGAACTTGCTCGACAGCCGGATCGAATGGTCGTCGTGGCGCGGGTCCATCACCACGTCGGAGGGAAGCTCCCCCGCCAGCCATTCGCGAATCTCCTCGCGCGCGTCGGCGGGCTCCTGTTCGGTCAGCCCGGCGATATAGGCGACGAAGGCGCGCTGGTCGCCGTCGATCTCCTCAAGATCGGTCTCGTCGGCCTCGCGCCACTTGTCGAGGATCGCCTCGAAGAAGGCGGGCCAGTTCTGCTGGACATGGTGCCATTTCATGGGCAGTCCCTGCGGCTCGTGTGCGCGTCTGGTTTCAATGTGCACATGAAGGCGCGGTCTTGAAAGGGGGCGGCGCGAAAAACCGCGCCCGGCCGACCGCGGGCGACGCCGTCCCCGGGGTCTCAGAACCAGTTCTGGACGGTGCGCGCGCCGGCGGATACGTCATCGCCCACGCCGGCGACCGTATTGCAGGCGGCAAGGGCGGCAAGGGCGGAAAGGGCGGCGATCAGGATCAGTTTCTTCATGCTCTCAGTCCTCATACCACCAGACTTCCGGCTGGAAGCCCGGCCAGTCCCCGTATAGCGGAATCCTTCCGGGGTAGTGAAGATGCGCGGAATGGGCGATGCGCGAGACCTTCGGGAACCAGACCGGGATCACGTAGCGCCCCGCCGTCAGCACCCGGTCGAGCGCCTGGGTGGCGGCGATGAAATCCTCCTGGCTGCGGCTTTCGACCATCGCCGCCACCATCGCCTCGGCAGCGGGCACCTCCATTCCCATCCAGTTGCGCGACCCCGGCTCGGCCACGCCCTTCGCCCCCCAGTAGAGCAACTGCTCGTTGCCGGGGCTGAGCGAGAGCGAGCGGGTATACCAGGCCATGTCGAAGGCGTAGGTGTTCGTCCGCTCCTTGTATTGCGCGCTGTCGACGAGGGTCACCCGCGGGGTGATGCCGATGGTCTTCAGCGCCTCGGCGTAGATGTCGACGATGGTCTGGGTTTCGGTCGCGCCCGCGGCAAGGACGATCTCGAAGGCGAAGGGCTTGCCTGCGGCATCCTTCATCGCGCCCTCCTGCACCGTCCAGCCCGCTTCCTCGAACAGTTTCAGCGCCTTGCGCAGGTTGCCCCGGTCGACGGCGCGGGCGGCGTCACCCTGGGGCAGGGCGTAGCCTTCCAGCGCGCCGGGCGGCAGGCTCGCTGCGAAGGGGGCGAGAAGCTCCGCGACCTTCCCCGCCGCGGGCCCGTGGTCCATGCCGAGGACCGAGTTCGAGAAATAGGAGGTGATCCGCGGCTCCAGCCCGCCGTTCAGCGTCTGGTTGATGAACTCGAAGTTGAAGGCGAGGATCATCGCCTCGCGCACCCGCCAGTCGGCGAAAACCGGGTTGCGGGTGTTCATCACCAGGCCGGTGATGCCCGAGGGACGCTGGTTCGGGATCTCCGACTTCACCACCTCGCCCGAGGCGATCGCGGCAAAGTCGTATTGCGACTGCCATTTCCGCGCGTTGGTCTCGCGCAGGCTGGTGGTCTCGCCGGCGGTGAAGGCCTGGAAGACCACGTCGCCGTCGCCGAAATAGTCATAGCGGATCTCGTCGAAATTGTGCTGGCCGCGGTTGAACGCCAGATCCCGGCCCCAGTAGTCGGGGTTGCGGCGGAAGGTGATGAAACGGCCGGGCTCGAAGCCGTCGACCACATAGGGGCCCGAGCCCATCGGCACCTCGAGGGTGCTCAGGGTGAAGTCCTTGCCCTGCCACTGCGCCTTCTTCAGGATCGGCCGCATCCCCATCAGAAGGGCAAGCTCCCGGTCGGGCGTGTTGAAGGTGAAGCGGACCGAACGCTCGCCGGTCTGCTCCATCTTCGCCACCTTGGCCCAGGCGGTCTGGTAGCGCGGATGGCCCTGGGTGCCGAGCACCTCGTAGCTCCACATCACGTCCTCGACGGTGACCGGGCTGCCGTCGGAGAATCGCGCCTCGGGCCGAAGGGTGAATTCGACCCAGCTCCGCGCCTCGTCGGTCTCCACCGATTCGGCGAGGAGGCCGTAGAGCGTGAAGGGCTCGTCGATCGAGCGGCCCATCAGCGTTTCTACCGTGTGCAGGCCGAGGCCCCAGGGCGCGTTGCCCTTGAGGATCCAGGGGTTGAGCGAATCAAACCCGCCCGGTTCGCCGAAAACGATCCTGCCGCCCTTGGGCGCGTCGGGGTTGGCATAGGGCAGCGACACAAAATCGGGTGGAAGGGCCGGGTGGCCATACATAGCTATGCCGTGCTGTGGCCCGGCCCCCGCCGGGGCGGCCATGACAAGCCCGAGGATCAGGGCAAGGGTCTTTCCCGCCCGCGTGAAAAACTCCGGTCGCATTTGCGCAACAATCCCCGCTGCCCGGCCTTGCCGGCCGCGACGCTATCGCCGCTTCCCTGCCTTTTCAAACTTTTAGCTTGGCCGCCGGCGAAGGACCGCGTATAAAGTGATCACTGCTCGATAGGTTTCTTGCCTGTATGAAACCTGCCTCAATGACTTAACGCCCGCCTCGTGCGGGCGTTTTTTTTGCGCTGCCGGCCGCCGCACCGGACGCCGCACAGGGCTCGCCGATGTCGCGAATCGCAAGGCGGCCGCATCTCCTTGCCACGATGGCGTGAACGCGGTGGATTTTGCGCCTGCGGCGTCTATGTTTTCTGCATCGCAAAAAACACAGGAGGCGAACATGTCCCTTTCCGGCAAGACCGCCATCGTCACCGGCTCCAACTCCGGGATCGGCCTCGGCGCGGCGCGCGAACTGGCCCGGGCGGGCGCGGACGTCATTCTCAACTCCTTCACCGACCGCGACGAGGACCACAAGCTCGCCGCCGACCTGGGCCGCGAATTCGGCGTGAAGGCGCGCTACATCAAGGCCGACATGTCGAAGGGCGAGGAATGCCGGGCGCTGGTGACGCAAGCCGGCGGCTGCGACATCCTCGTGAACAACGCCGGCATCCAGTTCGTGGCGCCGATCGAGGAGTTCCCGGTCGACAAGTGGAACGCGATCCTGGCGATCAACCTCTCCTCGGCCTTCCACACCACCGCTGCGGCGCTGCCGGGGATGCGCAAGAAGGGCTGGGGGCGGATCGTCAACATCGCCTCGGCCCACGGGCTTACCGCCTCGCCCTTCAAGTCTGCCTATGTCGCGGCCAAGCACGGGATCGTCGGGCTGACGAAGACCGCGGCACTCGAGACCGCGGGGCAGGGGATCACGGTGAACGCGATCTGCCCGGGCTACGTGCTGACGCCGCTCGTCGAGGCGCAGATCCCCGACCAGATGAAGGTGCACAACATGGACCGCGAGACGGTGATCCGCGAGGTGATGCTGGAACGCCAGCCCTCGCGCCAGTTCGCCACGGTGGAGGAGATCGGCGGCACGACGGTCTTCCTCTGCTCGGCGGCGGCGGCGCAGATCACCGGCACGACGATTTCCGTCGACGGCGGCTGGACCGCGCTCTGACGGCGGGCGCGCGAAGAAGGGGCGCCGCCCCCTGCCCCCGGGATTCCGCCAGAGTGAAAGGAGCGCCGCCGATGCGCAGGATCAATCTCGCGCTCCAGGGCGGGGGCGCGCATGGCGCCTTCACCTGGGGCGTGCTCGACCGGCTCCTGCGCGAGGACGACATCGAGATCGCGGGAATATCCGGCACCTCGGCCGGGGCGCTGAACGGGGCGGCGGTGAAGTCCGGCCTTGCCCGCGGCGGGCGGGCGGCGGCGCGGGAAAGCCTCGACTGGCTCTGGGAACAGGTCGGGGCGGTCGGCGACATGCGACTTGGCGACTGGTTCCGCGCCTTCCTGCCGCTCGCCGGCATCTGGTCGGGCGTGACCGAAAGGCTTGCGCCCCTCTCGCCGGTCGATGTCGCCTCCCGCCTCTTCAGCCCCTATGACTTCGGGCCCTTCTACAGGAATCCCCTGGAGCGGGTCGCCCGGGCTTTCGAGTTCGAGCATGTCTGTGGCGCACCGGGCCCGGACTTCTTCGTGGCGGCGACCAACGTGCGCACCGGCCGGATCCGGGTCTTTCCCTCGTGCGAGATCACGCCCGAGGTGATCCTCGCCTCGGCCTGCCTGCCGACGGTGTTCCAGGCGGTGGAGATCGAGGATCCGGCGACCGGGCGGGCTGAGGCCTACTGGGACGGCGGCTACACCGGCAACCCGGCGCTCTTTCCGCTCTATGCAAGGCACCTGCCGCGTGACATCGTCGTCGTCAGCATCAACCCCCTGGTCCGCGACGCGGTGCCGCGGATCGCTGCGGAAATCCAGGACCGGATCAACGAGATCAGCTTCAACGCCTCGCTCCTGGCCGAGTTCCGCTCGATCAACTTCGTCAAGCGGCTGATCCGGTCGGGCGCGGTGAGCGGCGAGGTGATGAAGGACGTGCTGGTCCATGTCATCGCCGACGACGGCCTGATGGACGCGCTTTCCGCCTCGAGCAAGCTCACCCCGACGCCGGGGCTTCTCTTCGCGCTGAAGGAGGCGGGGATCGCCGCGGCCGAACGGTTCCTGGCCGAACATGGCGACAAGCTCAACCGCGAAAGCTCTCTCGACCTGCCGCACATGTTCGGCTGACGGGGGTCTCAGCCGGCGGCGGCGCGCTCGGTCACGATGGCGGCGGCGATCCTCGCGGCCATGCGGGCATTGTTGAGGACAAGCGCGATGTTGGCAGGAAGCGAGCGGCCTTCGGTCAGGTCGAAGATGCGGGAAAGGAGGAAGGGCGTCACCTCCTTCGCGGCGATCCCCCCCGCCGTGGCCTCGGCGAGCGCCGCCTCGATTGCGGGCAGGATGCTGTCGCGCGGGATTTCCGCCTCGGCCGGGATCGGGTTGGCGACGAGCTGGCCGCCCCGGAGCCCGAGGCGCGCGCGCATCAGATGGGCGCGCGCGATCTCCTCGGGCCGGTCCATGCGCAGCGGCGCGGAGAGGCCCGAGGACCGCGACCAGAAGGCGGGAAACTCGTCCTGGCCGACCGCGATCACCGGGACGCCGAGCGTTTCCAGCACTTCGAGCGTCTTCGGCAGGTCGAGGATCGCCTTGGCGCCGGCGGCGACGACGGTGACCGGGGTGCGGGCCAGTTCGTGCAGGTCGGCCGAGACATCGAAGCTCGTCTCGGCGCCGCGGTGGACGCCGCCGATGCCCCCCGTGGCGAAGACCGCGATCCCGGCAAGATCGGCGGCGATCATCGTGGCCGCGACCGTGGTGGCCCCGATGCGCCCGATGGCGAGGCAGGCCGCGAGGTCGGCCCGCGAGAGCTTCATCACGCCCTTCGCCGAGGCGAGGCTTTCAAGCTCGGCCGGCTCGAGCCCGATGTGCAGCCGGCCCGCCATCACCGCGATGGTCGCGGGCACGGCGCCCGCGGCGCGGACCTCGGCCTCGATCCGCCGTGCCGTTTCCAGGTTCTGCGGGAAAGGCATGCCGTGAGCGATGATCGTCGATTCCAGCGCGACAATCGGCGCGCCGGTCTGGCGGGCCTGCGTGACTTCGGCGGAGAAGGCGAGGGGGGCGGTCATGGTCTGGTGTCTCCCGAGACATGGTGGGCGGCGGCGGCGAGGGCCGAGCGAAGGGCGGCAGCACGGGTCTCGCCGCGGCGTTCGGCGACGATATGGGCGGCCATGAACGTGTCGCCCGCGCCGGTGATCCGCGTCACCAGCACCGCGGGCGGCTCGGCCGTCAGGATGCCCCCGGGGGCGCCATCGGCGCTTGTCCTTGCGCCGTCGGTCACGAGGACGCGGGCGGCGCCGCGCACGAGAAGCCCCTCGGCCGCCTCCGGCGCGGTGGCGAAGCGGCGCTGGCAGAGGATGCCGGCCTCCTCGAGGTTGACGTAGAGGGTGGCGCGCCCGACCGGCAGCAGCGGCAAGAGCCGTTCGGCCTTGCCGGGCGAGGCAGGCGCCACCCGCAGGTCGGCGGCGGCGAAAAGCGGCGAGGCGGCGATGTCGGCGAGAAGGCCCTGGGTGAGGTTGCCGTCGAGCGCGACGGACCCTGCCCAGGGCGCTGCCGCCGAACCGAGCCTGCCGTCGCCGAGGGGGCGCAGGATCTTGTCGCCCGCCGCTTCGAGCGAATGGGCGTCGGCGATGGCGGCGACAAGCCCGTTGCCGCCTTCGACCGCCATGTAGCGGTCGGTCGGCAGGTCGTCGGAGCGATAGAGGTGGTCGGTCAGAAGCCCGAGGCGGCGGCAGGCCGCCACAAGCTCGTCGCCCTCGGCGTCCCGGCCGATCGCGGTGAGAAGCGCGGGGCGAAGGCCGAACCGCGCCAGCGTCGCGGCGATGTTGAGCGCGACCCCGCCCGGCGCCCGCGTGATCCGCCCCGGCACGTCGGCGCCGGCCGCCATATGGGCGGGGGTGCGGCCGATGATGTCCCACAGGACCGAGCCGATGCAGACTATGTCGGGGCGCGTGCGCATCGCCGTTCCTTGCCGCGAAACCGCCGCGCAGGCAAGCGCCCCCCGCCTCAGCCGCGCAACGGATAGCGGTCGGGTTCCTCGAAGACGTCCATCACCACGGTGCCGGCGGGGATGTGCGCCGAATGCACCGTGCCGGCGGGAATGTCGTAGGGCTCCCCCGGCCGGACACGGCGGGTGACGCCGGCAATGGTCAGGTCGATCGCCCCTTCCAGCACGGTGCCCCACTGGCCGCGGTGCGAATGGGGCGGCAGGTCGAAGTCCCTCAGGAAGGTGAAGAAGACGACGAGGCCGGCGTCGGACCGGATCGCGTTGGTCCGGACCGCGTCGTCGGGAAAAGGCAGGTCGAGCGCGGGAAGGGCGCGAATGAAGTCGGGAAGCGGCATCGGTCGGTCCTTTCGCCTGGCCGGCGCATCGTGCCCAGAGCCGGCCCCGGACACAAGTCGCCGCGAATACGCCGCCACCTCCGACGCGGCCTCGGTTGGGCAGCCGCTGGAAGCCCTGTTTCACGAATTGCCGGAGGAGCAGGATCTGCCGGACGATTATCTGCGGCTTGCCCGGCACCCTCCCGGGCCGCAGCCGTCCGGCCCCGCGGGGCCCGGACGGGGAAGGGGGCTTGCCTTTCTTCCCCGTTTGGCGTAAGCGCCCCCCACTTCACAGGCGAGGCTTGGGCCTTTCGGGGAGATATCCCGACAGTGTCCGCCGGTTGGGAGCGATCCCTGATGGCTTCGCCGAGGCGCAAACCGGAAAGGAAATGGACATGGCGCTCCCCGATTTCTCCATGCGTCAGCTTCTGGAAGCTGGCGTTCACTACGGTCACCAGACGCAGCGCTGGAACCCGCGGATGGCCGAATACATCTATGGCGACCGCAACGGTATCCACATCATCGACCTGACCCAGACCGTCCCGATGCTGGACGCCGCGCTCAACGTCATCCGCGAGGCGGTGGCCAAGGGTGGCCGCATCCTCTTCGTCGGCACCAAACGGCAGGCGCAGAAGCCGGTCGCCGAGGCGGCCGAAAAATGCGCGCAATACTACATGAACCACCGCTGGCTCGGCGGCACGCTGACCAACTGGAAGACCGTTTCCCAGTCGATCCAGCGGCTGAAGCACATCGACGAGGTTCTCGGCGGCGGCGCTGCGGGGCTGACCAAGAAGGAACGGCTCGGGATGGAGCGCGAGCAGGCCAAGCTTCAGGCGGCCCTCGGCGGCATCCGCGAGATGGGCGGCCTGCCGGACCTGATCTTCGTCATCGACGTGAACAAGGAAGACCTCGCCATCCTCGAGGCGCAGAAGCTCGGCATCCCGGTCGTGGCCGTGGTCGACACCAACTGCTCGCCCAAGGGCGTGGACTACGTCATCCCCGGCAACGACGACGCCGCCCGCGCCATCGCGCTTTACTGCGACCTCGTCAGCCGTGCAGCGCTTGACGGCATGTCGGCGCAGATGGGCGCGGCCGGCATCGACCTCGGTGCGCTGGAAGAGGCGCCGGCGGAAGAAACCGTCGCCGAGGCCTGAGGCCTGACGGGGCAGGGGGCCGGACGGCCCCCGCCACCTGCTCATCGGGTGAGGGCCGCGGCCCCGCCCGAGTCATCTGAAGTTGAAGGAGAGCCAGACATGGCGATCACCGCACAAATGGTGAAGGAACTGCGCGACACCACCGGCGCAGGCATGATGGACGCGAAGAAGGCCCTGACCGAGACCGACGGCGACATGGAAGCCGCCGTCGACTGGCTGCGCACCAAGGGCCTTGCCAAGGCCGCGAAGAAGTCGGGCCGGGTCGCGGCCGAGGGGCTCGTCGGCATCGCCGTCCGCGACGGCCGTGGCGTCGCCATCGAGATCAACTCGGAAACCGACTTCGTCGCCAAGAACGCCGATTTCCAGCAGATGGTCCGCGACATCACCGACCTCGCGCTCCAGACCGGGGAAAGCGTCGAGGTGCTGCGCGCCACCCATCTGAACGGCACCCCGGTCGAGGAGGTCGTCACCGAGGCGATCGCGCGGATCGGCGAGAACATGAACCTGCGCCGGATGCATGTGCTGGAGGGCGACACCGTCGTCTCCTACGTGCACAACGCCGCCGCCGAGGGCATGGGCAAGATCGGCGTCCTGGTCGCGCTGAAGGGCCCGAAGGACAAGGCCGCGGCGATCGGCAAGCAGATCGCGATGCATGTGGCCGCGACCTCTCCCGCCTCGCTCAGCGAGGGCGACCTCGATACGGCGCTGATCGAGCGGGAGAAGGCGGTCCTGACCGAACAGGCGCGCGAGTCGGGCAAGCCCGAGGCGGTCATCGAGAAGATGATCGTCGGCCGCATGGCGAAGTTCTTCGAGGAAGTGACGCTTCTCGGCCAGAAGTTCGTGATCAACCCCGACATCACCGTGGCCCAGGCCGCCAAGGATGCCGGGGTCGAGGTCACCGGCTTTGCCCGCGTCGCCGTGGGCGAGGGCATCGAGAAGGAAAAGGAAGACTTCGCCGCCGAGGTCGCCAAGACCCGCGGCGCCTGAGCCCGGCTTCTGCCGAGACCCGGAGGGGCCGCCATCGCGCGGCCCCTTTTTCATGGCCGGCGGCCCCGGCCGCCGGCCGAGAAAAAAGGCGGTGCGCATCCCGGAAGGGATACGCACCGCCCATGAAGCGCGCCAGCACCTGTTGGGGATGAGGACAGGGCGCGTCTGATGCCGGGACTGCCGGATGGACAATACACCCGACAGGCCCAGCGTCCGGTTTCCCGGGCTGCCCTTTCCCCCGCAAATTGCAGGTTGGTCCGGGCCGCTGTTCCTGGCCAATGCCACCACTCACGGAACGATCAGAGTATGGCCCGCTTGCCCCGCGTCACGGAAGTCAGGGAATCCTTACCCTGCGGAAATTCCGTGCAAAGATTCGCGGGAAGACGGCAGGATGTCGCAGGTGGCCGCAGGGTGCCCAGCGGCCGCCCTTCACCCCGGCAGGACGAAGATCTGGTTCTGGAACGAGGCCTTCAGCACCGCCTGCGCCGTCGTGTCGACATCGAGCGCCTCGCGCGCCAGCCGCAGGTGCTTTTCCACCGTGGCCGAAGTCAGGCCCATGATCGTGGCGATGTCCTGCGTGGTCTTGCCGTCGCCCACCCATTCCAGCGCCTCGCGCTGGCGCGGCGTCAGCGCCCGGCGGGAAGAGGCGAAGGGCATGGCGGTGATCCTGAGATGGGTCAGGTTGTTGATCACCGTGATCTCGCGGCCGTGTTCGTTCCAGATCGTATCGACCTCGTGCTGGCGCATTCCCGGCCGGGCGCAGAGGCCGATCGCCCCCTTGGCGCGGACCGAGACGTCGCGGAAGCTGATCGAATAGCCGGCGCGGACCCCGTGGCGCTCGTTCAACTCAAGGATGCGCCGCTGGGCCGGGGTAAGCTGCCCCGAGGCGACAACCTCGCCGATCAGCCGCCAGGAACAGGCGCCTTCATTGGCGGCCGCCCATTTGACCATCGGTGCCTGGGCATAGGCGCCGCTCTGGACGAAGGCGGCGAGATACTCCTCGGGGTGGTTCGACAGCACCAGGATGTCGTCGGCGCTGCCGAAGGAGTTGGTGGTGCGAAAGCGGGTGAAGCCGTAAAGCAACCGCGAGAAGCCGTATTCCGCCATCTTCGCCAGATGCAGCGACCAGATTTCCTCGATCGAACCCGCTTCGATGACGCGTTCGAGATGTTCGACAAGGGCGGGGGCGGGGGCGGGGGCGGACATCATCGAGCCTCAATACGACCGGGGTCGCTCGGCCAGGCCGAAACGGTTCCTCCGCGCGGGCGAACATGCCGACACGGCAGCATGTCCTGCCGTCAGCGAAAGCAAGGCCACAGCTACATCCCCAATCCCAAATTGCCATGTCGGCGGGATTCTGTCGAGAGTTGCCCTTTCCCTTTCCGCCGGGCCTGTTACCTATGGGCGCGACCAGAAATCGGGGCAGAAGATGGACAGGACGCAGTCGGATGTGGTGATCATCGGCGGTGCGGTGACCGGTGCGGCAACCGCCTGGTGGCTGATGAAGATGTCGCCGGGCCTGAAGGTGACGGTGATCGAGAAGGACCCGACCTATGCGCATTCGGCGACCGCGCTGTCGGTCGCCTCGGTCCGGCTCCAGTTCTCCAACCCGGTGAACGTCGAGATCTCGCGCTTCGGCGCCGGTTTCATCCGCGATTTCGCCGAGCGGATCGGGCCGGAGGGCGGCGTGGGGTCGCTTGGCCTGAAGGAGAACGGCTACCTGTTCCTGTCGGGCACCGAAGACGGCGCACGCACGCTCGGGGAACTGGCGGCGATGCAGCGCGGTCTCGGCGCCACGACCGAGGTTCTGGGGCCCGACGCACTCGCCCGCCGCTTCCCCTGGATGCGCTTCGACGACGTGACCGCCGGCAGCATCGGCTCGCGCGACGAGGGCTGGTTCGACAATATGGGGCTGCTCTCCGGCTTCCGCAGCGCCGCGCGCGCGATGGGGGCGGTGTTCGTGGCCGACCGCGTGACCGGGCTCGACTGCGCCGGCGACCGGGTGCTGGCCGCGCTGACCGAAGGCGGGCGGCGGATCGAGGGCGGCGCCTTCCTCTGTTCCTCCGGCACCGGATCGACCGAAATCTGCGCGATGGCGGGGATCGCGCTGCCGGTGGAGCCGCGCAAGCGCACCGTCTTCGTCGTCGATGCGCCGAACGCACGCCACCCCGAGGCGCCGCTGATCATCGACCATTCCGGCATCTACCTGCGCCCCGAGCACGGGGCCTGGATCACCGCCACCGTCCCCGACGAGGACGGCCCCTGCGACGAGGATGACTGGGAGCCCGACCACGCCCAGTTCGAGGAGCTGATCTGGCCCAAGCTCTATGCCCGCGCCGAAGGCTTTGACGCGGCCAAGGTGCTGAGGCTCTGGGTCGGGCATTACGACTACAACACGCTCGACCAGAACGCGATCCTCGGCCGCTGGCCGGGGCATGCCAACTTCCACGTCGCCGCCGGATTCTCCGGCCACGGGCTCCAGCAGTCGCCGGCGGTGGGGCGGGGCATGGCCGAACTGATCCTGCACGGCGGCTACCGCAGCCTCGACCTTTCGCCGCTCGGGCCGGAGCGAGTGCTGGAGGGCCGGCCGTTCCTGGAGAAGGCGATCGTCTGAGCGCTGCCGTCAGAGCGTGTTGACCGGCACCTTGAGATAGGTCTTGCCGTCCTCCTCGGCGGGCGGCATCTGGCCCGCGCGCATGTTCACCTGCAAGGACGGGATGATCAGCCGCGGCATGGCAAGCGTCCTGTCGCGCGCCTCGCGCATGGCGACGAACTCCTCCTCCGACCTCCCGGCGCCGACATGGACGTTGCGCGCCCTTTCCTCGGCCACGGTCGTCTCCCAGGCGAAGGCGTCGCGGCCCGGCGCCTTGTAGTCGTGGCCGACGAAGAGGCGCGTCGCGTCGGGCAGGGCGAGGATCCTCTGGATCGAGTTGTAGAGCATTCCGGCCGAGCCGCCGGGAAAGTCGCAGCGCGCGGTGCCGAAGTCGGGCATGAAGAGCGTGTCGCCGACGAAGGCCGCATCGCCGATGACATAGGTCAGGCAGGCGGGCGTGTGGCCGGGCGTGTGCAGGACATGGCCCTGAAGCGCGCCGATGGTGAAGCCGTCGCCTTCGCGGAAGAGCCGGTCGAACTGGCTTCCGTCGCGCTGGAACTCGGTGCCTTCGTTGAAGATCTTCCCGAAGGTCTCCTGCACGACGGTGATGTTCGCGCCGATCCCGATCCTGCCGCCGAGGCGCTCCTGCAGATAGGGCGCGGCGGACAGGTGGTCGGCATGGACATGGGTTTCGAGAATCCACTCGACGGTCAGCCCCTCGGCCGCCACATGCGCGGCGATCGCGTCGGCCGAACGGGTGTCGGTGCGCCCCGACGCATAGTCGAAGTCGAGCACGGAATCGATGATCGCAGCGGCCGGGCTGCCGGGGTCCTTGACGACATAGGTGATCGTGTTCGTGGCCTCGTCGAAGAAGCCCCTGACCTCGGGGTTCACATGGGTCGTCATCTTCGCCTCCCGGCCGGCCCCCTGTTGCATCATAGGGGTGGCGGGGGCCGGGTCACAAGGTTCGCCTGCGGCTTTCGCCGCGCCTCACGCCCCGAAACTCGCGACGATGCCGGGGAGAAGCGCGAAATCGCCGAAAGCCGCGTGATGGGGCAGGTCGGCGACCGGCGTCGTCCGGTAGCCCCCGGTATACAGCAGGAACGGAGCGCGGGCGGCAAGGGCGGTCTCGGCGTCGATCTCGCTGTCGCCGACATAGAGCATCGGACCGCCGCCGAGCCGTTCGTGCGCAGCATGCAGCATCGCCGGATCGGGTTTTCGCGTGGGCAGGCTGTCGCCGGCGACCACGGTCTCGAACCGTTCCAGAAGCCCGACATGGCGCAATGCGGCTTCGGCCGGATGCAGCGGCTTGTTGGTGCAGACGGCGAGCCGGCAGCCCTGGCCGGCAAGCGCCGCCAGCGCCTCGGCCACGCCGGGGTAGGGGGTGTTGCCCTCCGGCTCCGTCGCATAGGTAGTGAGGAAGGACCTCTCGAGCGGCGCCAGAAGCGGCCCGTCGGGAGCCTCGCCGGAGGCGAGAAGAACCTGGCGCAGGAAATGCGGCACGCCGCGACCGACGAAGCTGCGGACCTGTGGCAGGCTCACCGGCGGAAGGCCGAGCCCGGCAAGAACGGCAAGTGCTGCGGCATGGATCGCGGGCAGGGAATCGATCAGCGTCCCGTCGAGGTCGAAGATGACGGCAGCGCCGGTCACGCCGCTTTCCACTTGATCGAACATCCGATCGAAGGCACCTGATCTTCCGGCCCTTTTCCGGTTCCGGCGATGAGGATCATCGCCTCGTAAAGCTCGCGCCGCGCCGCGGCGGCGGCGGGCTGGCGGCCCGAGGCATCGAGCCGGCCGCGATACTGCAATTCCAGAGCGGCGTTGAACCCGAAGAAGTCAGGCGTGCAGGACGCCCCGTAAGCCTTTGCCACAACTTGGCTTTCGTCGTAGAGATAGGGAAAGGTGAAGCCCTGCCTGCGGGCCTCGGCCTTCATGTTGGCGAAGCTGTCGGCCGGATACTCCACCGCGTCATTGGCCGAAATCGCCACCACCCCGATGCCCTCGGCCTGCAGCGCCCCGGCATCCCGCACGATCCGATCGATCACCGCCTGGACATAGGGGCAATGGTTGCAGATGAACATCACCAGCGTGCCCCGGGGGCCGCGGATGTCACCGAGCGACCAGTCGCGGCCATCGGTGCCGGGCAGGGTGAAGTCCGGCGCCTTCCGGCCGAAATCGCAGACGGGCGGGGACACGGCCATGACGTCCTCCCTAGCGCATCGCCGCCTCGGCGGCGGAACGGATCGCGCGGATGTTGGCGCCGTAGGGCGCGGGGTTGGCGACCGACCCGCCGGAAAAGACCGCCGATCCGGCCACCAGCACGTCGGCGCCGGCGGCGGTGACAAGGGGCGCGGTTTCGGGGGTGATACCGCCGTCGATCTCGATATGGATCGGCCAGCCGCCGATCATCTCGTGCAAGGAACGGACCTTATCTATCTGGGAATGAATGAATTTCTGCCCGCCGAAGCCAGGGTTCACGGTCATCACGCAGATCAGGTCGCAGAGGTCGAGAAGCGGCGCGGCGGCCTCGGCCGGGGTTCCGGGATTGAGCGCAAGGCCGGCTTTTTTTCCTGTGGCACGAATGGCTTGCAAGGTGCGGTGGATATGGGGCCCGGCCTCCAGATGGGCAGTGATGATGTCGGCGCCGGCCGCGGCGAAGGCGTCGATATAGGGATCGACCGGGGCGATCATCAGATGCACGTCCATGATCGTGGTGACATGCTTGCGGATCGCCTTGCAGAGCGGCGGCCCGAAGGTCAGGTTCGGCACGAAATGGCCATCCATGACATCGACGTGGACCCAGTCGGCGCCATGCGCCTCGATGGCGGCGATCTCGCGGCCGAAGTCGGCGAAATCGGCCGAAAGGATCGACGGGGCGATCTTGATCGCTCGGGTGAAGGTCATGCGCGCGCTCCGGCTCTGCTGGCACAGGTTTAGAAGCAAACGGGGGCCAAGGTCCAGCATCGGCTTGACCGGGCCGTGATCGGCACCATTCCGGCCGTTCCGGTCCGGGTATCAATATTGATTACATAATACCGATTATCGGAGAATGTGTATGTAGGGAGAGAGGCGACGTTGTGCCTCTCAACTGGAGATCACTATGAAAACGGCGATTGTTGCGCAAGTGGTGAAGCTGGTGCTTCCCGCGCTTGCTGGCGCGGCGGGGGCTTGGCTCCTGACCGCGTTCCCCGAAGTGCATGTGGCTTTTTGCGGGGTGCGCAAGTGAGGCTGGAAACCGCTCTGGAAATTTGGCGCCATTCCGAACCTGTTTCGGACTATGCCAACGCGCTCGGCTGGCTGGCGCGATATAGCCGGGTCGAGGACTGGCTTTCTGGCGGGCCCCTTCCCCTTGAGGCGCAACTTGTGGTGCAAATCTGGTGGATCAACGATGACCAGTTGCGCCGCGACATGGCGAAGCTGTGGAGGGGTGAATGAGCCTCTTCGGGACGATCCTCGGCGCCGTCGCCGGGCCGCTGGCTGGCGGTCTGTTCGGCGGCAAGAAAAAGGAAACCAAGCAGACCACGGATTTCGTGGCTTTGCGGGATTCGGCCGAAGCCGCCGGTTTCAATCCTCTTACCGCGCTCAAGGCGACTGGTGGCGCGGGTTTTACCACGACGACGCATCCGGGGCTGTCCTCGGGTGAGTTTCTGGCCGAGGCCATCGGCTCGGGTGTTCAGGCATGGTCGTCTTTTGACCCCATGCAGCAACAGCGCGACGCGCTCGAAATGGAAATGATGCGTGCCGAATTGGACCGCATCAAATCCGACGCCCGGGTTACTCAGGGCTTTGCTGGCGGCGTGCCGACCGCAAGGCATGAAAAGCTGGCGGCGGTGGAATATGGTCGGCCGGAGTTGGCCGATAATCCGCAGCGCTTGACCTATGGTGGTATTGGCTGGGACGCGCAAGCGGATACGGCCGATGCGCAGATTATCGAAAACCGTTATGGGGACATTGTGTCCTCCCTTTACGGTGTGGGCGTGGCGGCACGGGATGCGTGGCCCTATGTGAAGCCCTATTTTTCGGTTGATCGCGAAAAGGTCGGCGCCGAGTATTGGAGGGCAAAACGGGCGACGACGGCGCCGCCGCGCTCGATGGGGCCGCAGCCGCAAACCGTGTATCGGCTCCCGGCTCTCGGGAGTTCGTATTGATGCGGCGTGTCTCCCGTAAATCCGGCAAACCCTGTCGGTTCTGCAAGAAACTTCGCAACCTCTGGAAAAGGATGAGGAAATGAACGATCTGATTTTCGCCAATGCCGAGTTGGTCAACAAGCTCGTGGCGGTGCTGAAAAAGGCCAAGAAGGCCGGGATTAGCGAGACGGAATGTGAGGCGGTCGTTCAGGCCGTGATCGCAAAAACCTTCGAAACCAAGTGAGGCTGAAATGAACGAGTGGGCCAATCAACTCAAGAATATTCCTATCGACACGATCCGCTCGCGGCGTGTCGATGAAAAGCGGGTGCTGACCTCGGGGAATGCCGGGAAAATCCTGCCGATTGCGGCAATCCCGTTGCTGCGCGAAGACGCGCTTGTGTCGGGTAGGCTGCGGGTCTCCTTCGAAATGATGGAGACGGCCGAGCAACTTATGAACGGCATCAACGTTCAGGTGAACGCCTATTTTGTGCCGTGGCTGGCGTTTGATCGGTTTGAAGGCTCGATGGACAGGCTGAACCGGTCTTATGCCGGTCAGCCAGCGTATGACGGCGGGCCGGTGACGCCGTGGTTTTTGCCCGGCACCATCGGCGCGACGTATGTCGGCAACCCGATCATGAAAACGCTCGGGTGTCATACGCGGGGCGGTGCGGCGCGCAATGTGGCCTACGCGGAGGCGTATAACTGCATCGTCAATCATCGGCGAAAGCAGCGGTCGAAGTCGTTGCCGCTTCGGTTGAATACGGACACGTCGCTTGCGGAAGCGTTCTGGCTTCATACGGCGATGAAGCATATTGTACCGGACTTCGATCAGGCGCTGATAGACGGCGAGGTGGCGCTTAACATCACGTCGGCTTCGCTGCCGGTGAAGGTGATGGATAGCACCGGGTTGACGGGCGCCAATCAGACGCTCAAGGTTCATGCGGACGGCCAGCTTGCGATGTGGGCCGACCAAGCCGAAAAGGTCTGGGCCGAATTGGCGTCGAACGGGGTGACCGTTTCGCTGTCCAATATCGACCTGGCCAAAAAGACCGCCGCATTTGCGCGGATGCGGCAAGAGTATCAGGGGCATGACGATGATTGGATTATCGACATGCTCATGTCGGGCATCCGTCTGCCGGAACAGGCGTTGCGGGAGCCGGTGCTTATGCAACAGGTCAACACGCTCTTTGGCTATTCGACGCGGTTTGCGTCGGACGGGGCCAATCTGGATGAAAGCGTGACGGTTGGGGCGACCTATGTCGACCTCAATCTGCGGCTGCCGCGTGTGAATACTGGCGGTATCATCATGGTGACGGCGGAAATCGTGCCGGAGCAACTGTTCGAGCGGCAGAAGGATCATTTCCTTCATTCGACGCAGGTCGGGCAACTGCCGGAGTATCTGCGCGATTATCTTGATCCGGAGAAAGTGTCGGTCGTGCAAAATCAGCACGTGGACATGGATCATACCGACCCGACGGGCACGTTCGGTTATGCGCCGCTCAACCACGAGTGGATGCGGTCGGCGCCGAACATTGGCGGGAAATACTACCGCCCGGCGGTGAATGCGCCGTTCGATGAAGATCGGCAAAAAATCTGGGCGGTTGAAACGGTAGACCCGGAATTGACCGCGGATTTCTATCTTTGTACGCAAATGCACCAGAAGGTTTTTGCGGACACGGTTTCGGATGCGTTCGAGATCATGGCGCGCGGTCAGTTCGTGATCGAGGGCAATACTGTCTTCGGTGCTGCGCTCCATGAGGCGACGGACGATTATGATGCGGTGATGGCGAAGGTTGATCAGACCCGTGTTGTCAAACCGTGACGTGGTGGCGCGGCGGCAGGGTCGCCGCGCCTAAATCCCTCAAACACAAGGAAAAACCGATGAAAACCTTTAAGCTTAAGGCGCTGGCCGACTGGCGGCGTGTCGCTGGCGATGAAATTCTTGACTTCCCCGTGGGGGATGGTGAGGGCCGCCGTGTGGTCATTGACTTCAATGTCTCGGTTCCTGTGCAAGTCTATGGCGCCGACAATGCCGATATGGTCGGCGAAGTTCTGTTGGCCGCCTCGGACGGGCAATTTACCGTCGAGTGCGCGACCCGCGAACCGCTTTATGTTCAGGTGCGGGCGCAAGTGGCCGATGCCGTTGTCTATTACAAGACCTGGGCGTCAGACCATCGCGTCGCGAAGGTCTCCGAGGAAAAATACACGTCTATCGAAATGCGACGGGCGCGCAATCCCGAAATGGAACGCATGATGCTGGTCATGCGGCTGAATGCGCAGGCGCGCGAGGCGCGGCTGTCTGAAGAAATGGCCGCGCTCACGGCGAAACTCGATGCGATGGAGAAAATCGGTGGTGACGATGGTCAGGTGGTCGAGTCCGCAAGCCTTGATGAGGGCGGCGCGGGCGTCGAAAAGGGCGCGTGAGATGGCGCCTCCCCGTACCTATTCCGAGGCGGTGAAATCCGCCTCGGACTGGCAATTCGTCAAGGGGCTGAAATACCGGGAGCAACAGGTGCGTGCGTCTCGGGATGACGCCGATCCTCGTATTGTCAAGTTTGCGGATGCGCTGGTGAAAAAGGCGGCGTGTTACGGTATTCCGCTGTTCGCGCATGAGTTTTATCGCGGGCCGACGCGGCAAGCCGAAATGAAGGCCGGTGGCTATTCCCGTGCCAAATGGGGCCAGTCGGCTCATAACTATGGTTTGGCTGTGGATTTGATCCACGGCACGCGGGCGTGGGAATTGCACGCCCTCGAATGGACCGTTATCGGCCGTCTCGGGATCGAGGTCGCCAATCGCCTCAATCTGAAGGTCAGTTGGGGCGGCGCTTGGGAGTTTTACGATCCAGCGCATTGGGAATTGGCGGACTGGCGGCGGGAGGCGGGGTTGTCATGAATGACGTGGCGGTGTTGTTTGCCCGGCGGCGGTCGGTTTATTTGTCGCTGCCGGGCTGCGATGTCTGGTGTGAGCAAAGGGACGCCCGGCGTTGGCCGGGGGGTGCGCCGGTAGTTGCGCATCCTCCTTGTCGGGCGTGGGGTCGTCTTAAGGCGTTTGCCAAGCCTGCGGCGGGTGAGGCCGATCTTGCTAATTTTGCTGTGGAGCAAGTGCGGCGTTGGGGTGGTGTTCTTGAGCATCCTGCGGCGTCGTCGCTTTTTAAGGTCGCGGGTTTGCCGCGACCTATGGAGCCGCCGGACTGTTACGGCGGTGTGACGATTGAGGTAAATCAGGTGGATTGGGGCCATAGGGCGCTCAAGCCGACCTGGTTGTATCTCGTCCGTGTCGATTTCGCCGGCGTAGTGATGCCTGCGCCGGGGTGCCCGGTGACAACGGTGGAAAATATGGGTCGGCCTGAGCGCGAGGCGACCCCGCGAGCGTTTGCGCTGTGGCTGCGCGACCTGGCGGCGACGGCTCGTCCTCTCGAATGAGAGGGCGGGCCGGAGTGTGCCACTATCTTGTCAGTGGTTGCATTTAGTGACACCAAACCAAACCGAAGGAAATTACGATGTGCCTCGCTCCTGTCTCGCTCCCTCTGGTCGGTTTTGTTGAGTGTCGTAAATGCTGGCAATGCAAGCGCAATCGGGTTGATGATCTCGTTGGGCGCTGCATTGCTGAAAGCCATATGGCGACGGAAACGCTGGCGGTGACGTTGACCTATGGCGGTGGTGACGTGCCGGAAGCCGCAATTCTGATGTATTCGGATTTCCAGCGCTTCATGAAGCGGTTGAGGAAATCGGGCTTCAAGGTGCGTTACATAGTGGCAGGCGAGTTCGGTTCTGCAAAGGGCCGTGCGCACTGGCACTGTATCCTGTTCTTCTATGGCAAGGCCCCGGTGGCTGCGGTTGATCCTGATCAACGCCAGCCGGATGAAGTGTTCTATCCTCGGTTCGAGGATGATGCGGCCGGGCGTGTTGCATGGTCGTATTGGCCCCACGGTTTTTCGTGGGTTGAAAAGCCAAGCTACAAGGCGTTTCGCTACGTCTGCAAATACGTTCTTAAATCTGAGGAACAGGAAATATCGGTCGGGCATCTTGCCATGTCTAAAAAGCCGCCCCTCGGGGATGGCTGGTTCCGGCAATTGGCCGAGCAATATGTGGAGCAAGGGCTTGCCCCGCGCGACCTGGCCTATTCGTTCCGCGACGTGTTCAAGCCCACGGGCGAGCGTCGCAAGTTCATCATTCAGGGAGTGACGCGGGATAATTTCCTCGCGCACTATCTGGCAACGTGGCGTGAGCGTCGTCGGGATAGCCCGCCCGAAAGCGACGTTGTGATTGAGTATGAGGATAGGCAGGTTAAATGGTCCAAGGCGGAGGCGTGGCGCCGGGAAGAAAATGCGATCCGGGCCAAGGCCGCGCCGTCTTGGCAGCCAAATCTCCCGCGCTATATCAAAGTGGTTGCGCCCGTTGGAATGGTGCATACTGTGTGTAAGGATGAGATTGGTGAATATTGGGCAGTTGTGAACGATGGAGTATACAAATGGCGAAGAAAACTCGAAAGCCGGGCCGCGATAAGATCGGCGCTCCGCTCGGCGGTATCCCGCGAGAACGTAACCGTCAACCGGAATACGTCGAAAAGCGTGAATACGTCCCTTCCCCTCTCCTGAAAAAACTGCGCCTTGAAAGGCGTGTTGTGCGCGATCCTGTTTTGGTCGCGCCCGAAAAGAAAGCGGCGTTGTTCGCCGCGCCCACGGAACCGGCAAAGCCGGTTGAACGGTCCCGTCCCGGCCATCTTGCTGCTAGGGCTTCTCTTGTGCATGAGGCTCCCGCCCATTCGTCGGAGACGCGCAAAGAAAAAGAGAGGCCCACTTGCAAGGATAGGCCGGATAGCCGTAAGGCTAGGAAGGGCAAGGGCGGTTCTCGCCCGTTTGTGCCGTGGTGTGATAGGAGATCGTGACGTGAATGGAATTGGCGCCATGATGTTGGCGGTGTTGTTCGGCTGGTGGTTGGCGCTCGTTGTGTGGGCGTCCTTTGTATGGGTCGCGCGCGTCGTCTGGCGCGCTGGCGACCGTGACCGCTCTCTCTCTTCTAAGCAATGACGCGACGGTGTTCGTTGCGACCTGGTGACGCCTCAGTGCCGGAGGCACTAATTCGACGGTCTGTCCAGAGCCGGAGGCGAAGCGGCGAGGGGCCCCGCTCTGCGGGGTTTCGGCGCTATCGTGGCCCCGTGTAGAGGGGCCGCGTCCCGAAATATGTCGCATAATGACCCCGCTTTTGGAAACGATGTGTTTGTTCGCGTTTCGGTCATGCTGCCGGTTGTTGTTGTTGTGCGTTTAAGGACCAACGTCTTGTGGTCGTGTGCAAATAAAGTGAGCTGTCGCACCCTAATTACACTTTACCGATTATCGGAGAATCCCATCGCCGTCAGACCGCCGCCAGACGCTCCCCTCCACGCCAGACCGAGGCAAGCGAAAGCTCTGGCCCCAGATGCACGAAATCGGCCGGAAGCCCCGGCGCGAGCCTGCCATGACGGTCGCCGCGCCCCAGGACGCGCGCCGGGCCGGACGTCGCCATCGCCAGCGCACGGTCGAGCGCCACGCCGACATCGCGCGTCAGCACGGCCAGCGCGCGCGCCATGTCGAGATCGGCGCCGGCCAGCGTGCCGTCGGCAAGCGTCAGCCGGCCGCCCTCGCGCCGGATCTCGCGGCCGTTGAGCCGGAAGGTCGTCAGGTCGGTACCGGCGGGTGCCATCGCGTCGGTGACGAGGAACAGCCCCCCCGGCCCCGCCTTGGCGGCCATCGCCGCGCGGATCGTCGCGGCATGGACATGGATGCCGTCGGCGATCAGCCCGGCGCAAACCCCGCCCGTCGCCAGCGCCGCGCCCACCAGCCCCGGCTCGCGGTTGCCAAGCTGGCTCATCGCGTTGAAAAGATGCGTCACCACCCGCGCCCCGGCCGCGAACCCCGCGCGGCAGGCGTCAAACCCCGCATCGGTATGGCCGAGCGAGACCACGATCCCGGCCTTCGCCATCGCGGAAATCTGTTCTGTGGCAACGCTTTCCGGGGCGATCGTGACAAGAAGACGCGGCACTTTCCGCACCGCATCGAGCAGGAAGCGGAGGTCGTCCCCGGTCATCGGCCGGATCAGCGACGGGTCATGGGCACCCTTGCGCGCAAGGCCCAGATGCGGCCCTTCCAGATGCAGCCCGGCGATGCCGGGAACGCCCCCGGCCACCGCCTGCGCCACCGCCTCCACCGCGGCACGGGTGACGGCGGGCGTGTCGGTGATGAGCGTGGGCAAAAGCGCCAGCGTGCCGAGCCTCGCGTGGGCCTCGGCGATGCGGGCCAGCGTCGCCACCTCGGGTGCGTCGTTGAACATCACCCCGCCGCCCCCATTCGCCTGAAGGTCGACGAACCCGGGCGCGAGCGTTCCGCTGTCAAGCTCGACGACCCTCGCCTCCGGCACCACGGTATCGGCAGGAAGGATCGCCGAAATCCGCCCCGCCTCCACCAGCAGCGATCCCGGCCCCAGCCGGTCGCCATCGAAGATGTCGGCGCCGCGGAAAAGCGTTCGAGCGATCTCTCGGGCCATCAAAGCGTCTCCGTCACCTTGCTCAGATGGCGCGGCCGGTCCGGGTCGATCCCGCGGGCGCGGGCGACCGCCTCCACCATCGCGTAGAACGACACGATGAGCGCGATCGGGTCGGTCAGCGGGTGTTCGGTGCGCACGACGGGCAGCGGCCGGGCCCGGCGCACCCGGTCCGAGGTGACGAAGACCTCGGCGCCCTTTGCGGCCAGCGCGTCGGCCACCGCGACGACGCTGTCCTCGGCCGCGTCGGCGGCGGCGAAGGCCAGCACCGGGAACCCCTGCCCGACGATGCTGACCGGCCCGTGCAGCACCTCGGCCGAGGAATAGGTCTCGGCATGGATGCGGCAGGTTTCCTTGAGCTTCAGCGCCGCCTCGCCCGACATGGCAAATCCCGGGCCACGGCCGAGG
>JAUQYA010000144.1:0-2500 GCA_030837785.1 Albidovulum sp.
ATAGGGACCGAACTGTCTCACGACGTTCTAAACCCAGCTCGCGTACCACTTTAAATGGCGAACAGCCATACCCTTGGGACCGACTACAGCCCCAGGATGTGATGAGCCGACATCGAGGTGCCAAACACCGCCGTCGATATGGACTCTTGGGCGGTATCAGCCTGTTATCCCCGGAGTACCTTTTATCCGTTGAGCGATGGCCCTTCCATTCGGAACCACCGGATCACTAAGACCTGCTTTCGCACCTGCTCGACCTGTCCGTCTCGCAGTCAAGCACCCTTTGGCCTTTGCACGCCGCGCGCGATTTCCGACCGCGCTGAGGGTACCGTCGCGCTCCTCCGTTACGCTTTGGGAGGAGACCGCCCCAGTCAAACTACCCACCATGCACGGTCCCTGAACCCGATCAGGGTCCGAGGTTAGAACCTCGAGTATTCCAGGGTGGTATTTCAAGGTTGGCTCCACCCCAACTGGCGTCGGGGCTTCAGCGCCTCCCACCTATCCTACACAAGAAGACTCAAAGTCCAGTGCAAAGCTGTAGTAAAGGTTCACGGGGTCTTTCCGTCTTGCCGCGGGTACGCTGCATCTTCACAGCGAGTTCAATTTCACGGAGTCCCGGGTGGAGACAGTGTGGCTATCGTTACGCCATTCGTGCAGGTCGGAACTTACCCGACAAGGAATTTCGCTACCTTAGGACCGTTATAGTTACGGCCGCCGTTTACCGGGGCTTCGGTCAAGAGCTTCGCTTGCGCTGACCCCATCGCTTAACCTTCCGGCACCGGGCAGGCGTCACACCCTATACGTCCGCTTGCGCGTTGGCAGAGTGCTGTGTTTTTAGTAAACAGTCGCAGCCACCTGGTCACTGCGGCCCGCTTCCGCTCCAGCCGCGAGGGCTTTCACGTACCGCGGGCGCACCTTCTCCCGACGTTACGGTGCTAGTTTGCCGAGTTCCTTCACCCGAGTTCTCTCCAGCGCCTGGGGATTCTCTCCCAGCCCACCTGTGTCGGTTTGGGGTACGGTTGCAGGGTACCTGAAGCTTAGAGGCTTTTCCTGGAAGCCGGGCATCGACCGCTTCGCCCCAAAGGGCTCGTCATCGGTTCTCGGGATTGAACCGCCGGATTTGCCTGGCGATTCTCCCTACGACCTTAAACCGGGACTACCAATCCCCGGCCGGTGTAGCCTTCTCCGTCCCCCCATCGCAGTACCCTCCAGTACGGGATTGTTCGCCCGTTTCCCATCGACTACGCCTTTCGGCCTCGCCTTAGGGGCCGACTCACCCTGCGCCGATTGCCGTCGCGCAGGAACCCTTGGGCTTTCGGCGTGCGGGGTTTTCACCCGCATGATCGTTACTCATGTCAGCATTCGCACTTCCGATGCCTCCAGCCGCTCTCACAAGCGACCTTCACCGGCCTACGGAACGCTCCCCTACCCTGCCTTGCGGCAGCCGCAGCTTCGGTATACGGCTTGAGCCCCGTTAAATCTTCCGCGCGGGCCGACTCGACCAGTGAGCTATTACGCTTTCTTTAAAGGATGGCTGCTTCTAAGCCAACCTCCTGGCTGTCTGGGCCTTCCCACTTCGTTTCCCACTGAGCCGTAATTTGGGGACCTTAGCTGGCGGTCTGGGTTGTTTCCCTCTTCACGACGGACGTTCGCACCCGCCGTGTGTCTCCCGTGATTGCACTTCCCGGTATTCGGAGTTTGCCACGGTTTGGTAAGCCGGGATGGCCCCCTAGCCGTAACAGTGCTCTACCCCCGGGAGTGAGACACGAGGCGCTACCTCAATAGCTTTCGGGGAGAACCAGCGATCTCCGAGCTTGATTAGCCTTTCACTCCGATCCACCGCTCATCCTCGTCTTTTTCAACAGACGTAGGTTCGGCCCTCCAGTGGGCGTTACCCCACCTTCAGCCTGGCGATGGATAGATCGCCCGGTTTCGGGTCTACTCCCAGCGACTCAAGCGCCCTGTTCGGACTCGGTTTCCCTGCGCCTCCCCGATCGGTTAGGCTGGCCGCTGAAAGTAAGTCGCTGACCCATTATACAAAAGGTACGCCGTCACCTTCCGAGGAAGGCTCCGACTGCTTGTACGCATACGGTTTCAGGGTCTGTTTCACTCCCCTCGCCGGGGTTCTTTTCGCCTTTCCCTCACGGTACTGGTTCACTATCGGTCGACCACGAGTATTTAGCCTTGGAGGATGGTCCCCCCATGTTCGGACAGGGTTTCACGTGCCCCGCCTTACTTGTTCCAGCCTTAGTCTCGCCGTCGGGTTGTCGGATACGGGGCTGTCACCCGCTGTGGCCGGCCATTCCAGGCCGTTCTCCTAACCGGACGGTTAACTGCTGGTGGCTGTTCCGCGTTCGCTCGCCGCTACTGGCGGAATCTCGGTTGATTTCTGTTCCTCCGGGTACTGAGATGTTTCAGTTCCCCGGGTTCGCCTCGCCACCGTATGGATTCGGGTGGCGATACCCTTGCGGGTGGGTTTCCCCATTCAGAGATCTCCGGATCA
>JAUQYA010000145.1 GCA_030837785.1 Albidovulum sp.
GAAGGTCACCACCCCGACCCGGCGGGAGCGAATGAGGCGGAGCCACGACAGTCTGTCATCTTCCGTGGTGGGTGGGGTGAAGGGGGTGGGGTAAGAAAACAAACCTTGATCCCTCGTGCCTTCGCCTCATTCGCAAGGCCACCATGCAACCTCAAGGTTAACCAAAGGTTACGATTCGCGCGGGTCTCGCGGCGGCGGATTCTTTTTCCCTCTTCGGGCGGGATCACGGGCATGGCCGCCGCCGGCGGGATCGGCTATCATCCGTGCAAACGCTGCGGACGGGCGCCGGCATGGCCAGCCTTCTCTATCACCAGGGCAATCGCCGCCTTCAGGACCAGTTCGCCAGCCGCCGCCTTGCCGACCGGCTGGAGCAGGTGATCCTTCGGGCCGCATTTACCGATGCGGATCGCGCGTTCATCGAGAGCGCGGAGTATTTCTTCCTGGCCACGGCCGACCGCGACGGGCGGCCGGACTGTTCGTTCAAGGGCGGCCCGCCGGGGTTCGTCCGCGTGGCCGGGCCGGACCAGCTCGCCTTCCCCGACTACGACGGCAACGGCATGTTCAAGAGCCTCGGAAACATCGCGGTGAACCCGGCCGTCGGCCTGCTTTTCATCGCGATGGGCGAACGGCCCGCCCGGCTGCGGGTGAACGGCACGGCCTCGGTTGCCCGCGACGACCCGCTTCTCGCCGGTTTCGCGGGGGCCCAGCTCATTGTCCGGGTCCGGGCGCGGGCGGTGTTTCCGAACTGCCCACGCTACATCCCCGCCGCGGGTGCCCCGTCCCCCTACATCCCGAAGGCGGCGGAGCCGCCGGTGGAACCGGCATGGAAGGGCTACGAGGATTTCCGCGACGTGGTTCCGCCCCGGGCACCGGCGCCGGCCGGGCCCGGAAAGGGCGGGGGCTGACCCCGTTCCCGGGGCCGGGTGCGCTCCCGTCACGCCGCCGAGCCGCCCACCGTCAGCCCGCCGATCAGCAGCGTCGGCTGGCCGACGCCGACCGGCACCCATTGCCCGGCCTTGCCGCAGTTGCCGATGCCGGGATCGAGCGCCATGTCGTTGCCGATGGCGCGGATGTTCCTCAAGGCCGTCGCCCCGTCGCCGATCAGCGTCGCGCCCTTCACCGGCTCGCCGACCTTGCCGTCCTTCACCCGGTAGGCCTCGGTGCAGGAGAAGACGAACTTGCCGTTGGTGATGTCGACCTGGCCGCCGCCGAAGCCGACGGCATAGATGCCGTCCTTCACCCCGGCCACCACATCGGCCGGGTCGGCCTCGCCGCCCAGCATGTAGGTGTTGGTCATCCGCGGCATCGGCGCATGGGCATGGCTTTCGCGCCGGCCGTTGCCGGTCGGCCTGACGCCCATCAGACGGGCGTTCTGCCGGTCCTGCATGAAGCCCACGAGGATGCCGTCCTCGATCAGCAGGGTCTTGCCCGATGGCGTTCCCTCGTCGTCGACGGTGATCGAGCCGCGCCGGTCGGGAATCGTGCCGTCGTCGAGCACCGTCACGCCCTTGGCCGCCACGCGCTGCCCCATCAGCCCGGCGAAGGCCGAGGTCTTCTTGCGGTTGAAATCGCCCTCAAGCCCGTGGCCCACCGCCTCGTGCAGCAGGATGCCGGGCCAGCCGGCGCCCAGCGCCACATCCATCACGCCCGCCGGCGCGGGCACCGCGCGCAGGTTGACGAGCGCGATCCGCAGCGCCTCGCGCGCGGTCGCCTGCCAGTGCCCCGGCGTCATCAGCGCCGCCAGCCCGGCCCGGCCGCCGCCGCCGAAGCCGCCGGATTCGCGCCGCCCGTTCGCCTCGACGATGACCGAGACGTTGAGCCGCGCCATCGGCCGGATGTCGGACACGAGGCCGCCCTCGGGGCGCAGGATGAAGACCTCCTGCAGCGAGGCGGCGATGGTGGCGGAGACCTGCACCACGCGCGGGTCAAGCGCGCGGGCGAAGGCGTCGATCTCGCGCAGGGTCTCGACCTTCACGCCGAAGGCCGCGTCCGCCATCGGGTCGGCGTCGGTGTAGAGCTTCAGGTTGGTGCCCGGCGGCGGCGGCGCCATCGTGCCGCCGCCCGCGCCCACGGCAAGGCGCGCGGTCTCGGCCGCGCGCCTCAGCGCCGCCTCGGAAATCTCGGTCGCATGGGCATAGCCCGCGACCTCGCCGCGGATCGCGCGGAGGCCGAAGCCCTCCGAGGCGTCGTAGCTTGCGTTCCTGAGCCTTCCGTCGTCGAAGACGAGCGCCTCGGAGCGGCGCCGCTCCAGGAACAGCTCGCCATCATCCGCCCCGGCCGTCGCCTCGCGCAGAATCGCGAGCGCCCGGTCGGCGTCGAGGAGAGTCTCGAACGGGGAAAACCGCGCGTCCGTCATCATCGTCGCCCTTTCGTCCTTGATCTAAGTCAAAAAGCGTCCCCATGTCGCAGGGTTTCGCTTGTCGCACCGCCTCTAATATGATTTTACGGAACCCGGATACAACCGGCCGGCCCGAAACGGGTTTCGGGGCCGGGCGGGGCTGAAAGCGGCACGAAGAAGCCGCGGCACGAACGGGAACACGACATGCGTTTTGCGACCTTCCTTTCCGGCCTCGGGGCCAGCATCACCACAAGCCTCATCGCCGCCTCCGCCTGGGCCCAGGACGGGATCGCCGGGCTCGAGACCGTGGGCAGGCCGCACGCCGAGGGCATCGGCTTCCAGCCTGCCGCGACCGAACTGGCCCGCGACCAGCAGTGGCTCGACCACATGCTTCTCTGGCTCTGCGCCGCCGTCGTGGCGCTGGTGACGGTGTTGCTCCTTGTCGTGATCTTCCGCTTCAACAGCCGCGCCAACCCGACGCCGGCGAAGTTCAGCCACAATACCCCGATCGAGGTGACCTGGACGCTGGTGCCGATCCTGATTCTCGTCGTGCTCGGCTCGTTCTCGCTGCCGACGCTCTTCAAGCAGCAGGAGATCCCGGCGGGCGACGTGGTGATCAAGGCGACGGGCAACCAGTGGTTCTGGTCCTACGAATACCCCGACCAGGGCATCGCCTTCGATTCATTCCTGCTGGGCCGCGACCAGCTCGAGGCGGCCGGCTATGCGCCGGACGAATACCTCTTGGCCACCGACAACGCCGTGGTGGTTCCGGTGAACAAGACCATCGTCGTTCAGGTGACCGGCGCCGACGTGATCCATTCCTGGACCGTTCCGGCCTTTGCCGTGAAGCAGGACGGCGTGCCGGGCCGCATCGCCCAGCTCTGGTTCAAGGCCGAACGCGAGGGTGTCTACTTCGGCCAGTGTTCGGAGCTTTGCGGCAAGGATCACGCCTACATGCCGATCACCGTCAAGGTCGTCAGCCAGGAGGTCTATGACGACTGGGTCGCGCGCACCAGGACGGCCGGTCTCGGGATCTCGGCCCCGGTCAGGGTCGCGTCGGCCGACTGAGGCCAGGTGCGGCGGGGCACGGCCCTGCCGCGCCGGAGGGAGGACCCGAGACATGAGCGACCTGAGCGCCATCGACCATACGCCGGAAGCCAGCTTCGGCGATTACGTGCAGCTTCTGAAGCCGCGCGTGATGTCGCTTGTCGTGTTTACCGCGATGGTCGGGCTGATCGTCGCGCCGGTTCCGGTCCATCCCTTCGTCGCCTTCACCGCGATCCTGTTCATCGCGCTCGGCGGCGGCGCCTCGGGCGCGCTCAACATGTGGTATGATGCCGACATCGACCGGGTGATGCGGCGCACCGCCACGCGCCCGATCCCCGCCGGACGGGTGAGCGAGGCTGACGCTCTGGCACTCGGCCTGGCGCTTTCGGTCCTCTCCTGCGTGATGCTCGGGCTCGCCGCCAACTGGTTCGCGGCCGGCTTCCTCGCCTTCACGATCTTCTTCTACGTCGTCGTCTACACGATCTGGCTGAAGCGCTCGACGCCGCAGAACATCGTCATCGGCGGGGCGGCCGGGGCCTTTCCGCCGATGATCGGCTGGGCCGTCGCCACCGGTGGCGTCAGCGTCGAGAGCCTGCTGATGTTCGCGCTGGTCTTCATGTGGACGCCGCCGCATTTCTGGGCGCTGGCGCTGTTCATGAAGGACGACTATTCGAAGGCCGGCGTGCCGATGCTGACCGTCACCCACGGGCGCGCCGCGACGCGCAGGCATATCCTCGTCTACACCATCCTGCTCGCCCCCTTCGCGGTTGCGCTGGCGTTGTCGTCGGTCGGCGGGCCGGTGGTGCTGGCGACGGCGATCGCGCTCAACGCGTTTTTCATCGGCGGGGCGTGGCGGATCGCGCGGCGCGACGAGGTCGCGGCAGAGGCCGACAGGTACAAGGCCGAAAAGGCCTTCTTCCGCTTTTCGCTGGCCTATCTCTTCCTGCATTTCGGCGCGCTTCTGGTGGAACGCAGCCTGATGGCCTTCGGACTGGGGGGCTGGTGATGGCGATCCATCCCGAACACGAGCTCCACGCCCGCCGCCGCGGCCGCAACCTCGGCCTCGGCCTGGTCCTCGGTGCCTTCGCGGCGCTGATCTTCGGCCTTTCGGTGGTGAAGATCTCGTACCTTCAGGAAGGCAGGCTGCCCGCCGCGGAGGCCGGGCCATGAAGCGGCTTCAGGGCAACAGCCGGACCGCGGCGATGCTGGTGGGCGTCGTCCTGACGATGGGCGCGGCCGCCTGGGCGGCGGTGCCGTTCTATTCCTGGTTCTGCCGCGTCACCGGCTACGGCGGCACCCCGGGCGTGCGGGCCGAAAACGATACAAAAGTCGTGGACGAATGGGTGACGGTGCGGTTCGATGCCAACACCGACCGCGGCATGCCGTGGGAATTCCGCCCGCTCCAGAACGAGATGCGGCTGAGGATCGGCGAGACCGGGCTGGCCTTCTACGAGGCCCACAACCCGACCGACAAGACGGTTGCGGGCACCGCCGCCTACAACGTCGCCCCCGACCTCGCCGGCTACTACTTCACCAAGATCCAGTGCTTCTGCTTCACCGAGCAGGTGCTGAAACCCGGCGAGCGGGTGGAAATGCCGGTCGTCTTCTTCGTCGATCCGCAACTGCTCGACGACCCCGATGCGGGCGGTATCCGCAACATCACGCTCAGCTATACCTTCTACCAGACCGAACTGCCCGAGAAGCAGGCGACGCTTTCGCCCGCCACCCGGGCCAGCTACAACTGAGGCCCAAGCAGGGAAACTGACATGGCGCACGCAAAGAACCACGACTACCACATCCTTCCGCCCTCGCTCTGGCCGCTCCTCGGCGCCGTCGGCGGTTTCACGATGCTGTTCGGCATGGTGCTCTGGGTCTCGCCGCAGGTGGAGAACAACCAGCCCTACGTCTTCGCCGCCGGCGTCGCGCTGGTGCTCTACGTCATGTATGGCTGGTGGTCGGACGTCGTCCGCGAAGGCAACGCCGGCGACCACAAGCCGGTCGTCCGCATCGGCCTGCGCTACGGCATGATCCTCTTCATCATGTCCGAGGTGATGTTCTTCTCGGCCTGGTTCTGGACCTTCTTCAAGCACGCGCTCTATCCGATGGGGCCGATGAGCCCGCTGAAGGACGGTGTCTGGCCGCCCGAGGGCATCCAGACCTTCGATCCCTGGCACCTGCCGCTGATCAACACGCTGATCCTCCTGTGCTCGGGGGCGGCGGTGACCTGGGCGCACCATGCGCTGGTGCACGAGAACAACCGCAAGGATCTGGTCAACGGGCTGGCGCTCGGCGCGGCGCTCGGCGTGCTCTTCACCTTCTTCCAAGCCTACGAATACAGCCACGCCGCCTTCGGCTTCGCGGGCAACATCTACGGCGCCTCGTTCTTCATGGCGACCGGCTTCCACGGCGCCCATGTCATCATCGGGTCGATCTTCCTTCTGGTCTGCATGTTCCGGGCGATGAAGGGCGATTTCACGCCCCAACAGCATGTCGGCTTCGAGGCCGCCGCCTGGTACTGGCACTTCGTCGACGTGGTCTGGCTGTTCCTCTTCGCCTCGATCTACATCTGGGGCAGCGCCTGACCGGACGGGCAGGGGCGGGGCATCGCTCCGCGCCTGTCCCCGAGGCGCCGATGCGGCGGTTTCTCTTCCTTCTGATCATGGGCGCGGGGGGGCTTGCCGTGCTTCTGTCGCTCGGCCTCTGGCAGGTCCGCCGGCTGCACTGGAAGGAGGCGGTCCTCGCCGCGATCGAGGCGCAGATCGCCGCGCCCCCGGTGGCGCTCGACTCGCTTCCCGCCCCGGACCGCTCGCGCGATCTCTACCGCCCCGTCACCGTCTCCGGCCGCACCACCGGGAGCGAGGCGCTGGTGCTGTCGGGGCGCTGGGGCGAGGGGGCCGGGTTCGAGGTGATCTCGGCCTTCGAGACCGACGCCGGCCGCCGCATCCTGATCGACCGCGGTTTCGTGCCCGAGGCCGGGCGTGACGGCCCGCGGCCTCCGGTCGCCCTGACCGTCACCGGCAACCTGCACTGGCCGGACGAGGCCGACGCCTTCACCCCGCCGCCCGATCCGGCCGCCGGCCTCTGGTTCGCCCGCGACGTGCCGACGCTGGCCGCAGCACTCGGGACCGAGCCGGTGATGGTCGTGGCGCGGGCGGTGAAGGGAGAGGAGCAGGGTGTCGTGCCGGTGCCGGTCGATGCCTCGGCCATACCGAACGACCATCGCCAGTATGCGATCACCTGGTTTTCCCTCGCCGCGGTCTGGGCGGGGATGACAGTCTTCTTTCTGTGGCGTATCAGGCGGCGTGGAAACTGAAGGACGACCCATGCGCTATGTGTCGACGCGGGGCGCGGCCCCGGTCCTGGACTTCGGCGAGGCGATGCTGACGGGTCTTGCCCGCGATGGCGGGCTCTATGTGCCCGAGACGGTGCCGGCGCTGGGCCGGGACGAGATCGCGGCACTCTCGGGCCTCAGCTATGAGGAGACCGCCTTCCGGGTGATGCGGCCCTTCACCGGTGATGCCTTCACCGATGCCGAATTCCGCGCCGCGATCGAGGCGGCCTACCGCGGCTTCGGCCATCCCGCGCGCGCGCCGCTGGTGCAGCTCGCGCCCAGCCACTTCCTTCTGGAACTGTTCCACGGCCCGACGCTCGCGTTCAAGGACTTCGCGATGCAGCTCATCGGCCAGCTCTTCCAGATCGCGCTCAAGCGGCAGGGCCGCCGCATCACCATCGTCGGCGCAACCAGCGGAGACACCGGCTCGGCCGCGATCGAGGCGTTCCGCGGGCTCGACAACGTCGACGTCTTCATCCTCTTCCCCGAAGGCCGCGTTTCCGACGTGCAGCGCCGGCAGATGACCACGCCCGACGAGGCCAACGTCCACGCGCTCGCGCTCGATGGCGATTTCGACGATGCCCAGGCCCGGCTCAAGGACATGTTCAACCATTTCGAGTTCCGCGACGCGGTGGGCCTTGCCGGCGTCAACTCGATCAACTGGGCGCGGGTGCTGGCGCAGGTGGTCTACTACTTCACCGCCGCCGTCTCGCTCGGCGCGCCGCACCGCCCGGTCGGCTTCACCGTGCCCACCGGCAACTTCGGCGACATCTTCGCGGGCCATGTCGCCCGCCGGATGGGCCTGCCGGTGGACCGGCTGGTGATCGCCACCAACCAGAACGACATCCTGCACCGCTGCCTGACGACGGGCCGCTACGAGACCGGCGGGGTGAAGCCCTCGATCTCGCCCTCGATGGACATCCAGGTCTCCTCGAACTTCGAGCGCGCGCTGTTCGACGCCTATGGCCGCGACGGCGGCGCGGTGGCGCAACTGATGGAGGAGCTGAAGGTGGCGGGCGGCTTCGGCGTCAGCCAGGGCGCGCTCGAGGCGCTGAAGGCGGCCTACGCCTCGGGCCGGGTGTCGGAGGACGAGACGCTCGCCACCATCGCCCGCACCCGCCGGACCACCGGCGAGCTTCTCTGCCCGCATTCCGCCGTGGGCGTGGCCGTGGCCGAACGGCGGCGCCACCCGTCGATGCCGATGGTGACGCTGGCCACCGCGCATCCGGCAAAGTTCCCCGACGCGGTGGAACGCGCGACCGGCCTGCGCCCGCCGCTGCCCGACCGCATGGCCGACCTGTTCAGCCGCCCCGAACGTGTTACATCGGTTCCCAACGACCTCGCGGCGCTCGAGGCGCTGATCAAGGAAAGGCGCAGGCGGTGACGGTTCATCTGACGACGCTTCCCAACGGGCTCCGCATCGTGACCGAGCGGATGGACGGGCTCGCCTCGGCCGCGGTGGGGGTCTGGCTGACCGCGGGCGGACGGCACGAGCAGCCCGAACAGAACGGCATCGCCCATTTCCTCGAACACATGGCGTTCAAGGGCACCAAGCGCCGCAGCGCCGCCCGCATCGCCGAGGAGATCGAGGACGTCGGCGGCTACATCAACGCCTATACCTCGCGGGAGATGACCGCCTACTACGCCCGGGTGCTGGAACCCGACGTGCCGCTCGCGCTGGACGTGATCTCGGACATCGTCCTCAACCCGGTCTTCGACCCCAGGGAGATCGAGACCGAACGGCACGTGATCCTGCAGGAGATCGGCCAGGCGCTCGACACGCCGGACGACATCATCTTCGACTGGCTCCAGGAAGCGGCGTTCCCCGACCAGCCGCTCGGCCGCACGATCCTCGGGCCGGCCGAACGCGTCGCGGGCTTCGGGCGCACCGACCTGACGCGGTTCGTCGGCGAACATTACGGGCCCGACCAGATGATCCTCTCGGCCGCCGGCGCGGTCGATCACGACGCGGTCGTCAAGGCGGCCGAGGCTGCCTTCGGCGCTCTCGCCCCGGTGGGCCGCGGCGCGTTGCCCCCCGCCCGCTGGCGGGGTGGCGAGCGGCGCGAGGTGAAGGATCTCGAGCAGGTCCATTTCGCGCTCGGGTTCGAGGCGCCGAGCGTGCGTGACCACGACTTCCACACCGCGCAGGTCTACACCACCGCGCTCGGCGGCGGCATGTCCTCGCGGCTGTTCCAGAAGATCCGCGAGGAGCGGGGCCTGTGCTATTCGATCTACGCCCAGGCCGGCGCCTATGACGACACCGGCATGCTGACGATCTATGCCGGCACCTCGGCCGAGGAGATCGGCGATCTTGCCGGTCTCACGATCGAGGAGATGAAGCGCGCCGCCGCGGACATGACCGAGGCCGAGGTGGCGCGCGCGCGGGCACAGATGAAGGCGGGCCTGCTGATGGGGCTCGAAAGCCCCTCGGGCCGGGCCGAGCGGATGGCGCGGCACATCGCCATCTGGGGCCGGGTGCAGAGCGCCGAGGAAAGTGCCGCGGAGATCGAGGCGGTGACCCGCGCCGATGTCCTCAGGTTCGCCGGCGGCATCGTCGGCGGCGCGACGACCGCGCTCGCGCTCTATGGTCCGGTGGACCACGCGCCCAGCCTCGCCCGCCTGCGCGAAAGGCTCGCGGCCTGATGTTCTCCGGCCGCCGGAAGGTCCGCATCGAGACCGAGCGGCTGACGCTGCGCCTGCCGGCGCATTCCGACTACCGCGCCTGGGCGGGCCTGAGGGAGGAAAGCCGCGCCTTCCTGACGCCGTGGGAGCCGACCTGGTCGGCCGATCACCTGACCCGGAAGGCCTTCACCAACCGGGTCTACTGGGCGGCGCGGGCCTGGTCGGGCGGCACCGCGATGCCGCTCTTCCTGATCCACCGCACCGACCAGGCGCTGATCGGCGCGGTGACGATCGACAACATCCGCCGCGGCCCGGCGCAGGCGGCGACGATCGGTTACTGGGTCGGCGCGCCCTTCGCGCGCCAGGGCTACATGGCCGAGGCGCTGCGCGCGGTGATCCACCACTGCTTCACCACCCTCGACCTCAGCCGGCTTGAAAGCGCCTGCCTGCCGGAGAACGCAGCCTCGCGCGGGGTGCTGGAGAAATGCGGCTACAAGTACGAGGGCGTCGCGCAGAGCTACCTCCAGATCAACGGCCGCTGGCGCAACCATGTGCTCTATGCCAACCTGCGCGGCGACCGCCGGGGCCGGACCGAGGCCGGCTGACCTCCGGCACTCCGCTGCCGCGGCCGGGGGCGCTGCCCCCGGACCCCCGGGATACTTGGACAACGGAGAAGGGGAGGGCGGATGGTACTGAACCCGGCGGATGACGCCTTTGCCGCAGACCTCGCGGCGCGCCTGCCCGAAGGCACCCTCGCGCCGGCGGGGCCGCGCGATCTCGACGAACCCCGCGGCCGCGGGGTGACGCCGGCGGCCCTTCTCGCGCGGCCGCGCAGCGTGGCGGAGGTGTCGGAGATCGTTCGCGCCTGCGCCGGGGCCGGCGTCGGGATCGTGCCGCGCGGCGGCGGGACCGGGCTCGTGCTGGGCCAGGTGATGCCGGAGGGGCCGACACCGCTGATCCTCTCGCTCGACCGGATGGCCGCCTGCCGCGGCCTCTGGCCGGAGGAGGGGGTGATGATCGCCGAGGCCGGCATGACGCTTGCCGCGGCGCAGGAAGCGGCCGCGGCGGCCGGGCTCCTCCTGCCGCTGTCGCTCGGTTCGGAAGGAACCGCACAGCTTGGTGGCATCCTTGCCACCAACGCGGGGGGCACCGCGGTGCTGCGCTACGGCACGGCGCGCGCGCTCTGCCTGGGGGTGGAGGCGGTTCTTGCCGACGGATCGGTCTACAACGGGCTGAAAAGGCTCAGGAAAGACAACACCGGCTATGACCTTTCGGGGCTTCTGGTGGGCTCGGAAGGCACGCTCGGCATCCTCACCGCGGCCGTTCTCAGGCTTCATCCCCGGCCCGCGGCGCAGGCGACGGCGATGTTCGTGGTGCCGGACCCGGGCGCGGCGCTGACGCTTCTGCGGCTGGTGCAGGAGCGGACCGGGGCCGCCGCCGCGACCTTCGAGCTGATCGGCGGGCAGGGCTTGCGGTTTCTCGACGAGGCGATGCCGGAGGTCCGCCAGCCCTTCGCCACACGGCCCGACTGGTCGGTGCTGGTCGAGCTTGGCCTGCCGCCGGGGCTGGAGCCCGAGGCGGTGCTGGCAGGGATCTACGAGGCGGCGGAGGCGGCGGGGCTGGTTTCGGACGCGGTCATGGCGGCGACGGGGGCGCAGCGCGAGGGGCTCTGGGCGGTGCGCGAGATGATTCCGGTGGCGAACCGCCGGATCGGGGCCGTCGCCTCGCACGACATTTCGCTGCCCTTGTCGGAGATCGCCGCTTTCCTGCCCCGGGCGGAGGCCGCGGTGAGGGCGATTTATCCCTTCCGGATCAATGTCTTCGGCCATCTTGGCGACGGCAGCCTGCACTACAACGTCTTCCCGCCCAAGGGTGAGGATCGGGCCGCCCACGCGACCCGGGCGGAGGCGGTGACGCGGGCGGTGCATGACCTTGTCCACGAACATGGCGGCTCGTTCAGCGCCGAGCACGGGGTCGGCCGGCTGAAGCCGGGCGAGCTGGTCCGCTATGGCGATCCGGCGAAGCTGGCGATCATGCGGAAGGTCAAGCAGGCCCTTGATCCGAAAGGGATTCTCAACCCCGGTGCGGTGCTGGCGGTCTGAGACGGAATGCCCCGCCGGGGGAAGGGCCGGCGGGGCTGGAGCCGCGGAACACGGAGCGCGTGTGCCCGGGGAAGGCGGGCAGGACAAGGTCTAGGGGCGATTCCCTACCGGCGGGTTAAGGGCCGCCGGAATCGGGCGGAACTTCCGTCGGTTTCGCGTCGGGCATCCGTCGGACATGCGTCGGTTTTCCGTCCCGACAGGGCGCGCGGGGGGCCAACGGATGCGAAACCCCTCGCGCCCCCGCTCCGGCTTGCCGGCCGCCCGAAAGCGGTTAAGCTTTCCGCAACCATGATGCGTTCGGATGGGGGCAGGCAGGCGGGACAGATGACCAATCACCTCTACTATGGCGACAACCTCAGGGTGCTCCGCGACGAGATCGCGGACGAAAGCGTGGATCTCGTCTACCTCGACCCGCCGTTCAATTCGAACGCGTCCTACAACGTGCTCTTCCGCTCGCCCACCGGCGAGGGGTCGGCAGCACAGATCGAGGCCTTCGACGACACCTGGCACTGGGGCGTCGAGGCCGAGGCGGCGTTCCAGGAGGTGCGCCGGTCGGGCCACACCGATGCGGCGACGATGCTGGAGGCGATGCGGTCGTTCCTCGGCATGAACGACATGATGGCCTATCTGGCGATGATGGCGGTCAGGCTGGTGGAACTGCACCGGGTCTTGAGGCCCACCGGCAGCCTTTACCTGCACTGCGACCCGACGGCGAGCCACTACCTGAAGATTCTGCTGGATGCGGTGTTTGGGAAGGGGCGGTTTCGCAACGAGATTATCTGGAAGCGAACTGACTCGCACAACGATGCAAAGCAGGGCGCAAAGCACTACGGGCGAATACACGACGTCATCTTGTTCTACGCAAAGGGTGAACCCGGCGTTTTCAATGCTTTATATAAGCCGCTGCCGGAATCGACAGTAGAAAGCTGGTATCGAAACGTGGAGCCGGAAACGGGTCGGCGCTTCAATAAGGCCGACGTAACCGGACCCGGAGGAGCGGGCAAAGGCAACCCTCACTACGAGTGGAACGGGGTAACGCGATATTGGCGCTACAACAAAGAGAAGATGCAGAAGCTCCACGATGAAGGTCGCTTGGTCTACACAAAGTCAGGGATGACCTACCAAAAGCGATACCTAGACGAGAGCAAGGGTGTCCCAGTTTCGACGATCTGGGATGACATCTCTATGTTGCGCGGCCTTTCTGACAATCAGAAGGAAAGTGAACGCCTCGGCTACCCCACCCAGAAGCCCGTCGCCCTGCTCGAACGCATCCTCAGCGCCTCGTCGAACCCCGGCGACGTGGTGCTCGACCCGTTCTGCGGCTGCGGCACCACGGTGCATGCGGCGGAAAAGCTCGGGCGGCAGTGGATCGGCATCGACGTGACCCATCTTGCCATCGGGCTGATCGAGAAGCGGCTGAGGGATGCCTTTCCGGCCGTCGCCTACCGGCTCCACGGCGTACCGGCCGACATCGACGGCGCGCGGCAGTTCTTCCGCGACGACGACCAGAGCAAGAAGGAATTCGAGAAATGGGCCGTCTCCCTCATCGGCGCGCAGCCGTGGCGGGCGGGGAAGAAGGGCGCCGACGGCGGCATCGACGGCATCCTGCCCTTCGGCACCACCGAGAAGGCCGTGGTCAGCGTCAAGGGCGGCAAGGACCGGCAAAGGAACCACATCGACCAGTTGAAGGCGGTGGTGGACCGCGAGCGCGCCCAGATCGGCGTCTTCCTGACGCTGGAGGAGCCGACCAAGCCGATGCTGGCCGAGGCGGCGGGGGCCGGGCAATACGCGCCCGAGGGCATCGAGAACCCGGTGCCGAGAATCCAGATCGTGACGATCGAGGCGGCGATGCGGCTCCGCGAGCGGGCGGTGCAACTGCCGCTGAGGCGGTCCGACGTGTTCCGCAAGGCCGCGCGCGAGGAGGATCGCGGCGCGCAGGGGGCGCTGGATCTGTGAGGGGCGGGACAGGATGGTTCCCGGCTTTGGCGCCTTTGACGCTATGGTGCTCCGGGGCGGGAAGCGCCGGGCCGATCAGGCCACTGTCCGGGGGACAGTGGCCCGGCCCGTTGCCCGAAGGCGCAAGCCGCAGGGCAAAGGGGGTGTAGTCGGGACGGGACGGTCGGAAATCGGGGCGCGGCTGCCCGGGCTGGCGCGATAATCGCGCCTGCCGGGGGCAGGCAGGCGCGGCCCGATTTGTCGCGGGACAAATCGGGCAGCAGCCGACCGACGGCGCAACGACAGGTCGGGATGCCCTCAGCCCTCGCCCGGCCGGACCATCTCGAACACCTCCCGCACCACCGAATAGTCGCGGTAGCCGCCGCGGGCGAGGGGGTGGAAGCGGGTGACGTCGAAGCGGCCGTCGACGAGGCAATCGTCGCGCAGGTGCACGCCCTTGACCTCGCCCAGGACGAGGAAGTTGCCCTGCCCGCGCAGGCGGAGGATCTCCACCACCTCGCATTCAAGACAGGCCGGCGCGCCATCGACGCGGGGGCAGGGGATGGTGACGCAATCGGCCTTGGCGACGCCGGCCAGCGCGAACTCGTCGGTTCCCGGCGGGTAGAGGCCGGAGGTGAGGTTCATCGCCTCGCGCGCGGCATATCCGACGATGGAGATGGAGAAGACGCCGGTTTCCTCGGCGTTTCTCAGCGAATCCTTGCGTGCGTTCGGGGCGAACATCACCTGCGGCGGGACATAGGCGGTGGCGTTGAAGAAGGAATAGGGGGCGAGGTTGTCGCCCTCGCGCCCGCGCGTCCCGACCCAGGCGATGGGCCGGGGGCTGACGATGGCGTTCAGCGGGTTGTGCGGCAGGCCGTGGCCGTCCTCGGGGCGGTAGAACATCGGGGCCTCATTCGGTTTGAACCGATCCTGCCCCCATGCTAGGGGCGATTTCCAGCGGATTCGGGGAGCGTTGGGCGGGTGTACCGGCTGGAGGAGGAGACGGAGGCCGACTGGTGGGAGGTGGAGGCGCTCTATGACCTCTGCTTCGCGCCGGGGCGGACGGCGCTCTCGTCCTACCGGCTGAGGGGCGGGGTGGCGAAGGTCCGCGAGCTTTGCCACGTCTTGCGCGACGGCGAGGGCGTGCTGGCGGCGGTGATCCGCTACTGGCCGGTCGAGGTGGCGGGGCGGCGGGTGCTGCTTCTGGGCCCGGTGGCGGTGCATCCGACCCGGCAGGGCGAGGGGCTCGGCGGGCTCCTGATCCGCGAGAGCCTCGCCGAGGCGCGCCGGCTGGGGTGGGAGCGGGTGCTGCTGGTGGGCGACGCGCCCTATTACCGGCGCTTCGGGTTCCGCAAGCTCGACGGCGTCGAGATGCCGCCGCCCACGAACCCCGAGCGGGTGCTGGGGCTGGCGCTGAAGTCCGGCGCCTGGGAGGGCGTGGCCGGGCCGGTGGAGAAGGCGAAAGGTGCTGCGGATTGAACGGCGCCGGCCGGCGCCATATCTTTGCCGGATGGACGACGAAACGGTATCCCCCGCCGCCGCGGCCCGGCCGGGCGAACTGCCCGCCGAGGCACTGGCGGAGATCGCCGCGCTGGCGGCAAGCGCGAAGCGGGCGAACGGCCCGCTGATCCGCGCCTTCAACCGCCTCGGCGGCGGGGTCGAGACCCAGATCGGCGCGCTGCCCGCGAACATCCGCAGCCTTGTCGACGGTGGCACCGAGGGGCTTCTTACCGCGGCCTACCGGGCCGCCGGCGCGGTCGGGGGCCTGAAGGTCGTGCCCGAGACGGGCGACTGGGCGCATCGCGTCGCTGCCGCGACCGGGGGGGCGCTCGGCGGCTTCGGCGGGCTCGGCACGGTGGCGGTGGAATTGCCGGCGACGGTGGCGCTCTTCTTCGGCGCCATGCAGAAGATCGCGGCCGCGCACGGCTACGACCCGAAGTCGGAACGGGCGCGGTTGATCTGCCTCGAGGTTTTCGGGGCGGGCGGCCCGCTTGCCGGCGACGACGGCGCCAATACCGGCTTCATCGGCTCTCGCCTCGCCGTCAACAGCGGGGCGGTGCAGGCGGTGATCCGCCGCGTTGCGCCGGCGGTCGCGGCGCTTCTCGGCCGCAAGCTCGCCAGCCAGGCGGTGCCGGTGATCGGCGCGGCGGCGGGGGCGGGACTGAACCTCGCCTTCCTGTCTTATTTCCGCGAGATGGCGCATGTGCGCTTCGGGCTGCAACGCCTTGCCGACCGGCATGGTGCCGAGGCGGTCGAGGCGCAGTTCCGCGCCGAGGCCAGGTCGATCGGCCTCGGCTGACCCTCAGATGTCCTGGCGGGCGAGCCAGTCCATCACCGGCGCGCGGACATTGGCGGCACCGGCGGCGCATTCGGCCTCGATCACGCCGCGCAGTTCGGTGAGGTCGACGTGGCGGATCAGGTGCTTGACCGGACCGATCGAGGCGGGGCGCATCGACAGCGTCCGGATCCCGAGCGCGGCCATGCAGAGCGCCTCGATCGGGCGGCCGGCATCCTCGCCGCAGAACGAGAGCGGCGTATCGCTGGCGGTGCAGCGGCCGACGATGTGGGAGATGAAGCGCAGGAAGCTGGTGTTCAGCATGTCGTAGCGCCGGCGCACCGCCTCGTTCTCGCGGTCGGCGGCGAAGAAGAACTGCTTGAGGTCGTTGCCGCCGATCGAGATGAAGTCGCACATCTCGAAGAAGGCATCCGGCGCATAGGCGAGCGAGGGCGTCTCGAGCATCGCGCCGATCTCGAGGCTCGCGGGCAGGGCATGGCCGAGCTGGCGCTCGCGCTCGATCTCGTCGAGCAGCATCTGACGGGCGCGGTCGAACTCTCCCATCTCTGCCACGAAGGGGAACATCACGGTGAGGGGGCGCCCCTTTGCGGCGCGGATCAGCGCCTGGAGCTGCATCCGCATGACGCCGGGCTTGTCGAGCCCGACGCGGATCGCGCGCCAGCCCATCGCGGGGTTCGGCTCGTCCACCCGCTTCATGTAGGGCAGCACCTTGTCCGAGCCGATGTCGAGGGTGCGGAAGGCGATCCGCTTGCCTTTCGCGGCGTCCATCACGCTGGAATAGATCGCGGCAAGCTCGGAGCGCTTCGGCACATGGGCGCGGATCAGGAACTGCAACTCGGTGCGGAAAAGGCCGACGCCGTCGGCGCCCGAGCCCGCGAGCGAGGGCAGGTCGGCCATCAGGCCGGCGTTCATGTGAAGCGCGATCCGGGTGCCGCATTTCGCCTCTGCCGGTAGGTCGCGGAGGCCCGCGTAGCGGCTTTGCGCGGCGGCCTGCATGGCGATCTTGTCGCGGAAGGCGGCGGCCACCGTGTCTTCGGGGCGCAGGTGGACGACGCCCTGGTCGCCGTCGACGAGGATGGCGTCGCCGTTCAGGGCCTCGGTGGTGATCCGGTCGGCGTGGATGACGAGCGGGATCGCCAGCGCCCGCGCCACCACGGCGGCGTGCGAGCCGACCGAGCCTTCCTCGAGCACCACGCCCCGGAGCTTGCGGCCGTAGTCCAGAAGCTCGGCCGGGCCGATGTTGCGGGCGACGAGGATCGGGTTTTCCGGCATCGCGGCGCCGGTGTTCCGGCCCTGGCCGGTGAGGATCCGCAGGAGCCGGTTCGACAGGTCGTCGAGGTCGTGCAGCCGGTCGCGCAGATAGGGGTCGGCGACCGATTCGAGCCGCGCCCGCGCGGTCGACTGTTCCTTTTCCACCGCCGCCTCGGCCGAGAGGCCGCGGGTGATGTCCTCTTCCATCCGGCGCAGCCAGCCGCGCGAATGGGCGAACATCCGGTAGGCTTCGAGAACCTGCTTCTGTTCCTTGTCGAGGCTTTCGGCGGCGAGGAGGTCATCGACCGACACGCGCAGCTCGCTGACCGCGGCGCGGATGCGCTCGATCTCGGTCAGGGGGTCGTCGGCGACCGGGTTGGTGATCACCACGCGCGGCTCGTGCAGCCAGACGCGCCCCTCGGCGGCGCCCTCCTGCCCGGTGGCGCCACGGAACATCACCGGGCGCTTGTGCAGCCCCGCCATCGCGCCGCCGTCGCCGACGAAGGCGCCAAGCTCGGTCATCTCGGCCAGCACCATCGCCACGACCTCGAGCGCGTCGACCTCGTCCACCGAGAATTCGCGCGCGGTCTTCGACTGCACCACGATGACGCCGAGCTTCTCGCCGACGCGCTGGATCGGCACGCCGAGGAAGGAGGAATAGATCTCCTCCCCGGTCTCGGGCATGTAGCGGAAGCCCTTCTCGGCCGGGGCGTTGGCGGTGTTCACCGGGGTCAGCGTGCGGGCGACGCGGCCGACGAGCCCCTCGCCGATCCGCATCCGCGTCTTGTGGACCGATTCGCTCCTGAGGCCCTCGGTGGCGCAAAGCTCGAGCGTCTCCTCGTCGCGGAAGAGGTAGATCGAGCAGACCTCGCATTCCATCGAATCCGCGATCAGACGGGTGATCCGGTCGAGCCGCTCCTGGCCTGCGCCCGGCTCTGCAAGAGTGTCGCGCAAGCGTCTGAGAAGCTTCCGGCTTTCGCTTTCGGTTCGATCCACGCTCTGCCGTCCCGGTCGGTGTTTTTCCCTCTATAGGCGAAGCGTTGGCAAATGGGGAGTGCCGAATGCTGCCGGGCCGGGGCGGGGCAGCAGAATCGCCCGCCCGCAGCGCCTGCCCCCGGCGACGGGCGGCATCCCGGCCACTTCGAGGGTCAGGCCTTTTCCAGTTCAAAGGCGTCGTGCAGCGCCTGAACCGCCAGTTCCAGGTATTTCCGGTCGATCAGCACCGAAATCTTGATTTCGGACGTGGCGATGACCTTGATGTTGATGTTTTCGGCCGAGAGCGCCGCGAACATCTTGGCCGCCACGCCGGCGTGGCTTCTCATGCCGATGCCGACGACCGAGACCTTGGCCACGTCGGTGTCGATGATCAGTTCGTCATACTGGATCTTGCCCGCCGCCCTCGCCTCCTCGATCGCCTTCTGGGCGCGGGTGACCTGGTTCGTCGGGCAGGAGAAGGTCATGTCGGTGACGGCGCCGGGATGGGCCGCGTCATAGTCCTTTTCCGAGATGTTCTGGACGATCATGTCGACGTTGACGCCGGCGTCCGACAGCGTGCCGAAGATCGCCGAGGCCACGCCCGGACGGTCCTCGATGGTGAAGAGGGTGATCTTGGCCTCGTCGCGCGAATAGGCGACGCCCGAGACGACTTTCGATTCCATGATTTCCTCCTCGCCGCAGACCAGCGTTCCAGAATTTTCGTCGGTGTCCTCGAAG
>JAUQYA010000019.1 GCA_030837785.1 Albidovulum sp.
CCAGACCGCCGAGTGGGGCTTTCCCACCTTCGACGGCTGGGTCGTGAACCGCGAGTTCGGCCAGGCCAACAAGGACAAGATCGTCACCTTCCTGAAGGCGGTCGACAAGGCCAACGCGGCCTATCTGGCCGACCCCGCCGCCTGGACCGTCGAGAACGCCGAGGTGCAGGCGCTGGCCACCGCCACCGGTGCGGACCCGGCGCAGGTGCCCGGCATCCTCGAAGGCTTCACCTTCCTGCCGCTTGCCACGCAGGTCGAGGCGACATGGCTCGGCGGCGCCGCCGAGAAGGTCAAGAGCACGGCCGAGTTCCTGAAGGCTGCGGGCCGCATCGACAGCGTCGCGGACGACTATTCCGGTTTCGTCAACGCCGAGTTCGCCGACGCGGCGAAGTAGGCCGGCCATGCGCCCCGGACCCCGGAAACCGGGGTCCGGATCACCGACGAAGGGAAACGGGCATGGGCCTGATCATCGACGATGCGTCGGTCGTGTATCCTGCCGCCGACGGACGCCCGCCGGTCGAGGCGCTACGCAGGATCGACCTCGCCATCGAGAACGACGACTTCGTGGTCGCCCTCGGTGCCTCGGGCTGCGGGAAATCGACGCTTCTCAACCTGATCGCCGGCTTCCTGTCACCGACCTCGGGGCGGATCCTGCTTGATGGCCAGCCGGTGCAGGGGCCCGGTGCCGACCGTTCCGTGGTGTTCCAGAAACATGCGCTGCTGCCCTGGCTCGACGTTCTCGACAACGTCGCCTTCGGGCTCAAGCTTCAGGGCGTGGGCGAAAGGCGGCGGCACGAGGTTGCCGAGCGGTTCATCAGTCTTCTCGGCCTCGACGGGTTCCAGAAGTCGCCCGTCTACAAGCTTTCGGGCGGGATGCAGCAGCGCGTCGGCATCGCCCGCGCGCTGACCTGCGATCCCAAGCTGCTGCTGATGGACGAGCCCCTCGGCGCCCTTGACGCGCTGACGCGCGAGAAGGCGCAGGAATTGATCCTCAACATCTGGGCCGAGACCCAAAAATCGGTCTTCTTCATCACCCATTCGGTCGAGGAGGCGCTGTTCATGGGCACCCGGCTCGTCGTCATGTCGCCGCGTCCGGGGCGCATCGCGCACCGCTTCGACCTGCCGTTCTCGCGCCGGTTCCTCGCCGGCGAGTCGGCGCGCCATGTCAAGGCCTCTCCCGAGTTCATCGACCTGCGCGAGAGGGTGCTTGGCATCATCTTCGCCGACGAGGAGGCGGTGGAATGACCGACCAGAGCCCTGACCGTGCCCCCAGGCGACCCGCCCGGTCGTTCTTCTTCCTGACCAAGGGCCGGGCCACCAAGCCCGGGGAAATCTACGGGGTGCCGGGGCAGGGCGACACGCTGTGGCTTTCGGTGGGTTCGATCGCCGTCCTGCTGTTCGTCTGGTGGCTGATCACCGCGATGGGATGGGTCAAGCCGCTCTTCGTGCCGTCCCCGGGCGCGATCGTGCAGAAATTCGCCGACATCTGGCAGAACGGCTTCACCAACACCTCGTTCCTGCAACACGTCTGGGTCTCGACCGCGCGGGTGTTCGGGGCCTTCGTCCTCGCCTGCATCATCGGCATACCGCTTGGCATCCTGATGGGGATGAGCCCCGTCGTCCGCGGCATCTTCGACCCGCCGATCGAATTCTACCGGCCGATCCCGCCCCTGGCCTATCTGCCGCTGATGATCATCTGGTTCGGCATCGGCGAGACCTCGAAGGTGCTGCTGATCTTCCTGTCGGTCTTCGCGCCGGTGGCTCTGGGCGCCCGCGCCGGCGTGCGCTCGGCGGCGATCGAGCAGATCCACGCGGCCTATTCGTTCGGCGCCACGCGCTGGCAGGTGATGCGGCACGTGATCCTGCCGGCGGCGTTGCCGGAGATCCTCACCGCGATGCGCATCGGCATCGGCTTCGGCTGGACCACGCTGGTCGCCGCCGAGATGGTCGCGGCGACCTCGGGGCTGGGCTACATGGTCCTGTCGGCCAGCCAGTTCCTGCAGACCTCGACCGTGATCATGGGAATCATCGTGATCGCCGCCATTGCCTATGCGTTCGACCTGCTGATGCGCTGGGTCGAAGCCAGGCTGGTGCCCTGGAAGGGCAGGATGTGAGACCGGACATGGCTGTGAGCTATCTCAAGAAGGCGGTCCGCACCCGGCAAGCCGACGATCAGGACGTGCAGGGCGTCGTGGGCGCGATGCTCGCCGAAATCCGCGCCTCGGGCGAGGCGGCGGTGCGGCGCTACAGCCGCGAGCTTGACAAGTGGGACGGCGACATCGTCGTGCCGCGCGCCGCGATCGACGCGGCCATCGCGCGGATCCCGGAAAAGCTCAAGGACGACATCCGCTTCGCCCACGGCAACATCCGCCGCTTCGCCGAGGCGCAGCGCGCCACGATCATCGACTGCAACATCGAGGTGCTTCCGGGGCTGACCGCCGGACAGCGGCAGATCCCGGTCTCGGCCGCGGGCTGCTACGTCCCCGGCGGGCGCTACAGCCACATCGCGAGCGCGATCATGACGATCACCACCGCCAAGGTGGCCGGCGTGCCGAACATCGTCGCCTGCTCGCCGCCGCGGCCGGGCCTGGGAATACCCGACGCGATCCTCTTCGCGATGGATCTCTGCGGGGCGGACGCGATCCTCGCGCTTGGCGGGGTGCAGGCAGTGGCGGCGATGGCCAACGGGCTCTTCGGACTTCCCGGGGCCGACATCCTCGTCGGGCCGGGCAACCAGTTCGTCGCCGAGGCGAAGCGCGTCCTCTACGGGCCGGTCGGCATCGACATGGTCGCGGGCCCCACCGACCTGATGGTCATCGCCGACGCCACCGCCGACCCCGAGCTGGTGGCCTGGGATCTGGTCGGGCAGGCCGAGCACGGCCACAATTCCCCGGTCTGGCTGGTGACCTCGGACCGCAGCCTTGCCGAGACGGTTCTTGCCCGGGTGCCGGCGATCATCGGCGAGCTGCCCGAGGCGAACGCGACCAGCGCGCGGTCGGCATGGGACGACCTCGCCGAGGTGATGCTGTGCGACAGCGCCGAGGAGATGGCGCGCGTCGCCGACGACTATGCGCCCGAACACCTGCATGTGCAGGCCGCCGACCTCGACTGGTGGCTGCGCCGGCTCAGGGCCTACGGGTCGCTCTTCCTCGGCGAGGAGACGACGGTGGCCTATGGCGACAAGTGCTCGGGGCCCAACCACGTCCTGCCGACCTCGGGGGCGGGGCGCTATACCGGCGGGCTGTCGGTCCACAAGTTCATGAAGACCGTCACCTGGCAGCGCGCGACGCGCTCGGCCTCGCGCGTGCTCGGGATCGCCACGGCGCGCATCTCGCGGCTGGAGGGGATGGAAGGCCACGCCCGCACCGCCGATGTCCGGCTGGCCAAGTTCTTCCCCGACGAGGTGTTCGACCTCAGCCCCACCGACGGCGCGGCCTGAGCCGGCGTCGCCCCGGTCCCCGCCGCCCCGGTCTCCCCGCCCTGGCCGGACCCCCTGGCCGGACCCCCTGGCCGGACGCCTGCGGGGGCTGCAACGGGGCGCCGGTTTCGGTTGCGATCTGGCGGCGCGGTGTTACTATACTATAGTTCAGCAAGGAATCGCCCCGGGAGGCGCCATGCCCCGCGACCCGCGCTTCGACCTTCTCTTCGAGCCGGTCAGGATCGGGCCGAAGACGGCGCGGAACCGCTTCTTCCAGGTGCCCCATGCCTCGGGCATGACCAATGCCGCGCCCCATGTGCGCGCCGCCTTCCGCGCGACCAAGGCCGAGGGCGGCTGGGCGGTGGTCTCGACCGGCGCCTGTTCGGTGCACCCGTCGTCGGACGACAGCCCTTTTCCCTGCGCGACGCTCTGGGACGAGGCGGACCTGCGCGCGCATGCGGTGATGACCGAGGCGGTGCATGCCGAGGGCGCGCTGGCCGCGGTCGAGCTGTGGCATGGCGGGGCGGCGGCGGTGAACCGCACCACGCGCCATCCGCCGCTGTCGCCCTCGGGCGTGCCGTGGATGGCCACGCATGTGGGCTTCATGTCCTCGGCGCGGCCGAAGGTGATGGACGCGGCCGACATCCGCAACCTGATCCGCTGGCACGCCGAGGCTGCGGTGCGGGCCGAGCGGGCCGGCTTCGACATCCTCTATGTCTATGCCGGGATGGGCTATCTGCCCTACCAGTTCCTGATGTCCGACTACAACCACCGCACCGACGCCTACGGCGGGCCGCTGCGCAACCGCGTGCGGCTGGTCGCGGAGTTGATCGACGCGGTGCGCGAGGCGACGCACGGGCGCGCGGCGGTGGCGCTGAGGATCTCGCTCCAGGAACTGCGCGCCCGACCGTCGGAGGCCGCGCCTTCGGAGGCGCACGAGGTGATCGGATACCTGAAGGACGCGCCCGATCTCTTTGATGTAAAAATGGATTATTCCGCGACGGACTGCGCCGCCAGCCGCTACACGCCCGAAGGCAGCCACGAGCCGGTGGTGGATTTCGTCAAGACCCTGACCGACCGGCCGGTGGTGGGTGTCGGCCGCTTCACCTCGCCCGACACGATGGTCTCGATGATCCGGCGCGGGGTGCTCGATTTCATCGGCGGCGCGCGGCCCTCGATCGCCGATCCGTTCCTGCCGCGGAAGATCGAGGAGGGGCGCGTCGAGGACATCCGCGAATGCATCGGCTGCAACCTGTGCATCTCGAGCTGGCACGACGGCACCTGGGTGCGCTGCACCCAGAACCCCACGGCGGGCGAGGACTGGCGGCGCGGCTGGCATCCCGAGCGGGTCGCCCGCGACGGCCGGGGGCGGGTTCTGGTGGTGGGGGGCGGCCCGGCGGGGCTCGAGGCGGCGCTGACGCTCGGCCGGCGCGGCTTCGAGGTGGCGCTTGCCGACCGCGCGCGGGCGTTCGGCGGCAGGCTGGCGTGGGAATCCTCGCTGCCGGGGCTGAACCAGTGGCACCGGGTGGTGGACTACCGGCTGGGGCAGCTTGCGAGGATGCCGAATGTCGCGCTCTACCCCGAAAGCGACCTTGGCCCCGGGGACGTGGCGGAGTTCGGCGCCGATCACGTGGTGATCGCCACCGGGGCGCGCTGGCTCGCCCGGCTTTGCGGCGCCAACGAACTGCCGGCGGGGCCGGTGGAGGCGCCGCGCGTCTACACCCCCGACGATCTGGCGGCGGGCGCGCTGCCCGAAGGGCCGGTCGCCGTCTTCGACTATGACAACTACTACCTCGGCTCGGCGATCGCCGAACATCTGGCCGGGCGGGGCAGGGCGGTGAGCTACATCACCACCGCGGGGGCGGCCGCCGCCTGGGGCTTCATGACCAACGAGCAGCCGCTGGTGCACCAGTCCTTCGCGCGCCGCGGCATCGCGCTTCGCACCCTTCAACTGGTCACAGGCTTCGACGGCGAGACCCTGCGCCTGGCCCAGATCTTCAGCGGCGAGGAAAGCCGGATCGCCGCCCGCTCGCTGGTCATCGTCGGCTACCGTGCGCCGGAGAGCGCGCTTCACGACGCGCTTGCGCGCTCGGCGCGCCCCGGCAGCCTTCATCTGACCGGCGATGCCCGTGCCCCCGGCGCCGTGGTTCACGCCGTCTACCAGGGCCACCGGACGGCCCGCGAGCTTGGCCTGGCCGAGGCGGAGATCGTCCTGCGCCGCGACGCGCCCTTCGCGCCGCGCGACCTGCCGTTGCCGGAGGTTGCCGAATGACCGGCCGCGCGGCACGCAGGCGCCCCCATGCCCGTGCCGCGTCCGGGGTGCCGCAGCGCCCCTTCGGCCAGGTCGAGCGCCGCACCGACCCCCTGCGGGTGCTCTCGGACGACCAGGTGGCGGCGATCCACGAGGCGGCGCTGACGGTGCTGTCGGATCAGGGGATGCGGGTTCTTCATCCGCCGGCGCGGGGGCTCTTCGCCGCTGCCGGCGCGCGGGTGGAGGCCGAGACCGTCCGGCTCGACCCGGCGATGGTGGCGGAACGCCTGGCCACGGTGCCCGCCGCCTTCACGCTGCGCGCCCGCAATCCCGCGCGCGACCTGCGCCTTGGCGGCGGCAGCTGCGTCTATGCCTCGGTCGGCGGGCCGGCCTATGTGATGGACAACGACCGCGGCCGCCGCGACGGCAGCTTCGCCGAGATGTGCGATTTCCTGCGGCTGGTGCAGGCGCTGAACGTGATCCACCAGGAAGGCGGCGGACCGTTCGAGCCGATGGACCTGCCCGCCCAGACCCGCCACCTCGACATCTATCACGCCCAGATCCGCCACCTCGACAAGAACTGGCAGACCCAGACGCTGGGCCGGGCGCGGACGATGGACGGGATCGAGATGGCGGCGATCCTGTTCGGGACGACGCCGGAGGGCCTTGCCCGGCGCCCCGTCCTGCTGGGGATCATCAACACCAATTCGCCCCTGCAACTCGACATCCCGATGGCCGAGGGGCTGATCGCGCTGGCCGAACACGGCCAGGTCAATGTCATCACCCCCTTCACGCTGGCCGGGGCGATGGCGCCGGTGACGCTCGCGGGCGCGCTCGTGCTTCAGCACGCCGAGGCGCTGGCGGGGATCGTGCTGACCCAGATCGTCCGCCCCGGCGTGCCGGTGATGTATGGCGGCTTCACCTCGAACGTCGACATGCGCTCGGGCGCGCCGGCGTTCGGCACGCCGGAATATGCCAAGGCGGCGCAGGCGTCGGGCCAGTTGGCCCGCCACGTCGGCGTGCCGTTCCGGTCCTCGAACGTCACCGCCGCCAACGAGGTCGACGCCCAGGCGGCCTATGAATCGCAGATGGCGCTCTGGGGGGCGCTGACCGGCGGGGCGCATCTGCTGGAACATGCCGCCGGCTGGCTGCACGGCGGGCTGACGGCGAGTTTCGAGAAGCTGATCCTCGATGCCGAGATGCTGCAGATGATGGATGCCTGGATGGAGCCCATCGCCACGACGCCCGCCGATCTCGCGTTCGAGGCGATCCGCGAGGCGGGGGCGGGGGGGCATTACTTCGGCACCCGGCACACGATGGAGCGCTACGGCACCGCGTTCCACGCGCCGATGCTGTCCAACTGGGACAATCATCCGCAATGGCTTTCCCGCGGCGGAGTCGATGCGCGGGCGCGGGCGAATGCGGTCTGGAAGGATCTTCTGGCCGCGGCGGAGGACCCGCCGCTCGACCCCGCCATCGACGAGGCGCTCTCGGCCTACGTCGCGCGGCGGAAGGCCGAGGGCGGGGCACCGATGAACTGAAGGCACGGAGGGGAAGGATGCGGATACGGACGGACTATCCCTTCGGGCTGACCGAGATCGAGAACATCTGGGTGCCGATGCCCGACGGCGTGCGGCTGGCCGGGCGGCTGTGGCTGCCCGAGGGTGCCGGAAGGGTGCCGGTGATCCTGGAATACCTTCCCTACCGCAAGCGCGACGGCACCCGCGCGCGCGACGAACGGATGCACCGCTACCTTGCCCGGCACGGCTACGGCTGCCTCAGGCTCGACATTCGCGGCACCGGCGACAGCGAAGGCGTGATCGACGACGAATACAGCGTGCAGGAACAGGTCGACGGCATCGCCGCCATCGACTGGATCGCGCGCCAGCCCTGGTGCGACGGCCAGGTCGCGATGATCGGGATCAGCTGGGGCGGCTTCAACGGGTTGCAGATCGCCGCGCGCCGGCCGCCGGCGCTGAAGACGATCATCACCGTCGGCTCGACCGACGACCGCTACGCCACCGACATCCACTGGGTCGGCGGCTGCCTGTCGAAGGACAATTTCGACTGGTCCTCGACCATGTTCGCGCATCAGGACCTGCCGCCCGATCCCGCCATCGCGGGCGAGGCGTGGCGCGCGATGTGGCAGGCCCGGCGCGAGGCCAACCGGCCCTGGATTCTCACCTGGCTCGCCCATCAGCGCCGCGACGACTACTGGCGGCAGGGCTCGGTCTGCGAGGATTTCCGCCGCATCGAGGTTCCCGTCTATGCGGTCTCGGGCTGGGCCGACAACTATTCGGAAAGCGTGCCGAGGCTGCTGGCCGGGCTGTCCTGCCCGCGGCGCGGGCTGATCGGGCCCTGGGCGCATTCCTACCCCTACGATGTCACGGTGGAGCCGGCGATCGGCTGGTTGCAGGAAGTGCTGCGCTGGTGCGATCACTGGCTGAAGGGCCGCGATACCGGGATCATGGAGGAGCCGATGCTGCGGGTCTGGATGCAGGAAAGCGTGGCCCCCCGCACCTGCTACCGCGAACGCCCCGGCCGCTGGGTCGGCGAGACCGACTGGCCCTCGTCGCGGATCGCGATGCGGCGGCTGGCGCTGGGCGCGGGCGGGGTGCTCGGCGGCGCGGGGCGGGGCGTGGTGCGGGTCTGCTCGCCGCTCTGGGTCGGCCTCGCGGCGGGCGAGGTGGGGCGCTACGGCGACGATGCCGACTGGGCCACCGACCAGCGCGAGGACGACGGCGGCTCGCTCGTCTTCGTCACCGAACCGCTCGACGCGCCGCTCGAAATCCTCGGCGCGCCGCAACTTCGCCTGCGCTTCGCCAGCGACCGGCCGCGCGCGCTGGTGTCGGTGCGGCTGAACGACGTCGCGCCTTCGGGGGCCTCGACCCGCGTCACGGTGGGGCACCTGAACCTCTGCCACCGCCACGGCCACGATGCGCCCGCCGCGCTGGTGCCGGGGCAGGTCGAGACGGCGGTGGTCGATCTCGACGACATCGCGCACCGTTTTCCGGCAGGCCACCGCATCGCCGTCTCGATCTCCACCGTCTACTGGCCGATCGCCTGGCCGTCGCCCGAGCTTGCGACGCTGAGCCTGCACCTCGGCGAGAGCGCGATCGAGCTTCCGGTCCGCCCGCCGCGCGAGGGCGACGACCGCCTGCGCCCCTTCGGCCCGGCCGAATGCGCCGCGAGCGACCCGCAGCACGACCTGCCGGTCGAGCCGCGCGCGCATCCCGTCCGCCGCAGCGTCCGGCGCGATCTTTTGACCGGCGAGATGGTGGTGGACTTTCCCCGCTGGACCCATGCCACCCGGATGCCCGCCATCGGCCAGACCCACCGCGGCGAGGGGCTTGCGCGCTACCGCATCACCGACGGCGATCCGCTGAGCGCGCGCTGCGAGACGCGCTACACCGTGGTGATCGAACGCCCCGATGGCAGCTTCAGCCATGAAAGCGAGGGCGCACTGTCCTGCGATGCCACCCATTTCGTCGTCGAGATGCGCCTGCGCATCCGCGAGAACGGCCGCGAGGTCTTCGCCCGCGACTGGAACGAGAGGATCCCGCGTGACCACATCTAGCGGCAGGGGAGCGGGCTGATGCTGGCCTACGCGATCCGGCGTCTGGGGCTGTCGGTCCTGATCCTGGTGCTGGTCATGTCGGCCATGTATGCGATGGTCTTCCTGGTGCCGGGCGATCCGGCCTCGCTCGCCCTCGGCCCGCGCGCGACGCCGGAGCTGAAGGAGGCGCTGCGCGAGCGGATGGGGCTCGACCAGCCGGTGCTGGTGCAGGTCGCGCATTTCTTCGGCAGTGCGCTCAGGGGCGATCTCGGCATCGACGTCTGGTCGAAGCGCCCGGTGCTCGAGCAGATCCTCGAGGTCTTCCCGAACACGCTCCTCCTCGGGGCGGTGGCGCTCGGCTGGGCCTTCGCCGCGGGCATCCTTCTGGGCGCGGCGGCGGTGGTCTGGCGCGACAGCTGGGTCGACCGGCTTCTCGGCGTGCTGTCGGTGAGCGTGATCGCGGTTCCCTCGTTCGTGGTGGCGATCTATGCGCTGATCGTCTTCGCGGTCTGGCTGAACTGGCTGCCTGCGATCGGCGCGGGCGAGCCGGGCGACATCGCCGGGCAGGCGCGCGCTCTGGTCCTGCCGGCCTTTGCGGTGGGCGTCGGCTGGGCGGGCTACCTCGCCCGGCTGATCCGCGCCTCGATGCTCGAGGTGATGGAGGCCCCGCATATCCGCACCGCCCGCGCCTTCGGCATGTCCGAGCGCGACATCGTCTTCCGCCATGCGCTGAGGGTGGCGATCGTGCCCACGCTTTCGGTGCTGGCAGTCGGCTTCGGCGCGATCCTGTCGAGCGCGGTCTTCGTTGAATCGGTGTTTTCCCGCCCCGGGATCGGCACCCTGATCACCGGTGCGGTGGAAAAGCGCAACTACCCCGTGGTGATGGGCACCGTGCTGTTCATGACCGCCTTCTATCTTGCCGTCGTCACCGCCGCCGATCTCTTGATCGCCCGGCTCGATCCGAGGGTGCGCGATGTCCTGCGCGGCTGACCAGACGCGGCTGCCGGCCCGCCGCGGGATCGGCCGGGCCCTGCTCGCCGACCCGCTGGGTGCTGCGGGCTTCGCGCTGGTCGCGGTCTTTCTGGTGATGGCGCTGCTCGCGCCCTGGATCGCGCCCTACGATCCGGTCGCGATCGACGTCAAGGCGAAGTTCCGGCCGCCCTCGGTGGCGCACTGGGCGGGAACCGACCATCTGGGGCGCGATCTGCTGTCGCGCATCATCTGGGGGGCGCGGCTCGCGCTCGGGATCGCCACCACCTCGGTCGGCATCGCCGGCGCGCTGGGGCTCGTCCTCGGCCTTGTCGCGGGCTACGGGGCGCGCTGGCTCGACGGGCTTCTGGTCCTCGTCTTCGACAGCATGTCGTCGCTGCCGATGATCTTCTTCGCGCTCGCCGTCATCACCGTCCTCGGCCCCGGCACGGCGACGCTGGTTCTCGTCATCGTCCTCGTCTCGTTCCCGGCCTACGGGCGGCTGATCCGGACCCAGACGCTGGCGCTCGCGGGGGCGGATTTCATCCTTGCCGAGCGGGCGATGGGCGCGCGGCCGGGGCGGATCCTGTTCCGCCACCTGCTGCCCAATGTCGTCGGCCCGCTGGTCATCCTGATCTGCATGGACATTCCCGTCGTCATCATGCTCGAGGCCGGGCTCGGCTACCTCAACCTCGGCGTCAGGCCGCCCGCGCCCTCCTGGGGCAACATCCTGTCTGACGGCTACACCTCGCTCAGGCAGGCGCCGCATGTCATCATCGTGGCGGGCATCCCGCTCGTGCTGGCCACGCTCGGCTTCACCTTCCTCGGCGAGGGTCTGCGCGACGTGCTCGACCCGCGCGGCGCGGGACGGAGGCGGCCATGAGCGCGCCGCTCCTGTCGGTCGAGAACCTGTCGGTCAGCTACCGGCTGCCGGAAGGCGGGGCGGTGCGGGCGGTGCGCGGGGTCTCGCTTGCCGTCGCGCGGGGCGAGGTGCTGGGCATCATGGGCGAAAGCGGGTCGGGGAAATCCACGCTGGCGGGGGCGATGATCAACCTTCTGCCGCCGGGCGCGCGGATCGAGGCGGGCGCGGTCCGGCTCGGCGGGGTGGACATGCTGCGCCTCGCGCCGGACGAACAGCGCCGCCTCAGGGGCCGGGCGGTGGCGATGGTGTTCCAGGACCCGATGACCGCCTTCAACCCGGTCCTGACCATCGGCCGGCAGATGGCGGATTTCGCCGGCGCGCACGACCCGGCCCGGCCTGCGCGCGGGGCGCTGGCGGCGATGCTCGCGCGGGTCGGCATCGCCGACCCCGACCGCTGCCTTGAGCGCTATCCGCACGAGCTTTCGGGCGGCATGCGGCAGCGGGTGGCGATTGCCGCCGCGCTGCTGATGCAGCCTTCGGTGCTGGTCGCGGACGAGCCCACGACGGCGCTCGACGTGACGATGGAGGCGCAAATCATCCACCTTCTGCGCGATCTCAGCCGCGAGTTCGACGGCGCCATCGTCGTCGTCACCCACCATCTCGGGGTGATCGCGGAACTCTGCGACCGGGTGGCGGTGATGTATGCCGGCGAGGTCGTGGAGGAGGCGCCGGTCGACGCGCTTTTCCACGATCCGCGCCATCCCTATACACGCGCGCTTCTGGCCTGCGATCCAGCGGTGGTCGATCCCGCCTCGGGCCGCCTGCCGGTGATCGGCGGGCGTGTGCCCGACCTTGCGGCGCTGCCGGGGGGCTGCGCCTTCGCGCCGCGCTGCCCGGTCGTCCTCGACGCCTGCCGCACGCCGGCCCCGCGCCGGACCCCTGCGCCGGGGCGGTCTGTCCTGTGTCACCGGGTGCCGTCATGACGCCGGTGCTCGACCTCGCGCGGGTCTCGGTCGACCTGCCCCAGGGCGGCTTCCTCTCGCGCGCCCGCCTGCCGATCGTGCTCGAGGTCTCGCTGCATGTCGCGAGGGGCCAGAGCGTGGCGCTGGTCGGCGAAAGCGGGTCGGGCAAGACCACGCTGGCGCGGGCGGTGATGGGGCTTCAGCCGATCGCCGCGGGCAGCATCGCCTTCGAGGGCGTGGCGGTGTCGGGGCGCGCGGGCCTGGTCCGCCTGCGCCGGAACGCGGCGCTGATGTTCCAGGACGCGACCGCCTCGCTGTCGCCGCGGCTGACCGTGGGCGATCTCGTCACCGAGCCCTTCCGCATCCACCGCCAGCCGCTGCCGGACCCGCGCCGCGCCGCCGGCGATCTGCTCGGCATGGTGGGCCTTCCGGCTGCGATGGCCGGCCGCTACCCGCACGAGCTGTCGGGCGGCCAGGCCCGCCGCGTCGGCGTCGCGCGTGCGCTGGCGCTGAAGCCGCGGCTCGTCATCGCCGACGAACCCACCGCCGGGCTCGACGTGTCGGTGCAGGCCGAGGTGCTGAACCTGATGACCGATCTCAGGCAGGCGATGGGGCTGGCCTATCTCATCATCACCCACAACCTCGCGCTGGTCCGCCATGTGGCCGACCGGGTCGCCGTGCTCTACCTCGGCCGGGTGGTGGAGGAGGGGCCGACGGCGGCGGTCTTCGCCGCCCCCGCCCATCCCTACACCGCCAGCCTGATCGCAGCCGAGCCGGTGCCCGACCCGCGCCGGCGCCGCGCCGATCTGGCGATCCGGGGCGAGGTGCCCTCGATCCTGAGGCGCCCGGCGGGCTGCGAGTTCCACACCCGCTGCCCGCTCGCGCGCGACATCTGCCGCCAGCGGGCGCCCGATCTGGCCGTCACGGGGCCGGATCGCCGGGCGCGGTGCCACCTTGCCGTGACCCAACCAGAACAGGGAGAAAGACATGCAGTGGAGAACTGACAGACGCGGCTTCCTCGCGGCCGCCGGGGCCGGCTTTGCCGCGGCCGCCGCAATGCCCCGCTTCGCCTGGGCGGCAGAGGGCGACACCTTGCGCCTGCGCGTCGGCGCCGATTTCCAGGTGCTCGATCCCTACGGCATCATCGGCGAGCTGGACGACATCATCCCGCGCTGCACCAACGTCACGTTGGTCAGGCTCGGCGACATGCGCGAGGGCAACGAGTGGCGGCCCTGGGCGGCCGAACGGATCGAGTGGCAGGAGCCCACCAAGCTCGCCTTCACGCTGCGCGACGGGTTGCAATGGACCGGCGGCTTCGGCCCGGTCACGGCGGCGGACGTGAAGTTCTCGTTCGAGCGGATCGCCGGGTCCGACAGCGCCTGGGCCTACCAGTTCGAGAAGCTGAAGGAGGTCGAGGTCATCGACGACCGCTCCGGCATCATCCACCTGACCGAACCCTTCGCCCCCTTCATCGTGATCGCGCTGCCCTATTACGGCGGCCACATCGTCTGCCAGAAGGCGGTCGAGGCGGCCGGCGGCAGCTACACCACCGAGATCCCGGCCGAGTGCGGCCCCTACCTGTTCGACGCCTGGGAGCAGAACCAGAAGGTCACGCTCAAGGCCAACCCCGACTGGACCGGCGAGAAGCCGGCCTTCGCGCGGGTGGAGTTCTACATCGTCACCGACGACCAGGCGGCCCAGCTCGCCTACGAGGCCGACGCCTTCGACTTCACCCGCGTCGCGGTGGCGGCGGCGGCGCAGCTCAAGGCGGCGCTGCCCGAGGGTGCGACGCTGATCGAGGCGCCGTCCACCCGCTACGCCTGGCTCACCATCAACATGAACGCCGAACCGCTCCGCGATCCGAAGGTCAGGCAGGCGATCCAGCATGCCTATGACAGCGACGCGGTGCTGACCGGCGCCTATGACGGGCTCGTGGCGCGGTCGACGGGGGTGGTGCCGCCGACCTCGGGCTATGCCCGGCCGTCGAACCTGATCGCCACGCGCGATGTCGAGAAGGCGCGCGCGCTTCTGGCCGAGGCCGGGGCGGAGGGGCTGGAGCTGAACCTCTACGCCCTGACCGACGCCACCAGCCAGACCATCGCCCAGATCGTCCAGGCGAGCCTCGCCGAGGCCGGGATCACCGTCACCATCCAGCCGACCGAGGAAGCCGCCTACTGGGCGCTTGGCGACAAGACCGCGGGCGAGGCCTACAAGTCGATCGAGCTTGTGCTGATGAACTTCGCCGGCGGCATCGACCCGACCGAGAACCTGGTCTGGTTCCGTCCCGACCAGATCGGGCTTTACAACTGGTCCTTCTTCGACAGCGCCGAATACGAGGACCTCTATCAGAAGTCGATGGTCGAGCCCGACCCCGACAAGCGCCGCGCCATGTTCAACCGCATGGAAGACCTGATGGAGGACTCGGGCGGCTTCGTCTTCATCTGCTTCGAGCCCTACCTTGCCCTGCACGATGCGAACCTCGTGCCGGTCATCCTTGCCGACGGCCACCCCGACCCGGTAGCCTTCCGCCTGGCCTGAGCGGGCCGGGCGGGGAACGAGGGAGGGACGGTTGGCCGAGGCTCCGCGACGCAAGGCCCGCCTGTCGCCCGCCGACCGGCGGGCGCTTCTGGAGGATGCCGCCCGCGCCTGCATGGCGCGCGGCGGCATCCGCGAGTTCACCGTCGACAAGGTGGCGGCCGAGGCGGGCGTTTCGCGCGGGCTCATCGCCCATCACTTCGGCTCGATGGACGGGCTTCTGGTCGCGGTCTATGCGCGGATGTATCGCGAATGGATCGCCGCGATCGAGGCGCCGCGCCCCGGCCTGACGCGGATCGCGGCGCTGGTCGAGGCGCTGGTCTCGCCGGAGATATTCGACCATGACGTGCTGAAGATCTGGCTCACGCTCTGGGGCGAGATCGCCACCAATCCGGTGCTGCGCGAGGAGCACCGCAGGCTCTATTCCAGCTACCGCGCCGCCATCGTCGCCGCGCTGGCCGAGGCCGCCGCCGCCAGAGGCCGGGCGATCGACGCCGAAACCGTCGCCGCGGCCTTCATCTGCCTCGTCGACGGATTCGGCGTGCAGCGCTGCGTCGAACCGGCGCTGATGACGGAAGCGGACGCGCGGGCGGCCTGCTGGGCCTTCCTGCGCCCCCATGTCGGCGCCTGACGCCCCGGTCCCGCTGGCTCAGCGCCGCTCGGCGTCGCCGCAGAAGATGTCGTGAAGCGCGCTGACCAGCCGCCCGGCGCGGGAATCGGCCAGCGAATAGTAGATCGCCTTGCCGTCGCGGCGCGCCGAGACGAGCCCTTCGAGCCTGAGGCGGGCCAGCTGCTGGCTGACCGCCGCCTGGCGCGAGGAGAGCAGGATTTCAAGCTCTGTCACCGACTTCTCGCCGCTGGCGAGGTAGCACAGGATCATCAGCCGGCCCTCGTGGGCGAGCGCCTTGAGGAAGTTCGATGCCTCGTCGGCGCGCGCAAGCATCTCCTCCGGTGCGACGGGGTACTTCGGCGGAGGGGCGGCGGTGTCGACGCGGGGCTGCGGGGCGCTGAGCTGCATGGTGATCCGGACCTTTCGGGGAATGTAGGGGAATTCGGCCCGCCGCGCCAGACCCGCCGCGCCAGACCCGCCGCGCCGCGGATGTACCGGGCGCGCCGGTCCGGCCATCGTGTCGGCCGCGGCGCCCCGTCAGTCGCGGTGCAGGAAGTCGCCGTAGCGGCCGTGCCAGAACAGAAGCGGCGTGCCGTCGCGGACGAAGGCGCGCAGGACACGGCCGACGAGGATCGCGTGGTCGCCGCCGTCGTGGGCGGCGTGCGCGGCACAGTCGAACCGCGCGAGGCAGCCGTGCAGGAGCGGCAGCCCCTCGGGCGTCTCGGCCGGATCGAGGCCCGCGAAATCCACCCCCGAGCGCGAGAACCGGTGGCAGAGCTCGAGCTGGTCGGCGGCAAGGACGTGGATCGCGTAGTGACCGGCCGCGGTGAAGGCGGAAAACCGCGCCGAGATCTTTGCCGGGCACCAGAGCACCAGCGGCGGGTCGAGCGAGACCGAGGTGAAGCTGTTGGCGGTGATGCCGACCGGGCCCTGCGGGCTTAGCGTGGTGACGACGGTCACGCCCGTGGCATAGCGCCCGAGCGCGGCGCGGAAGGCGCGCCTGCCGATGCCGTCCTCCCCGTTGTCATCCGGGGCACCTGGGGTGATGGTCTCCATCCCGTCGTCCGCGTCATTCCCGGGCCGCCCGGTCGGGCGGCCGCCGCAATCGCAGGAAGATCACATTCCCGGACGAAAGGCCACCCGCGAGGGCGGGGAGGGACGACGCGGGGGGCGGTTGGACCTGTCGTCGGCGCGCTGCAGGGCGGCATGAAGGCGGGGGTGACCGCGCCGGGGCGGGCGCTCAGGGACGAGCCCGTGACCTACGGCGACGCGCTTGCCACCGCCGGGCTGGCGGTGACCGGATCGCTGCCGATGAGGGCCCTCGCGGCGCCGAATCCGTGGCGTCTCGGACGGCCAATCTGTATGATTTTCCTACGAAATCGGAGGTTGGCGATGTCTTGGGAAGATCAGGTTCCGGAGGACTGGACCTCGAAGGACGGCCGCTTGTGGCGCGACATGTCGTGGGCCGAACGCCAGATAGCGAAGTCGAGAGAGCCCTCAGTCCGGCGGTTCTTAACGAAGTTTCAGAGAGATTCACGGGCGGCCCTATTAAGGCGGTCCCGCCGTCTGCGCTCCCTAGAGGAGCGGCTGGGGCGGTTGACAAGACTGGATGAGGATCATTTGAGAACGCTCGTGCAAGCAACGAGCTTCCTCCCGACCAGTTCCGGCGCACGTCGGCGCATGAAGCCAGCCACATTCTCGATTATGCGGCCGGGGATATTCCCGACGATGGCCTCGTGAAGCAGTTGCGGGAGATTTACGACTACGGCAACAGCCCTCAGCCAAATCCGCGCCGTCCGATCGACCCGAGCGGATTTGGCTATGGAAAGCCCCTATACCGCGAGGAATACTGGGCCGAGGCGATCCGTCAATACATGGCGGCGCCCGACACGATGAAGGCCCGCTTCCCGCAGGTGGCCGCCCGCATCCGGGAATACGTCTACAGCAATCCGAAGATCATGGACCTGATCCAGTTCAATGTCTGGGGCGTGCCTGCCGGCGGGTTGGCCGCCGGCCCCCTGACCGGCCTCGACCCGAGCCTTGAGGACGACACCCGCAGCTACCTCGGAGCGATCTATGGCCAGTGACCGGGACGCCTCAGGCGCGGATACGACGCGATCGACCGGAGGCCGCTGCTGCCGAGGCGGGAGCGCCACCCGCCGGCGGTCAGGCCTCTTCCTCGCCGGTGTCGATCAGCCAGCCGCCGGGGCCGGCGATGCGGTCGGGCAGTGCGAGGATCATCAGCTCGCGGATCACCAGGCAGGCAAGAAGGCTGGCGGCGATCTCGTCGAATGAAAACTGGCTCAGGAAATCCATCGTCCCCTCTGCGGCTGACGGGACCCTTGTGACGGGAAATCCCGGCGCCATTGCGGCGCCCGGGTGACATTTCGGCGCTGATACCGGGGCGGGGGCAGGGCTGTTGTCGCCCGGCCACGGCGATGCGGGGGCGCGCTTGGGATTCCGTCCGCGCGTCCTTGTCCTTTCCCGACAAGACCCCTATGTCGCCCCCATCCTCTGTCGCCGGGGCGCGCCCGGCCGTGACCGGAGCGCTTCATGTCGACCGCCTTCCACTACTTCCGCTGGGCCTTCCTGGTGACCGCCGCCGGGCTTGCGCTGGCGTTCTGGCTGGGCTGGGGCTACGATCATCGGCTTGCGGGCGCGATCAGCTTCTTTCTGATCGGCGCGGTGCTGGCGGTGCTGGAGATCTCGCTGTCGTTCGACAATGCGATCGTCAACGCCAACAAGCTCAAGGAGATGACCCCGGCCTGGCAGAAAAGGTTCCTGACCTGGGGCATCCTGATCGCCGTCTTCGGGATGCGGATCATCTTCCCGCTGCTGATCGTCGTGGTGGCGGCCGGGATCGGCCCGATCGCCGCGCTGAGGCTCGCCGCGTTCCGGCCCGACGAATACGCCGAGATCATCGCCGAGGCGCATCTGCCGATCGCCGCCTTTGGCGGCACCTTCCTGATGATGGTGGCGCTGCGCTACTTCATCGACGAGGGCAAGGAGGTGGACTGGATCCGCGCGCTGGAATGCCGGCTGCGCCGCTGCGCCAGCGTGCGCGGGCTGGAGATCGCCTTCGTTCTCGCTGTCGTCATGGTCTTTGCCACGGCGCTGCCGGAGCGCGAGGTGGCACGGTTCCTCTTCGCCGCGGTCGGCGGGCTTCTGGCCTTTCTCGGGGTCGAGGTGCTGGGCCATGTGCTCGACCAGCGCGAGGCGGCGCAGACGGTGGCGCGCGGCGGCCTCGGCGCTTTCCTCTATCTCGAGGTGCTCGACGCCTCGTTCAGCTTCGACGGCGTGATCGGCGCCTTCGCGCTGACCCACAACCTCTTTCTCATCGCCATCGGCCTCGGCATCGGGGCGATGTATGTCCGCTCGATGACGATCATGCTGGTGGAGCGGCAGACGCTGTCGGAGTTCCGCTACCTGGAGCACGGGGCGTTCTACTCGATCCTGGTGCTGTCGGTGATCATGTTCGCCCAGACGCTCTGGCACATTCCCGAACTGGTGACCGGCGTGCTCGGCTCCGCCTTCATCGGCCTAGCGCTCGTCTCCTCGATCCTGCACAACCGCCGCCAGGACGCCTGAGCGATCCGCCCTCGCGGGGCATCGAGCCCGCGAGGATGGGGGCCTGCGGCGGGAGTATCTGCGCCACGGCGAAAGGAACGGCCCCTGGGGTCAGGGGCGGAAGCGGCCGATGAGGGCGTCGGCGGCGCGGACAAGAAGCGCCATGTCGACTGCAAGCGCCACGAAGCGCGCGCCGGCGTCGATCGTCGCCCGCGCGAAATCGGCGTCCTGGGTCAGGAGTCCCGCCGGCACGCCGAGCCGGGTCAGCCGGGCGATGGCATCAAGGATCGCCCCGCGCACCTCGGGGTGGCCGGTCTGGCCGAGGTGGCCCATCGAGGCGGAGAGGTCGGCGGGGCCGAAGAAGATGCCGTCGACGCCGGCGACCGTGGCGATCTCCTCGAGCCGGGTGAGCGCCGGCGCGGTCTCGACCTGGAGAAGCAGGCAGATCTCGGCATCCGCCTTCGCATGGTAGTCGGCGATGCGCCCGTAGCCCGCGGCCCGCATCGTCCCGGCGACGCCGCGGGCCCCGCGGGGCGGGTAGCGGACGGCCGCCACCGCCGCCTCGGCCTCGGCGCGCGACTGGATGTAGGGCAGCAGCAGCGTCTGCGCCCCCTGGTCGAGATGGCGCTTGATCAGCGCGGTGTCGTTCACCCAGGGCCGCACCACCGCGGCGGTGGGGTAGGGCGCCATCGCCTGGAGGAGCGGCAGCACCGCGCTCACCTCGACGGCGGTATGTTCGGTGTCGAGCACCATCCAGTCGAACCCCGCGCCGGCCAGCGCCTCCACCGCCGTGGGTTCGGGAATCGTCGACCAGAGCCCGTATTGCACCTCGCCCCGGGCGAGGCGGGCCTTGAAGCGGTTTGCCGGCAGGTCCATCGCGCTCAGCCCTTCACGAGCCGGGCCGCGCGCTCGACGGCGAAAGCATAGCCCTGCACGCCGGCGCCGGCGATCACCGCCTCGGCCCGGGTCGACACATAGGAATGGTGGCGGAAGGGCTCGCGCCGGTGGATATTGGAAATGTGCACCTCGATCACCGGCCCCTCGAAGGCGTTGAGCGCGTCGAGAAGTGCCACCGAGGTATGGCTGAAGCCGCCGGGGTTGATCACGATCGCCGAATGGTCCGCCCGCGCGGCATGCACCCAGTCGATGAGTTCGTATTCGCGGTTCGACTGCCGGCAGGTGACGGAAAGCCCCTGCGCCTTCGCCGCGGCGGCGCACAGCGCCTCGACGTCGGCAAGCGTCTCGCGACCGTAGATCTCCGGCTCGCGGGTGCCGAGAAGGTTGAGGTTCGGTCCGTTGAGGACGAGGATCGGTTTCATGGGCATGTCCCGGCGGTTTCGCCGCGATCATCGGGGAAACCGCGCGGGGCCGCAACCGGGGCCGCGCGCGCCGCGCGCCAGGCAGCGGGACGTGTTGCCGCGCTGCGCCGGGGCGATCTGCCTCGACGCCGCCCGGCGGCTCGGCGATGATGGCCCGGCGGGCAGGGGCGGGACATCGGCCGGGAACGGGGGCAGGGCGAGGTCGGGCTCGACATCGTCGCGGCGCTGTCGATGTCGGCGGCGCTGGCCTTCGGCGAGGTGCTGGCGGCCGCCGTCGTCGCGGTGATGTATTCCGGCGGCACCTTCCTTGAAAGCTTCGCCGAGGGCCGGGCGCGCCGCGAGATGCACGCGCTTCTGGCGCGGGTGCCGCGGACGGCGCGGCGGCACCGCGACGGCGGGCTCGAGGAGGTGGAACTCGACCGGATCGCGCCGGGCGACAGGCTGCTGATCCGGCAGGGCGACGTGGTGCCGGTCGACGGGCGGGTGGCCGCCGGCACCGCCTTTCTCGACACCTCGGCGCTGACCGGCGAATCGCTGCCGGCGCGGCTGGAGCCAGGGGTCGAGGCGATGAGCGGATCGACCAACGCGGGCGAGGCCTTCGACCTCGTGGCGCTGCGCCCGGCGCGCGACAGCACCTATGCCGGCATCGTCCGCCTGGTCGAGGCGGCGCAGGCGTCGAAGGCGCCGATGTCGCGGCTGGCCGACCGCTGGTCGCTGGGGTTTCTCGCGGTGACGGTCGCCATTGCGCTCGCCGCCTGGTGGGGGACCGGCGACCCGATCCGGGCGGTGGCGGTCCTCGTGGTGGCGACGCCCTGCCCGCTGATCCTCGCGGTTCCGGTGGCGCTTGTCGCCGGATTGTCGCGGGCGGCGCATTTCGGCGTTCTGATCAAGGGCGCCAAGCCCCTGGAGGCGATGGCGCGCATCCGCACGCTGATCCTCGACAAGACCGGCACGCTGACCGACGGCCGGCCGCGGATCGTCGCGGTCGAGCGTCTGGGCGAGCTGGACGAGGTGGCGATCCTCCGCCTCGCCGCGGCGCTGGAACAGGCATCGCCGCATCCGGTGGCGCAGGCGGTGGTGGCGGCTCATGCGCAGGCGACCGGCGGGGGCGGAGACGCTGCCGGTGCCGACGGAGGTGGCCGAGGTGCCGGGCGAGGGCCTTTCGGGCCGGGTCGGGGGGCACAAAGTGGTGGTCGGCGGCTACGGGTTCGTGACCGACCGTCTGGGGCTGGGGCTGGGGCTGGGGCTGGGGCTGGGGCTGGGGCTGGGGCTGGGGGCGGAGCGGGCGCCGGAGCATGTCGCGGGCGCGGTTCTCGTCGCCGTGGCGGTGGACGGCCGGATGGCGGGGTATCTCGTCATGGCCGATCCCCTGCGCGAGGGCGTGGCGGTGACCCTGGAGGGAATGCGTGCCCGGGGGGTGGAGCGGATCCTTCTGGCCACCGGCGACCGCGCCGAAGTGGCCGAGCGGGTGACGGAGGGGCTCGGCTTCGACGGGCTCAGGGCGGGGCTCAGGCCCGACCAGAAGGTGCTGCTGGTGCTGACCGAGCGGAAGAACGGCCCGGTGATGATGGTGGGCGACGGCGTCAACGACGCGCCGGCGCTGGCGGCGGCGGATGTCGGCGTGGCGATGGGGGCACGGGGCGCCGCGGCCTCGGCCGAGGCCGCCGACGCGGTGCTGCTGGTGGACCGGCTCGACCGGCTCGGCGCGGGGATGGAGATCGCGCGGGGCGCGCGCGCGATCGCGCTCCAGAGCGTCGTCGCCGGAATCGGGCTTTCGGTCCTCGGCATGGTCGCCGCCGCCCTTGGCCACCTGACCCCGTCGAGGGGGCGCTGATGCAGGAGGCGATCGACGTGGCGGTGATCCTGAATGCGCTGAGGGCGCTGCGGATCGCGCCGCAGGAGCGGGCCGGCGGAGCGGAGGCGGCAGCGGGGTGGGCGGCGTGACCGCGCCGGAACCGGCGGCGGGAAGCGCGCCGGGGGCTTCCGTCATGCACACGCAAGCCCCATATCGCGCCGAAGGGAGGCGGAGATGACCTTCAAGGCGCGGCTCAGGCGGACACTGGTGCGGATCCGGCAGCGGGTGCCGCCGGGCTTTCGCACCCTGCTCGGTCTTCTGCTGGTCGCCGGCGGAATCGTCGGGTTCCTGCCGGTCCTCGGCTTCTGGATGATCCCGCTCGGGGTGCTGGTGGTCGGGCTCGACGTGAAGCCGGTCGTGCGGCGGTTCCGCGCCTGGCGGGCGGGCGGGGGCAGGCGCTGACGGCTTGCCGCCGTGCGGCACCGGCCCTAGATAGCCGGGATGAACGACCCCGAAACCGTCCAAGCCGCCGCCCGCGACGCCCTTCGCACCGCCGCCCGCCTCTCCGTGGCGCCGATGATGGACTGGACCGACCGGCACTGCCGGTTCTTCCACCGGCAGATCAGCGGCCGGGCGCTGCTCTACACCGAGATGGTGACGGCCGCGGCGGTGATCCACGGCGACCGCGACCGGCTGCTGGGTTTCGATGCGGCCGAACACCCGGTCGCGTTGCAACTCGGCGGGTCGGAGCCGCGCGACCTCGCCCGGGCGGCGCGGATCGCGGCGGGCTACGGCTATGACGAGATCAACCTCAATGTCGGCTGCCCCTCCGACCGGGTGCAGTCGGGCTGCTTCGGCGCCGTGCTGATGGAGCGGCCGGGACTTGTCGCGGACTGCGTTGCCGCGATGGTCGCCGCCTCGCCCGCCGAGGTGACGGTGAAATGCCGCATCGGGGTGGACGACCAGGTGCCCGAGGAGGTGCTTCCCCGGTTCCTCGAGACTGTCGCGGCGGCCGGGGCGCGGCGCTTCACGATCCATGCCCGCAAGGCCTGGCTCCAGGGCCTGTCGCCGAAGGAGAACCGCGAGATCCCGCCGCTCGACTATCCGCTGGTGCTGGCGATGAAGCGGGCGTTCCCCGGGCTGCATCTGTCGGTCAACGGCGGCATCGCGACGCTGGAGGCGGCCTGCGCCTTCCTGGGACGGGGGCTCGACGGGGTGATGATCGGGCGCGCCGCCTATCACGCGCCCTTCGACATCCTCGGGCCGGCCGACGCCGAAATCTTCGGCGCCGGCCCCGGGCCGGACCGGTTCGAGGTGGTGGAGCGGATGCGGCCCCATATCGCCCGCCACCTCGCCGCCGGGGGGCGGCTCCACCAGGTCACCCGTCACATGCTCGGCCTCTTCCACGGCCAGCCCGGCGCGCGGGCCTGGCGGCGCGTCCTGTCGGAGCGCGGGCCGGCCGAAGGCGCCGGGCTCGAGGTGATCGACGCGGCGCTGGCACCGATGCGCGATCTCGCGGCCTGACCGCGCGCCGGCGGGCCGCGCGCCCCCGCCCGGGCGTCTTCGTTGCCCAGATACCCTCGATGCGGCGCCGGGGGGCGGGGCTTTCCGCCTCCGGGCGGCGCCGGGGCGGGGGCTGCGAGTCCCGGCTCGATCGCGCCCGGGGCTCTCGCGCTCTGGCCAAGCCGGGCGCGGCGCGCTAGCAAGCGGGACCAGCCAGAACGGACGGACCCGACCATGCCCGCCACCGCCGACCTCCTGCCGATGCTCCTTCTGCTTCTGGGGATCGGCGCCTTCGCGGGCGTCATCGCCGGGCTTCTGGGGGTGGGCGGCGGGATCATCCTCGTGCCGGCCTTCTACTACGCCTTCGAGGGGCTCGGCTACGAGGGGCCCGATCTCATGCAGATATGTCTGGCCACCTCGCTGGCCACCATCATCGTCACCTCGATCCGCTCGGCCCTTGCGCACAACCGCAAGCGGGCAGTGGACTGGACGATCCTCAGGGGCTGGGCGCCGGGGATCGCGGTGGGCGCCGTGCTGGGCGTCCTTGCGGTCTCGCATCTGCGCACCCCGGCGCTGCAGGCGATCTTCGGCTGCCTCGCGCTCGTCGTCGCCTTCTACCTCGGGCTCGGCCGGGCGGACTGGCGGCTGGGGCCGGCGATGCCGGTGGGCGCGGTGCGCGCCGTCCTGTCGCCGCTCGTGGGGTTCCTGTCGGTGCTGATGGGGATCGGCGGCGGCTCCTTCGGGGTGCCGCTGATGAGCCTCTACGGCGTGCCGATCCACCGCGCGGTGGCGACGGCGGCGGGGTTCGGCATGCTGATTGCCGTGCCCTCGGTCGCGGGGTTCCTGATGACCGGGGTCGAGGGCGCGCCGCCCTGGACCTTCGGCTCGGTCAACCTGCCGGCCTTCCTCGTCATCGTCGCCATGACGCTGATCACCGCGCCCCTTGGCGTGCGGCTTGCCCATGCGATGGACCCCACGCCGCTCAGGCGCGCCTTCGCGGCCTTCCTCGCCGTGGTCGCGCTCAACATGCTGCGGAAGGCCGCGGGATACTGAACGGGGGGCGCTGCCCCGATCGCCGCGGGGGCGGGGCGATTCCCCCGGGGTATTTCCGCAACGAAGATGCCCAGGGGGGCCAGAGGGCACCCCCCCGGGCAGGCCCCCGGGGGCCCGCCTCAGGCCCCGCGCGTGCGGGCCGCGCGGCCGCCGCGCCGCTGCCGCAGGAGCGGCGCGCGGCCCGGAAGCTCGGCCATGATCCGGCGCCGGTCCTCGGGCGTCATCCGGCTCCAGCCGGCGATCTCCTCGACCGAGCGGTGGCAGCCGACGCAGATGCGCGCCTCGGGGTGGACGACGCAGACCCTGATGCAGGGGCTTTCCACTTCCTGCCGTTTCCAGACGTCGTCGGTCATGATTCCCGCCTCAGATGCCCGATCCGGTCGAGCGCACCCTGAAGGATATACCCGGCCGCCACATGGTCGATCACCTCGGCGCGACGCTTTCGGGACGTATCCGCCTCCAGAAGCGCGCGTTCGGCGGCCACCGTCGACAGCCGCTCGTCCCAGAAGGCGATCGGCAGCGCGGTCAGCCGTTCGAGGTTGCGGGCGAAGGCGCGGGTGGACTGGCAGCGCGGGCCCTCGGTCCCGTCCATGTTGCGCGGCAGGCCGAGCACCAGCCCGCCGATCTCGCGCCGCGCGCAAAGCGCGAGAAGGGCGTCGGCGTCGGCGGTGAATTTCGTCCGCCGGATGGTCTCGAGCGGCGAGGCCACCGAAAGGCTCCGGTCGGACACCGCGACCCCGATCGTCTTGGTGCCGAGGTCGAGCCCGGCGAGCGCCCGGCCGGGGGGCAGCGCGGCGGCGAAATCCTCGATCCGCTCGCAGATCACTCCGCCACCCCGGCCTCGGCGGCGGCGGCGCGCAGGGCGGCCAGCGCCGCCGCGTCGCCGGCAAGGGCCGCGCGGGCGTCGGCATAGGCCGCCTTCGCGCGCTCGGTCTCGCCGAGGACGCCGAGGGCGGAGACGAGCCGCGCCCAGTCCTCGGCCGGGCCGCCCTCGCGCGCGAGCCTGTCGGCGAGGCGGTCCACCATGCCGCGAATCATCTGCTGGCGTTCCTCGGTCGTCATGTCGGCTGCTGCTTCCATGTCGGCGGCGTCGGGGCCGGGGGTTGCACCGGGCGCCGCCGCGGGCGGCGGGGTGTAGGCGACGCCCGCGGCCTCGGCGAGAAGCCCGATCTGCGACCGGATCGTCGGCATCCACGGCGCCTCTTCCGGACCCTCCTCGAGCAGCCCGCGCCAGAGCCGGAAGGCCTCGTCGGGCCGCCCGGTCTGCGCCCACATCAGCCCCATGTAGAAGCGCGCGGTGCCGCTCCGCGGATCGAGTTGAAGCGCGCGGGCCAGCGCGTCTTCCGCCTCGGGCGAGACATAGCCGCCGGTGGCGAGGATCATGTCGTCGGCGAGCACCGCGTAGTCCTCGGCGGTGACGCCCTTTCCCGAAAGCTCGATCACCCGCCGCTGTGCCGCGATCGCGGCGGCGAAGTTGCCAAGCGCCGCCTCGTTGCGTGCCAGAAGCCGCTGGCCGGTCAGGTCATCGGGCCGCTCTGCCACCGCCTTCCTCAACCGTTTGACGAGATCGAGATACTGCTGGTCCGGCGCCGGGCGGTCGGGCAGCGCCGCCCCCGCCGTCGCCTCGGCTTCGGCCGCGGCTTGCGAGGGGCGGCTTTCGCGGAACGTCTCGGCCCGCGCGATCCGTTCTGCGATGGGCAGGTCGGGATACCCCGGCGCCCCGGTCAGCCGGTAGAGTGCCACCGCCCCGGCCACGGCCGCGGCGACGAGCACGACCGGCACGACCGGCGACCCGCGCCCCGCCGCCGGCCCGCTCTGCCCAACCCCGTTCCGTCCGGCCCCGCCACGCCCGGCCCGGTCCGCCTCCAGGAGCCGGCGCGAGATCTCGATCCGCGCGCGCTCGGCCTCGGCGCCGCCGATCACGCCGCGGGCAAGGTCGCGCTCGACCTCCTTCAGCTGGTCGCGGTAGACCTGAAGGTCGGCCTCGGCCTCCGACCGTCCGGCGCCGCCGCGGAAAAGCGCGCGCACCAGCACGAGGGCCACCAGCGCCGACAGCGCGAGGGAGAGGGTCCAGAACAGCATCGCGTCTCCGTTTCCGCCGCCCGATGTAAGCGTTTCGGCGGCGCCGCGAAAGCCCGAAGCCCCGGTGTCCGCCGCGCACCTTGTCGCAGCGACCGGTCCCGACGGGCCCCATGTCGCAATTGTCCCGATTGCGCCGCTTGGCCGACGGTTGCGCCCGCCCGTCTGATCCATCAAGCGGCAGGCAGGGCAGAGACGCTTCACCTTGGGGGATTCGCATGGGCCTGAAACGCTATTCCGTCTTCGCGATCGTGCGCGAGGCGATGAGCTACCATCAGGGATGGGAGCGCGCCTGGGGCTCGCCGGCGCCGAAGCGCAAGTATGACGTGGTGATCGTCGGCGCCGGCGGCCACGGGCTTGCCACCGCCTATTACCTCGGCAAGAACTTCGGCATCACCAATGTCGCGATCATCGAGAAGGGCTGGCTCGGCGGCGGCAACACCGGCCGCAACACCACGATCATCCGGTCGAACTACCTCCAGGATCCCTCCGCCGCGATCTACGAGAAGGCGCGCTCGCTCTACGAGACGATGAGCCAGGACCTGAACTACAACGTCATGTTCAGCCCCCGCGGCCTGATGATGCTCGGCCAGACCGAACACGAGGTCAGGGGCTACAAGCGCACCGTCCACGCCAACCGGTTGCAGGGGGTGGAGACCGAATGGATCTCGCCGCAGCGGGTCAAGGAACTGGTGCCGATCATCAACATCGACGGGCCGCGCTATCCGGTCCTCGGCGCGCTCTACCAGGCCCGCGGCGGCACCGCCCGGCACGATGCGGTGGCCTGGGGCTATGCGCGGGCCTGTTCGCAGATGGGCATGGACGTGATCCAGCAGTGCGAGGTCACCGGCGTGCGCACCGAGGGCGGCCGGGTGAAGGGCATCGACACCACGAAGGGCGCGATCGACTGCGACAAGCTCGGCCTCGTCGTTGCCGGGCATTCCTCGGTCCTGGCCGAGATGGCGGGTTTCCGCCTGCCGATCGAGAGCCTCGCGCTCCAGGCGCTGGTGTCGGAGCCGATCAAGCCCTGCATGGACGTGGTGGTGATGGCCAACACCGTCCACGGCTACATGAGCCAGTCCGACAAGGGCGAGATGGTGATCGGCGGCGGCACCGACGGCTTCAACAACTACACCCAGAGGGGCAGCTTCCACCATGTCGAGGAGACGGTGCGCGCGCTGATCGAGACCTTCCCGATGCTCAGCCGCCTGAAGATGCTGCGTCAGTGGGGCGGCATCGTCGACATGACCGGCGACCGCTCGCCGATCCTGTCGAAGACCCCGGTCGAGGGCGTCTTCGTCAACTGCGGCTGGGGCACCGGCGGCTTCAAGTCGATCCCCGGCTCGGGATGGGCGATGGCGGAGCTGATGGCGCGCGGCCATTCGGCCCTGACCGCGGAATTCTCGATGTACCGCTTCCGCGAGGGCAAGTTCATCGACGAGAGCGTCGCCGCGGGGGTGGCGCACTGATGCAGGCGCGCAGCTTTCATTGTGATGACGATACTCCGGGCGGCCGGACAGGGCGCTCCCGGCCCGGCGTCGAAAGGACCAGGACATGCTGACCCTTGAATGCCCCTACTGCGGCGTGAAGGCCGAAGAGACCGAGCTTGCCGCCGGCGGCGAGGCGCATCTGAAGCGTTATGGCCCCGGCTCCAGCGACGACGCGTTCGAAGGCTATCTCTTCGTCCGCAAGAACCCCAAGGGCGTGCATTTCGAACGCTGGCGCCACGCCTACGGCTGCGGCAAGTGGTTCCTCGCCGCCCGCTGCACCGCGACGCTCGAGGTCTTCGGCACCTATCCGGCGCAGTCGACCGAGCCGCCGGCGGAGTTGCAGGCGAAGATCAGGGCGAAGCGCCCGGACTGGGAGGGCTGGAAATGAGCACGCGTCTTCAGAAGGGCGGCCGGCTGATCGACCGGTCGCGGCCCTTGTCCTTCAGCTTCAACGGCCGCCGGATGCAGGGCTATGCCGGCGACACGCTCGCCTCGGCGCTGCTTGGCGCCGACCAGATGATGGTCGGCCGCTCGTTCAAGTATCACCGCCCCCGCGGCATCGTCGCCAGCGGAGCGGAGGAGCCGAACGCGCTTGTGGGCATGGGCGAGGGCGGGCGGTTCGAGCCCAACCAGCGCACCACCACGACCGAGCTTTTCGACGGCGCCGCGACGGTCAGCCAGAACCACTGGCCGAGCCTCGAATTCGACGTCGGCGCGATCAACGACAAGCTCTACCGCTTCCTTCCGGCGGGCTTCTACTACAAGACCTTCATGTTCCCGCGCTTCGCCTGGAAGCATGTGTTCGAGCCGATCGTCCGGCAGTCGGCGGGCCTTGGCAAGGTGCCGCAGCACCGCGACGAGGACCGTTACGAATACGCCTACGGCTTCGCCGACCTGGTGATCGTCGGCGGCGGCATCGCCGGGATCGCGGCGGCGCTCGCGGCCGGCAGGCAGGGCAAGCGCGTCTGGCTCATCGAGCAGACCGCCGACTGGGGCGGCCGGGCCGTCGTGGACGGGGTCCAGATCGACGGAAGGGACGCCGACGCCTGGGTGAAGGACGCCATCGAAGCGCTTGGCAAGATGGAGAATGTCACGCTCCGTGCCCGGACGATGGCAGCGGGCCTCTACGACCACGGCTATGTTCTGGCCTACGAACGCGTGGCTGACCATACGCCCGGCGACGGCCGCCCGCGCCACCGGCTCTGGCGGCTTCGCGCCGGCCATGTCGTCACTGCCACCGGCGCCATCGAGCGGACGCTCTCGTTCGCGGGCAACGACATCCCCGGCGTGATGCTCGCCTCGGCGGTGCGCGACTATGTCGTCAACTGGGCGGTCAGCCCCGGCGACCGCACCGTGATCGTCACCAACAACGACGACGCCTACCGCACCGCGCTGGCGCTGCTCGACGCCGGGCTCGTCGTGCCGGCGGTGATCGACGCCCGCCCCTCGGCCAAGGGCGAACTGCCCGAAGCCGTCCGCGCCCGCGGGGTGCGGGTGCTGGAAGGCAAGGCCATCGCCAAGGTCAAGGGCGGCAAGCGGGTGACCGGCGTTTCCGTCTGCATCCAGGCGGGCGAGGGGTCGGAGCTTGAATCGATCGCCTGCGACGCGGTGGCGATGTCGGGCGGCTGGTCGCCGGTCGTGCACCTCTGGTCGCACTGCGGCGGCAAGCTGGTCTGGGACGAGGCTTTGGCGATGTTCCGCCCCGATCCGAAGCGGCCCGCCACCGGCGAGGACGGCCAGGCGATGGTGACCGCCGTGGGCGCCGCGAACGGCATCCTGACGGCGCACGAGATCCTTGCCGACGCGCACCAGGCGGTGGGCGGCAAGGGCGCCGCGCCGGGCGCGGTTGCGGCTGCCGAGGCGCCGATGATGCCGGTCTGGATCATGCCGCAGGGCGCCGGCCCGGCGCTCAGGATGAAGATGTGGCTCGACCCGCAGAACGACGTCAAGGTCTCGGACGTGCAGCTTGCCGCGCGCGAGGGCTACGAAAGCGTCGAACATACCAAGCGCTACACCACGCTCGGCATGGCGACAGATCAGGGAAAGATGAGCAACATCAACGGGCTGGCGGTGCTTTCCGACGCGCTGAACCGGCCCATACCGGCGACCGGCACGACGACGTTCCGCCCGCCCTACACGCCGATCTCGATGGGCGCCATCGCCGGCGAGGCGCGGGGCGAGATCTTCCAGCCGCTGCGCCGCACGCCGATCCACGACTGGCACGCGACCCACGGCGCCCATTGGGAGCCGGTCGGCCAGTGGCGCCGCGCCTATACCTATCTGCGCGCCGGCGAGGGCGTGCATGATGCGGTCAACCGCGAGATTCGCGCGGTGCGCAACTCGGTCGGCCTTCTCGATGCCTCGACGCTCGGCAAGCTGATCGTCAAGGGGCCGGACGCGGGCCGCTTCCTCGACATGCTCTACACCAACCTGATGTCCACCCTGCCGGTCGGCAAATGCCGCTATGGCCTGATGTGCACCGAAAACGGCTTCCTGACCGACGACGGCGTGGTGGTGCGGCTTTCCGAGGACACCTGGCTCTGCCATACCACCACCGGCGGCGCCGAGCGCATCCATGCTCATATGGAAGACTGGCTCCAGTGCGAATGGTGGGACTGGAAGGTCTATACCGCCAACGTCACCGAGGAATATGCGCAAGTCGCAGTTGCCGGCCCCAACGCCCGGAAACTTCTCGAAAAACTCGGCGGCATGGACCTGTCGAAGGAGACCTTCCCGTTCATGGAATGGCGCGAGGGCACGCTCGGCGGCTTCCGCGCGCGCGTCTACCGCATCTCGTTCTCGGGCGAGCTGTCCTACGAGGTGGCAGTGCCGGCCTCCGAGGGCCGTGCCTTCTGGGACGCGCTTCTGAAGGCGGGTGAGGAGTTCGGTCTAACCCCTTACGGAACCGAGGCAATGCACATCATGCGGGCCGAGAAGGGCTTCATCATGATCGGCGACGAGACCGACGGCACGGTGATCCCGCAGGACCTCAACCTCGGCTGGGCGATCTCGAAGAAGAAGGAAGACTACCTCGGCAAGCGGGCACAGGAACGCAGCCACATGGTCGATCCCGACCGCTGGAAGCTCGTCGGGCTCGAGACGCTCGACGGCAGCGTGATCCCCGACGGCGCCTATGCCGCGGCCGAAGGCGTGAACGCCAACGGCCAGCGCAACGTGCAGGGGCGCGTGACCTCGACCTACTTCTCGCCGACGCTGGGCCACGGCATCGCGATGGCTCTGGTGAAGCGCGGCTCCGATCGGATGGGCGAGGTGATCGAGTTCCCGGTGGGCGGCGGCAAGGTGGTCAAGGCGCGGATCGTCGATCCGGTCTTCTTCGACAAGGATGGGGGAAAGCAGAATGTCTAAGCCTGTCAGTGCCCTGGGCGGCGTTTCTCACAAGGGCTTCGCGACCGTGGCCGAGGCGGGGTTGCGCGGCATGATCACCGTCCGCGGCGATCTGGCCTCGGCCGCGATGAAGAAGGCGGTGAAGGCCGCGGCCGGCACCGCGGTGCCCGGCCCCCGCCGGATCGAGATCGCCGGAGACCGCGCCGCCGCCTGGATGTCGCCCGACGAGCTTCTCGTCCTCGTGCCCTACGAGGCGGCGCAGGACACCGTCGCGGCGTTGGAACAGGCGCTCGCCGGCAGCCATCACCTCGTCGCCGATGTCTCCGACGCCCGCGCCGTCTTCACCATCGCCGGCCCGCAGGCCGATCAAGTGCTGATGAAGCTCTGCCCCGCCGACGTGGCCTCGCTGGAACCGGGCGAGATCCGCCGCACCCGCGCGGCCCAGGTTGCCGCCGCCTTCTGGAAGTCGGGCCCCGAGGAATTCACCCTCGTCTCGTTCCGGTCGGTGGCGGGCTATGTGATGGGGCTTCTCGAGGTGGCGTCCCGTCCGGGGGCGGAACTGTTCCCGGCCTGATTTCTTCGGTGCGGAAATACCCTCGGGGGTGCGGGGGCGGAGAGCCCCCGTTCCACCAGCGCCGCCCTTGACCTCGGGAACCCGAAGGGGCTTAGTCGCATTGATCTGCAAACGCGCGAAAGGAGCAGAACGATGGCCTTCACCCTTCCCGATCTTCCCTATGCCCATGACGCCCTCGCCGGCCTCGGCATGTCGAAGGAGACCCTCGAATACCATCACGACCTGCACCACAAGGCCTATGTCGACAACGGCAACAAGCTGATCGCCGGCACGCCGTGGGAGGGCAAGAGCCTCGAAGACATCGTCCGCGGCACCTACCAGTCCGGTGCTGTGGCGCAGAATGGCATCTTCAACAACGCCAGCCAGCACTGGAACCACAACCAGTTCTGGGAAATGATGGGCCCGGGCGAGGCCAAGAAGATGCCGGGCGCGCTGGAAAAGGCGATCACCGACAGCTTCGGCTCGGTCCAGAAGTTCAAGGACGACTTCGCCGCCGCCGGTGCGGGCCAGTTCGGCTCGGGCTGGTGCTGGCTCGTCAGGGACAGGGACGGCTCGCTCAAGGTCACCAAGACCGAAAACGGGGTGAACCCGCTCTGCTTCGGCCAGACAGCACTTCTCGGCTGCGACGTGTGGGAACATTCCTACTACATCGACTTCCGCAACAAGCGCCCCGCCTATCTCGCGAACTTCCTCGACAAGCTGGTGAACTGGGAAAACGTGGCGTCGCGGCTGTGAGGTGATGAGGGCGGCCGGGCCGCCACGCCCCATGCCGCCGCGACCTTGGTCGCGGCGGTTCGCGTTCCGGCGCGCGGGTGTGGCAGGCGCGGCCGTCTGCTGCAAAATTGTCGCATCAGCGCAAGCATCTCTGCGGTGGGCGGCCGCCAAAGCCCGGCCAAAACCTGAACAACCGCGTCCAATAGCCGGTTTTTCGAGGATTTTTCCAACTCCGAACTCGCGGCCCGCAGGGGCGCGGCGCCGCTGCCCGCGGCGTCCCGCGGTGCTGAATCCCTGGGCGAATCATTTGGCATCGTGGCTGCCGTCGCCTAATCGAGGGGCAGAACGAGGAGATCAAATTGGTTCAGCTTGACGAGAAACTCGAGGCCATCTTCGGCGAGGTCGTCCGCCGCAACGCGGGCGAGACGGAATTCCACCAGGCCGTGCGCGAAGTGCTGGAAAGCCTGGGAAGGGTCGTGGCGAAGCGGCCCGAATTCACCGCGGACGCGCTGATCGAGCGGATCTGCGAGCCGGAACGCCAGATCATCTTCCGCGTGCCCTGGGTCGACGACAGGGGCAACGTCCAGATCAACCGCGGCTTCCGGGTCCAGTTCAACTCGGCGCTCGGCCCCTACAAGGGCGGCATCCGCTTCCACCCGTCGGTCAACGTCGGCATCATCAAGTTCCTCGGCTTCGAGCAGACCTTCAAGAACGCGCTGACGGGGATGCCGATCGGCGGCGGCAAGGGCGGGTCGGACTTCAACCCGCGCGGCCGCTCGAACGGCGAGATCATGCGCTTCTGCCAGTCGTTCATGACCGAGCTTTATCGCCATCTCGGCGAATACACCGACGTTCCGGCCGGCGACATCGGCGTGGGCGGGCGCGAGATCGGCTACATGTTCGGCCAGTACAAGCGCCTGACCAACAGGTTCGAGGCGGGCGTCTTCACCGGCAAGGGCCTGCTCTACGGCGGCTCGCGCGCGCGGACCGAGGCCACCGGCTACGGCAACACCTATTTCGTGCAGGCGATGCTGGCGACCAGGGGCGCGTCCTTCGAGGGCCGCAAATGCGTGGTGTCGGGCTCCGGCAACGTCGCGATCTACACGATGGAAAAGATCAGGGAATTCGGCGGCACCATCGTCGCCTGTTCGGATTCGAACGGCTATGTGGTGGACGAGGCGGGCATCGACCTCGACCTTGTCAAGGAGATCAAGGAGGTCCGCCGCGCCCGCATCTCGGAATACCACCGGCTCAAGGGCACGGGGACGCATTACGTCGAGAAGGGCAGCATCTGGGACGTGGCCTGCGAGGTCGCCATGCCCTCGGCCACGCAGAACGAGATCAGCGGCCGCGACGCGCGCGAACTGGTGAAGAACGGGGTCGTCGCGGTGGGCGAGGGCGCCAACATGCCCTCGACCCCGGAAGCGGTGCGGGTCTTCCAGGAAGCGGGCGTGCTCTTCGCGCCGGGCAAGGCCGCGAACGCGGGCGGGGTGGCGACCTCGGCCCTGGAGATGCAGCAGAACGCCAGCCGCGACAGCTGGACCTTCGAGCAGACCGAGACGCGGCTTGCCACGATCATGCGCTCGATCCACGACACCTGCGCCGCCACCGCCGAGGAATACGGCGCGCCGGGCGATTATGTGCTGGGCGCCAACATCGCGGGTTTCGTCCGGGTCGCGGAATCGATGCGCGCGCTGGGCGTGATCTGAGCGGGCCGGAGCAAGGGGGGGCCGGAGCAAGGGGAGGCCGGAGCAAGGGGGGCAGGGGCGGCGGCGCGCCGTCTCCGGCCTTCGGCAACGGCTCGACCGGCCGGGACGGTGCTGCTATGGCTCGGCGGCGCGGCCAGGTGAGGATCAGGCGGACATGCGGATGCGCCCCGGTTCGGGCCCCTCGAACGCGATCACCCGCCGCGGGTTCCTCAAGGGCCTTCTGGCGACCGCGTTGGCCGCGATCGTGTTTTCCCTCTACGGCTTCTTCATCGAACCGGCGCTCAGGCTACGCGTCCGGCGCTGGCGGATCCGCCCGCCGCGCTGGACCGGCGGGCCGCTGAAGATCGCGCTTGTCGCCGACCTGCACATGGGCGAGCCCTACATGAGCCTCGCGCGGCTCAGGCGGATCGTGGCGCGGACCAACGCGCTTGGCGCCGACATCGTCCTGATCCTCGGGGATCTGGAGGCCGGCCACCGCTTCGTCACCAGGAAGGTGACGATGGAGGACACCGCGTCCGAGCTTGCGAAGCTCGGCGCGCCCTTGGGGGTCTGGGCGATCCTCGGCAACCACGACTGGTGGCACGACCGGGCCGCGCAGGCCCGCGGCGGCGGGCCGAACCGGATCGCGGGCCTTCTCAGGGCGGCGGGCGTGCCGGTCTTGCAGAACGACGCCGTGAGGCTCGGCGAGGGCACCGCCGCGGGGCCCTTCTGGCTGGCCGGTCTTGACGACCAGCTGGCGATCGGCGTCGGCGACATGGTGTTCCGCGGGCTCGACGACCTGCCGGGGACGCTCGGGAAGCTGACCGACGATGCGCCCGCCATCCTGCTTGCGCACGAGCCCGACATCTTTCCGAAGGTGCCCGACCGCATCGCGCTGACGTTCTCGGGGCACACCCACGGCGGGCAGGTGCGGCTTTTCGGCTGGTCGCCCTGGGTGCCCTCGGCCTATGGCAACCGTTTCGCCTACGGCCATGTGCGCGAGGGCGACCGCGACCTGATCGTCTCGGGCGGGATCGGCTGCTCGATCGTGCCGGTCCGGCTCGGCATGGTGCCCGAGATCACCCTGGTGGAAATCGCGGCCTGAGGCGGATCACGCCGCGAAGGCGCGGGCCAGCAGCGCCTCGGCCTCAGCCGCGTCGGCGGCGAGGGTGACGAAGCCCCGCAGGCTCGGTTCAGCGAACCCCTCCGCGACGATCCGGTCGATCATCGCCACCACCGGGTCCCAGTAGCCTTCGGTGTTGAGGATGAGGATCGGCTTGGCGTGCATCCCGAGCTGCGCCCAGGTCAGCACCTCGAAGAACTCGTCGAGCGAGCCGCCGCCGCCCGGCAGCACGAGGATCGCGTCGGCGTTCATGAACATGACCTTCTTGCGCTCGTGCATCGTCTCGGTGATGACGAAGGTCGAGAGGTCGCGCCGCCCCGCCTCGCGCAGGACGAGGTTCTGCGGGATCACGCCGAAGGTCTCGGCGCCGGCCTCCATCGCGGCGCGCGCGGTCTCGCCCATCAGCCCGACGTCGCCGGCGCCGTAGACCAGCCGCCAGCGGTTGCGCGCCAGCATCCGCCCGGTCTCGCGCGCGGCCTCGGCATAGGCGGGGCGGTTCCCGGACCGCGACCCGCAGTAGACGCAGACGGATTTCCGGTGCCAGGGCATGGGGCTCGCTCCAACGGTTCCTTTGACCGGTGATACCGGCGTTGCTATCGTCGCTCAAGCGCGCCCGGCAAGCGGCGCGGAGGGGGAACTTCATGACGGACAAAAAGGTTGCGGGCAGATCCGGCCGGCCGGTGCTGATCTCGGCGCTCGCCGCGGCGGCGGCGGCATCGGTGGCGCTGGCGGTGTGGCATTTCGGGAGCCGCAGGCCCGAGCCCGGGCCCCGGCCGGCGGCGACGGCCCCCGCAGCCGAGACTCCCGCAGCCGAGACTCCCGCACCCGAGACCCCCGCACCCGAGGCAGCCGCACCCGAGGCAGCCGCACCCGAGGCGGCCGCACCCGAGGCCGCGACCCCCGCTCTGGCACCGGCCGCGCCTGCGGCGCCGGCCGCGCCCGAGGCGGTGGCACCCGTCCGGCCGAGCTTCGACACGGTGCGGGTGGATGCCGACGGCGCCACGCTTGTCGCCGGGCGGGCGGGGGAGGGCGCCGAGGTCACGATTCTTGTCGATGATGCCGAGGCGGCGGCGGCCGAGGCCGATGCTGCCGGGGCCTTCGCCGCGCTCTTCACCCTGCCGCCCAGCGACCGGCCGCGGGTGATGCGGCTTCGATCGGTGCTGCCGGACGGCACGCGCCAGACCTCCGAGGCCGAGGTGATCGTCGCTCCCTTCGCGCTGCCGGCGACGGCCGCCGTGGCCGAACCCGAACCCGCCGCGGCTGCGCCGGTGGCGGGGCCGGATGTACTGATCGTCGATGCCGGGGGGGTGCGGAAGGAGACGCCCGCGACCCCGGTCGACGGCATCATCATCGACACGATCGGCTATGGCGCCGAAGGAACCGTGGAGATCGCCGGGCGCGGCGCTGCCGGCGCCTTCGCGCGGCTCTACCTCGACAATGCCGAACGGGCGACGGTGGCGATCGCCGCAGAGGGCGGCTGGCAGGCGAGCCTCGCCGATGTCAGCCCGGGGGTCTACACGCTGCGCGTCGATCAGATCGACGGCGCGGGCAAGGTGACCTCACGCTTCGAGACGCCGTTCCAGCGCGAGGCGCCCGAGACCGTGACCGCGGCGCTGGGCGCGGCCGAGCCCGCTGCCGAGCCAGCGCCCGAGCCTGTGCCCGCCGCCGCAGCCCCGGCGGAACCGGCGGCAAGCGCCGGCCTGCCCGCGGTGCAGGCCCCGCCTGCGGCACCCGAAGCGCCGCAGGCGGTGACGACTGCGCCGGAGGCGCCCGAGCCCGCGGTGCCCTCGGGGCCCGCGTCCGGCACCCTGCCCGAAGCCGCGACGCCGGCGGCCAAGGCGGTGATCGTGACCGTCCAGCCGGGCTTCAGTCTCTGGCGGATCGCACGGGAAAACTACGGCGAGGGCATCCTCTATGTGAAGGTCTTCGAGGCGAACAAGGACCAGATCCGCAACCCCGACCTGATCTACCCGGGCCAGATATTCACGGTTCCGGCCGGGGAGTGACCTTCGCCGCCGTGCAGCAGGCCGAGACCTCCGGGTGCGCCGCGCAGCAGTCGTTGAGAAGATAGCTGATGACCCCGCCGAGGCCGCCGGCGCTCGCGGCGTAGAAGATGTTGCGCGCCGCCCGCCGCGCGGTGACGAGCCCCGCCTGTTCCAGCGCCGCGAGATGGAACGACAGCCGCGAGGCAGAGATGCCGAGACGGCCGGCGATGTCGCTTGCCGCAAGCCCCTCCGGCCCCGCGCCGACGAGGGTGCGGACAAGTTCCAGCCGGGTGGCATTGGCAAGCGCGGAAAGCGCGGCGAGGGCCTGGTCGTGGTGCATTGTTCAACTATTCATGAAATGTTGAATTATCTCTCTTGATACAGGACGCGGTTCCTGCGATCAAGCGCCGCGACGCGGACGGGAGGGATGGTCATGGCGGGGGCTTCGCAACCTCTCGACGGCTGGCGGCGCAGCGCGCGCACGCTCCGGCGCGTGGCGCCCTATCTCTGGCCCGAAGGCGAGGCCTGGGTGAAGCGGCGGGTGGCGCTGTCGCTTCTGGCGCTGATCGCGGCCAAGGTCGTCTCGGTGACCACGCCCTTCCTCTACAAGGCGGCGGTGGATTCGCTCGCGGGCGAGGCGCGGGCCGACACCTGGCTCATGGTGCTCGGCGCGGTGGCGCTGACGGTCGCCTACGGGGTGGCGCGCGTCGGCTCGATCGGGTTCAACGAGTTGCGCGACGTCATCTTCGTGCGCGTCGGCCAGCGGGCGCTTCGGCGTCTCGCGCTCGAGACCTTCACCCATATCCATCGCCTGTCGATGCGCTACCACATCACCCGCAAGACCGGCGGCCTGAGCCGCATCATCGAGCGGGGGGTGAAGGGCGTCGAGTTCCTGTTGCGCTTCATGCTGCTGTCGGTGGGGCCGCTGATCCTCGAACTGACGATGGTGACGGTGATCTTCGCGCTGGCCTTCGACTGGCGCTATGCCGCCGTCGTGATGGTGACGATCGCGCTCTACATGGCGTTCACCTTCAGGGTCACCGAGATGCGGGTGAAGATCCGCCGCCAGATGAACGAGCAGGACACCGACGCCAACCAGAAGGCGGTCGATTCGCTCCTCAACTTCGAGACGGTGAAGTATTTCGGCGCCGAGGCGCGCGAGGCCGCCCGCTACGACGCGGCGATGGCGGGCTACGAGGTGGCGGCGGTCCGGACCGGGCAGTCGCTGTCGGCGCTGAACTTCGGCCAGGCCCTCCTGATCAACGCCGGCCTCATCGTGGTGATGGTGATGGCCGCCAAGGGGGTGCAGTCGGGCGCGCTGACGGTGGGCGATTTCGTCATGGTCAACGCCTACATGATCCAGATCACCATGCCCCTGAACTTCCTCGGCACGGTCTACCGCGAGATTCGCCAGGCGCTCGTCGACATGGGCGACATGTTCGACCTTCTCGACCAGCCGGCCGAAATCACCGACCGTCCCGGCGCGCCGGATCTGGTGGTCAGGGGCGGCGAGGTGGAACTGGAGGACGTGCATTTCGGCTACGAGCAGGCCCGCCCGATCCTCAAGGGCGTGAGCCTGAAGGTCGGCGCGGGCGAGACGGTGGCGATCGTCGGCCCCTCGGGCTCGGGCAAGTCCACCATCGGGCGGCTTCTCTTCCGCTTCTACGACGTGACCGGCGGCGCGCTCAGGATCGACGGGCAGGACGTGCGCGACATCAGCCAGGATTCGCTCCACGCGCAGATCGGCGTCGTGCCGCAGGATACCGTGCTCTTCAACGACACGATCCACTACAACATTGCCTACGGCCGGCCCGAGGCATCGCGCCAGGACCTGATGGCGGCGGCGAAGGCCGCGAAGATCCACGATTTCATCCTGTCGCTGCCCGAAGGGTATGAAACCCGCGTGGGCGAGCGCGGGCTGAAGCTCTCGGGCGGCGAGAAGCAGCGGGTGGGGATCGCCCGGACGCTTCTGAAGAACCCGCCGATCCTGCTGCTGGACGAGGCGACCTCGGCGCTCGACACCCAGACCGAGCACGACATCCAGGAAAGCCTGAAGGCGATGAGCGAGGGGCGCACCGTCATCACCATCGCGCACCGGCTTTCCACCATCGCCGAGGCCGACCGGATCGTCGTGCTGGAACAGGGCCGCATCGTCGAGGAGGGACGGCACGAGGAGTTGCTCGCCCGTGGCGGGCGCTATGCCGCGATGTGGGCGCGCCAGTCCTCGGGCGAGGAGGACGACGGCGGCGAGCGCATTCCGCGGCCGAAGATGCCCGCGGACGGACCGGAGGCGGTGACGGACATGGCGCCGGGTGGCCGCTGGCGGCAGGTCCTGCCGAACGGATCGTGACAGCCCCGCCGCACTTGGCAAGCCCGAGGCTTCCCGTGTAAGACGGGGCCGGAATACGGGACGCCCGCGAAGGCCCCGTCGGGTGGGAGAACCGCGTGAGCGAGACCGACAGTTTCATCGACGAAGTCACCGAGGAAGTGCGCCGCGACAAGCTGTTCGCGGTCTTCCGCAAGTATGGCTGGATCGGTATCGCGGCGGCGATCCTCATCGTCGGCGGCGCGGCCTATGTCGAATGGCAGAAGATCCGGACCCGCACCGCCGCCGAAGCCTTCGGCGACGCCGTGACGGCCGCGCTCGACAGCGACGATCCGGCGGCGCGGGTGGCCGCACTCGATGCCGTGGCTGCGGCGGGGCCGGGCGATGCGGCGATCCGCGCCGCGCTGACGCAGTTCCTGGCCGCCGACGAGGCGCTCAGGGGCGGGGACCGGGCGGGCGCGCTGGCCCGGCTCGAGACGCTCGCGGCCGAACCGGCGCTGCCCGGCGACTACCGCCAGCTGGCGCGGCTGAAGGCGGTGATCCTGGCCGGGCCGTCGATGGTGGCGGCGGATCGCGACGCCGCGCTCGCCGAACTTGCCCAGCCCGGCGCGCCCTTCCGCGCCCTGGCGATGGAACAGCAGGCCATCGCGCTGATGGCCGATGGCAAGACCGACGAGGCGATCGCGCTCGCCCGCCAGGTGCTTCAGGAGCCGGACGCGACCCCGGGCTTGCAACGGCGGGTGACGCAGTTGATTGTGGCGCTGGGCGGTGATCCGGACGCCGGCTGACCGCCCGACCGGGGCCGGGAGCCGCGACGTGACGAGGAAAGGGGCAGGCAGGTGAGACTTTCGCAGGGATTCGGGGCGCTCGTGGCGCTTGCCATCGTTGCCGGCTGCACCGAGGGCGAACTCGTGCTGGAGGGCGTGCGGCAGGATCCGCGGACGGCGGTGATCGGGGCGGAGCCCGAACCGGGCGCGCTGGCGCCGAAGCCCGTCGTGGCCCAGCCGATCGCGCTGCCCGCCGCGCAAGGCAACGCCGAGTGGACGGCACGGGCCGGCAACGGCGCCCATCACATCGCGCACGCCGCCCTGCCGGGGCCGCTTTCGCCCCTGTGGTCGGCGCCGATCGGCGCGGGAGACGGGCGCAAGAACCGCATCACCGCCGATCCGGTCGTGGCCGGCGGCCGCGTCTTCACGCTCGACGCCGACACGGCGGTGACCGCGACCGGCACCAACGGCGCGACGCTCTGGCAGGTGGACCTCACGCCCGCCGCCGACCGGGCGGGCGAGGCCTCGGGTGGCGGCATCGCCTTCGGCGAGGGGGGGGTCTTCGTCACCACCGGCTTTGGCGAGCTTGTGGCGCTCGACCCCGCCAGCGGCGCCGTCGCCTGGCGGCAGCGTTTCGATGCCTCGGTGGGCGGCGCGCCGGCGGTCTCCGACGGCCGCGTCTATGTCGTGGCGCGCGACGCCTCGGCCTGGGCGGTCAGAGCCTCGGACGGCAAGGTGGAATGGACGCTGCCCGGCACGCCGTCCCCGGCCGGCGTGATGGGGGTGGCCGCGCCCGCGGTCGATGCGCGCCAGGTGATCTTCCCCTTCTCCTCGGGCCAGATGCTCGCGGTGGCGAAGGATTCCGGCACCGGCCTCTGGGGCGCCCATGTCGCGGGCGAACGCCGCGGCCGTGCCTATGCCGCCTATTCGGACCTTACCGGCGATCCGGTGATCGCCGATGGCGTGGTCTACGCCGGCACCTCGGCCGGGCGGCTTTCGGCGGTGAATGCCGACACCGGCCTGACCGTCTGGTCGGCGCGCGACGGCGCGCTGAGCCCGGTGGCGGTGGCGGGCGGATCGGTCTTCCTGGTCAACGACGAGGATCAGCTTGTCAGGCTGAGCGCCGCCACCGGCGAGGACATCTGGCGCGTCGACATGCCCTATTTCACAAAGGACAAGGACAAGCGCCGTCGCGCCATCGTCGCGCATTATGGGCCTGTCCTCGCCGGCGGGCGGCTGATCCTCGCCTCGTCGGACGGGCTGATCCGCGCCTTCGATCCCGCCTCCGGCGCGCTCGTCGCCACGGTGGACCTGCCGGGCGGCGCGGCCTCGGCCCCGGCGGTGGCGGGCGGCGTGCTCTACGTCGTCACCGCGGACGGCAAGCTTCGGGCTTTCCGCTGACGCGCGGGCGGTGTAGAAGCGCGGCTTCGAACCCGAAGGACCAGGCCGGAAGGACCAAGGGATGAGCTTCACCCTCGCCATTGTCGGGCGGCCGAACGTCGGCAAGTCGACGCTGTTCAACCGGCTCGTCGGCAGGAAGCTCGCGCTGGTGGACGACCAGCCCGGCGTCACCCGCGACCTGCGCGAGGGCGAAGCGAAGCTGGGCGACCTCCGGTTCATCGCCATCGACTCGGCCGGGCTCGAGGACGTGACCGACGACAGCCTCCAGGGCCGGATGCGGCGCCTGACCGAACGCGCGGTGGAACTGGCGGATGTCTGCCTCTTCGTCATCGACGCCCGGGCGGGCGTGACGGCGCAGGACCGCACCTTCGCCGACATCCTCAGGAAGAAGAACGCCCATGTGATCCTGGCCGCCAACAAGGCCGAGGGCAACGCCGGCGAGGCGGGCGTGCTCGACGCCTGGTCGCTGGGGCTCGGGGAGCCGGTGCGGCTCTCGGCCGAGCATGGCGAGGGCTTCGACGAACTTTATCACATCCTCCGCCCCATCGCCGAGGAGGTGGAGGCGAAGGCGGCCGTCCACGCGCCCGAGGTCGATGTCGAGGTGACCGACGAGACGGCAGAGGAGGGCGCGCGCAAACCCACGAAGGAAAAGCCCCTCCAGATCGCCGTCATCGGCCGGCCCAACGCCGGCAAGTCGACGCTGATCAACCGCATCGTCGGCGAGGAGCGGCTGCTGACCGGGCCCGAGGCCGGGATCACCCGCGACGCGATCTCGGTCGCCGCCGACTACCTCGGCACGCCGGTGCGCATCTTCGATACCGCCGGCATGAGGAAACGCGCGAAAGCCACGGACAAGCTTGAGAAACTGTCGGTTGCCGACGCGCTCCGCGCGGTCCGTTTCGCCGAGGTCGTCGTGGTGCTCCTCGACGCCGGCATCCCCTTCGAGCAGCAGGACCTCAGGATCGCCGATTTCGCCGAGACCGAGGGCCGGGCGGTCGTCGTCGCGGTGAACAAATGGGATCTCGAAGCGGACAAGACCGAGAAGCTGAAGGAACTGCGCGAGGCCTTCGAGCGGCTTCTGCCGCAGCTGAAGGGCGCGCCGCTGGTGACCGTCTCGGCGAAGACGGGCCGCGGGCTTGACCGGCTCCATGCCGCGATCCTCAGGGTCTATGAGGTCTGGAACCGCCGCATCACCACCGCCAGGCTCAACCAGTGGCTCGGCGCGATGACCGAGGCGCATCCGCCGCCGGCGCCGGGCGGGCGCCGGATCAAGCTCAGGTACATGACCCAGGTGAAGACAAGGCCGCCAGCCTTCGTCGTCATGTGCAGCCACGCCGACAAGCTGCCGGACAGCTATTCGCGCTATCTCGTCAATGGCTTGCGCGATGATTTCGAGATGCCCGGCACGCCGGTGCGGCTGACCTTCCGCGACCAGGGCGACAAGAACCCGTTCAAGGACCGCAAGAAGTCCACGCCCTCGCGGCTCAGGAAACACACCGGAAGGGCGGTGAGGAAGGCCTGAGCCTCTTCGTTGTCCAAATATCCTCGGGGGCGCGGGGGTGAAACCCCCGCCGGGGCGTGAACCGCCTGCGCCCCGCCAGCCGTCAGACCAGTTGCCCCTCGGGCGTCAGCCGGCTCTTGCCGCCAAGCCAGGGCGCGAGCGCCTGCGGCAGCACGACGCCGCCGTCCGCGGTCTGGCCGTTCTCCAGCACCGCGATGAGGCAGCGCCCCACCGCGAGGCCCGAGCCGTTGAGCGTATGGACGAACTCAGGCCTGGCCGCGCCTGCCGGCCGGTGGCGCGCATTCATCCGCCGCGCCTGGAAATCGCCGCAGACCGAGACCGAGGAGATTTCGCGGTAGCGGTTCTGGCCGGGCAGCCAGACTTCCAGGTCGTGCGTCTTCCGCGCGCCGAAACCCATGTCGCCGGTGCAAAGGACGATGGTGCGGTAGGCAAGGCCCAGCCGCTCCAGCACCGTCTCGGCGCAGCGCGTCATGCGCGCGTGTTCGTCAAGCGAGGCCTCCGGCGCGGTGATCGACACCATCTCGACCTTCTCGAACTGGTGCTGGCGGAGCATCCCGGCGGTGTCCTTGCCGGCGCTGCCGGCCTCCGACCGGAAGCACTGGGTATGGGCGGTCATCCGGATCGGCAGCGCCGACTCGTCGAGGATCTCGCCCGCGACGGTGTTGGTCAGCGTGACCTCGGAGGTCGGGATCAGCCACCAGCCGTTGGTCGTCTGATAGCTGTCCTCGGCGAATTTCGGCAACTGGTTGGTGCCCACCATCGCCTCGTCCTTGACCAGGACGGGCGTCCAGGTCTCGGTCAGCCCGTGTTCGGCCACGTGCAGGTCGAGCATGAACTGGGCCAGCGCGCGATGGATGCGCGCCACCGCGCCGCGCAAGACGACGAAGCGCGCGCCCGAAAGCTTCGCGGCCGTCGCGAAATCCATCCCCGGCTTCACGCCGGCGATCTCGTAGTGTTCCAGCGGCCCGAAGCCGAAGGCCTTCGGCTCCCCCCAGCGGCGGATCTCGACGTTGTCCTCCTCGCCGGCGCCATCGGGCACGTCGTCGAGCGGCAGGTTGGGGATCGACAGCAGCAGGTCGCGCAGCCTGCCATCCTCGACCGCCGCCTCGTCGGTGAGCCGCGCCACCTCGGCCTTCTTCTCGGCCACCAGCGCGCGGAGCCGTTCGAATTCCGCCTCCTCGCCCCTGGCCCTGGCTGCCCCCGCCTCCTTCGAGGCGGCGTTCTGGGCGGCCTGGGCGGTTTCGGCGGCAAGGATACGGGCGCGCCGCCTCTCGTCGATGGCGAGGATTTCCGCCGACATCGGCGCCACGCCGGGCCGGCGGGTGAGCCGGGTATCGAAGGCGGCGGGGTTGTCGCGGATGGCGCGGATGTCGTGCATGTCTGACCTCTGAGGCTCGTCCGGCGGCGTTATGCCCGATCGCCGGGCGAAAGGGAACGGCCCGCGTCGCCCGCGCCCGCCTTGCAAACAGGCCCCGCCGCCTATAGGTTCCGGCGCGACCGAAAGGGCGGACCAGCGCCCCCCATCCAGAAGGACGCATTCATGCTCATCACTCCCGCCTATGCCCAGGCCGCGGGCGGCGCCGGCGGCGCCGGCGCCCTGGTCCAGTTCCTGCCGCTGATCCTGATCTTCCTGATCATGTATTTCCTGATGATCCGGCCGCAGCAGAAGAAGATGAAAGAGCACAGGGCGATGGTCGAGGCGCTCAGGCGGGGCGACCAGGTCGTCACCCAGGGCGGCATCATCGGCAAGGTGACGCGGGTCAAGGAAGGCGAGAGCGAGATCGAGGTGGAGATCGCCGACGGCGTGAAGGTGCGCATCGTGCGCTCCACCATCACCCAGGTCCTGTCCAGGACGGAACCCGCCGCAACCGCGGGCTGAGCCCGGCCCCCCACCGCCCGAGAGCCGAGAATGCTGCACATCACCCTCTGGAAACGGATCCTCATCTGGGGGCTCTGCGCCCTCGGGCTGCTGACCGCGCTGCCGAACCTCTTCTACAACCGCGTCGAGAAGCACAACGATGCGATCGTGGCGGCCGAGCGCGCCGGTTTCGAGACCCCCGAACAGGCCGCCGACCGGGCGCTCTGGCCCGGCTGGATGCCTTCGGGCATCGTCAACCTCGGGCTCGACCTCAGGGGCGGCGCGCATCTTCTGGCCGAGGTGCAGGTGGCAGATGTCTACAAGGCGCGGATGGACGCGCTCTGGCCCGAGATGCGCCGCGCGCTCTCGGAGGCGCGGGGCGAGATCGGCGGCATCCGCCGGGCGCCCTCCGACCCGGCCGAACTGCGCATCCAGATCGAGAAGCCCGAGGCGATGGCAAAGGCCGTCGAGATCGCGGGCGGGCTCGCCACCAACGTGGTCAGCCTGACCGGCGTCGGCCAGAAGGACCTGGCGATCACCGCCGAGGGCAACACGCTGGTGGTGCGGCTTTCCGACGCCGAAAGGGCCGCGACCGACGACCGCACGATGCAGCAGAGCCTCGAGATCATCCGCCGCCGGGTCGACGAGGTCGGCACCCGCGAACCGACGATCCTGCGGCAGGGAAGCGACCGCATCCTGATCCAGGTGCCCGGCATCGGCTCGGCCGAGGAGTTGAAGTCGCTGATCGGCACCACCGCCCAGCTTACCTTCCAGCCCGTCGTCGGCCGCGGCACCGATCCCAACGCGATCGCCAGGGCGGGGCAGGAAATCCTGCCCTCGCTCGACGAGAAGGGCATCTACTACACGCTTGAGGACATGCCCGTGGTCACCGGCGAGGAGTTGACCGACGCGCGGCCCGACTTCGACCAGAACGGACGGCCTGCGGTCTCGTTCCGCTTCAACCCCACGGGTGCGCGCAAGTTCGGCGACTACACTGCCGCGAACGTCGGCCAGCTTTTCGCCATCGTCCTTGACAACGAGGTGATCTCGGCGCCGCGGATCAACCAGCACATCCCCGGCGGCTCGGGCATCATCACCGGCAATTTCACCGTCGAAAGCTCGACCCAGCTTGCCGTCCTCCTGCGCGCGGGCGCCCTGCCGGCGAAGATGAACTTCCTCGAGGAACGCACCATCGGCCCGGAACTGGGGCAGGATTCGATCGACGCCGGCCGGCTGTCGTCGATCATCGCCAGCGTCGCCGTCGTGGCCTACATGGTGGCGAGCTACGGGCTCTTCGGCGTCTTCGCCTCGATCGCGGTGATGGTCAACGTCGTGCTGATCCTCGCGGTGATGTCGATGATGGGAGCGACGCTGACGCTTCCCGGCATCGCCGGCATCGTGCTGACGGTGGGCACCGCGGTCGACGCCAACGTGATCATCTACGAACGCATCCGCGAGGAACTGCGCGCCGGCAAGCGCGTGGTCAAGGCCATCGACGACGGCTTCAGCGAGGCGATGAGCGCGATCATCGACGCCAACGTCACCACCTTCATCGCCGCCGCGGTGATGTTCTTTCTCGGCTCCGGCCCGGTGAAGGGCTTCGCGGTGACGCTGACCATCGGCCTCGTCACCTCGGTCTTCACCGCGATCTTCCTCACCCGGATGTTGATCGTGCTGTGGGTCGAATGGCGCAAACCCAAGCAACTGATTCTGTAAGGGAGCAGGGCAATGGCATTCCGTCTGAAACTGGTTCCCGACCACACCACGATCGACTTCTTCCGCTGGCAATGGCTGACCTTCGGCATCTCGGCCCTGGCGATGGTCGCCTCGGTGCTTCTGGTGCTGATCATGGGGCTGAACTTCGGCATCGACTTCAAGGGCGGCACCTCGATCCGCACCGAAAGCCCCAACGCCTTCGACGTCGGCACCTACCGCCAGGCGCTGACCGCGCTCGACCTCGGCGATGTCTCGATCACCGAGGTCTTCGACCCCGGGTTCGCCGCCGACCGGCACGTCGCCATGATCCGCATCGGCACCACCGACGCGACCGGTTCGGTCACGCCCGAGGAACTGACCCGGATCGAGACGGCGCTGAAGGCGGCCGACCCGCAGGTGACCTTCGCCTCCGTCGAATCGGTCGGCCCCAAGGTCTCGGGCGAGCTGATCAAGACCGCCTTCTACGCGGTGGGGGCCGCGACCTTCGGCATCATGGTCTACATCTGGCTGCGGTTCGAATGGCAGTTCGCGCTCGGGGCGGTGATCTCTCTCATCCACGACGTGCTGCTGACCGTCGGCATCTTCTCGCTCTTCCAGCTCAAGTTCGACCTGACCACGATCGCGGCGCTGCTGACGACGCTCGGCTATTCGGTGAACGACACCGTCGTCGTGTTCGACCGGCTGCGCGAGAACCTGATCAAGTTCAAGGCGATGCCGCTGATCGACGTGATGAACCTGACGGTGAACGAGACGCTGTCGCGCACCATCATGACCGCGGTGACCACGGCGCTGGCGCTCGGCGCGATGCTGATCTTCGGCGGCGACGTGATCCGCGGCTTCGTCTTCGCCATGCTCTGGGGCGTCTTCGTCGGCTGCTATTCCACCGTCTATGTCGCCAAGAACATCGTGCTCTGGCTCGGCGTGAAGCGCGACTGGGGCAAGAAGGAGGACGACGGCCCCGCCGGCACCAAGTTCGCGGACGTCAAGTAGGCGCCCCGATGATCCGGCTGACCGAGATCGCCTTCGGCCAGGCCCGTCCGATCGACGGCTACGGGCCGGGCTTCTTCCGCGTCGGCGGCGAGGTGCTGCACGGCGCGGTCCTTGTCACCGCCGCAGGCGCGCAGACATGGCAGGGTTACGAGGACGCGGCACCGGTCCTGGCGCTCGAAGGCCGCGTCGATGTGCTTCTCCTCGGCACCGGCGCGGCCATCGCCCACCCGCCGGCCGCGTTCCGCGCCGCGGTCGAGGCGCGGGGGATCGGCCTCGAGCCGATGGCGAGCGCCGCGGCTGCACGCACCTACAACGTGCTCCTGTCGGAGGGGCGGCGGGTCGCTGCGGCGCTCCTGCCGGTGGAGTAGCGGCCTTGCCCCGCCCCGCTCTCAGGTCGGACCCGTGACCATGCTGCTCACCGTCGAGAACCTTGCCGTCGCCCGCGGCGGGATCGCGCTTCTCGAGGGGGTGGCGCTCACGCTTGCTGCGGGGCAGGCGCTGATCCTGCGCGGGCCGAACGGCATCGGCAAGACCACGCTGCTGCGCTGCGTGGCGGGGCTCCAGCCCGCCGCCGCGGGCCGGGTCGTGCTGCCGCCCGAGGGCGCGGCCTACGCCGGCCATGCCGACGGGCTGAAGGCGACGCTGAGCGTGGCCGAGAATCTCGCGTTCTGGGCCCGCATCTACGGACAGGGCGACATCGCCTCCGCGATGGCGGCGATGGACCTCGCGGCGCTGGCCGACCGGCCGGCGCAAAACCTCTCGGCCGGGCAGAAGCGCCGCCTCGGGCTCGCCCGCCTTCTCGTCACCGGGCGCAGGCTCTGGCTTCTCGACGAACCCACCGTCTCGCTCGACGCCGCCTCGGTCGGGCTCTTCGCCGCCGCCGTCCGCGCCCATCTCGGCCGCGGCGGCGCGGCGCTGATGGCCACCCATATCGACCTCGGCCTCGCCGAGGCCGCCACGCTCGACCTCGCGCCCTGCCGCGCGAAGCCGCCGGCACCGGGGCAGGGCGGCGGGTTCGATGCGCCCTTCGAAGGGGCCTTCGCATGACCTTCGGCATCTTCGTTGCGACACTACCCCGGGGTCCGGGGCAGCGCCCCGGGGCTTCCGGCCCGAGGAACGCCCCGCCATGCTAGCGCTCCTCCTCCGCGACCTCAGGCTCGCCACCCGCGCCGGCGGCGGTTTCGGCCTCAGCCTCGCCTTCTTCCTCATCGTCACCGTGCTCGTCCCCTTCGGCGTCGGGCCCGAGGGCGCCACGCTCGGCCGGATCGCGCCGGGCATCCTCTGGGTCGGCGCGCTTCTCGCCTGCCTCCTCTCGCTCGACCGCATCTTCGCGCTCGACCGCGACGACGGCTCGCTCGACCTCCTCGCTACCGCGCCGATCCCGCTCGAAGGCGTCGTCGCGGTGAAGGCCGCGGCGCACTGGCTGACCACCGGCCTGCCGCTGACCGCCGCGGCGCCGGTCCTCGGCGTGCTTCTCAACCTGCCGGGGCCGGGCTATTCCTGGCTCACGCTCTCGCTCCTTCTCGGCACGCCCGCGCTGTCGATGATCGGCAGCTTCGGCGCGGCGCTGACGGTGGGGCTGAAGCGGGGCGGGCTTCTCCTGTCGCTCCTCGTCCTGCCGCTCTACATCCCGACGCTGATCTTCGGCGCCGAGGCGGTGCGGCGCGGGGCCGAGGGGCTTTCTGCCGCGACGCCGCTTCTCATGCTGGCCGGCATCACCGCCGGGGCGACGGCGATCCTGCCCTTCGCCGCGGCTGCGGCAATCCGCGTCAATCTGCGCTAGGCCGCCCCGTGCTAAGACACTTGAGCGCGCATGTCCGAGGGAATAGCTAGGCCGCCATGTCGATCTGGGAATATGCAAACCCCAAGAAGTTCATGCAGACCTCGTCCTGGGCCCTGCCCTGGGTCACGGGGCTGGCGGTCGTCACGCTTCTCACCGGCCTCGTCTGGGGGTTCTTCTTCACCCCCGACGACTTCCGCCAAGGCTCCACGGTCAAGATCATCTATATCCACGTTCCCTCGGCGATGATGGCGATCAACGCCTGGGCGATGATGCTGGTCACCTCGCTGATCTGGCTCATCCGCCGCCACCATGTCTCGGTCCTTGCCGCCAAGGCGGCGGCACCGATCGGCATGACGATGACGCTGATCGCGCTCTTCACCGGGGCGATCTGGGGCCAGCCGATGTGGGGCACCTGGTGGGCCTGGGACCCCCGGCTCACCTCTTTCCTGATCCTCTTCCTCTTCTACCTCGGCTACATCGCGCTCTGGGAGGCGGTGGAGGACCCCGACACCGCCGCCGACCTGACCTCGGTCCTCTGCCTCGTCGGCTCGGTCTTCGCGCTCCTTAGCCGCTACGCGGTGCTGTTCTGGAACCAGGGCCTTCACCAGGGCGCCTCGCTCTCGCTCGATGCCGAGGAACATGTGGCCGATGTCTTCGCCTGGCCCCTGTGGCTGACGATGGCGGGCTTCGTGCTTCTCTTCGTGACGCTCGTTCTGCTGAGGACGCGAACGGAAATCCGTTCGCGACGGCTCCGGGCACTCGAGGCGCGGGAAAGGCTTGCCTGATGGTCGACCTCGGCAAATATGCGGGCACCGTGCTCGGCGCCTACGGGGTGACGATCGTGCTTCTTCTCGGGCTGGTCTGGGTGACCTTGCGCAAGGGTGCGCGGATGCGGCGGCGGCTGGAGGAGCAGGAACGGCGGATGGGACGGCATGGCTAGGCTCTCGCCGCTGATGATCCTGCCGCCGGCGATCTTCGCCGGCCTCGCCGCGATGTTCATCTGGGGGATGAACCGCGAGGACCCGAACGCGCTGCCCTCGGCCTTTCAGGGCAGGCAAGCGCCGGCCGTGGCGCTGGCGCCGCTCGGCGACCATCCGGTCTTCGCCGATGCCGACCTGCGGGACGGCAAGGTCAAGCTGGTGAACTTCTGGGCCAGCTGGTGCGCCCCCTGCCGGGCCGAGCATCCGAACCTCGACCGGCTGAAGGCCGAAGGCGTGACCATCCTCGGCGTCAACTACAAGGACAAGCCCGACAAGGCGCTGGGCTTCCTCGCCGAGCTTGGCAATCCCTACGCGAAGATCGGCGCCGACGAGAGCGGCCGCATGGGCATCGACTGGGGTCTTTACGGTGTGCCCGAGACCTTTGTCATCGACGGGGCGGGCAAGGTCGTGCTGCGCTTCCCCGGCCCGATCACCGCGCAGATCCTGGAAACCGAGATCCGGCCGGCGATGGAACGGGCCGCCGCGGAATAGCTGCTTAAGCCCGCGGCGGCCCCGCCGTCAACGCCATTGCGAAGCGACGATCAGGATCAGCAGCGCCGCCGCCTCGAGAAGCGGCATGCTCGGCGTGAAATGGAATTTCCCTAGCCCTGATCTCATGCCTCCGTAATAGCCCGGAGGGCCCCGCCGGGAAACCCGGCAGATCGCGTCTTTCACAAAACCCCCATGAAATATGGTTGTTTTTGAATGCCTTGTTCCGGCCGCATTCGCACACTTCGCGACAAGCATGGAGAAGCGCAGGGATCATTTCCTGCCGCCGATCAATCGGCCGGGCAGGGCGGGGAATCACCTGGCCGGCATCCGGCAAGGGAACGCCCCGCCCGGGCGGAGCCGGACGGGGCGCTGGATGCCGTTGAAGGGCGGGCTCAGTCCCGGGCCAGGTTCCTCAGGACGTAGTGCAGCACGCCGCCGTTCTCGACGTAGTCGATCTCCACCTCGGTATCGATCCGGCACCGGATATTGATCGTCTTCTCGGTGCCGTCCGCATAGCCGATCGTGCAGGGCACGAGCGCGAGCGGCTTCAGCCCGCCAGCGAGCCCCTGGATCGAGATCACCTCGTCGCCCTTGAGCCCCAGCGTCTTGCGGGTCTCTCCCTCGACGAACTCGAAGGGGATCACCCCCATGCCGACGAGGTTCGACCGGTGGATGCGCTCGAACGATTCCGCGATCACCGCCTTGACGCCCAGAAGGCTGGTCCCCTTGGCCGCCCAGTCGCGGCTGGAGCCGGCGCCGTATTCGACGCCGCCGATCACCACCAGCGGCACGCCGGCGGCCTGGTAGGCCATCGCCGCGTCGAAGATCGACGTTTGCGTGCCGTCGGGGCCGAGCGTGTAGCCGCCTTCCACCCCGTCCAGCATCTCGTTGCGGATGCGGATGTTGGCGAAGGTGCCGCGCATCATCACTTCGTGGTTGCCGCGGCGCGAGCCGTAGCTGTTGAAGTCACGCGGCTCCACCCCGCGCTCGGTCAGATAGCGGCCCGCGGGGGTGGTCGGCTTGAACGACCCGGCCGGGCTGATGTGGTCGGTCGTGATCATGTCGCCGAGCAGCGCGAGGATGCGGGCACCCTCGATGTCGCGGATCGCGCCCTTTTCCTTCGACATGCCGCGGAAATAGGGCGGGTTCTGGATGTAGGTCGAACTGGGCGGCCAGTCGTAGGTTTCCGATTCCGTCACCTGCACGCCCTGCCAGCGCGCATCGCCCTTGAACACATCGGCATATTTCTTGCGGAACGCCTCGCGGGTGACGACCTCGTGGACGATCTCCGCGATGTCGTTGTTGGAGGGCCAGATGTCCTTGAGATAGACCGGCGAGCCGTCCTTCGCGGTGCCGATCGGATCGCGGGTCAGGTTGAGGTTCATGTCGCCGGCGATCGCATAGGCGACGACGAGCGGCGGCGAGGCGAGGTAGTTCGCCCGCACGTCGGGGCTGATGCGCCCCTCGAAGTTGCGGTTGCCGGAGAGGACCGAGACGGCGACGAGGTCGTTCTCGGCGATCGCCTTGGAGATTTCCGGCTCCAGCGGGCCGGAGTTGCCGATGCAGGTGGTGCAGCCGTAGCCGACAAGGTTGAAGCCGAGCGCGTCGAGATCCTCCTGGAGGCCCGAGGCGCGAAGGTATTCGCCGACGACCTGGCTGCCCGGGGCGAGCGAGGTCTTGACCCAGGGCTGGCGCGAGAGGCCGAGGGCCCGCGCCTTGCGCGCCAGAAGCCCGGCGCCGATCATCACGTAGGGGTTGGAGGTGTTGGTGCAGGAGGTGATCGCCGCGATCACCACCGACCCGTCGCGCAGCGTGAAGTCGCGGCCGGCGACGGCGGCGGTCTTGCGGGCGTCCTGCGCCGGGGCGATCACGCCGCCGCCCTCGGCGACCATGCCGCTGGCCGCCACCGTCATGTCGATGCCGCGATAATCGGCGACGGTGTGATAGAACGACCGCGCCGCGAGGTTCAGCGGCGTGTAGTCCTGCGGCCGCTTCGGACCCGAGATCGCCGGCACGATCTCTGCCATGTCGAGATGCAGCGTGTCGGTGTAGATCGGCGCGTAGTCCGGGCCGCGCCACATGCCGTTTTCCTTGGCATAGGCCTCGACCAGCGCGATCCGCGCCTCGTCGCGCCCGGTGTTCCTGAGGTAGCGCAGCGTCTCGGCGTCGATCGGGAAGAAGCCGCAGGTGGCGCCGTATTCGGGCGCCATGTTGCCGATCGTCGCCCGGTCGGCCAGCGGCAGGTGGTCGAGCCCGTCGCCGTAGAATTCGACGAACTTACCGACCACGCCCTTCTTGCGCAGCATCTCGACCACCTTCAGCACGAGGTCGGTGGCGGTCGCGCCCTCCATCATCCGGCCCGTCAGCCTGAAGCCGACGACCTCGGGGATGAGCATCGAGACCGGCTGGCCGAGCATCGCGGCCTCGGCCTCGATCCCGCCGACGCCCCAGCCGAGGACGGCAAGGCCGTTGACCATCGTGGTGTGGCTGTCGGTGCCGACGAGCGTGTCGGGATAGGCTATCGTCAGGCCGTCCTGGTCGGTGTCGGTCCAGACCGTCTGGGCGAGGTATTCGAGGTTGACCTGGTGGCAGATGCCGGTGCCGGGTGGCACCACGCGGAAGTTCTGGAATGCGTTCTGGCCCCATTTCAGGAAGACGTAGCGTTCCATGTTGCGTTCGTATTCCAGGTCGACGTTCATCTGGAAGGCGCGTGGCGTGCCGAATTCGTCGACCATCACCGAATGGTCGATGACGAGGTCGACCGGGTTCAGCGGGTTGATCTTCTGCGCATCGCCGCCAAGCGCCTTGATCCCGTCGCGCATCGCGGCGAGGTCGACGACCGCCGGAACGCCGGTGAAGTCCTGCATCAGCACGCGGGCCGGGCGGTAGGCGATCTCGCGCGGGTTCTTGCCGCCCATCCTGCCCCAGTCGGAGAACGCCTTGATGTCGTCGACCGAGACGGTGCGGCCGCCATCCTCGAACCGGAGCATGTTCTCGAGCACGACCTTGAGCGCGGCGGGCAGCTTCGAGAAGTCGCCAAGGCCCGCGGCCTCGGCGGCGGGGATCGAGTAGTAGGCGATGGTCTGGCCGTCGACCGACAGCGTCTTGCGCGTCTTGGCGGTATCCTGTCCGGTAACGATGGGCATGGGAATCTCCCTTCGGGGTGGGCTGGCTCGGTGGTCGGTTCGCACGCCTAATGCCGCAAGGCCAGCGGGCATTCAAGGATGTTGACGGCATTTGTATACCATTGTGCACAGTTTCTCGCAAGAGGCCGGGCGTCTCACACCGCCGTCGCAATTCCTTGATTGGCGAACCCCGCCCGCTTGGACTAGGAAGGACAGAAAGGGGATCGTGCCGAACATGCGACGGAAGCTCTGCGCCGCGATGGGCCTCTGGCTCGCCATCGCCGGACAAGGCCTTGGCCAGACCGCCGGCGGCGGGCCGGTGGTGGTCGAGCTTTACACCTCTCAGGGCTGTTCCTCCTGTCCGCCGGCCGATGCCGTCCTGGCCGGGCTTGCGGCGCGCGACGACGTGATCGCGCTGGCGCTGCATGTCGACTACTGGGACTACATCGGCTGGAAGGACACCTTCGCCGACCCGGCCTATTCCAGACGCCAGCGCGCCTATGCGCAGGCCGCCGGTGCCTCGACGGTCTACACGCCACAGATGATCGTGGGCGGGATGGATCATGTCGTGGGCATCCGCGCCGAGGAGGTCGACGCGCTGGTCCGCCGCTATGGCGCGGCGCCGGCGCCGGTCACCCTCGACCTCGCCCGGACCGGGGGGCAGGTGCAGGTGCGCGCCCGTGCCGCAGCGGTGCTGCCGCGCGGCGCCGTCGTCCAGTTGGTGCGCTACCGTGCCCGCGAGCGGGTCGAGATCGTGCTCGGCGAAAACGCCGGGCGGGCCATCGACTATGCCAACATCGTCACGGCCTGGACCCCGGTTGCGGACTGGGACGGCCGGGCCGACCTGACGCTGACGCTCGAGGCGCCGGGAGGCGATTCGGTCGCCGTGATCGTGCAGGAACCGGGCCCCGGGCCGATCCTCGCGGCCGAAGCGTTGCGCTAGCCGCCCGGGTTGACAGCGCCGCGCCGCGGTGGCTCGCTTGCCCCGCAACCGGGCGGAGGCGGCGATGACGGACGGGATCGGCGGCGGCGAGGCCGCGCGGCTCATGGACCTGCTGGAGGTGCTGCGGCGGGGCTTCCTTGCCGCCGACCCGCCCGATCTCGCCGCACGGCGCGCCGACCTCGCGCGCCTGAAGGCGGCGGTGCGGGCCCGCAAGGGTGACTTCGTCCGCGCCGCGGCCGAGGATTTCGGCCGCAGGCGGGCGGAGGAAACGGTCATCCTCGATCTCGGCCCGGTGGTGCAGGCCGCCGGCTACCTCGCGCGCAATCTCGGCCGCTGGATGCGCCCCGAACGGCGGCGCGTCCCGGTCACCCTCTGGCCCGGGCGGGCGCGGGTGATCCGCCAGCCGAAGGGCGTGGTCGGCATCATGACGCCCTGGAACTATCCCTTCGGGCTCTCGCTGATCCCGCTGGCAACGGCGCTCGCGGCCGGCAACCGGGCGATGCTGAAACCGTCCGAGCTTGCCCCCGCCTCGGCCCGCGCGATGGCCGCGATGCTGGCCGAGACCTTCGCCCCCGACGAGGTGGCGGTGGTCGAGGGCGGGCCGGAGACCGGGGCGGCCTTCGCGGGCCTGCCCTTCGACCATCTCGTCTTCACCGGCTCGACCGCGGTCGGGCGCAAGGTGATGCGGGCGGCGGCGGAAAACCTCGTGCCGGTGACGCTGGAACTGGGCGGCAAGTCGCCGGCGATCCTCGGCCGCGATGCCGATTTCGCCAAGGCCGCGCGTGACATCGCCTGGGCCAAGATCGCCAATGCCGGGCAGACCTGCATCGCCCCGGACCATGTGCTGGTGCACGAGGACGACGCCGCGGCTTTCGTGGCACGCCTCGTCGCGGAGCTGGAGCGCGCGTTTGCCGGCGGCGCGCGGATGACGCGGATCATCGACGCCGCCAAGGCCCGCCGCCTCAGGGCGCTTCTGGCCGAGGCGGCGTCGGGCGGCGCAGCCCTGCATGTGATCGGCCGGAACGCAGGGCAGGGCCGCGAGGTGCCGCCAGCGGTGGTGACCGGCCTTCCCCCCGACTGCGGCCTGATGCGCGAGGAAATCTTCGGCCCCCTCCTGCCGGTCGTGACCTATGCGAGCTTCGATGCGGCGCTGGCCGGGATCGCCGAAGGCCCGCGGCCGCTCGCGCTCTACTACTACGGCGGAGCCGAGGGGCGGGCGCGGGCACTTGCCCGCACCCTCAGCGGCAACGTCACGGTGAACGGGGCGATGACGCATTACGCCGTCGACAGCCTGCCGTTCGGCGGGGTGGGCGCCAGCGGCATCGGCGCCTATCACGGCCGCGAGGGGTTCGAGGCGATGAGCCACGCGCGCGGGGTCTATGACGAACCCCTCCGCAGCCTCATTCCGCTCGGCCGGACCGGCGGCCGGTTCGAGCGGCTTTTCGCCTGGTACATGATGCGGTGACGGCGGCGGTCATTTCCAGCGGCGATGGATCCAGAACCATTGGTCCATGTGGGCGCGCGCGACCCGCTCGAGGCTGTCGTTGATCGCCTGGGTCATCGTCGCGGCGTCCGAATGCGGGATCGGCGCCTCGGTCACGATGTCGAAACTGATCCCGTCGTCGCGGCGGACGCCGTAGATCGGAACGATCTCGGCGCCGTAGCGCAGCGCGAGGTCGGCCGCCGAGGTGGCGGTGAAGGCGGTGTGGCCGAAGAACGTGGTCGCCGCGCCGTGCCGCATGTGCTGGTCCATGAGAAGCCCGAGCATCCCCCCCGACTTCAGGAACCGCACCATCGCCGCCATGCCGGGCTTGCCGCGCGGAAAAAGCGGCGTGCCGATGGCCGAGATCGCGGCGAGGTAATGGGCGTTGAAGAGCGGGTTCTTCATCGGCCGGTAGAGCGCGCCGACCCGGTAGCCCCGCGCGATCAGCGCCGCCCGCGCCACGTCGTAGTTGCCGAAATGCCCGGTGGCGAGGATCATCGGCCGCCCCTCGCGGTGGGCGGCGGCAAGCGCTGCGGCGCCGGGGCCGGTGATCGGCAGGTCGCGGGCGCGGGCGAGGAAATCCTTGCCCGAGTAAAGCTCGATCATCGTGCGGCCGACGTTGTCGGGCACCGCGCGGACCAGCCGATCGACCTCGGCGCGCGGCAGGTCGGGGCAGACCAGAGCGAGGTTGTCGCGGATGCGCCGCCGCCACCCGGCGAGGGGAGCGACAAGCCGCGAGACGATCCAGCCCGCGACCGGCACGCGGGCGCGATAGGGAAGCGCGCGCGCAAGCCCCAGGATCGCCCGGAACCCGGCGTCGGTAAGCCGGTCGGACAGCGTCGGTTTCGCCTGCTCGGGGTCGGCCATCGCGTTCCCGTGATCCGCGCCGGGGCCTGCCCGCTGGGCCCGCGCTTCCGGCGCCAGACATAGAGGCGCGGGGCGGCGATCTCAAGCGCGGGGTCGGGGGAGGCGCCCCGTCCACCCTGCCCGCCTGCGGTGCGGGGGGTGCGGGGGCTCAGCCCTCCTCTCCCTCCTCCGCCTGGCGCAGCGTGATCTCTCCCGCGTCGACGAGTTCGCGGATCGCGGCGACGATCTCGGTCATCGCCGCCTCGGCGTCCTTCTCGCGCACCTTGCCGCGCTCAGTGATCTCCTCGCGCAGCGTCGCGGCCATGCGCTGGGACATGTTGGCGAGGATGAACTCGGCCGAGGCGGCATCCGCCTCGGCCACGGCGCCGGCCAGCGCGGTGACGAGGCGCGCCTGTTCGACGCTGCGGATCACCTTCGCAATGTCGCGCCCCTCGATCCGCCCGGCGATGTCGGCGAAGGTGAAGATCGCCTTGCGCACCTGGCGCGCGAAGCCTTCGTCGGCGACCGCGAGCCCCTCCATCACCTCGTCCCGCGTCGCCGCCGGCGAGGCGTTCAGGATCGCCCCGATCCGTTCGTGCGGTTCGGCCTCGAAGGCGCGCAGCGGCTGCGATTCCAGTTGCGCGGCAAGCGCGAGGCCGATCCGGCGCACCGTCTCGGGGTCGATGTTCCCGGTCTGGCCGACCGCATGGGCGATGCGCCGCGCCCGCTCTCCCGGCAGGCGGCCGAGAAGCTCGGCCGCGCGCGACACCGGCAGCTTGGACAGCATCACCGCGCAGACCTCGGGGCTTTCCTCCGACAGCACGGGCAGGAGCTTCTCGATCTCCAGCGCGGCGATCCGGTCCCAGGGGTCGGCCTTCGACGAGGCGCCGGAGAGCCGCTTCAGCCGGCTGGCGGCGGTGGCGGAAATGTGCCCGTCGAGCATGTGGAGCGCCCCGTCGATGCCGCCGGGGAAGCTGAGGCCGATCGAGTCGAGCTGGGCGATGAACTCCTCCACCACCGCCTCGAGCGTGGTGCGGTCGACGGTGCGCATGGCGCCGATCTGTTCGGTCAGCGCCGCCTGCATGTGATCGGGCAGGGCGCGGAGCGGCAAGCTGTCACCTTCGGAGAGGAGAAGGCGCACGATGATCGCGGCCTTCTGGCGTCCGGTCAGGCCGGCACCGCCAGCCCCGGGCGACCGCGGGGCGCCGGCTTGCCGTTGGGCGGGGGCTGGGATGCCAGCGGCGACAGGCATGGGAAGGGCCGTCATCGAACGCTCCGGACTCTGCGTGTCGCGGCAGAATCCGGGAAAGCGGTTAAGCGGCGGTTACGCGGGCTTCGCTCAGCTTCCGACGGTGACGCATTTCTGGGCGGTGGCGTCCCAGCTCTGGCCCTCGGCGCAACTGATCTGGGCCTGCCGGTCGTGGCCGCAGCCCTGCGCAAGGACGGGGGCTGCTCCGGCGAGAAGGGCGAGGGCGACGGCAATCATCCTGATCGGCATGGCATCCTCCTGTTGGCTGGCAAGAGGGTGCCAGCCCGGCCCGCCGCGCGGCAAGCGTTTCCGCGCGGGAAACGCCGCGTTTCACGCAATCGTGTGGCCTCAGCCGCCGAAGACGCGGGCGAAGATCGTGTCGACGTGTTTGGTATGGTAGCCGAGGTCGAACTTTTCCTCGATTTCCGCCGGCGACAGCGCCGCCGTCACCTCGGGGTCGGCCAGAAGCTCGGTCTTGAAGTCGGCGCCCTTCTCCCAGACCTTCATCGCGTTCCGCTGCACTAGCCGATAGGCGTCCTCGCGCGACACGCCCGCCTGCGTCAGTGCCAGGAGCACCCGCTGGCTCATCACCAGCCCCTTGAACTTGTTGAGGTTCTTCAGCATGGTCTCGGGATAGATCACCAGCTTCCCGATCACGCCCGCCAGCCGGTTCAGCGCGAAGTCGAGCGTGACCGTCGCGTCCGGGCCGATCGCGCGCTCGACGCTCGAATGGCTGATGTCGCGCTCATGCCAGAGCGCCACGTTCTCCAGTGCCGGGGTCACCGCGCTGCGCACCAGCCGCGCGAGGCCGGTCAGGTTCTCGGTCAGCACCGGATTGCGCTTGTGCGGCATCGCGCTCGACCCCTTCTGGCCGGGCGAGAAATATTCCTCGGCCTCCAGCACCTCGGTCCGCTGCATGTGACGGATCTCGGTGGCGATGTTCTCGATCGAGGAGGCGATGACGCCGAGCGTGGCGAAGAACATCGCGTGCCGGTCGCGCGGGATCACCTGGGTGCTGATCGGCTCCGGCGTCAGGCCCATCATCTTGCAGACGTGTTCCTCGACGAAGGGGTCGATGTTGGCGAAGGTGCCGACGGCGCCGGAAATCGCGCCTGTGGCCACCTCTTTCCGTGCGTTCTCAAGCCGTTGGCGACCGCGCTTCAGCTCGGCATAGAACCGCGCGAAGGTCAGGCCCATCGTTGTCGGTTCGGCATGGATGCCGTGGCTGCGGCCGATCCGGATCGTGTCCTTGTGCTCATGGGCACGGGCCTTCAACGCCGCCAGCACCCGGTCCAGGTCGGCCAGCAGGATATCGGTGGCGCGCACGAGCTGGATGTTGAACGTGGTGTCGAGCACGTCCGAGGAGGTCATGCCCTGATGGACGAAGCGCGCGTCCTCGGCGCCGATGTGTTCGGCCAGATGGGTGAGGAAGGCGATCACGTCATGCTTGGTCACCGCCTCGATCTCGTCGATGCGGGCGACGTCGAACTCCACATCCTTCGCCTTCCAGACCGCTTCCGCATTCGCCTTCGGGATCACGCCAAGCGCCGCCTGTGCGTCGCAGGCATGGGCCTCGATCTCGAACCAGATGCGGAACTTGGTCTCGGGCGACCAGATGGCGACCATCTCGGGGCGGGAATAGCGGGGGATCATCGGGCTTCCTTCGCTGGCAGGGGGCGCGCGCGTCCCTTAGACCGCAGCGGTGCCGCTGGCAAGGCGGGCGCCGGTCAGCCCGCGGACGGAAGAGCCGCGAGGCGGCGGGCGAAGCTCTGTTCGGCACGGGCGTGCCAGCGCCGGATCTCCGGGTCGGCGAGAAGCTCGGCCATCTTCGCCACCACCGCCTGCCGATACCGCAGGATCGAGGTGTCGCGGATGGCAGCGCCCTGCGCGCGGTCGGCGAAATAGGCCGCGTCGTGGCGCAGGTTGGGCTCGCCCATCGGGGCGGCGCCGCGGCCGCGCGACTGGCGCAGGCGGTAGGCGTCGGGCGTCTTGACCGCATAGTGGTTGTACTGCGCGAGCGCATGGCGGATCTCGGCGCGTGGGACGTGACGCAACTCGCGCCAGAGCGCCGCCGCCGCATCGATCTCGCGCAGCGTTCCATCCCCCCGCATTACCGTCAGCCGCGCCTTCGGGCCGCGGTAGCGGGTGAGCGAATGGTTGTGGATCGCGCCGTAAAGGGCGGGGCTGCGGCTCAGCGTCTTCAAGGCGCCGTTGGCCCTGTGATGCTCGGGCAGGCGGTCGAGGAGCATCGCGGTGACGGGGCCGGGGCGCCAGCGCGTCTCCTCTCCCGGCCCGAAGGTCATGGCGTTGAGTGCGATCACGTCCACGGCGTCCGGCGCCGCGGCGAGAAGCGCCTTGAGCGTATGATCGCCGGCATGGACGTTGAGGAACTCGTCTACATCGAGCATCATCAGCCAGTCGGCCGCGTCCACGTCGAAGCGTTCGCGCAGCCGCGCGTAGCCTTCCGCCTGCGGCACCTTGCCCGGCGCCACCCGGTGCTGGACGAAGCCGACATGGCCCGCCGCCTGCATCGCCCGGAGAAGCCGCACCGAGCCGTCGTCGCAATCGTTGGCCGCGACGAAGATGCGGTCGAAGCCGAGGACGAGGTGGTGGGCCACGAATTCCAGCAGGAACGGGCCTTCGTTGCGGATGCAGGTCAGAAGATGGGCGGTCGGGTCGGGCATGGCTCTGGCAAGGGCGGGCCGGTCGCGGCACTATGGCGGGGCGGCGGGTGCGGATGCAACGGGGACGGGCGGTGCGGCTTGAGGATTTCGCGGGGCGCTGGCGGATCGCGCGGCGGATCGACGACCGGCAGGGCGGCGTGGCCGGCTGGTTCGAGGGTGTGGCCGAGTTCCGCCCGGTGCCGCAGGGGCTCGCCTACCGCGAGGAGGGGCGGCTGTGGCTCGGCGCGGGGTCGGGGGTTGTGGCCGTCCGCGACTACCTCTGGCGCGAGGAGGCGGGCCGCATCGTCGTCGACCACGGCGACGGGCGGCCGTTCCACGACTTCGATCCGGCCGAGCCGGAGGCGCAGCACTGGTGCGACCCAGACGACTACCGCGTGCGCTACGACTTCGCCCGCTGGCCGGAGTGGCGGGCGGATTGGACGGTGGTCGGACCGCGGAAGGATTATACGATGCGATCGACCTACCGTCGCGCTTGACCGGCGCACACCCAGCGTCGAGCATGGATCGACGAGTCAAAGGGGGAACCAATCATGACCGAGACCGTGGCCGGGCGCGAGGTGATCGTCCATTTCGACGGCAAACGCTGCGTCCATTCGCGCAACTGCGTCCTGCGCCACCCCGAGGTCTTCGTGCCGAACGTCAAGGGCGAGTGGATTCGCCCCGATGCCGCCCCCGCGGACGAGGTGATCCGCATCGGCCAGATGTGCCCCTCCGGCGCGATCCGGGTGGAGCGGGTTGGCGGCGGCGCGGTCGCCGGGTCGAACCTGCCGCCCGTGGTCAACACGGTTCATGTCCGCGAGAACGGCCCCCTGGCCTTCGAGGCGGAGCTGTTGCTGCGCGGACAGCCCCACGACACCGTGCGGGCCACGCTCTGCCGCTGCGGCCTGTCGAAGAACAAGCCCTATTGCGACAACTCCCATGCCAGGGCCGGTTTCACCGCGACCGGCGAGCCCGCTGCGAAGGACACACCGCCGCTTGAAGTGCGCAACGGTCCGGTCGACCTCCAGCCGCAGCCGAACGGGCCCCTGAAGGTGGTGGGAAACCTCGAAATCGTGTCCGGCACCGGACGCGCCGTCAACCGGACCCGCCAGGTGTTCCTCTGTCGCTGCGGCCAGTCGGCGAACAAGCCCTATTGCGACGGCAACCACAAGGTGGCCGGGTTCGTGGCCGACTGATCTTGGGCCGACTGATCTTGGGCCGACTGATCCGGGTCAGATCTCGCCGGTCAGCCTCGGGTCGAACGGATAGGTCGTCAGGTTCTCGCAGCCGGTGGCGGTGATCAGTACCTGATCCTCGATCTTGATCGAGAAATCGCCGCCCTCGGGGCTGACCAGTGCCTCGGTGCAGATCACCATGCCCTCCTCGATCGCGTGGTCGAAGGCGCCCTCGGCCCAGGCATCGGGGTAGGGGACATAGGGCCATTCGTCGCAAAGCCCGACGCCGTGCATCTTGCAGGAATATTTCTGCGCCCAGTACTGGTCCTCCAGCCGGTGCCCCTCGAACACCAGTTCGCGGATCGATACGCCCGGCCTGAGCCGCGCCTGATGGTCGCGGATGTGGTCAAGCGCGTGGTTCATCGCCGAGATCATCGCATTGGAGGGGCGGGCGTCGCCCACCCACCAGGTGCGGGAGATGTCGATGCAGATGCCGTAGGACCCGATCAGGTCGGTATCGAAGGCGACGATCTCGTTTTCCCGGACGATCCGCGGCCCGCATTCCTGAAACCACGGATTGGTCCGGGGCCCGGAAGCCAGAAGCCGGGTCTCGATCCACTCGCCGCCACGCCGGATGTTGCCTTTATGCAATTCTGACCAGATGTCATCCTCGCTGACGCTGCCTTTCGGTACGTTTTCTCTGGTAAACGCCTCCATTTCGGAGATCGCCGCCTCGCAGGCGTGGTGGGCGCAGCGCATCGCGAGGATCTCGTCCTTTCCCTTGATCGCGCGGGTGCGCTCGGTCAGTTCCTCGCCCTCCATCACCTCGAATCCCGCGCGTTCCAGCGCCCTGAGCCCGTGGATCTGGATCTTGTCGACGCCGAGCCGGCGGTTGGCGCCGGCGTGCGCCCGCATCACCTGCTCCACCTGCCCGGCGAAGGAGGCGGCGTCGGCTTCGCCGCGGTCGCCCGAGACGGCGTAGAAGAACGAGGCACCGGCGCGGATTTCCTTCACCAGAGGGTTGAACGAGACGAGGAACGGCGCGTTCTTGTATTCCCAGATCACCATGTGCCCGTCGGCGCACAGAAGGCAGGCGCGGAACGGGTTGTGCGCGTTCCAGAGCTGCATGTTGGTGGTGTCGGTGGCGTAGCGGATGTTCAGCGGATCGAACATCAGCAGGCCGCCCCAGCCGCGGGCGACGATGGCGTCGGTCAGCCGCCGCCAGCGGAACTCCCGCATCGCCGGCAGGTCGGGCGGCACCAGCCCCGCCGCTTCCCATTCCCGGAAGGCGAGCTGCGTCGGCCCGATCTCCACCCGGTCGTTGTCGTTGGGCGTGCCGTCTGGCAGGCGGTCCCCCCGCGTCGGGTCGATCTTGCGGCGGTCGCGGTAGTGGTCGGTCATGGCGGCGCTCTCCCCTCGAGGCCGAGCATGGCGCGGCCGCGCGCCGGGGTCCGTTCCGCTTGCGACCCGCGCCGCGGCGGTTTCCGCCACCGGGGCCGGGCCGCCCCCCCCCCCCGCCCGCCCGACCCGCCCCACCCTTGCCCGCGCGGGCCGGCTCGACTATCTACGCGCAGCAATCGACGGAAGGACGACGGCCCATGCGCGCCGAGATGGAAAATGTGGTCGAGGCGGTCGGGAAGTCGCTGAAGCTCCTCGGCCAGCGGATGGACTGGGAGACGGCGCCCCATCGCCTTGAAGAGATGAACGCGATGATCGAGGACGGCGATCTGTGGGCGGACCCGGCGCGCGCCCAGAAGCTGATGCGCGAGCGGCAGATGCTGATGGATGCGGTCGAGACCTACCGCCGGATCGCGCGCGACCTGAAGGACAATGTCGAGCTGATCGAACTGGGCGAGATGGAGGGCGACAAGGACATCGTTGCCGACGCCGAGGCCTCGCTCAAGGCGCTGAAGGATTTCGCCGGCGCGAAGGAACTTGAGGCGCTTCTGGACGGCGAGGCGGACGGCAACGACACCTTCCTCGAGATCAACGCCGGCGCCGGCGGCACCGAAAGCTGCGACTGGGCGTCGATGCTGGCGCGGATGTATGTCCGTTGGGCCGAGAGGAAGGGCTACAAGGTCGAGCTTCAGGCCGAGACCCCGGGCGAGGAGGCGGGCATCCGTTCGGCCGCCTACAAGATTTCCGGGCCGAACGCCTACGGCTGGCTGAAATCGGAATCGGGCGTCCACCGGCTGGTGCGCATCTCGCCCTACGATTCGGCGGCGCGGCGGCACACCTCGTTCTCGTCGGTCTGGGTCTATCCCGTCGTCGACGACAACATCGAGATCGTGATCCCCGACAACGAGATCAGGATCGACACCTTCCGCTCGTCCGGCGCGGGCGGCCAGCACGTAAACACCACTGACTCGGCGGTCAGGATCACCCACCTTCCGACCAACATCGTGGTGACCTCGTCGATGAAGTCGCAGCACCAGAACCGCGAGATCGCGATGAACGCGCTCAGGTCGCGGCTCTACCAGCTTGAACTCGACAAGCGCAACGCGGCGATCAACGCGGCCCATGAATCCAAGGGCGATGCCGGCTGGGGCAACCAGATCCGGTCCTACGTGCTCCAGCCCTACCAGATGGTGAAGGATCTGCGCACCGGCTACGAGACCTCGGACACCCAGGGCGTGCTCGACGGCGACCTCGACGGGTTCATGGCAGCGACGCTCGCGATGGGCGTCGAAGGCAAGAGCCGCGCCGAGGCCCGCGCCGACGACTGAGGCCGGGCCCGGGCCGCGGGCCCCGCCGTTCCAGCCCGCCCGCGGGCGGGACGGTTCCGGCTTGTCACATGGGCCGTGCCTGCCTTAGCCTCCCTTCCGCGAACAGGAGGGGAAGTCATGGATGCGACCCATCGGGGGCCCGACCCGCTGCCCGAAATCCGGCAGGTGGAGATGTCGGACATTCCGGCCGTCCTGGCACTCGGCCTTCGCGATTTCCTGCGAGCGCCGCTCTTCGGGCTGTTCTTCAGCGCGGTCTATGTCGCCGGCGGACTGATCCTTTGGCGCGTCTACGGCGTCGCCGGCCAGCAATGGTGGCTTGCCCCCGTCGCGGTCGGCTTCCCGCTTCTCGGCCCCTTCGCCGCGGTCGGGCTCTACGAGGTCAGCCGGCGGATCGAGCAGGGTCAGCCGCTGGACTGGCGCGCGATCCTCGGCGTCGTCTTCGCGCAGAAGGACCGCCAGATTCCCGCGCTCGCGGCCGTCATCATCGTTGTCTTCCTGTTCTGGGTCTTCGTCGCCCATGCGCTCTTCGCCCTCTTCATCGGGCTGAGGGCCTTCGGGCCGGCGCAGGACATGATGAGCCTGTTCCTGGAGGGGAACGGGCCCTTGATGCTTCTTGTCGGAAGTGCGGTCGGCGCGGGCTTTGCCGGCGTGCTCTTCGCCACCACCGTCGTCGGCCTGCCGCTTCTTCTGGAAAAGGAAATCGACTTCGTCACCGCCATGATCCATTCGACGCGCACCGTCCTCGCCAATCCGGGGGTGATGCTGGTCTGGGGGGGCGTGATCGCGGTGGTCCTGTTCCTGGCGATGCTGCCGCTGTTCATGGGCCTCTTCGTCGCGCTTCCGGTCCTGGGGCACGCGACCTGGCACATGTATCGCCGCTTGCTGGCGGATTGACCCGCAAACGCAAAGGCGCCCGTCAGGGCGCCTTCGACGACATCGCTTTTCCGGGGCCCGCTGGTTGCCGGCGTCAGTTCCCGACGGCGGCGGCCGGTGCCACGGCGATCCGTGGCGCGCCGCTCGCCAACGGGTCTTCCTGCCGCTGGACCGAGCCTTCGAAATGGGCGCCGCTCTCGATCGCGATGGTCTTGTGGATGATGTCGCCCTCGACCCGCGCGGTCGAGGTGAGCCGCACCTTCAGCCCGCGCACCCGGCCGATCACCCGGCCGTTGACGACGATGTCGTCGGCGACGATCTCGCCCTTGATGGTGGCGCTTTCGCCCACCGTCAGAAGATGCGCGCGGATGTCGCCCTCGACCACGCCCTCGACCTGGATGTCGCCCGAGGTCTTCACGTTGCCGGTGATCGTGAGGTCGGAAGAGAGGACCGACACGCCCGGCTTGGCCTTGGGCGCCGAGGAGAGGTAGTCGAACGCAGGCTTCGTCGCGGCAGGCTCGGGCGCCTTCGGCTGCTCGGTCGGGGTGCCCGCCTTGGGACCGGGTTCGTTGATCCTGCTTTTAGAAAACATTGTTGGCCGCCTTGATAAACGTCATCGGGTTCACAGCAGAGCCGTTCACACGCACCTCGTAGTGGAGATGGGTGCCGGTGGAACGGCCGGTATTCCCCATATCACCGATCCTGTCGCCGCGCGAGACCTTTTGGCCCACCTCGGCGCGCACCTTCGAGAGGTGGCCGTAGCGGGTGATGAGGCCGAAGTCGTGACGCACTTCGACCATGTTGCCATAGCCCGATTCCCATCCGGCGTGGGTCACCGTGCCTTCCGCCGTCACATAGACCGGCGAGCCGAGCGAGCCGGCCATGTCGATGCCCTCGTGCATCCGGCCCCAGCGGCGGCCGAAGCCCGAGGTGTAGCGGAACGAGGTCTGGAGCGGCATCGCGAAGGGCGACTTTTCCACCGCCAGCCGGTAGAGGTTCATCCGGTCGAGCCCTTCGAGGATGCGCTCGGCGCGGGCGCTGTCCGGGTCGCCGCCGGGCCCTGCAAGCGGCGCCAGCGGGCCGAGCGGGCCGCCCTGGCCGGAATAGCCGCGGCGGACCTCCTCGATCAGGTCGTCGGGATCGAGCCCGGCCGAGGAGAACATCTTGTCGAGCGGCGCCATCGAGACCGTCACCGCCTCTTCGAGGCTGGTGAAGATTTCGTCGTGGCGTTCTTCCAGAAGCTTCTTGTCATAGGCGATCTCGTCGGCCTCGGCCTTGGCCGCGTCGGCAAGCTCTGCCATCGCGTCGCGTTCGGCGGCGGTGCGGCCGAGCGCCGCGGTGAGGAATTCGAGCGTGTCGGCGGTGTCGGCGGGGGCCGCTGCCGCGGCGGAGGGCGCCGAAGGCCCTTCGGACGCGGCCGCCGCCAGTTCGGTGACCCGCGACAGCGCCCCGTCGCGCTCGGTCATGGTGCGCCTCAGCGTCGACTGGATCACGCCGATGCCGGTCTCCAGTTCCTTGCGCCGCTCTTCCGAGGCGAGCAGCGCGGACTGCATGCCCGAGACCTGCTGCATGGCCAGCGCGAAGCGTTCCTGGGCGGCCACCGCCTCTTCGGCGCGCCGGTCGCGTTCGGCCGAAAGCGCGTCGAGGCGGCTTTCGTAGTTGGCCTGTTCGCGGCGTGCCTGTTCGCGCGCGTTGCCCGAGCCGATCGAATCCATCAGCAGGATCGCCGTCGCCACGATCGTCCAGGCCAGGACCGCCGCCGAACCCGCAAGCGCCACCGCCTGGGTGATCGGCCTCAGCCGGATGAATCGCGTTTCGGAATCCGAGCGCAGGAAAAGGCGCTGTTCCGGCAGCCGTTTTTCCAAGGCAGCGTTGAAACGGCCAATGAGACGAGCTTTCACGCCTATCCCCCGATTGTTGTCGCATTTGGCGGGACACATCCCCACGGATCCCGCCCCGTGGGGATACCTTCCGTCTTCCCACGCCGCAAGGCTTGCGCCGGCCGTGGCGCGCGCGGTGGCCGGAACCCGCCGCTTTCGGCAGAAACCCGCCGATGGGCCCCGCCTATCGCCTTGAATTTCCCGGCGTTACCGGAATGCCGCGGTTCCCGGTGCCTCGGCCACCTCGTCGGCGAGCGGCCAGTAGAAATCGGGCGGCAGCCCCGCCTCGGCGCGCTTTTCCTCGTTGAAGGGGGGCTTCAGGGGGCCGTGGAAATACCGCCGGACAAGGCCGTGGAAGACCTCCTTCGGGTCGATCCCGTCGCGCCCGCAAAGCCAGTTGAACCACTTCACCCCGTAGGCGACATGACCCACCTCCTCGGCGTAGATCGTCCTGAGCGCGGCGACAGCGGCGGCCTCGCCGGCCTTGTCGAAAATCCCGATCATCCCTGGCGTCACGTCGAGCCCGCGCGCCTCGAGCACCATCGGCACGACGGCAAGCCTGCCCAGCAGGTCGCGGGCGGTGTCCTCGGCTGCGCGCCACATGAAGGCATGCGCCGGCAGTGCGCCGTAGAAGCTGCCCCGGCTTTCAAGACAATCGCAGAGCAGGTTGAAATGCTTCGATTCCTCGTCGGCCGACTTCACCCAGTCGTCGTAGAAGCCGAGGGGCATCTTCACCTCGGTGAAGCGGGCGACGATGTCCCAGTGCAGGTCGACGGCATTGAGCTCGATATGCGCCAGCGCGTGCAGAAGCGCGATCCGGCCCTCCTTCGTGCCGGGCCGCCGGCGCGGCACGTCGCGGGGCGGCAGAAGCTCGGGCCTTGCCGGCCGGGCGGGGCGAAGGGGCGGCTCGGCGCGGCCGATGGCAAGGGGCGAGCCCGCCCCGCGCGATGCCCGCCACGCCGCCGCATGGGCGTGGCTGAGCGCAGTCTTCCCGCGCCCGTCGGCGGTGGTCAGCACCTCCACCGCCATCTCGGCAAGCGTGCGGGTCACGATCCGCGCACCGCCGCCAGAACCTCCTCGGCATGGCCCGCGACCTTCACCTTCGGCCAGACGCGCGCGATCCTGCCCGCGCCGTCGATCAGGAAGGTCGACCGTTCGATGCCCATATGGGTTTTGCCATAGAGGCTCTTCTCGCCCCAGACGCCGTAGCGTTCGCAGGTGTCGCCGCCTTCGTCGGAGACGAGGATCACGCCCAGCCCGTGCTTGCGGCAGAAGCTGTCATGCGCCTTCACGCTGTCCTTCGAAATGCCGATGACGACGGCGCCGGCATCGGCGAACGCCCCGGCCAGCCGGGTGAAGTCCAGCGTCTCGGTGGTGCAGCCCGGCGTATCGTCCCTGGGGTAGAAGTAGAGCACCACCTTCGCGGGCCTGAGCGCCGAGAGCGTGACCGGTTGCCCGCCGTCGCGGGGCAGGGTGAAGTCGGGGGCGGCATCGCCTTGGCTGAGCATCTCTTCGCCATCCTTTCCTGTGATCCGGGCCTCGTGACCCATTCGGGTGTTTCACTGTGGCTTCGGCAAAGATAAAGGAAAGCCGCGCCGGGCGCGCAAGACTTCACCGGCGGCCGGGAGAGGCAGGGGATGACCGAGACAGGGGACAGGACGGGCGAGGCCGCCGCGCCGCCGCAGCACCCGCCGCAGCACGGGCGCCAGCACGGGCCGCAGCACGGGCGCCATCCCCGGCTGTGGTTCGGCATCGCGCTGGTCGCGGTGCTGATCCTTGTCAACATCGTGCTCGGCCTGACCGGCCATGTCATCGCCGCGCCGCGCTGGGTGGTCGCCAGGGTCGAGGCGCGGGCAAACGAGGCGCTGGCGGGTGTGGTCTCGGCGAAGGTGGGCGGGCTGGAACTGGTGGTGGACCGCAGTTTCGTGCCGCATGTGCGCCTGAGGGCCGTGGGGCTTTTCGCCCCCGACGGGCGGCAGATCGCGGTGCTGCCCGATCTCCGCGCCACGCTGAAGGCCAGCCCCGTCCTGCGCGGCAGGCTGGAGCCGCGGAGCCTGTCGATCTACGGCGCGCAGATCGCGCTGAGGCGGCTGGCGGACGGCAGTCTCGACGTGACCCTCGGGCAGGAGGCGCCCGGTACCGCGAAGGCGCTGGAGCCGGCCGAGATCGTCGCCGCCATCGACCACGCCTTCGAGGCGCCTGCGCTCAGGGGCATCGAGGATATCACCGTCGAGTCGCTTGACCTGACCCTGCGGGACGACCGGTCGGGCCGGCAATGGACCGCGGCGGCGGGATGGCTCGCGCTCAGGCAGGACGACCGGACGCTCGGCATCGACCTCGGCGTCTCGGTCGAGGAAGCCGGGCAGAAACGGGGGCGCGCGCAGATCGCGTTCGCCTCCGTCAAGGGCTCGCTCGAGGCCACCGTCTCGATGCGCGTCGCGGAGGTCTCGGCGCGCGACCTTGCCGCGCAGTCGCCCGCACTTGCCTGGCTCGGGGCGCTCGACGCGCCGATTTCCGGCGCCCTGTCCACCGGCATCTCGGCCGACGGAACCTATGCCCCGCTCGACGGCACGCTCGAGATCGGGGCCGGGGCGCTGAGGCCCACGGCCGACACGAAACCGGTGCGCTTCGACCGCGCCCGGCTCGATCTCAGCTACGATCCCGCCGGGGCGTCGCTGGCCTTTTCCGATGTCGCCATCGACGGGCCGGCGCTGCGCGTGCGCGCCTCGGCCAAGGCCTGGCTCAAGGAGTTCGACGGCGCCTTTCCCAACGCGCTGGTGGGGCAGGTGGCGATCACCGACCTCAAGGCGGACCCCGAGGGGCTGTTCGCCGACCCTGTCGCGATCAGCCAGGGCGCGCTCGATTTCCGCCTCGCGCTCGACCCGTTCCATGTCGACATCGGGCAGCTTGTCCTGGTCGACGGCGCACACCGGATCGGCGCGCGGGGCAGCTTCACCGCCGCGCCGGCGGGCTGGGCGGTCTGGCTTGACGCCGATATGGATGCGATCACCAGCACGCGGCTGATGGCGCTCTGGCCCGTCGCGGCGGTGCCGAAGACCCGCGCCTGGCTCGAGGAGAACGTGGCGACGAGCGAGCTCTTCGACGTGAAGGCCGCGTTCCGGCTGACCCCGGGCGCCGAGCCGCGCTTCATGCTGGGCTGGGAGTTCCGCGACACCGAGGTGCGGGTGCTGAAGACGCTGCCGCCGATCGAGGACGGTGCGGGCTATGCCACGATCGAGGATTACACCTATACGCTGGTGGTCGACCGCGGCCATGTCACCGCCCCCGCGGGCGGCAGGATCGACGTGGCGGGATCGGTGATGTCGATCCCCGACCTCAGGATCAAGCCGGCGCCGGCGCGCTTCACCCTGAAGACCGAAAGCACGATCACCGGGGCGCTGTCGCTTCTGGACGAGCCGCCGTTCGAGTTCCTGAAGAAGGCGGGCCGCCCGGTGGACATCGCCGAGGGGCGCGCGCGGTCGGTGGCGGTGCTCGACCTGACGCTGGCGCCGAAGATCCGGCCCCAGGACGTGGGCTACGCCGTCACCGCCGAACTTTTCGACCTCACCTCGGACCGCATAGCACCGGGGCGGGTGCTGACGGCGGGGCGGTTGCAACTCAGGGCCGACCGCACGGGCCTCGAGATCTGGGGGCCGGCGGTCCTGTCGGACGTGCCGATGGAACTGCGCTGGCGGCAGGGTTTCGCGCCCGGGGAAAAGGGCCGCAGCCGTGCCGAAGGCACGATGGAACTGTCGCCCCGGACCCTCGATGCCTTCGGCGTGGCCCTGCCCAAGGCGGCGGTGAGCGGCACCGGCACCGGGGTATTCACGCTTGACCTCGCGGTGGGCGAGCCGGGCCGGTTCCACCTGACCTCGGACCTTGCGGGCCTCACGCTCCGGATCCCGGAAATCGGCTGGACCAAGGCGGCATCGGCGAAGGGGGAGTTCGCCCTTGACGGCGCGCTCGGCAAGCCGCCCGAGATCGGCGCGGTCAGGCTGGCCGCGGCGGGGCTCCTCGCCGAGGGCGGCATCGCGCTCAACGCCGATGGCGGGCTCGGCGCGCTCCGGCTCCAGCGGGCGAAAATCGGCAACTGGTTCGAGGGGCAGGTGGAGCTGACGGGGCAGGGCAGGGGCCGGCCGCTGGCGGTCTCGGTCACCTCGGGCCGTCTCGACCTGAGGGGGGCCACCTTCGGGCAGGGCGAGGGCGGCGCGGGTGGCGGGCCGCTCAGCGTCGCGCTCGACCGGTTGCAGGTAACGGAGGGAATTTCGCTCACCGGCTTTCGCGGCGCGTTCGGCACCCGCGGCGGCCTGACCGGCGACTTCACCGGCCGGGTGAACGGCGAAATCCCGGTGCAGGGGGCGGCCGTGCCGATGGCGGGCCGCACCGCGGTGCGCATCCTCGGCGACGACGCCGGCGCCGCGTTCCGGGCAGCGGGGCTTTTCACCCGGGGGGTGGGCGGCCGGTTCGACATGACGCTGCGGCCGCGCGGAGAGGGGCGCGACTATGACGGCACGCTTTCGATCCGGCAGTTCCGCGTGACCGGCGTTCCGGCGCTTGCCGAGTTGCTCGACGCCATCTCGGTCGTGGGGCTTCTGACCCAGCTCAACGGGCCGGGGCTTCTGTTCTCCGACGTCTCGGGCGATTTCCGGCTGACCCCCGCGGCGCTGGAGATCCGCGACGGATCGGCCGTCGGCCCCTCCCTCGGCATCTCGGGCGCCGGCACCTACCGGTCCGAGGGCGCCGTGCTCGATCTTCAGGGCACGATTTCGCCGATCTACATGCTGAACGGCATCGGCCAGATCTTCTCGAAGCGGCGCGAGGGTCTCTTCGGCTTCAACTACCGCATGACCGGCGCCGCGGACGACCCCAGGGTCAGCGTCAACCCGCTGTCGATCCTGACGCCGGGGATGTTCCGCGAGATCTTCCGCTCCGAACCGCCGAAGCTCGACCAATGAAACTCAGCGACTTCGATTTCCACCTGCCCGAAGGGCTCATCGCCACGCGTCCCGTCCGTCCGCGTCCGGCGGCACGGCTTCTGGTCGTGGAGGCCGGGGGCGAAAGCGGGGGGGCGGAGGGCGAGCGCCTGCGCGACCTGCATGTCCGCGACCTGCCAGACCTTCTCGGCCCCGGCGACCGGCTGGTGCTGAACGACACCAGGGTCATCCCCGCCCGCCTTTCGGGCACGCGCGAACGGGTGACGGCGCAGGGGCCGGCGGTGGCGAAGATCGGGGTCACGCTTCTCGAGCCGCGCCCCGGTGGGCGCTGGGCGGCGCTCGTCAAGCCGCTTCGAAAGCTGAAGGAGGGCGAGACGATCCGGCTCTCCGACCGGCTGTCGGCGCGGGTCGAGGCGATCGCCGAGGGGCAGGCGGAGCTGTCGTTCAACCTCACGGGCGCCGGCTTCGACGCGGCCCTTGCCGAGGCCGGGCAGATGCCCTTGCCGCCCTATATCGCGGCGCTCCGCGCCCCCGATGCGCAGGATGCCGAGGACTACCAGACCGTCTTCGCGCGCCGCGCCGGCGCTGTCGCCGCGCCCACCGCCTCGCTCCATTTCGACGAGGCGCTTCTGGCCCGGCTCGCCGCGAAGGGCGTGGCCTTCAGCCACGTCACCCTCCATGTCGGCGCGGGCACCTTCCTGCCGGTGAAGGTGGAGGACGTGACCACCCACCGGATGCACGCCGAATGGGGAGAGGTGAGCGAGGGCGCCGCCGCCGAGATCAACGCCACGCGCGCGGCCGGGGGGCGGGTGATTCCGGTCGGCACCACGGCGCTGAGACTGATCGAGACGGCCGGCGCCACCGGCGAGGTGCGGCCCTGGCGCGGCCCGACCGACATCTTCATCTACCCGGGCTACCGCTTCCGCGTCACCGACGGGCTGATGACCAATTTTCACCTGCCGAAATCGACGCTTCTGATGCTGGTCTCGGCGCTGATGGGCAGGGAACGGATGGCGCGCGCCTATGCGCACGCGATTTCCCGGGGCTACCGCTTCTTCTCCTACGGCGACGCCTCGCTTCTTCTGCCGGCGCGCCGCGGCCCGGCGACGGAATGTCGGGTGCGGGCCTGACTGCCGCCGCCGCTTCTGCGATCCTGCCCGTCAACGCCAGCGAAAGGCCCCCTCGATGCTCACCGTGCTCCGCAGTTCCTGGGCCCTTCTCCTCGGCATGACGCTCTTGATGCTCGGCAACGGGATGCAAGGCACGCTCCTCGGCATCCGCGGCGGCATCGAGGGCTTCACCACCACGCAGATGTCCTATGTCATGGCCGCCTATTTCGCGGGCTTTCTCTTCGGCAGCCGGATGACGCCCGAGATGATCCGGCGCGTCGGTCATGTGCGGGTCTTCGCGGCCCTGGGCTCGATGATCTCGGCGGTGCTGATCATGTATGCGGCCGCGCCCGACTGGATGGTCTGGGTGGTGATGCGGGTGATCATCGGCTTTTCCTTCTCGGGGGTCTACATCACCGCGGAAAGCTGGCTCAACAACGCCTCGACGAATGAAACCCGCGGCCAGGCGCTGTCGCTCTACATGATCATGCAGATGATCGGGATCATCGCGGCGCAGGCGCTGCTGAACTTCGGCGACCCTTCGGGCTACATCCTCTTCGTCATCCCCTCGGTGCTGGTCTCGCTCGCCTTCACGCCGATCCTTCTGGCCGCGACGCCCGCGCCCGCGTTCGAGACGACCCGGCGGCTGAGCTTCGCCGCGCTCTACCGCGCCTCGCCCCTGGGCTGCGTCGGCATGTTCCTGCTCGGCGGCGTGTTCTCCGCGCAGTTCGGCATGTCCTCGGTCTGGGGCACCGCGGCAGGGCTGAGCGTGCGCGAGATCTCGATCTTCGTCGCCGCGATCTACGTCGGCGGCCTCGTCTTCCAGTATCCGATCGGCTGGGCTTCCGACCGGCTCGGCCGGCGCCAGCTCGTGCTCTGGCTTTCCGCGCTGGGCGGCGTGGCGATGCTTGCCGCCACGGTCTTCGATCTCGGCTTCACCGGCCTTCTCGTCATCGCGGTGATCATGGGCGGCATCTCGAACCCGCTCTATTCGCTTCTCGTCGCCTACACGAACGACTTCCTCGACGCCTCCGACATGGCGGCGGCCTCGGCCGGGCTGATCTTCATCAACGGGCTCGGCGCCATATCGGGGCCGCTCATCACCGGCTGGATCATGGCCCGGGTCGGACCGAACGGGTATTTCCTGCTCATAGCCGTGCTGTTTCTCGCGCTGGCCGCCTATGCCGCCTGGCGGATGACGCGCCGGCGCGTGCTTCTTGCCGAACAGACGGCGAGCTTCGCGCCACTCTCGCCGGTGGCGGGCCCGATCGCGGTCGAGGCGGCGATGGAGAAGGCGCCGGACGGCGCGCGGGGCGCATAGGGCTTCCCAACGGTTCCGCTTCCTGCGAAGCTTCCGCCAGGCGTTCCAGCACGGGAGGCGGCCATGTCCGAACCGGAAGCGATCGTTCACTTCTGGCTTCACGATGTCGGCGAGGGAGGTTGGTATGCCGTCGACGACGCGGTCGATGCCGAAATCCGCACCCGCTTCCTGCCGGCCTGGGAGGCGGCGCTGAGGGGTGAGCGCGAATTCTGGCTGAACGGCCCGCGCGGGTCGCTCGCCTACCTGATCCTGACCGACCAGTTCCCCCGCAACCTGTTCAGGGCCGATGCCCGCGCCTTCGCCACCGACGCCCGCGCCCGCGCCGGGGCAAGGGCGGCGCTGGAGCAGGGCTGGGACATGGGCGTGAAGGAGCCCGAGCGGGTGTTCTTCTACATGCCCTTCGAGCACTCGGAGGATGCGGCCGACCAGGACCTTGCGCTCCGCTGCCTGGCCGAACGGATGCCCGAACGGGGCGGGGGATACCACCTCCACGCCCGCGCGCACGCCGAGATCATCCGCCGCTTCGGCCGCTTCCCCTATCGCAACGCGGCGCTCGGGCGTGAAGGCACCGCGGCGGAACAGGCCTTTCTGGACGCGGGCGGCTACGGCGCGATCGTGCGCGAGCTTCAGGGCGGCGCGGCGGGCCAGGCCGGGCGGCTGTCCTGATTGCGTTGGTTCAAGAAATAGTTTAAGGCTAAACTACATTTCGGAACGGAGGGATGACATGGCCGCGAAGGCATTCGACATGATCGTGATCGGCGCCGGCCCCGGTGGCTATGTCGCGGCGATCCGCGGCGCCCAGCTCGGCCTTTCCGTCGCCATCGTCGAACGCGAGAACCTCGGCGGCATCTGCCTCAACTGGGGCTGCATCCCGACCAAGGCGCTGCTGCGCTCGGCCGAGGTCTTCCATCTCATGCACCGCGCCAAGGACTTCGGGCTGAAGGCGGAGGGGATCGGCTATGACCTCGACGCCGTGGTGGCGCGCTCGCGCGGCGTGGCAAAGCAGCTTTCCGGCGGCATCGGCCACCTGATGAAGAAGAACAAGATCACCGTCTTCATGGGCGAGGCGACCCTGCCGAAGCCCGGCGCGGTCTCGGTCAAGACCGACAAGGGGCCGGAGGAGCTGACATCGAAATCCATCGTTCTGGCCACCGGCGCGCGGGCCCGCGAACTGCCGGGGCTCGAGGCCGACGGCGATCTGGTCTGGACCTACCGCCACGCGCTGCAACCGAAGCGGATGCCGAAGCGGCTGCTGGTGATCGGCTCGGGCGCGATCGGTATCGAGTTTGCCAGCTTCTTCAACACGCTCGGCGCCGATGTGACGGTATGCGAAGTGCTGGACCGCGTGCTGCCGGTCGAGGACGCCGAAATCTCCGGCTTCGCGAAGAAGGCTTTCGTCAAGCAGGGGATGAAGATCCTCGAGAAGGCCACGGTGAAGAAGCTCGACCGCAAGCCGGGCAAGGGCGTGACCGCCCATATCGAGAAGGATGGCAAGACCGAGACGCAGGAGTTCGACACGGTGATCTCGGCCGTCGGCATCGTCGGCAACGTCGAAAACCTCGGGCTCGAGGCACTCGGCGCGAAGATCGACCGCACCCATGTGGTGACCGACGAGTTCTGCCGCACCGGGGTGGCCGGCCTCTATGCCATCGGCGACATCGCCGGCGCGCCCTGGCTCGCCCACAAGGCCAGCCACGAGGGCGTGATGGTGGCCGAACTGATCGCCGGCCTCCATCCGCATCCGATCAAGCCCGGCTCCATCGCCGGCTGCACCTATTGCCAGCCGCAGGTGGCCTCGGTCGGCCTGACCGAGGCCCGGGCGAAGGACGCCGGCCACGAGGTCAGGGTCGGCCGCTTCCCCTTCATCGGCAACGGCAAGGCCATCGCGCTCGGCGAGCCCGAGGGGCTGGTCAAGACCGTCTTCGACGCGAAGACCGGCGAGCTTCTCGGCGCCCACATGGTCGGCGCCGAAGTCACCGAGCTGATCCAGGGCTATGTCGTCGGCCGGACGCTGGAAACCACCGAGGCCGAACTGATGGAGACGGTGTTCCCGCACCCGACGCTCAGCGAGATGATGCACGAATCCGTGCTCGACGCCTACGGCCGGGCGCTCCACATCTGACCGGCGGGGGCGCCGTCCCGCGCCCCCGGAACCCCCGGCTATTGCAGGTAGGGCACCGGATCGACGCTGTCGAAGCCCTGGCGCACCTCGAAGTGCAGGAAGGCGGGGTCGGCGCTGCGCACCTTGGCGATGCTCTGGCCGCGCTTGACCCGGTCGCCCTTGGCCACCGCGATCCCGTCGATATTGGCGTAGACGGTCAACAGGTTGCCTTCGTGGCGGATGACGAGGATCGGCACCTGGTCGGTGTCCTTGGTGATTGCGGCGACGGTGCCGTCGCCAGCAGCCTTGACGCCGGTTCCCGCCGAGGCGGCGATGTCGATGCCCTCGTTCTTCTTCTTGGCGTAGCCGCGGATGATCTTGCCCGACACCGGCATGGCCAGGCGCGCGGTGCCGGAGGCCGCAGTCTTCTGCGCCCCGAGGTCGGGGGCGGGCGGGGTCTTCACCGGTTCGGCCGTGGGCTGGGTCTTTTCCGCCGGCAGCGGCTTTGCGGCCGAAGGCGGCGTCGGCGTGGGCGAGCCCGTCCCGGGGGCGGTGACCACCTGCTGGCTCACCGGCGTGCCGGTGGCGACGGGGATCATCAGCGTCTGGCCCTCGCGCACCGAAAGGTCGGGGCCGAGACCGTTCCAGTCGGCCAGCGCCTTGACGTTGACGTTGTAGAGCCGCGCGATGGAATAGGCCGTCTCGCCCCGCATCACCCGGTGGCGGACCGGTTCGGTATTGCCGATCGTCGACGTGGTCTGCGTGGCCGGTTGCGCAGGCGCCGTGCCCGCGCCCGCCGCACTTGCCCGGTCGATCGCGCCCGAGGCGATGGTGGTCACGTCGATCGCGCCACCTGCGGCGACGGGGGCGCCGGTCGCGGCCGAAGGCTCGGCCACCCGGCGGGGCAGGGCAAGCACTTCGCCTTCGCGCAGCGTCGTCCCGGGGGTGATCGCATTGTAGGAGGCGAGGTCTCCCGCCGGCAGGCCGATCCGGGCGGCGAGGCTGTCCACCGTGTCGCCGCGGCGGGCGACGGCGACCTGATAGCCGGGGTAGGAGATGATGCCGCGGGCATCGGCGGCGGGGCGGGCCGCGGTGGCCTGGTTCACCGCCGCGGTGGTATCGAGACCCGATCCGCCGAAATGCCTCAGGTCGGCGTCGAAGTTGCCGCCGGGCTCGCAGGCGGCGAGCGCAAGAAGGCTGATCCCCAGCAGGGGGCCGCGCAGGGCGGGCCGGGCGCGGGTCGGGCGGGAAAGGGTCATGCTCGCATCCTCACATCGCGGGACCCTGTGGCCGGGCCCTTGTCTCGGTTCTTCGGAGCGCGCGCGGGGCCTTCGATCAGTCCTGCGCCAACCCCTCCACCAGCGGCACGAAGCGCACCGGCCTCAGTTCGTCATAATCGTAACCGTGGGCTCTGCGCGTCACCCTGATCAGGCACTGCACCGTATCCGACTGCCCCACCGGCAAGACCATGATACCCCCTTCGCGCAACTGAGCCAATAGGGGCCCCGGCGGGTCTTCGGCCGCCGCCGTCACGATGATCCGGTCGAAGGGCGCCTGGTCGGGCAGGCCGTGGCTGCCGTCGCCGGCGATCGCGGTGATGTTGGTC
>JAUQYA010000020.1 GCA_030837785.1 Albidovulum sp.
TTGGGGCGACAAGCTTTTTCATACATTACAGGATCGTGCACAGAAAATTCAGGACAGCATTCTCAAAGGAATTCTGGATGTTTATTTTCATCTCTGCTATTGGCGTGATGGCTGTACAGGCGGTTTATCCGCTTGATATATTCACTATAATATTCCATGTTCTTAGCGCATCCACCGGTACAGGTTTCTCAACAATAAATTTCAGTGTAATTCCCGAGAAAGCGAAGTTTCTGTTTATTGTTTTGATGTTCCTGGGCGGAATGAGCTTCTCCACAGCGGGTGGAATCAAAATCTTCCGTTTTGCTCTTTTTTTAAAGTCAATTCCTCTTGCTATCGGTTATTCCATCGGGAAAGAGTATGAAAAGATCGAGTTTGATGGTAAGGATTATGATAGAAAAGATCTCTTAACAAACCTTGTATTCATTTTTCTGTCGTCTATCCTCGTGGTTGTCACCGGAGCGCTTCTTGCATTCTCCGGCTTCGGACTGGTCGATTCGATGTTCGAGGCAGTTTCCGCTTTTGCTACATCGGGATTGTCAGTAGGAATTGTATCCGTAGCCCTTGACACTCATTTGAAACTTGCGCTCTCTATTTTGATGGTGATCGGAAGAGTTGAGATACTTCCATTTCTTGTTGCAATGACAAAAATAAAAGATTAGCAGGGGTTTATTCATGGGCTGCCTCGAAGCGACTTGACGATGAGCACCGCCCCATCTTTTCCTATTATAACAACTTTTGTCTTCGGCTCAATCCTTTCCCTGGATTTTGCAATCCAGTACTCACCCTGATATCTTACATAGCCTGTCGTCTCCGGAGTTATTGCATCTATGGTCTCGGATATATCTCCAATAATTTCTCCTATTGCTGGTTTTTTTGTTCTTATCTTCATTACTTTATAAACCGCAAAAGCAAGGAAAAACCCTAAGATTATGGCAGGTGCGAGCAGGCTAATCAAAAGAGTGCTTAGAAATTCCGGAGAATAGAGCCCTGGATAACCCAGTGGCACAATCAATATGCTCCCGAGAACAATGCACGCGATACCAGCTATACCTATGAGTCCAAAGGACGGGGTATAAAGTTCGAATACCAACAGCGCCATGCCAAGTGCAATCAGGAATAAAGCGGCTATATTTATCGAGAACCCGAGCCCTATAAGCCCAAGACTAATGGAAATGACCCCGAAAACTTCAGCGCCGTAGCCCGGACTGGTAAGTCCGAATACAAGGGAGTATATCCCAACAAGCAACAGCAGTGACGCAAGAATTGGATCCGAGAGCAAATTCAAAAGCATCAGCCTCAGTGAAGGAGCATAATATGTATAATCGGCTCCGGACGTATTCAGAATTCTGCCTTTTACTTTCATCCCATCCACCTTTATCAATAACTCCTCAATATTTGGAGAAATAACTTCAATTACATCCCCGTTCATTGCCTGCTCTGCATTCAGGTTCAGGTTTTTTGTGACAAACTCCCTTGCTGCAGTTACATTTCTTCCATGCTGCCTTGCCCTTTCCTCTGCCAGCGCAACAACTGCATTTATGATCTTATCATCTTCAATCGGTCTTGTACCTTCTGCGGTCATTTCTACTGGCTGTGCAGAGCCGATTATTGTATTTGGAGCCATGGATGCTATATCCGTGGCAAGAAGTATGAGAGTGCCAGCAGACCATGCAGTAGCACCTTTAGGATAGACATAGCCTATTACAGGCACCGGAGAGGTCTCGATGTACTCTATAATCTTTTTCGTATCTTCAAGACTTCCTCCCGGGGTATTCAGGATTATTATCAATGCCTCTGCATTCTCAAGCTGTGCATTTCCAAGAGCCTCGTTTACAATATCATCGCTTGCGGGAGTTATAGTATTTTTCAGTTCAACTACAACTACCTGTGCACTTGTGGCCTGTACAAAGAAGAAAAGAAATAATAAACAAGAAAATAAAAACCTCATTTACTTTCAGCCTTCTTCTTAGCCTCCGTAAAAGCTCCGGTCAAACCTGCAATATTACTTATATCACCACCTGGCGCACCGGACGTGACCACGATCAGATTCTTCTCTCGTGCAATCTCTGCAAGTGTCTGAAGTTCCCTGAGCTTCATGGCGATGGGCACCTTCTGATACAGCTCGGCAGCTTCAATCATCTTCAGGCTTGCCTGGGATTCTCCATCAGCAAGTATTATTCTTGACCTGCGTTCTCTTTCTGCCTCTGCCTGCTTGGCTATGGCCCTCATCATCGATTCCGGCAGGCTAACATCGCGTATTGTAACTGCCGTGATCTTTATTCCCCATGGGTCAGTTGCCGCATCCAGTACTTCCTGGAGTTTCTTATTAAGCTCTTCCCGCTTTGATAAAAGATCGTCCAGTTCTATCTGCCCCAGGATATCCCGCAGCGTGGTCTGGGCGAGCATGCTTGTTGCCAGCATATAGTTCTCAACCTTCGTTACAGCATTTATAGGTTCAAGAACACGGTAATAAAGTACGGCGTCAACATCCACAGTCACGTTATCTCTTGTGATTATGCTCTGCTTTGGCACATCGATTGTTATTACCCTTAAATCTGTCTTTACTATGCT
>JAUQYA010000146.1 GCA_030837785.1 Albidovulum sp.
GGTCGTCGACACGCTGATCATCATCCCCAACCAGAACCTGTTCCGGCTGGCCAACGAGAAGACCACCTTCACCGAAGCCTTCGCGCTGGCCGACGACGTGCTCTACCAGGGCGTCAAGGGCGTGACCGACCTGATGGTCCGTCCGGGCCTGATCAACCTCGACTTCGCCGACGTCCGCGCGGTGATGGACGAAATGGGCAAGGCGATGATGGGCACCGGCGAAGCCTCGGGCGAGGATCGCGCGGTGCAGGCGGCGGAAAAGGCGATCGCCAACCCGCTTCTCGACGAGATCAGCCTGAGGGGCGCCAAGGGCGTTCTCATCAACATCACCGGCGGCAGCGACCTGACGCTGTTCGAACTCGACGAGGCCGCGAACCGCATCCGCGAGGAGGTCGATCCCGAGGCCAACATCATCGTGGGGTCCACGCTCGACGACACGCTGGACGGCGTGATGCGGGTGTCGGTCGTGGCGACGGGCATCGACGCGACGCAGTCGCAGGCCGAGGTGCCTTCGCCGCGGCGTCGGCTGGCCGAGCCCCTGCAATCCGCCGTGGTGCTGGAAAACCGCGCCGCGCCGGCGCGCGAGCCCGTCCGCGAGGCCGCCCGGCCCGCCGCGCCCGTCGTCGCGGAAGCCCCGGCAGAGGCCGCCCCCGCCGCCTCGGCGATCGATCCGCGCGAGGAGGAGGAGCGCAATCTCTTCAACGCCGACCTTGCCGGCGACGACCTGCCGCCGCCCGCCTACCGGCCGGCGCCCGCGCCGAAGCCCGGCCAGGCGGCGAGCCTGCATGTCGAGGACGAGGCCCAGGCCTTCGTGGCGCCGCGTCCGCGCGCGCCGGGCACGCCCACGCCCGAGGCGATGGCGCGGCTCCAGGCCGCGGTCAACCGGCAGCCTGCCGCCGCGGCGGCGCGCCAGGCCCCGGCCGCCCAGCCCGCGGCGCGTCCCGCCGCGCCGGCTGCCGAGAAGCCGCGCTTCGGCATCAACACGCTTCTCAACCGCATGGCCGGCCACGGCGCCGATGCCGCCGAGCGCGCCGCGCCGGCGATGCGGGCCCAGCCGCGCGTCTCGGCCGCCTACGAGGAGGAGCCGGAGCTTGATCCCGATCAGGAGCGGATCGAAATCCCCGCCTTCCTGCGCCGGCAGGCGAACTGAGCAAGCGTCACGAGTGACAGGGGGGCCGGAGCGATCCGGCCCTTTTTATTTTCATATCAAGGTCTTTTCAGGCGTAGCTGGACAGCGGCGCGGGAGTGTTACAGGCTGTTGCAAAGAGTGAGTTGAGCTTGCCCGGGGCGCCGATTACCTGATCGCTGACGCTAACGTGCCCCTTCGGGGAATGAGGCAGACGTGCAGACGACGATCAGATCGGCGGTGACTTTCACGGGGACGGGCCTGCATTCGGGCCTGCGCGCCCGCATGACGGTGCACCCGGCCTCGGCCGAATACGGCATCTGGTTCCGCCGCACCGACGTGATCGGCCGCGACGCGATGGTTCAGGCGCACTGGTCGGCGGTCGAGAACGCGAGGCTCTGCACCGAGGTTTCGAACGCCCACGGCGTCAGGGTTTCCACCATCGAGCATCTGATGGCGGCGCTGGCCGGCTGCGGCATCCACAACGCGCTGATCGAGATCGACGCGCCGGAAGTGCCGATCCTCGACGGTTCCGCCGCGCCCTTCGCGGCGGCCTTCCTCGCCCGCGGCGTGCGCGAGCTTGACGCGCCCCTGCGCTGCTTCGAAGTGCTGAAGCCCGTGGAGGTCCGCGACGGCGCGGCGCTGGCCCGGCTCGAACCCGCCGGCACGCTGGAGATCGACTTCGAGATCGACTTCGCCGATGCCGCGATCGGCCGCCAGCGGAAGCGCCTGTCGATGGCCAATGGCGCCTTCCTGCGCGAACTCAGCGACTGCCGTACCTTCTGCCGCCAGGCCGACGTGGATGCGATGCTGGCGCAGGGGCTCGCGCTCGGCGGCACGCCGGGCGAAAACGCGGTGGTCTTCGACGGCGACCGGGTGGTCAGCCCCGGCGGGCTGCGCCGCGCCGACGAGCCGGTGCGCCACAAGATGCTCGACGCGCTCGGCGACCTGGCGCTGGCCGGCGCGCCGATCCTCGGCCGCTATACCGGCAGCCGCGCCGGCCACGCCATGACCAACCGGCTTTTGCGCGCGCTTTTCGCCGATCCGACGGCCTATCGCATCGTCGAATGCGACGACGCGCAGCGCCGGCTCCTGCCCGGCACCGGCGTCAACCGCGCCGACATTCCCGCCGTCGCCTGAGCCGCCCCCGGGCGGTGCGAAAGGCGTTTTGCGCCCCGGATTTTTCTGTGCTAGGACGGGGCGAACCGGGCCCCGGGGCGGTTCCCGGGCCGGAAAAACGTGAAGCAGGAATAGGGTAGGCAGGCATGGCTGGGGGCGGGAAAGCGGCGCGTCTTATGGGCGGCCTCGCGCTCGTGGCGGTTCTCGCGGCCTGCGGCGGCGGCAACCGCGAGCCCGACTTCGAGCAGATGGACGCCGAGGCGATCTACAAGCTTGGCGAGTACCAGCTGGAGAGCAGCCGCAAGGGTTCGGACGCGGTGACCTATTTCGCCGAGGTGGAGCGGCTCTATCCCTATTCCGAATGGGCCAAGCGGGCGCTGATCATGCAGGCCTTCGCCTACCACAAGGACCGCGACTACGAGAACAGCCGCGCCACCGCGCAGCGCTACATCGACACCTATCCGGCCGAGGAGGACGCGGCCTATGCGAAATACCTCCTCGCGCTTTCCTACTACGACCAGATCGACGAGGTCGGCCGCGACCAGGGCCTGACCTACCAGGCGCTGCAGGCGCTCAGGGCGGTGATCGAGGAATATCCCGACAGCGACTATGCACGCTCCTCGATCCTCAAGTTCGACCTCGCCTTCGACCATCTCGCGGCGAAGGAGATGGAGATCGGGCGCTACTACCTCAAGCGCAAGAACTATACCGCCGCGATCAACCGGTTCCGCGTCGTGGTCGAGAACTTCCAGACCACCAGCCACACGCCCGAGGCGCTGCACCGGCTGGTGGAGAGCTACCTGTCGCTGGGCTTCACCGACGAGGCGCAGACCGCAGGGGCGATCCTCGGCCACAACTTCCGCTCGACCGAGTGGTATCAGGACAGCTACCGGCTGCTGACCGCCCGGGGACTGGAGCCGAAGGCGCGGGGCGACAGCTGGCTCGCCAAGGTCTACCGCCAGGTGATCCGGGGCGAATGGCTGTGAAGGCGCGCTGACGCGCCGGGACGGGGCGGGAAACGGGGGCGGGGATGCTTCGGTCGCTCGACATCCGCGACATGCTGATCATCGACCGGCTGGAGCTTCGGTTCCGCCCGGGCCTGAACGTGCTGACCGGCGAGACCGGGGCGGGCAAGTCGATCCTTCTGGACTGCCTCGGCTTCGTCCTCGGCTGGCGGGGCCGGGCCGAGGTGGTGCGCGCGGGCGCCGAGACCGGCGAGGTCACGGCGGTCTTCGACCTGCCCGAAGGCCATCCCGCGCGGGCACTGCTGGCCGGGGCGGGGCTGCCCGGCGGGGATGAGCTGATCCTGCGCCGGGTGAGCGGCGCCGACGGGCGCAAGAGCGCCTTCGTCAACGACCGGCGGGCCGGCGCCGAGGTGCTGCGCGCGCTTTCCGACACGCTGGTCGAGCTGCACGGCCAGCAGGACGACCGCGGGCTTCTGAACCCGCGCGGCCACCGGGCGCTGCTCGACGCCTTCGCCGGCACCGACCTCGCCCCGGTGCGTGCGGCCTGGGCGGAACGGGCGGCGGCGGGGCGCGCGCTGGCGGAGGCCGGGACGCGGCTCCAGGCGATGCGGGACGAGGAGGAGTACCTCCGTCATGCGGTGGCCGAGCTTGACCGGCTGGATCCGAAGCCCGGCGAGGAGGCCGGGCTGGACGCGCGGCGCCGGCTGATGCAGGCGGGCGCGCGCATCCGCGAGGATGTCGCGCGCGCCGGCCAGGCGCTGGGATCCGAGGGAGCCGAGGGTCTGATGGGCGACGCGATCCGCTGGCTCGGCGGCGTGGCCGCGCGCGCCGAGGGGCTTCTGGACGCGGCGCTCGAGGCGCTGGAGCGCGCCCTGACCGAACTGGGCGAGGCCGCCGAGGGCGTCGGGCGCGCGCTCGAACGGCTCGCCCACGACCCGCGCGAACTGGAGGCGGTGGAGGAGCGGCTCTTCGCGATCCGGGCGCTGGCGCGCAAGCATGGCGTCGCGGCCGACGATCTCGGCGAACTCGCCGGGGAGATGCGCGGCAAGCTCGGCCTCATCGAGGGAGGTGCGGCCGATCTGAAGGCGCTGGAGGCGCGGCTCGAGAGGGCAGGTGCGGCCTACGACCGCGAGGCCGAGCGGCTGGGCGCGGCGCGGGCCAAGGCGGCGGCCGCGCTCGACCGCGCCATCCTCGGCGAACTGGCGCCCCTGAAGATGGAGCGGGCGCGCTTCGCCACCATCCTCGCCCCGGCCGATCCCGGCCCCGAGGGGCGCGATGGGGTGACCTTCACCGTCGCCACCACCCCGGGCGCGGCCCCGGGGCCGCTCGACCGGATCGCCTCGGGAGGCGAGCTTTCGCGCTTCCTCCTTGCGCTCAAGGTCTGCCTGGCGAAGGGCGGCGAGCCGGTGACGATGATCTTCGACGAGATCGACCGCGGCGTCGGCGGCGCCACCGCGGATGCGGTCGGCCGCAGGCTGGAACGGCTGGCGGAGGGCGGGCAGATCCTCGTCGTCACCCATTCCCCGCAGGTCGCCGCCCGCGGCGCGCATCACTGGCGGGTGGAAAAGCGGGTGGCGAAGGGGCAGACCACCTCCACGGTGGTGGCGCTTGCGCCCGAGGCGCGGGTGGACGAGATCGCCCGGATGCTGGCGGGGGAAAACGTCACCGACGCCGCCCGCGCCGCCGCCCGCGCGCTGCTGGACGGCTGATCCCGAGGTGGCGGCCGTCGCCGGCCGCCACCGGGTCTCGTGTGACCGTGGCGGCGGGCCATCGGGTCCGAGTATTTCGCCACAGAAAGGGCAGGGCGCGTGGCGCCCCTTTCTGTCGGGAAATACTCTCGGGGGGAATGCGGCCCGGCCGGGCCGCAGGGGGGGGCCGAAAGCCCCCCTGATCGCGGCCCGAGGCCGGGCGTCCCATCGCGGCCCCGGTTCCGGCCCCGTCGCGGCCCCGGTTCCGGCGGGCTGCGCGCGGCTTGCCTGAGGGCGGGCTTTCGCTTATCCGGGGGCGACCCTGATCCCGAGGACCGAACCGCGATGCGCCTTTCCCGATATTTCCTGCCCGTGCTGAAGGAAAACCCCGCCGAGGCGCAGATCGTCTCGCACCGCTACATGCTGCGGGCCGGCATGATCAAGCAGCAGGCGGCGGGCATCTATTCCTGGCTGCCGCTCGGCTACCGGGTGCTGAGGCGCATCGAAGAGATCGTGCACGAGGAACAGCAGCGCGCCGGGCACATCCCGCTTCTGATGCCGACGCTGCAACCGGCCGACCTCTGGCGCGAATCCGGCCGCTACGACGACTACGGCGAGGAGATGCTGCGGCTGAAGGACCGGCATGGCCGCGACATGCTCTACGGGCCGACCAACGAGGAGATGATCACCGACATCTTCCGCAGCCATGTCGAAAGCTACAAGTCGCTGCCGCTGACGCTCTACCACATCCAGTGGAAGTTCCGCGACGAGATCCGGCCGCGTTTCGGGGTGATGCGGGGACGCGAGTTCCTGATGAAGGACGGCTACAACTTCGACATCGACAAGGAAGCGGCGCTGCACGCCTACAACCGCCACATGGTCAGCTACCTGCGCACCTACGAGCGCATGGGCCTGACCGCGATCCCGATGCGCGCGGCCTCGGGGCCGATCGGCGGCGACAACACCCACGAGTTTCTGGTGCTGGCGTCCACCGGTGAAAGCGAGGTGTTCTACGACGACCGGGTGACGAAGCTGAAGCTTGGCGCCCGCGCGATCGACTACGACGACCGGGCCGAGGTCGCAGGCGTCTGCGCGGAGTTCACCACGCTCTATGCCCGCACCGACGAGACCCATGACGCGGCGGCCTTCGAGGCGGTGCCCGAGGCGCACCGCAAGGTCGGCCGCGGCATCGAGGTGGGGCAGATCTTCTACTTCGGCACCAAGTACTCCGAGCCGATGGGGGCCACGGTGGTCACCCCCGAGGGCACGCGGGTGCCGGTCCACATGGGCTCTCACGGGATCGGTGTTTCCCGCCTTCTCGGTGCGATCATCGAGGCGTCGCACGACGACCGCGGAATCATCTGGCCCGAGGGCGTGACGCCGTTCCCGGTCGGGATCGTCAACCTCAAGCAGGGCGACGGCGCGACCGACGCGGCCTGCGAGGGGCTTTACAGGGCGCTGAAGGCGCGGGGGCTGGAGCCGCTCTACGACGACCGCGACGAACGCGCCGGGGCGAAGTTCGCCACGATGGACCTGATCGGCCTGCCCTGGCGGATCACCGTCGGTCCGCGCGGGCTGGCAGCCGGCACGGTCGAACTGACCTCGCGCCGCAGCGGCGAGAGCGAGGAGATGGGGGCCGAGGCGGCGGTGGCGCGGGTGGCGGAAATCTACGCCGGGCGCTGACCGGGCGATTGACGCATCCGTGAGGGAACGGCGCGGGGCCGCGCGTGTTAGCCTTGGGCAGTCACCGCCAGGGAGCCGCTCATGCGCCGTCTGTTCCTGCTCGCCTTCGCCACGCTCGCCGCGTTGCCCGTTCCGGTGCTGCCCGGCACCTGGGAGGAGGGCGACAGGAACGCCCCCGGCCTCGCCCCCGCCGTCGAGGGCCAGACCCGCGCGCCGCAGGTCGAGAGCAGCATGGAGCTTTCGGTCGAGACCCTGGCCGGGGGGCTGGACCATCCCTGGGGCATCGCGGTCCTGCCGGAGGGTGGCTACCTGGTGACCGAGCGGCCGGGCCGGCTGAACCATGTCGGCGAGACCGGCGAGGTCCGCGCGATCGCCGGGGTACCGGAGGTCCACGCTGAAAAGCAGGGCGGGCTTCTCGACGTGGCGCTGGCCGAGGACTTCGCCACCTCGCGCAGAATCTACCTGACCTATGCCAAGCCTATGGGGGAGGGCCTGTCGGCCACCGCCGCCGCCCGCGCCACGCTGGCGGAGGACATGACCGCGCTCACGGACCTGACCGACATCTTCGTCCAGGAACCCCCGTCGCCGTCGCCGATGCACTACGGCTCGCGCATCGTGCCCGACGGCGACCAGCTCTGGATCACCACCGGCGAGCATTCCGCCGCGCCGGCGCGCGAGAACGCGCAGGACGTGACCAAGACCTGGGGCAAGGTCGTGCGGCTGAGGACCGACGGCTCGGTTCCCGCCGATAACCCCTTCGCCGACCGGGGCGGCGCGGCGGCGCTGGTCTGGTCGCTCGGTCATCGCAACGTGCAGGGGGCGGCGCTCGCGCCCGGCGGCGGCCTGTGGACGCTCGAACACGGGCCGCAGGGCGGGGACGAGTTGAACCGGATCGAGCGCGGCGCCAACTACGGCTGGCCGGAGGTCAGCTACGGGCTGAACTACGACGGCACCCCGGTGGGCACCGGTGAGGCGCACGGCGAGGGTTTCACGGAGCCGGTCTATTTCTGGGACCCGGTGATCGCGCCGGGCGGGTTCCTGTTCTATGAGGGCGCGATGTTCGCCGGCTGGCAGGGCGACATCCTCGCCGCCTCGCTGACGCCCGGCGGGCTGGTGCGGCTGGAGCTGGACGGCGGCCGGGTGGCGGGCGAGGAGCGGTTCCTTTACGGCGAGCGCCGCATCCGCGACGTGGCGGTGGACAGGGACGGCGCGGTGCTCTTGCTGGTCGACGATGCCGAGGGCGCGATCCTGCGGCTGACCCCGGCGGAGGAGTGAGCGCCACCCGGGCGGAACGCCCCGGGGCAGCGGCGCGGCGGAAGGCCCGGCCCGCCGGCTTCGGGTGGATCGGGAATGCCGGCCGCCGCCCTTGACCTTTCGCCCTGCCGACGCCACCTTGCGCGCGCCTTCCGACCGGAACCCCGATGGCCAGCCGCACCGCGCCCTTTTCCCCCTTCGAGTTCATGATCGCCTGGCGCTACCTGCGGGCGCGCCGCGCCGAGGGCGGCGTCAGCGTGATGACCTGGATCAGCCTCGTCGGCATCATGCTCGGCGTGATGGCGCTGGTGGCGACGATGGCGGTCAGGGCCGGTTTCCGGGCTGAGTTCGTTGACACGATCCTCGGCGCCAACGCCCATGTCTCGGTCTCGCGCGCGACCTATCTCGACGAAAACGGCGTGGCGACGCGGGCGATCCCGGATGCGGAGCGGCTGGCCGCCGACATCCGCAGCATTCCCGGCGTCACCCGCGCCGCCCCGGTGATCCGCGGCCAGGCGATGGTGACGGCGAACGAGCGGTCGAACGTGGCCGAGGTCTACGGGATCACGCTCGACGACCTGAAGACGATCCCGCGGGTGGCGGGCGCGGAGGACTCGCTTGGCGACATCGGCCGGTTCGACGAGGGCATCGCCATCGGCTCGGGCATCGCCCGCGACCTCGGGCTCGGCATCGGCGACAGGGTCAGGCTGATCCAGCCCAACGGCGCCAAGACCGCCTTCGGCACCTCGCCCCGCGTCAACGCCTACGAGGTCGTCTACATCTTCACCGCCGGGCGCTGGGACATCGACCGGACCCGCATCTACATGCCCTACGCCGAGGCGCAGGGCTTCTTCAACCGCGAGGCGGGGGCGGACGAGATCGAGGTCTTCGTGGCCGACCCCGAGAAGATCGACGACTATACGCTGCCGCTGCTGGAGGCCGGCGGCGAGGGGGTGCTCCTGTGGACCTGGCGGGATTCCTCGGGGGCGTTCCTGAATGCGCTCTCGATCGAGGACGACGTGATGTTCGTGATCCTCTCGATCCTCGTGCTGATCGCGGCGATGAACATCACCAGCGGGCTCGTCATGCTGGTGAAGAACAAGGGGCGCGACATCGGCATCCTGAGGACGATGGGGCTGACCGAGGGCTCGGTGCTCAGGGTCTTCTTCCTCTGCGGCGCCTTCACCGGGGTTCTGGGAACGGTCGCGGGGGTGATCCTCGGCTGCCTGATCGCCTGGAACATTGACGGCATCATGTCCTTCGTCAACTGGCTGACCGGCGGCGGGGCGTGGGACCCGTCGATTCGCGGCATCTACCGGCTGCCGGCGGAACTCCGGGCGGCGGACGTGGGCAAGGCGGTGGCGCTGTCGCTGGCCCTCTCGTTCGTCGTGACGATCTTCCCGGCGCGGCGGGCGGCGCGGATGAACCCGGTCGAGGCGCTGCGCTATGAATGAGCCGGTGCTGGAGCTTCGCGGCCTGTCCAAGGCCTATCTGAAAGGCACGCCGGGCGAGGTGCGGGTGCTCTCGGGCCTCGACCTGACCGTGGCGCGCGGCGAGGTGGTGGCGCTGGTGGCGCCCTCCGGTGCGGGCAAATCCACGCTCCTGCACGTCGCCGGGCTTCTGGACACCGCCGACGAGGGCACGGTGGCGATCGCCGGGCGGCGGATGACCGGCCTGCCGGACCGGGCCCGGACCGAGGCGCGCCGCGGCGAGGTGGGTTTCGTCTACCAGTTCCACCATCTGCTGCCGGAGTTCACGGCGCTGGAAAACATCGTCCTGCCCCAGCTTGCCAACGCGGTGACGAAGGCCAGGGCCGAGGTGCGGGGGCGGGAGCTTCTGGCGCGCGTCGGCGTGGCGGCGCGGGCCGACCACCGGCCGGCGGCGCTGTCGGGGGGCGAGCAGCAGCGCGTGGCCTTCTGCCGGGCGCTCGCCAATGCGCCGAAGCTTCTTCTTGCCGACGAGCCGACCGGCAACCTCGACCCGGCGACCGCCGATCAGGTCTTCGGCGTGCTGATGGAACTGGTCCGTTCGACCGGGCTTTCGGCGCTGATCGCCACCCACAACCTCGAGCTTGCCGCGCGGATGGACCGGGTGGTGCGGCTCGACGCCGGGCGGATCGTGCCCGGATCGTGATGGCCGGATCGTGATCGGGCGACCTGATCAGGATCAAGGCAACAGGCCCCGCGCCGACCGAGGATCGGGGTCAGATAAAGAGGAGACGCCATGCTGAGACCCGCCGCCCTTCTGGCCTGCCTTGCCGCGCTGCCTGCCGAGGCCGCGGGCGACCTCGCGCTCGGCCGCGAGACCTTCGCCGGCGCCTGCGCCGCCTGCCACGGGGCGGAGGCGAAGGGCGACGGGCCGATGGCCGAGCTGATCTCGATCCCCATGCCCGATCTCACGCGGATCGCGGCGCGCAACGGCGGTGCGTTTCCCTGGCTGACGGTCGTGCACATGATCGACGGACGCAGCGGGCTCAGGGGCCACGGCGGGCCGATGCCGATGTTCGGCGCGCTCTTCTCCGGCGATACGGCGGCCGCCGACGCGCCGGACGGCACGCCGGTGATCACCTCGGCCCGGGTTCTGGCACTGACCGACTGGCTCGCCTCGATCCAGGTGGCCGAGTGAGCCGGTTGCGGAGCCCGGCGCGGCGGGGCAGAGTGACGGCAACCGGCAGGGAGGGGACGATGATCCGGACAGTCACGCTCGTGGTCGCCGCGGCGGCGATGCTGGCGGCCTGCGCGCCGGAACGCCAGGTTTCGGGCCGCGCGCTTTACGACGCCTATTGCGTCTCCTGCCACGGCGTGTCGGGGAAGGGCGACGGGCCGGGGGCGGCGGGGCTGCCGCATCCGCCCGCCGACCTGACCGGGATCGCGGCGCGCAACGGCGGCAGCTTCCCGATGGTGCGGGTGATGTCGGCGATCGACGGCTACACCCGCCGGGGCGACCGCGCCTCGGTGATGCCGGAACTGGGCGCGGCGCTCCAGGAAGGCCCGGTCGTCCTCTACGACGCCGGTGACGGGGTGGCGACACCGACGCCGGCCAATCTGGTGGCGCTGGCGGAATACCTGCGCGGACTTCAGCGCTGATCTCCGACCCGCCGCGCAAGGCATTGGTTTTCCGACGCAATCGTGATAGCCTCCGCACCACCTTCGATGGTGCGATGCGAGGGGCGTGATGCCACTGCTGGCTTTTTACGAAAAGCACTACCTCCGCCTGCTCAAGGGCGTGGCCGCCGCCGCCGCCTGCGGGGCGCTGTTTTTCGCCGGCTATGTGAAGGGCTCGCCCAGTTCGGCGATGGCGGTTGTCGAAAGCCTGTCGTCCTATGCCGCCGGCGTCCTGAAGGCGGCCTGGGAACAGACGGCCGATTCCCGGCCCGTCCACTTCCTGCAACCGTCGCGCTGGCCGGGGGAGGGCGTCACCGTCAACGATGTCCCCCAGCGCGCCGACCTCGTGCTTCTCACCGGCTTCTTCGACGACGATCCCGGCCTCAGGCTGATCCGCCGCGACGGCACGGTGGTGGCCTCGTGGCCGGCCGCCTTCTCCCGGCTGATGCCCGAACGGCTGGAGAAGCCCGGCGCGCCGGAGACGGACTGGAACGTCGACTTGCACGGGTCGCACATCGACCCCGACGGATCGGTGCTGCTCAACTTCGAATACCAGGGCACGGTGAAGCTCGACCGCTGCGGCAAGCGGCTCTGGAGCCTTCAGGAGTTCAACCACCACACGCTGTCGGCCGCCACCGGGGGCGGCTACTGGATCGGCGGGCGGCGGATCATCAACCGACCCGACGATCCGGCCTTTCACCCGCTCACCAATCCGAAGCGGGACGGCGGTCGGATCGAGGATGACGAGATCCTCCGCGTCAGCGCCGATGGCGAGGTGCTGGCGCGAAAGTCGGTCTTCGCGCTGATGATGGAAAACGGGCTTGAACCGCTTCTGACCGCGACCGGCACGATGATGGGGGCCGACGCGCTGGATGACAACGAGATCCTCCATCTCAACAAGATCGACGAACTGACACCGGCGATGGCCGCGGCGTTCCCCGGGTTCGCGGCAGGCGATCTCGTCCTGTCGCTGCGCGACTACAACCTGGTGATGGTGGTCCGCCCCTCCGACTGGAAGATCCTGTGGCACAGCACCGGCCCCTGGCTGCGCCAGCATTCGTCGCGCTTCCTGCCCGATGGGCGGATCGCCGTCTTCAACAACAACAGCTACATCTTCGCGCTTCTGCCGGGCGACAAGTTGGATCTTTCCGCCCCGCCGCACTCCAACGTCCTCGCCGTCGATCCGGTGACGGGGCGGAGCGAGGTGCTCTATGGCGACCGCGAGGGCGAGGTGCTGGAAAGCGTGGTGCGCGGCGCGATCCAGCCGCTGCCGGACGGCGGCATCCTGGTGACCGAGACCGAGGGCGGGCGGGCCTTCCAGATCGACCGCGCCCGTAACATCGTCTGGGAATACATCAACCGCTACGACGCCGAGAGCGTGATCGAGATGACCACCGCCGAAGCCTATCCGCGCGCCTACTTCACGGTGACGGACTGGTCCTGCCCGTAGCGGACCGGGGGGCGGATCGGCGCCTGTTCCGGCTGCCGGAGCCCGGGCGGCGTGACAACCGGTTGAAGAAAAAGCCAATGTGGACTATCGTTCCGCGTGTTGCCGCGCGAACGCATTTCACGACTCGACCTTGGCTTCAACGCATTCGGGAGGGAACATGTCGCGGTCTTCGATGAACACGCAGGGCGTGGCGCTTGTGCCGGGGCTGACCCCGGTCTTCGGAACGCAGGGGAACGACACGATCGCCGCCACGGCGGAGTTGCAGGCGCTTTACGGACGCGCGGGCGATGACGTGCTGTCGAGCCTTTTCAACAGCACCGCGCTTATCGGCGGCGCCGGCAACGACCGCCTGGACGTCGATCTGGACGTCATCGACGACGGGTCTTCCGCGACGGCCGATGCCACCTCGCGCGTGGACGGCGGATCGGGAGAGGACACGATCACGGTGGATGTGTCGCTGTTTGCCGACTTCGTCCCGGCAACGATCTCCGTTACCGTGGATGGCGGGGCGGGGTCGGACGACATCAGCGTCTCCTCGGTTTCTGATGCGCTGGGAGACAGCGTGGTGACGAACACGATCCGCGCCGGCAGCGGCAACGACGTGGTCACCGCGAGCGCGGTGGGCGGGAACTTCTTCGGCAATGAAAGCACGGCGATCAACGAGATCTGGGCCGGCGCGGGCAACGACCGTGTGACCGCGAGCGCCACGGTCTATTCCAACTCCAGCCTGCTGGCGAGCAACTTCCTGCATGGCGGCGCGGGCAACGACTACCTCGTCGCCAGCACTTGGGTGGATTCGAACGTCGCCGCGCCGGAGGGGCGCAACACGCTCATCGGCGGCGCGGGGAATGACACGCTGATCGCGGATCATTCGACGGACGGCGAGAACTTCTACACGACGCTGACCTCGACGCTCGGCGGCGGCAGCGGCAACGACAGCCTGACCGCCACGATGCTGGCGCTGGCCGAGGACTCGTCGACCGGAACGAACATCCTCGACGGCGGGGCGGGCAACGACGTCCTTTCGGCGAGCATCGTCGCCGGAACCTCGTTCGGCCTCGGCGCGATGGCGTTCAACAGCCTTTCCGGCGGCAGCGGCAATGACAGCCTGACGGCCTTCGCCGACGCCAACGCCTATGGCGACCCCTTCTATACCGGCAGCGCCCGCAACCTGCTCGACGGCGGGTTCGGCAATGACGACCTGACCGCGACCATCGCTGCGGGCAGCGGCGGGGCGAGCGAGCTTTACGGCGGCGGCGGGAATGACCGGCTGGCGGCAACCGGCGGCGTCGACAACATCCTCGACGGCGGCGCCGGGCAGGACACGATCGCCGGCAGCGACGCGAGCGACCTGATCCGGGGCGGGGCGGGGGGCGATGACCTGACCGGCGGGCTCGGGGCAGACACCTTCGTCTTCGCCACCGGCGACGGCCGCGACACGATCCGCGACTTCGAGGACGGCGCCGACCTCATCCGCATCACCGCAGGCGCGGGCGATTTTTCCGCCGTGACGGTTACCGGCCAGGGCTCCGACACGCTGATCAGCTTCGCCAATGTCGCGGTCCTGCTGGAAGGGGTGGACGCTTCGCTGATCGACGCGGGAGATTTCCTCTTCGCCTGAGCCGGGCGGGCGCCCCGCGATCACGGCGGGAAGGCGGTGCGGCCCCGGAGGCAGCCCGGAGGCAGCCCGGGGCCGCACATCAGGCCCTGACGCCTGAGAACCGCTTCTGCCAGTCTTCCCGCTCCCCGTCGGCGATCTTGGCGAAGAGGACATCGGGCGTCTCGAACGCATGTCCGGGCTTCAGCGCGCTGAGTGCCTCGGCGACGGCGCCGGGCCAGGCCCGGTCGTCGCAACGCATCGCGCGGAGCATCGTGGCCGAGGCGTCGGGGATGAAGGGCTCCGAGAGGATCGCGTAGAGGCGGATCAGGTTGAGCCCGAGCCTGACCATCGCGGCCGCCCGCTCGGGGTCTTCCTTGACGACGGTCCAGGGGGCGGCGGACTGGAGGTATTCGTTGCCCGCGACCCAGATTGCGCGGAGTTCCGTCGCGGCCTTGCGCACCTCCATCGCCTCCATGTGGTCCTCGTAGGCGCGCACCCGGCCTTCCAGTTCTGCGATCAGCGCCGCCGCCCGCTCGCCGGTCTGGCCGCCCGCGGGCACTTCCTCGCCGTATTTCGAGCGGCAGAACTTGGTGATGCGGGAAACGAAGTTGCCGAGCACGTCGGCGAGATCCTTGTTCACCGAGGTCTGGAAGTTCTCCCAGGTGAATTCGCTGTCGGCGTTCTCCGGCGCGTGGCTGAGGAGCCACCAGCGCCAGTAGTCGGCGGGCAGGATCGAGAGCGCCTGGTCCATGAACACGCCGCGGCCCTGGCTGGTGGAGAACTGGCCGCCGTCGTAGTTGAGGTAGTTGAACGACTTGATGTAGTCGACGAGCTTCCAGGGCTCGCGCGAGCCCATGATCGTGGCGGGGAAGGAGAGCGTGTGGAAGGGCACGTTGTCCTTGCCCATGAACTGCACGTAGCGCACGTCGTGGGCACCCTTGTCGGTCCGCCACCAGCGTTCCCAGGCGGCGTCGGGCTGTTCGGTGGTGTCGGCCCATTCGGCGGTGGCGGCGATGTATTCGATCGGCGCGTCAAACCAGACGTAGAAGACCTTGCCCTCCATGCCCTGCCAGGGCGCGCCCGGAAACTGCACCGGCACGCCCCAGGAAAGGTCGCGGGTGATGCCGCGGTCCTGCAACCCCTCGCCGTCGTTCAGCCACTTCTTCGCGATCGAGGTGGTGAGGATCGGCCAGTCGGTCTTGCTGTCGATCCAGGCGGCGATCTCGCCCTTCAGCGACTTCTGCTTGAGGTAGAGGTGCCGGGTCTCGCGCACCTCCAGCTCGGTCGAGCCGGAGATGGCGGAGCGCGGGTTGATCAGGTCGGTCGGGTCAAGCTGCTTGGTGCAGTTCTCGCACTGGTCGCCGCGGGCCTTGTCGTAGCCGCAGTTCGGGCAGGTGCCCTCGATGTAGCGGTCGGGCAGGAAGCGGTTGTCGGCCACCGAGAAGACCTGCCGTTCGGCGACTTCCTCGATGAAGCCGTTCTCGCCGAGCGCCCTGGCGAAATGCTGGGTCAGCCGGTGGTTGCGCCCCGAGGAGGAGCGGCCGAAATGGTCGAACGAGAGCCGGAACCCGCCGGCGAGGTTCTTCTGGATCTCGTGCATCTCGGCGCAGTAGTGCTCCACCGGCATCCCCGCCTTGGCGGCGGCAAGCTCGGCCGGGGTGCCGTGTTCGTCGGTGGCGCAGATGAACATCACCTCATGGCCGCGCGCGCGGCAGTAGCGGGCGTAGAGGTCGGCCGGAAGCTGGGAGCCGACGAGGTTGCCCAGATGCTTGATGCCGTTGATGTAGGGGATTGCCGAGGTGATCAGAATCCGGGCCATGCGCGCGCCTTTCCGTCCGTTGCCGGCGGTGATTTAGCGGCTTGGGCCGCCAAGGGCCAGAGGCTTTGCCAGAGCCGCCGGTCGCCGGCCCCGGGGGGTGGCCGCAGGCCCCCGGGGCGGGGGTGCGCGCGTCACTGCGCGGTGTAGGCCCCGTCGGCGAGGTGGTAGGAGCCGGTGATGAAGCTCGCCCGGTCCGACAGCAGGAACAGCGTCAGCGCCGCGACCTCCTCGGGCCTGCCGAGGCGGCCGATCGGATGGGCCGCGACGAGGCTTTCCTTCGCGCCCGCGGGCAGGTTGTCGAGAAGCGGCGTGTCGATGAAGGCCGGGCCGATCGCGTTCACGCGGATGCCGCGTGCCGAATATTCCATCGCCGCGACCTTGGTCAGCCCGACGACGCCATGCTTGGCCGCGGTATAGGCCGCGGAATGGGCGAAGCCGACGCTGCCGAGGATCGAGGAGATGTTGACGATCGCGCCGCCCCCCGATTTCTCCATCGCCGGGATGGCGTAGCGGTGGCCGTAGAAGACGCCATTGAGGTTGACGTCGATGACCCGCTTCCAGCCGTCGAGCGGATAGGCGCCCACGGGTTCGAGCGGCCCGCCGATGCCGGCGTTGTTGACGAGCAGATGAAGCCCGCCGGTGCGCTCCACCGCGATGGCGACCATCCGTTCCACCGCTGCGGGGTCGGCCATGTCGCAGGCCTGGGCGAAGGCGGTGCCGCCGATCTCCTCCGCCACCGCCCTGGCATGGCCCGCGTCGAGGTCGGCCACGACGACGGTGGCGCCGGAGGCCGCCAGCTCGCGGGCGATGGCGGCGCCGATGCCCGAGCCTGCGCCGGTGACGATGGCGGTCCTGCCGTCGAAACGGATCTCCATGATACCCTCCAATCCTGCGGTTTCGGTTCCCAAGATAAGGGCGCGACGGCGGGCGGGCACTGCGGCTAGCGGTCGCCCCTCCTCGGCCGGCGCAGGAGGCGGCCGATCAGGAACGAGGTGCGCGGGGTGTAGACGTAGGACGTGCGGTCCTCGGGGGCGGGCCGCGCGCGCATCCGCACGAGGCCGAAGACGACGAGCGCCAGGTGCGCGACGGCGATCAGCGCGAACATCGCGGCGGGCCCATAGGCCTCGATCAGCGCCGAGGCGACAAGCGGCGAGGCGATGGCGCCGATGGCATAGAGAAACATCAGCGCCGCGGTAAGCTCCACGCGCTCGGAACTGTCGGCGAAATCGTGGGCATGGGCCGAGGAGATCGAATAGACCGGCAGCGTCGCCGCCCCGAAAAGCGCGGCCGCGGCGAAGATCGCCACGGTGCCAAGGCCCGAGGCCGCGACGGTCAGCGCGCAGGCCGCGGTGGCGGCGACCGATCCCGCGATGAGGACATGGCGCCGGTCGAAGCGGTCGGCGAGCCAGCCCACCGGCAACTGCGCCAGCGCGCCGCCGACGACATAGGCGGCGAGGAAGAGCGCGATCCTGTCGGCCGAAAGCCCGACCTCGATCCCGTAGACCGGGCCGACCATGCGGAAGGCGGCCGAGGTGATGCCCGAGACCACGACGCCGAGCGAGGCGAGCGGCGAGCGCGCCCAGGCGAGCATCGGGCGCAGCCTCGGCGCGGGCGGCATCCCGGGCTGTTCGGCCCGGCTGATCGTGACCGGCAGCAGCGCGGCGCAGCAGAGGATCGCAAGGAGGTTGTAGGAGAAGTAGGCGGCCGGGCTCAGCACACCGATCACCAGCTGCGCGAGAAGCGAGCCGGTGGTGTCGACGATGCGGTAGACCCCCATCGCGCGGCCGCGCATCTCGTTGCTGGCGCGACCGTGCAGCCAGGCCTCGATCACCGTGTAGCAGCCCGCGACGCAAAGACCGGTCAGGACGCGCAGGGCCGCCCAGGCACGGGGATCGACCATCATCATGTGGGCGATGATCCCGATCGTTCCGGCGGCGGTGAAGGCCGCGAAGGCGCGCGAATGGCCGACCGTGCCCACGAGCCTCGGCGCCCACCAGCAGCCGATGAAGAAGCCGAAGAAATGCGCCGAGCCGAGGATGCCGATCTCGGCCTTGGAAAAGCCGAGCGCCACACCCGAGAGCGCGTCGAGCGGCGCCACCCCGCCGGTGCCGAGCTGGAGGAAGATGATCGAGAGGAAGAGCGCGGCGAAGGAAAGGAGAAGCGGCATGGAGCGGGCCCCGGAGTCGCCCGCCACCATGTCGCCCGCCGATGCCACTGGCCAGAGGCAATCGGCCGCCCCGGGCGATTTTCCGCGCCGGTCCGCCGCCCTTGGCCGCGGCCCCACCCGGGGGAGTATTTGCCGACAGAAAGGGGGGCGGACATTGCGGAAGGTCTGGCGCCGCCTTGGCTTTCTGTCGGCAAGTACTCCCGCCGGAGGCAGCCCGGGCCCCCGGGGGCGCCTCAGCGTCCGCGACGGGCGCTGCCGGTCAGCATCCGCCGCAGCGTGCCGTCGCGCCGGACCACGGCCCGTTCCAGCGCGCCGGCGACATGCAGCGCCACCAGCCCGAGCAGGCTCCAGGCCAGCGTGCGGTGGAGGACGAGAAGCGCCGCCTCCCAGCCCGGCGAGACCGGCGCGATCGGCGGAACGGTGATGCGGCCGAAGATCACCGTGTCGATGCCGGTCGCCGAGCCATAGGCCCAGCCGCTGAGCGGCACGGCGAGCATCAGCGCGTAAAGCGCCCGATGGGTGCCGCGGGCCAGCCGCATCTGCCAGCCGGGCGGGCCCGGCAGGGGGGGCGGCGGCGGGGCGAGGCGATGCCAGCCGATGCGCAGGAGCGCCAGCGCAAGCAGGCTGATCCCGATCGTCTTGTGCAACCCGAAGAGCCAGAGATTGGCCAGCCCCACCTCCATCCGCGCGACATAGGCGCCAAGTGCCGCGGTGCCGAGGATGCCTGCCGCCATCGCCCAGTGCAGGGCGCGCGTCGTGCGGCCGAAGTCCGGCGCCGCCGCTGCCGGGCCCGCGTCAGGTGGCACGGTCGATCCGCGCGAGGATCTCGATCCGGACCTCGTCGCCGACCATGTCGGACCAGCCGGTGGCGCCGAAGGCGCTGCGCTGCACCGACCCGACGAGCCGGATGGTGAGCCGCGACAGGTCGCCCGGCTCGGTCCCCCGCTGCCGGAAGATCGTGGCGAGGAGGGTCGCGGGCCGCATCACCCCCCGGATCGTCAGGGTGCCGTCGATCAGCGCATCGGCGGCCTTGCCGCGGACCGAGGTGCTTTCGAAGGCGATCGACGGGAAGGAGAGCACATCGAGCACCTTGGGCCCCCTCAGCGCCTGGGCCGCGAAGGGAAAGCTCGCCTCGGCGCGCGTCGCGTCGAGCGTCACGCTGACATGCGAATTCGCCAGCCGGTCGAAGTCGATGGCGAGATCGGCCCGCGCGACGGGCATTGTGCCGCTGATCTTGTCGGGGCCGAAATCGGCCTCGAAGGCGACCGTCGATCGCGCTGCATCGAGCGCGTAGCGCACCGCGCCCGCCTGCGCCACGGCCGCGGGCAGGGTGGCTGCCGAGACAAGGAGGGCAAGAAGGCTCCGCCGGTGCATGGTGCCTCGCGCGACGGCTCCGGACCCTTCGCCGGGCCTCGCGCCGAGTATAGGGCCGCGACGGCGGGCCGGCGCTTCATTTCTGCGTGACCGGGTCTTCAAGACCGGGGCGGGGCGCGCCGGCGCCCTACCGATGCCGCCTGAGCGTGGAGGCGGTGGTGCCGAAGCGGGCGCGGAAGGCGCGGGCAAAGGCGGCCTGGCCGGAAAAGCCGCACCGCAGCGCCACCTCCTGCAAGGGCATCCGCGTGTCGGTGATCATCCGCCGCGCCTCGTCGAGCCTCAGGTCGCGGTAGAAGCGGGCCGGGCTGGTGCCGAGGTGGTCGGCAAAGAGCATCTCGAGCCGCCGCTGCGACAGCCCGATCTGCCGGGCGATCGCGGCGACCGGGGGCGGCTCCTCGACCGCGCCCTCCATGATCGCGATGGCCGCCCCGAGCGCGGGGTCGGCGCGGGCGAGGCGTGCCGCGGGCACCGCCTGCTGCGGCACCGCCGGCCCGTGGACGGGTTCGTAGAGGAAGGCGCCGGCGACGCGGAGGGCGAGTTCGGCGCCGTGGCGGGCGCGGATCAGGTCGAGCATCATGTCGAGGCAGGGCGCCGCGCCCCCGGTGGTGACCATCTTGCCCGAGACGACGTAGCGGTCGCGCCGGACGTCGACGCGGGGAAAGCGGCCGGCGAAGCTCTCCAGATCCTCCCAGTGGACGGTGGCGGCGTGGCCGTCGAGAAGCCCGGCAAGGGCGAGGAACCAGCTTCCGCCGTCGATCCCCACCATCGCGCGGAGCCGCGGCGCGAGGCGGCGCAGGCGCGAGAGCAGCGCCGGCCGCGCCTGTTCGATCAGCCGGAAGCCCGCGACGATCATCAGCACGTCCATCTCGGCCCGGTCGTCGAGCGGCGTGGCGGCGACGTCGAATCCCGCCGTCGTCGGCACCGCCGCATCCCCGGCCGAGAAGAAGCGCCAGGTGAAAAGCGCCCGGCCAGCCCGCCGGTTCGCCGCCCGCATCGGATCGACCGCGGCGGCGAGTGACAGGGCGTTGGTCTCGGCCATCACCAGGATGCCGACGCCGAGGGGCGCCGGGTCGGGCGCGAAGATCGTCCTTTCGCGTTTCATCAAGCGTTTCGTATCCGGCAAAGCGCCCCCCCGCAAGCGGAGCTTGCAACCGTGCGCCCAAGCGGAGCTTGCAACCGTGCGCCCGGCAAGCGGCGCTTGCAACCGTTGCCGCCACGGGCGAGGGTGGCGGTGACCCCGACCGGAGCCCGGTTCATGCGTATTGCGCCCGCCCTCGCCCTTCTGGTCGCCCTCGCCGCCTGTGCCCCGGCGCCGCAAGGCGCAGCCTTGCGCGATGCGGGCGCGCCGATCTCGTCGAACGCGGGCTTCGATCCCGCCCGCTTCGCCGATGTCTGGCACGTCGCCGCCACCTATGGCGAGGAGGCGCGCTGCGGCCCGCTGGCCGAGACCTGGGTCCCGACCGGCCCCGGCCGTTACCGCGTTACCGGCACCGCCTGCGGCCCGCGCGGCGCCCGCGCCTTCCTGAGCGAGGCGCGCGTCACCGGGCCGGGGCGGATCACCCGGGGCGCCGAGGAGCTTTGGGTGCTCTGGGTCGATGCCGATTATCGCGTCGCGGTCATCGGCACGCCCTCGGGCCGCTTCGCGCGGGTGCTGTCGCGGACGCCGACGGTCCGGCCCGACCTGATGGAGGCGGCGCGGCGGGTATTGCAGTTCAACGGCTACGACCCGGCGGGGCTGCAGGCGATCTGAGGGCGATCCCGGGGCGGCCGCGGGGGGCCTCAGTCCTCGGCGGTCGCGCGCCGTGCCATCCGCTCGGCCAGCCCCGCGTGGCCCGAGGCCCTGAGCCCCGCCACGGCGCCGGCGTGGTCGCGCGCGTCGCGGTTCTGGCTCAGCTTCGACTTGGCGAGCGTACGCTGCATCCGGATGCGGAAGGCGACGATGTTCGCCAGCATCTGCTCCATGTAGTCGGCGGGGGCGTCGGCCATCCGCCATGCCTTGTCGCCGTTGACCCGGCGTTCATGGATCCGGGTCAGCAGGCCCACCGCCGCGCGCTTGGCATGGTCGTCGTGCTGGAAGGTGATCGTGCCGTGGATGTGGACGGCCTGGTAGTTCCAGGTCGGCACATGGCGGTGGTGTTCGGGTTTCGACGGATAGAAGTTCGGCGAGACATAGGCATCCTCGCCGCGGAACACCGCCAGAACCTCCTGCCCGTCGGCGATCAGCCGGTGCAGGTCGTTGGCCAGCGCCACATGGCCGATCAGCGTGCCGTCGGGACCGGAGAGGAGCGGCAGGTGGTTGGCGACGAGCCCCGCCGGCGTCTGGGCGACGACGCAGGCGAGGGGGGCCGCCTCCATCACCGCGGCGATTTCGGCCGGGTCGAGTTCCTGGAAATGCGGGGGGATATACATCGGCGCGTCCGGTGAAAGGGGGCGCGCGGACTTTGCGCGCGCCCGGCGGGAATGGCAACCCGGCACGGGGTCAGAGTCCTACCTCGGCCGCCAGCCGGTCGAGAAGTGCCGGAAAGTCGCGCGCGCCGGTCCCGGCCTCGCGCACCAGCCAGTCGAAATGCTGGGCGAAGCCCTGCACCCGCACCCTGTCGCGGAAGGCGATGTAGTGGCGGCCGAGATAGAGCACGGCGAGCAGCGGCCCGAACACCGTCACCGGCGCGGAAAACACCCGCCGCGCGTCGAAGACATAGATGCGCAGGCCCGGATAAAGCTGCCGGTAGAGGTCGCGCAGCCGCGCGATCTGCCCCGACCGGACCTCCGCGGGCAGGCCGCGGTAGTAGCTCTCGGCACGGGCGAAGGCCTCGATCTCATGGAGCGCCACCGCCATCTCGTAGTCCGACCCCGACCGCGCCATCCAGGCCAGCCGGTCCTCGGAGGCGCCGATCGCCTGGTCCACGGTGCGGCCAAGCTGCGGCTCGTATTCCCAGCGCAGCATGGCGCGGGTCTTCAGCATGTCCGGCAGCGTCGCCGGAACATGGCGGATCTTGTAGCCCGCCGCCTCCTGGTGCCAGCCGAAGATCGTCTCGTCGATCAGCGCGCGGGGCGCCTCGGTCATGGTGAGCGAGGTCGCCAGAAGCTCGGCCAGCCGCTCGGGCCGTTCGGTGAGCCCGAGGAGCCAGTCGGCCGAGACCGCCAGCGCGGCCGCGCATTCGGCCACCAGCTGGGCGTTCGGAAGCCGCGCGCCGGCGCCGGCGAGAAGCTGCGAGATGGTGGACCGGTCCACCCCGGCGGCGCGTGCGAGCCCGCTCTGGGTGATGCCCTTTTCGGCCATCGCCTGCGCCATGCGGTCGCGGAACAGGCCGGCGCGGTCGCGTTTGTCGACAATTACTTTCATGTGTTGCATATAATCACATTTGCAGAGAAATGTTAATCATATTCGGAATTCGCAATCCGGCCGCGCTGCGCTTCACTGAAGGCGGGGACAAGGTGCGGAAATGGATACGCGACGACGAACGATGCTGAAGGCGGTGTTGTGGAATCTTCTCGGCCTGATGACGATGAGCCTGGTCGGGCTGGCGATGACGGGATCGGCGGCGCTGGGCGGCGCGATGGCGGTGGCCAACACCGCCGTGGGGTTCCTGGCCTATGTGCTTTACGAACGCGCCTGGGCCGGCATCGCCTGGGGCCGGCGGGAGCGGGCGCATGGCTAGGCGGGGCGAGACCGAATGGCCGACGCTCGGGCTGATCGCGGCCTGCTACCTCCTCTGGGCGCTGGCCACGACCTGGGCCGCCGCGCTCTGGCTGCCGCTTGGAATGGCGCTCCTGGCGCTGGCGGTGACGCTGCATTCCTCGCTCCAGCACGAGGTGCTGCATGGCCATCCGTTCCGCTCGCGCCGGTGGAACGAGGCGATGGTGTTCCTGCCGCTGGGGCTGCTCTTTCCCTACCGCCGCTTCCGCGACCTGCACCTGGCGCACCACAACGACGAACGGCTGACCGACCCCTATGACGATCCGGAATCGAACTTCCTCGACCCGAAGGTCTGGGCGCGCCTGCCGCGCTGGCGGCAGCGGCTCTTGCGGGCGAACAACACGCTTCTGGGGCGGATGGCGCTTGGCCCGGCGCTCGGGACCATCGCCTTCGTCGGTGACGAGGCCCGCGCGATCGGCGCCGGCGACCGCGACATCGCCCGCGCCTGGGCGCTGCACCTCGCCGGGCTCGTGCTCGTCGCGGCCTGGATCGGCCTCGCGCCGATGCCGTTCTGGGCCTATGCCATCTCGGCCTATCTCGGCATGTCGGTGCTGAAGGTGCGCACCTTCCTCGAACACCGCGCGCATGACGAGGCGCCCGGCCGGACGGTCGTGGTGGAACGCGGCGGAATCCTCGGGTTCCTGTTTCTTTACAACAATCTGCATATCGTTCATCACACCCGGCCGCGGCTGCCCTGGTACCGGCTGCCGGCGCTCTACGCCGCCGAGCGCGAGGCCTTTCTGGAGCGCAACCACGGCTACAGCTACGCCTCCTACGGCGAGATCTTCCGCCGCTACTTCCTCAGCGCCAAGGATCCGGTGCCGCATCCGCTGCGCCCCCTGAACTGAGCTTCCGCTCCACCCCTCGCCATGACAGAAGGGGCGGATGAGCCTCTGGGTCCTCTTCGCGCTGGCGGCGGCGGCGCTTCAGACCATCCGCTTCATGCTGCAAAAGCAGCTCACCGGCGCGGGCCTCTCGACGGGCGGCGCCACCTTCTCGCGCTTTCTCTTCGCCGCCCCGATCGCCTGCGGGCTTGCCGCGGCGGGGCTGGCGTGGACCGGCAATGGCCTGCCGGTGCCGGGTGCAGGCTTCTGGGGCTGGGTGGCGCTCGGCGGGGTTTGCCAGATCGTGGCGACCTTCCTCACCGTCGCGCTCTTCTCGATGCGGAACTTCGCCGTGGGTGTCGCCTTCACCAAGACCGAGACGGTGCAGGTGGCGGCCTTTTCGGCGCTCATGCTGGGCGAGGCGGTCAGCCCGCTCGGCTGGGCCGCCATCGTCACCGGGCTCGCCGGCGTCCTCATCCTGTCGAAGGCGCCCGAACCGGGGGCGCCGGTCTTCGGGCGGGCGACGCTCTACGGTACGCTGGCGGGCGGGCTCTTCGGGCTGTCGGCGATCGGCTACCGGGGCGCGACCCTCGCGCTCGAGCCGCTGCCGTTCCTTCTGCGCGCGCTTCTCGCGCTTGGCGCGGCGACGGTCCTGCAGACCGCGGCGATGGGCGCATGGCTATCGTGGCGCGAACCCGGCGAGATCGGGCGGGTCCTCGCCCGCTGGCGCAAGACCCTGCTCGTGGGGCTCACCGGCAGCTTCGGCTCGCTCGGCTGGTTCGCGGCCTTCTCGCTGCAGAATGCCGCCCATGTCCGCGCGCTCGGCCAGGTGGAGATCGTCTTCACCCTGATCGCCGCGGCGCTCGCCTTCGGCGAAAGGCTGCACCTGCGCGAGGCGGCGGGGATCGCGCTCGTCGTCGCCTCGGCCGTGGCGATCGTGCTCGGCTTCGGCTGAAGCCCCGACCCGGCCGCCGGATCAGGTCAGGCGGCGGAACGCCGGCAGGGGCCCGGAATTGTCGAAGAAGGGCACCGCCTCGGGCACGCCGCCACGGGAGAGAAGCGCGCCGACCTCGGCCAGCACGACCTCGGTGATGAAGGGCAGGTTGAGCCGCCGCGCCCCGGCGAGGGGCACCCAGTGCAGGTGCGAAAGCTCGTCGGCCGCGCGCGAGAAGTCGTCCGGGTCGCCGGCCACATGGGCGACGTCGGCGATGAAGAAGCGCGCATCGAACCGGCGCGGGCGGCCGGGTGGCGTGATCGCGCGGAAGACGAAGGTGAGCGGATGGGCCGCCGGTCTGAGGCCGGTAGCGGCGAAGCCCTGCCAGTCGGCCGGAACCCCGGCGGGCCGGGCACCGGAGGGGGCGCCGGGCCAGGCGCCGGGAACCCCGAGCGCGAGGCCGGTTTCCTCCCACAGCTCGCGGATCGCGGCGGCGGCCAGCGCCGCGCCGATCCCCGGCCGGGCGGCGGCGTCGAGCCGCGCGAGGCAGCGCGGGCCGAGGGCCGAGGCCAGCGGCACGCCGGCGTCGCCGGGATCGACCGCGCCACCCGGAAAGACATACTTGTTCGGCATGAAGGCGGCACCGGCCCCGCGCTGGCCCATCAGGATCGACGGCCCGCCGGGCCCCTGCCGCATCAGGAGCACCGTCGCCGCATCGCGGATCGGCGGCTCGGCCGGCGCGGCCTCAGACATCGGCCCCGCCCGGCCCGGCTCCGAAGCCGTGCATCCGCTTGGCCCACTGGATGGCGACGATCATCCCCTTGAGCCGCGGCAGCAGAAAGAGCGACAGCGCCACGCAGCCGGCGGCGAAACTGCCGGCCAGCACCAAGGGTGCGGGCCGCCAGGTGACGAAGGCCCACATGATCAGCGGCGCCATCAGGTGCCCGACGATCAGGATCGTCAGATAGGCCGGCCCGTCGTCGGCCCGGTGATGATGAAGCGCCTCGCCGCAGGCGGGGCAGGCGTCGCGGACCTTCAGGTAGCCCTGGAACATCGCCCCCCGTCCGCAGGCCGGGCAGCGGCAGAGAAGCCCGCGCAGCACCGCCGGGCGGGCGGGGCGGTCATCGTCGGGGATGAGGACGGCATCGGTCATGGGCGTCTCCGGATCGGCCTACGGGATGTAGCATCGCGGGGGCGCGGGTGAAAGGCCGAAGCGGGCGTGGCGGTGCCCGGCCCGATCACCTTTCCCGATCACCTTTCCCGATCACATGGGCGCAAATCCTGCGACGGAAACCGCGCCGCCCCGCGTGAGAGGATCAGCGGGCGGCGCGTGTCTGCCCGCATGATGGATCGGGTTTCGAAAAGGAAAGGACTCCACGATGGCCAGCAAACCGCTTTTCGCCGCTCTGGCGCTGACCGCCGGGATCGCGGCGCTTGCCGCCCCCACGCTTCTGTCCGCCGATGACCGGGGCGGGCGCTGGGGCGGGATGATGGGCTTTGGCATGATGGATGGCGCGGGCGACGGGCCGATGGCCGGATTCGACTTTGCCAAGGTCGATGCCAACGGCGACGGCAAGATCACCAGCGAGGAACTCGCCGCCTGGCGGCAGGCCGGCGTCGCCGGGATCGACGCCGACGGCGACCACCTGATCTCGGCCGAGGAACTGACCGCGAAGATGATGGCCGAGGCGCAGGCGCGCATCGAGGCAAGGGCGAAGGACCGCGTCGCGGCGCAGGACGCCAACGGCGACGGCAAGCTTTCGGTCGAGGAGCTGATCGCCCCCCGGATCGGCACACGGCTTTTCGAGCGCGCCGATGCCGATGGCGATGGCGCGGTGAGCGAGGCCGAGTTCCAGGCGATGCGCGAGGGGATGGGGGCGATGCAGGGGCAGCGCGGCGGCATGATGGGCCAGCGCGGGCCCGGCATGGACGGCTGCGGCATGGGCGGCGGAATGCCGGGCCGCGGCATGATGGGTGGGCAGATGCACGGTCACGGCGGCTGGTTCGGCGGTGGCGGGGGCTGGGACGATGGCATGATGCCGGGCAACGGCGCCGGCCAGTAACGCGCGATCGCGCATCGGTCGGGGGCGGGGTGCTGTGGCCCGCCCCTTCGATCGGGGTTTGCAGCGCCCGCCGTTCCGGTTTAGCCCTGAGCCATGTCCATGCCGCTCGACGCCCAGGATCCCCGCTCCGACGATGCGCTTCTGGCCCTCTACGGCCGGGGCGACGGCCCGGCCGCGCGGGCGCTGGCGCTGCGGCTGACGCCGCTCGCCCTGCGGGTCGCGCAGCGCATGCTCGGCGATCGGGCCGAGGCCGAGGACATCGCGCAGGAGGCGATGCTGAGGCTCTGGCGCGCGGCGCCGGGCTGGCAGCCGGGGGCGGCGAAGGTCACGACCTGGCTCTACCGGGTGGTGGTCAACCTCGCCACCGACCGTCTGCGCCGGCGCCGCCCGGTGCCGCTCGACGAGGCGCCCGAGCCCGAGGACGGGCGGCCGGGCGCGCTGGCCGGGCTGATCGAGGCCGACCGGGCGGCGGCGCTCCAGTCCGCGCTGATGGTCCTGCCCGAGCGGCAGCGCGAGGCGGTGGTGCTGCGCCACCTCGAAGGCCTCGCCAACCCCGAGATCGCCGCGGTCATGGGGGTGGGCGTGGAGGCGGTGGAAAGCCTTGTCGCGCGCGGCAAGCGGGGGCTTGTGACGGCGCTGGCGGGGCGGCGGGGGGACCTGGGATATGACGGGGACTGAGATGGAACGCGACGACACCACACTGGCGGACTTCTTCGCGGCCGCGCGCCATGCTGCGCCGGCGCCGTCCGATGCGCTGATCGCCCGCATCCTCGCCGATGCGGAGGCCGCGATGCCGCGGGGCGCGGAAGGCCCGGTCCGGCCCGGTCCGGCGCCGCGCAGGGGGGGCCTCCTGAGCTGGCTCGGGGCGTTCGGCGGCTGGGGCGGGGTCGGCGGGCTTGCCACCGCGACGCTGGCCGGGCTCTGGTTCGGCTATGCCGGGTTGACCGATCCGACCTCGCTCGCGGCCTCGGTCTCGGCGGCGCTGACCGGCGGCGGGGCGGCGGCCGAGACGACGGAACTGTTGCCGGGCGGCGAGACGGTCGCGCTGGTCGGCGGATGGGAGGGCTGAGCATGGCGGAACCGGAAAAGCCGACGACGGGCGCGGGGGGCGCGGGCGCCGCCCCGGCCGGCGGCAGGTGGAAGACCTGGGCGCTCGTCGTCTCGCTGGGGCTCAACCTCTTCGTCGCGGCCGCGGTCCTCGGCGCCGGGCTGCGCCATCACCGCGAGGGGCGTGACGTGGGCTTCGGCCCCTACACCGAGGCGCTTTCGCGCGAGGACCGGGCGGCCTTGCGCGACGCCTTCATGGCCGCCGCGCCCGATCTGCGCGACCGCCGGCGCGCGATGGCCGAGGACATGGCCCGCCTTGCGGCAGCCTTGCGCGCCGAGCCCTGGGATCCGGCGGTGGCCGAAGCGGTGCTGTCACAGCAGGGCGAGCGGGCGGAGGAGCGCTTCGCGCTTGGCCGCAGGCTGTTTCTCGAACGGCTGGGCGGGATGACACCCGACGCACGCACCGCGCTCGCCGACCGGATCGAGCACGGGATGGCCCGCGGGAGGGACTGAGCGGAACAGCCAGGCCCGGACATCTAGGCCCGGGCGGCCGAGCGCCGGACGGTGACCTGGTTGCGCCCCTCGGCCTTCGACTCGCGCAGCGCGGCATCGGCGAGCCCGATCAGATCCTCGACCCCGCGCGTTCCCCGGCCGCCGAGGGCCAGGCCGATCGAGGTGGTGACCTGAACGCTGCCGCCATCCTTCAGCCGCACCGGCCGCGCGCCGACCACGCGGCAGAGCCGTTCGGCGGTGGCGCTCGCGGCCTCGGGCGTGGTGTCTGGCAGCGCCACGAGGAATTCCTCGCCGCCGATCCGGGCGATGAGATCGACCGCCCTGAGGTTCGATTTCAGCCGTTCGGCCACCTCGACCAGAACCGCGTCGCCGGCGACATGGCCGAGCGTGTCGTTGATCGTCTTGAAGCGGTCGAGGTCCAGCACCATGACCGCGAACTGCCGCCCCGCCGCCTCCGCCCGCTCGGCGATGCGCGCCAGATGCGGCAGCGCATAGCGGCGGTTGTGCAGCCCGGTGAGCGGATCGGTCATCGCCTGCCTGAGCCCGTCGGCGACCGAGGCGCGCAGCCGGTCGGACTGCCGCTTGCGGGCGATCTGGGTCTGCAGGCGGATCGCCATCTCGGCGGGGTCGGCGGATTGCTCCAGAAGATCGGCCGCGCCGAGGTCGAGCGCCACCGCCGCCACCTCGCGCCCGTTGTCCGGCAGCATGACGCAGACCGAGGCGTAGCGTGTGGCCGGGCGCGAGCGCAGTTCCGACATCAGCCGGAGCCCGTCGCCGGGCCGGGCGAGATCGGCGGCGACGACGAAGACGTCGGGCACCCTGCCGCCGGCGAAGTTGCCGAGCGCGGTTTCGCGGTCAAGCACAAGGATGCGGTCGTCGAGATGGGCCTGGAGCACGCGTTTCCACGCCAGCGCGGTGTCGGCCTGCCCGGCGACGAGACCGACGAGCGCCTTCGGGGCGAAATCCGGCGCGGCCTCGGCAAAGCCAAGCTCGCGGTAGGTGCTGTCGCGCAGGCCGAGCTGTTCGGCCGTCTCCCGCGCGCGGAGAAGGCTGCGCAGCCGCGCCAGCAGCACCATCTCGTCGAGCGGCTTCCAGAACACCTCCTCGGCGCCCGCCTGCAACGCTTCCATCTTGCGGGCAGTGTCGCGGAAGGCGGTGATCATCACCACCGGGATGTCGCGGGTCGCCGGATCGGCCTTGAGCCGTTCGCAGACCACGATGCCGTCCATGTCGGGCAGTTCCACGTCGAGCAGCACCAGATCGGGCCGGACCTGGCGCGCGAGTGCGATCGCCTCGGCCCCGGTGGCGGCCTGCACCGTTTCGTAATAGGCGGCAGCGAGCTTCACGTTCAGCACGATGCGATTCGTCGCAACGTCATCGACTATGAGAATCTTGCCGGCCACGGGGGGCGCTCCGTTCGCTGTGCCTCACCGTTTCCGGCGCTGCACCGTTTCCTGCACGCATCTTTCGTTTGTAAAGATATCTTTCGTTCGTAATGGTTAAGAAATGCTTTCCAAGAGGGTAACGAATGCGTAGGGCCGAACCCGCCGGGCAGGAGGCCGCCGAGACGCTGGCGCTTCGGGCGCTGGCCTGGCTGGTCGGCAACGAGGAGATCCTGCCGCTGTTCCTGGGTGCGACCGGAAGCTCGGCCGCGGACCTCCGGGGGCGGGCGGCCGATCCGGATTTCCTCGTCTCGGTGCTCGACTTCCTGCTGATGGACGACGCCTGGGTGATCGCCTTCTGCGATGCCGCCGGCTACGGCTACGGCGACCCCGCGGCGGCACGGCAGGCGCTGCCCGGCGGGGCGGAGACGCACTGGACCTGAGCCATTGCGCTCGGGCCGGAAACCGGCGAGTGTCGCCGCCACACTGGCGCCAGCGGGGACGGCAATGGGCAGCATCCGGGGAATTCTCTTCGACAAGGACGGAACGCTGTTCGACTTCCGCGCCACCTGGGGCGGATGGTCGAGACGGCTTCTGCTGGAGCTTGCGGCCGAGGCCGGGGCGGTGCCGGAGACGCTGGGCCGGGCGGTGGGCTTCGACCTCGCCACCGGCGAGTTCGCCCCCGACAGCGCGGTGATCGCCCATACCGTGCCGGAAATCGCCGCACTTCTGCTGCCCCACCTGCCCGGCATGGGAGCAGAGGCGCTGGTCGAGCGGATGAATGCGCTGTCGGCCGAGGCCGAACCGGTGCCCGCGGTGCCGCTGGTGCCGCTCTTTCAGCGGTTCCGCGCGATGGGGCTGAGGATCGGGCTCGTCACCAACGACGGCGAGGCGCCGGCGCGGGCGCATCTTGCCTGGGCGGGCGTGGAGGGTTTCTTCGATTACGTCGCGGGCTTCGACAGCGGCCACGGCGCGAAACCGGACCCCGGCCCGCTTCTGGCCTTCGCAAGGGCCGAGGGCCTCAGCCCGGCGGAGGTGGTCATGGTGGGCGACAGCCGCCACGACCTGATCGCCGGAACGGCCGCCGGGATGCCGGTCGTGGCGGTGCTGACGGGGGTGGCGGAAGCGGGCGAGCTTGCCCCCGTGGCCGATGCCGTCCTGCCCGACATCGGCCATCTGCCGGACTGGATCGCCGCGCGAACCCCGGTCCACGCCTGACCTCGCCGGACCCGCGAGGTTCAAAAACGACGCAGAGCGGTCGCAATAGGCGGCGAAGACCGCCGGGCACGCCCCATGCTTGGGCAACAGGCAGCGGAGGACGTGCGATGAACAGCGAACCGAGGCGCAAGCGGGCGGGCGGACGGGCGGGACACGCCGAGCGCACCGGCTATCATGCGATCGAGCAGATGGACTGGCGCATCCCGGTCAACCCCGACCGGCCGATCGAACCCCTCGACGAGGCGGGCGTGCAGGCGATCCACAAGGGCGCGATGCGCATCCTGAGCGAGATCGGCATCCGCTTCCTGAACGAGGAGGCGCTGGCGCTGTTCCGGCAGGCCGGTGTGCGCGTGGAGGGCGAGACCGTCCGGATGGACGAGGACTTCGTCATGGAGATGGTGGGCCGCGCGCCGCGCCGCTTCACCGTCACGCCCCGCAACCCGGACCGCGCCCTGACCTTCGGGGGGCGCGAGATCTACTTCGGCAACGTCTCCTCACCGCCGAACTACTGGGATCTGGCCCGCGGCAAGGTGCCGGGGTTCATGGAGGGCTTCCGCGATTTCATCAAGCTGACGCAATATTTCAACTGCATCCATTTCGCCGGCGGTTACCCGGTGGAGCCGGTGGACGTTCACCCCTCGGTCCGCCATCTCGACTGCCTGTTCGAGAAGCTGACGCTGACCGACAAGGTCTGCCACGCCTATGCGCTGGGCAAGGAGCGCGTCGAGGACGCGATGGAGATGGTGCGGATCGCGGGCGGGCTTTCGCCCGAGGCGTTCCGGGCCGCCCCGCGGATGTTCACCAACATCAACTCGGTCTCGCCCTTGAAGCACGATTTCCCGATGATCGACGGCGCGCTCAGGCTCGCCCGCGCGGGCCAGCTCGTCGTCGTGACGCCGTTCACGCTCGCCGGCGCGATGGCGCCGGTGACGATGGCGGGCGCGGTGACGCTGTCGGTCGCCGAGGCGCTGTCGGCGATCGCGCTCCTGCAATACGCCGCCCCCGGCGCGCCCTGCATGATCGGCACCTTCACCTCCAACGTCGACATGAAGTCGGGCGCGCCGGCCTTCGGCACCCCCGAATACATGCGCGCGACGCAGATGACCGGCCAGCTCGCCCGGCTTTACGGCCTGCCGCTCAGATCCTCGGGCGTCTGCGCCGCCAATGTCCCCGACGGCCAGTCGATGTGGGAGACCTCCAACAGCCTCTGGGCGGCGATGCAGTCGGGCACCAACATGGTCTATCACGCGGCGGGCTGGCTTGAAGGCGGGCTGATTGCGAGCCCAGAGAAATTCGTGATGGACTGCGAGGTGGTGCAGATGCTCCAGCGCTACATGGAGCCCCAGGTCTGGGCCACGACGCCCGACGACATCGCGGTGGAAACCATCGCCGAGGTGGGGGCCGAGGGCCATTACTTCGGCTGCCAGCACACCCAGAACCGCTACTCCACGGCCTTCTACGCCCCCTTCGCCTCCGACTGGCGCAACTTCGAGGCCTGGAAGATCGACGGGGCGGTCTGGACGGCCGAACGGGCGCACGGCATCGCCAAGGCGATCCTCGCCGAGTTCGAGCCGCCGGCGATGGACGAGGCCGCCCGCGAGGAGCTTGCGGCCTTCGTCGCCCGGCGCCGGGAGGAAGGCGGCGCGCCCACGGATTTCTGAACAATTGGAACGGTTTGGCGTTTCTTAACGCAGCCGGGCTAGGGTTCGCCCGAAGGAGGGCCCGATGCACGGTCTTGTCAACCGGTCCGTTCAGTGTTTCCTCAGGGACACCTATGGCGCCGACCTCTGGGCCGCGGTCGCGGCCGAGGCCGGCGTGGCGCCCGAAGGGTTCGAGGCGCTGATGCAGTATGACGACCCGCTGACCGATGCGGTCGTCGATGCCGCCGCGCGCCAGCTTGGAAAGCAGCGCGAGGCGCTTCTGGAAGATGTCGGCATCTATCTCGTGGCGCTGGAGCCGTTGCGCCGGCTCCTGCGCTTCGGCGGCGCGAGCTACGAGGATTTCCTCCATTCGCTCGACGAACTGCCCGACCGCGCGCGGCTTGCGGTGCCCGACCTCGACCTGCCCGACCTCACGCTCCATGCGGTCGCGCCGGGGCGGTTCCGGCTCGACTGTTCGGGGCCCCGGCCGGGCTTCGGCGCGGTCTTCGCGGGCATCCTGCGCGCGATGGCCGACGATTACGGCGCGCTCGTGCTGATCGACGCGGGCAGCGGTGCAGTCCTGCCCGAGACGGTGGGGATCGAGCTTCTCGACACCTCCTTCGCCGCCGGACGCGGCTTCGATCTCGCCCGGCCGGAGGCGGTCTGATGAACGGCGCTCTGCCCGCCGACATGACGACGATGGCGGTGCGGGAGCTTGGCCGGCTGATGCCGATGTTCCTCTGGATCGCGCCCACCGGCCAGATCTGCGCGGCCGGCCCGACGCTGTCGAAGGTGTGCGGCGCGGGGCTGCTCTCCGGCGCGCGGTTCTTCGATGTCTTCGACCTGACCAAGCCCAGCCCCGCCGCGACGATGGCAGACCTCGCCCGCCTGACCGGCCAGCGGTTGCAGGTCCGGCTGCGGCATGGTGCGCGGACGGCGCTGCGCGGCCAGATCGTGCCCCTGGCCGGACAGGACGGCCTGCTGGTCAACCTGTCCTTCGGCATCGCCGTGGCCGAGGCGGTGCGCGACCACCGGCTGACCGACGCCGATTTCGCCACCACCGACCTGACGGTGGAACTGCTCTACCTGACCGAAGCCAAGGCCGCGGTGATGGAGGAGCTTGCCGCGCTGAACCACCGGCTCGACACTGCGCGCAACGCAGCCGAGGCGCGGGCGCTGACCGATGCCCTGACCGGGCTTGCCAACCGCCGGGCGCTTGCCGCCGCGCTCGCGCGGGCCGTCGACGCGGCTTCGCGCGGGCGGCGCGGCTTCGCGCTCCTGCATCTCGACCTCGACCTCTTCAAGGCGGTGAACGACACGCTCGGCCATGCCGCGGGCGATTTCGTCCTGACCCGGGTGGCGGCGGTGCTGCGGGCGGAAACGCGCAAGCAGGACACGGTGGCGCGGGTGGGGGGCGACGAATTCGTGCTGATCCTTCCCGGCCAGGTGGACCCGGCCCAGATCGACGCCGTGGCTCGCCGGATCATCGAGGGGCTGGAGACGCCGCTTGTCTTCGAGGGCCGGCCCTGCCGGATTTCCGGCTCGATCGGGGCGACGGCCTCCTGCCTCTACCCCGTGCCGGAGGCCGACCGGATGCTGAACGACGCCGACACCGCGCTTTACGCCTCCAAGCGGCGGGGCCGCGGCCGTGCGACGATCTACGCCCCCGACCTGCGCCTGCCCGAGGACCGGCGCGCGCCGGAGCAGCCCGGGCCCGGCGCCGGAGGCTCCGGGGCCGGCTGAGCGGCCGCCGACCGGTCCGCGCCGACGCCGCCCCGGCCGCGCCCGCAGCACCCGGCTGGCCACCGACGGGGCTCGTCCGGCGGCGCCGGGCGCGGGTCCGCTGCCGGCGGCAGGGTAGACGACCTTGCCGTCCGCCGTCCTCCGCGCGCCCGGTGGGGGGACGTCGACCAGCATCCTCACCTGTGCCGCGCGCAGCATGGCAACGAACACGCCAAGGTCGCGGCGGGAATGGCCGCGAACAGCAGGCGCAGGTGAAAGCGGACCTGAAAGAGGCCCGGGAGGAAGAAGCGAAGCAGCAAGGGGAACTGACCCGCCGCAAAGGAAGCTTGTTCCGCTGGTTCTACAAGAGGCGGGTTGCTGAACTAGAGGCGGCGCTGCCCGTAACCAAGGCGGAGGTGGCTCGTCTTGCGAACTGGCAGGACAACACCAAGATCGCGGTCACGTTCGAAGCAGGTGACGCCGCCCAGCGCGCCTACTCGTCAATGGTTCGTGCGTTCGACGTGCTGAAGCCGAGCGACAAGAAATGGGACGTGACGGCTGACAGGTCCACGAACCAGTTCGTGGAGCGCACCCTTGCCAACCGAACCGTCAACAGGCACCCTGTGGCATTCGAGTTTAGCTCGACCGACCTGATCCAGTTTTCGGGGCGGGCAATGCGCTTCGAGAATGTGAACGGCGACGACATACTGATTTACCCCGGCGTGGCGGTTATCCCGCGTGCCGATGGAGTGTTCGCCCTGATCGACATACGGGAGCTGCAGGTCACCGTAGACGGGGTGTGGTTCCACGAGGCTGAGGGCGTCCCTCGCGATGCGAAGGTTGTCGGTCAGACATGGGCAAAAACGAACAAGGACGGTTCGCCGGATCGCCGGTTCAAGGAGAACTATCAAATCCCGATCTGCCTCTATGGGCAGATCGCGTTTCGGTCCCAGACGGGCGTGACGGAGGAATACATGGTGTCGGACGCAAACGCCGCGCTGGCCTACGTTGATGCGGTCAACGCTTACAGGATGGCATTGGCCGAAACGGATGCGCCCGTCTCGACGTAGCCACCACGAGCCACGAACCCTTGCCGCTCCGTGCTGCACGCGGCACCAAGCGCAAGAGCAGCGACGGTGAGCATATCTAACAGCTCATAAGTGGCATTGTTTCCCCTATGGTCTGGGTCACGCAGGACAGACCATATATTTAGACCATAGACGCCGGGATGTATTGGGTCGCACTGGGACGAATGGTCCCGTGAACCCTAGCAATTAAAGGGGTTGTGTTCGATCTGGGGCGCATAGGGAAGATGCCTGGCAGCCCGCAGGGGAGTCACATTGTAAATAAAAACAATAAATTAGGAGAATCCTTGCCGCCAATGATACCGTCATCTGGGGGGACGTATTGGGACGAATGGAATCAAGCGGCAGTCAGAAGCCGCCAGAATTCGGCAGGTGCAACGGCTCGTACATGACGTGGCAGGAGACCGTCTCATCGGCCTTCAAGGAGAACAGGCTGACCAGATTCCCGTTCCCATCGTCGTGCCACTTCTCAGCGGCAACGTAGCGTCCGTCGTCCTTCAAGAACGGAGCCCCGTAAATCTCTCTGATCGCAGTTTCGAACCGTCCGCACTCTGTCGCGTCCTTTGGATTGATCTCGATCCCGATCAAACCGGAACCGTTGAACTTGTAGGACAGTTCAACCGCGAAAGCGCCTACAGATCCCTCGTAACTGTCAAACTCTCCGTTCTGCGTGACGGGCGTTTCTCCACGCACCGAGGTAATTTGCTCCCGGCTCATCCCCCATTCCGCGTGGCCCCACCCCGCAAACACGGGGGAGGGGGCAAGAAGAACCACGGCAACCAGGAACGACGCGCGCATCACAGGCCCTCCGAAAAACTCTCGATCTCGCGGAACGAGCTGCCATCGGCCGGAATGACGATCTCGAACGCACCGGCCTTCGGTTTCAGAGTCGCGAACTCGTCGTGCCGAATCCGGAAGATGCGATAGCGGAGACCGCCGACAGGGCAGACGGCAAGCACTGTCACGGATTCGTTGACCGCCTCGATCGGCACAGAGCCACGCCAGTCTGCGTCAACGCGCTCACAGGTGGCTACGTAGCAGACGTAGTGTGCCCCCTGTATGATCAGATGGAGGTCGACGGAATGCTTCTCGTCGAATGAGTCCTCTTTCCGGGGAAACGCCGGGGAGGCACCATCCATGCGAGCGAGGCCGGCGATGAGGTTCACGGCGCCATCCGCCCGAGCGTCACGCAGAATGGCGACTTTCTTCGGCAGTTCCGGCATCGTGCCTAGAGCGTGTCTGAGTTAGATTGAAGCGTATCCTGCATGTCGGAGGCAGTTTTGGCATTCGGCGGGAGTGAAGGCGTCGAGCAGGGTTCCGACCCTTCGCCATGAGGCTTCGATGGTGCGCTCGTCTGCCTTTCGGAAC
>JAUQYA010000147.1 GCA_030837785.1 Albidovulum sp.
CGGGCGGTCTTTCCGCTTTCGCGGCGACCGGCCCCCGCGCGAGGCCCCTATTCGGCATTGCTCCCGGTGGGGCTTGCCTTGCCGGTCCTGTCGCCAGTCCCGCGGTGGGCTCTTACCCCACCGTTTCACCTTTCCCCGTCCGAGGACGGGCAGTCTCTTCTCTGTGGCGCTTTCCCTCGGGTTTCCCCGGCCGGGCGTTACCCGGCACCGTCGCTTCATGGAGTCCGGACTTTCCTCGCCCCCGGACAGAGTCCGGGACCGCGGCCATCCGGCCCTCCGCGCGGCCTTCACTTAGGAAAGCAGGCCGGCGGCGTCAATCCACATCCGCCGGAACATTCGGCGGGCGGACGGGTTAGCAGTACGGAAGGATGGAACCATGACCTACCGCATCGTCCTCGTCATCGCCTTCATCGTCACCGCGCTCGCCCTCGGCGGCAGGCTCGCGCATGGCTATGCCATCCTGAACAAGCTGGATCTGCCGGTCGGGGAGTATTTCGCCGCCCAGCGGGCCTATGACGGCTGGGACATGCTGGGCGCGGTGCTCGCGGTCCAGCTGACCGGGATGATCGCGGCGGCGGTGCTGAGCCGGCCGGACCGCCGGGTGTTCCGCCTGATGCTGCTGGCGATTGCGCTCGTGCTCGCCGCGCAGGCGATCTTCTGGGCCTTCACCTTTCCCGCCAACCGCGCGACCGCGAACTGGACCGAGGTGCCCGAGGACTGGGCGACGCTGCGCCGGCAGTGGGAATATTCGCACCTTGCCGGCGCGCTCTGCCAGTTCGCGGCCTTCGCCGCCCTGGTCGCGGCCATGCTCGTCCGGCTGACGCCGCCGGGCCGGTGCTACGCGCTGCCGCCGTCGGCAGCCGGGTAGCGCCGCGCGAGGTCATCGGCGAGCGCGCGGTCGTCGGCGGTCTCCGGCCCCTCGGCCCAGGGCCGGAACCGCAGCCGGAACGCCGCCAGAAGAATGCCCGGCTCCGCCTCGGGGTAGCCGAGCGCGCGAAGCGACGCGGGCAGGGGCGCGGCCGGATCGCCCCCCGCCCCGGGCCAGACGGAAAGGCCCCCGCGCGCAAGCCGCCGCCAGTCAAACCGCGGGCCGGGGTCGCACTTGCGCCCGGGCGCCATGTCGGAATGGCCGATCACCCGCTCCGGCGGGATCGCCCAGCGCGCCATGACACCCGTCAGAAGCCGCTCCAGCGCCGCCATCTGCGGCTCGGGAAAGGGCGCGTCGCCGGGGTTGGCCAGTTCGATGCCGATCGAGCGGGAGTTGACGTCGCTGACCGCCCCCCAGGCGCCCGCGCCGGCGTGCCAGGCCCGCGCCGCCTCGGGCACGAGCGCCTCCACCCCGCCGGTCTCGGAGACGAGATAATGCGCCGACACCTCGGCCGCGGGATCACAAAGCCGCGCCCGGGCCGCCGCGCAGGAAGGCATCGCGGTGTAGTGGATCACCACCAGATCGGGCCGCGTGGCCCCGCGCCGCTCGCCGAAGTTCGGCGAGAGGAGGGTCGGCGGGGCGGGCGCGATCACCTCAGTTCTTCGCCTGCTGGAAGGGCGTCGGATCCCAGTAGCAGGCGAAGCCGTCGCCATCGGGGTCGAGGTTCTTCGAGTCGCGCTTCGGTCCGCCGGAGGAGAGGAACGCCTGTTGCGCCGCCTCGGGCGAGGGATATCGGGCGCAGGCCTTTTCGGTGCGGGTCAGCGCGATCCGCGACCGCGGATAGATCGCCTCGCCGAGCCGGTTCGGCGCCTTCAGCGCATACTGGACGAGGTCGACCGCCGCCCCGGAGGCGCCGGTGCGTTCGGGGTTCTCGGTCGGCGCGACCTGCTGATAGGCGGCGCGGTTCTGGGCGATGCGGGCCTTGTCCGATTCGATGGTTTCGCGCGACGCGACCGCCTGGAAATCGTTCTCGTCCGAGATGCCTGCGTGGGTGGTCACCGGCTCGGGGGCGGGCGTGGCCGTGCCCGGCGGGTAGTAGGCCGGCGTATCGGCCACCGAGGGGTTCGCCGGCGGCACGCCGGCCGGCAGCGCCGGATCGGCCACCTGCGGCGTGGTCTGGTAGAGCGGCGCCCCCGCCGGGGCCGCGCCGATCCCCGCCTGGGCAAGTGCGGTCGCCGAGGGCGCGCCGGTCCCGCCGGGCCCCGGCGCGAGCGTGGTGCCGCCCGCGGGCGGCGGGAAGGGCACCGCGGCGGTCTGCACCGGCCCCGGCACGGCCTGCGCGCCCTGCCCCGCCGCCCGCGCGGCCGCGGCCTCGGCGATGTGCCGGCGCTGGTAGTCGGAGTAGCTTTCGAAGCCGACACCGGCCGGACGGCTGTCGGGTATCGGCGGCTCGCAGCCGGCCAGCAGCAGGACAGAAAGCCCAAAGGGCACAAGTGCGCGCATCAGGAAGACCCCCGAAACTCCGATTTGACCGAGCGGCTTACCACCATTTGACCGGCTTGGAAACAAACCCCGCCGCCCGTTCGAGCACATAGGCGTGATTCAGCAGATCGCCCTCTTCCCAGGGCCGCCCGATCAGTTGCAGGCCGAGCGGCAGCCCCTCCCGGTCGAGCCCCGCCGGAACCGCGATGCCGGGCAGGCCGGCGAGGTTCACCGTCACGGTGAAGACATCGTTGAGATACATCGCCACCGGATCGGCATCCGCCATCTCGCCGATGCCGAAGGCGGCGGAGGGCGTCGCCGGCGTCAGGATCGCGTCGATCCCTCGCGCGAAGACCTCCTCAAAGTCGCGCTTGATCAGCGCGCGGACCTTGCGGGCGCGGTTGTAATAGGCATCGTAGAACCCCGCCGACAGCACATAGGTGCCGATCATCACCCGGCGCTGGACCTCGTGGCCGAAGCCCTCGGCGCGGGTCTTCTCATACATCTCGGTGATGCCGTCGCCCTGCGCCAGTTTCGCCCGGTGGCCGTAGCGGACCCCGTCATAGCGCGCGAGGTTCGACGACGCCTCGGCGGGCGCCACGACGTAATAGGCGGGCAGCGCGTATTTCGTGTGCGGCAGGCTGATGTCGACGATTTCCGCCCCCGCGTCGCGCAGCATCTCGGTGCCCCGCTTCCACAGCGCCTCGATCTCGTCGGACATGCCGTCCATGCGGTATTCGCGCGGGATGCCGATCTTCTTGCCCCGGATGTCGCCGGTCAGCGCGGCCTCGAAATCCGGCACCGGCAGGTCGGCGGAGGTCGAATCCTTCGGATCGTGCCCGGCCATCGCGGAAAGCATGATCGCCGCGTCGCGCACGTCCCTGGTCATCGGCCCCGCCTGGTCGAGCGATGAGGCGAAGGCGACGATCCCCCAGCGCGAGCAGCGGCCGTAGGTCGGCTTGATTCCGGTGATGCCGGTGAAGGCCGCGGGCTGGCGGATCGAGCCGCCGGTATCGGTGCCGGTGGCGCCGAGGCACAAATCCGCCGCGACCGCGGCCGCCGAGCCACCCGACGACCCGCCGGGGGTAAGCGGGGTCGCGTCATTGCCGCGCCGCCACGGGTTTACCGCATTGCCGTAGCACGAGGTCTCGTTCGACGAGCCCATCGCGAACTCGTCCATGTTCAGCTTGCCGAGCATCACCGCGCCCGCATCCATCAGCTTCTGGCTGACGGTGGATTCATATTCCGGCCGGAAGCCCTTCAGGATGTTCGACGCTGCCTGGCTCGGCGCGCCCCTGGTGCAGAATAGATCCTTGATCCCGACCGGAATGCCGCACATCGACGGCGCATCGCCCGCCTTGATCCGCTTGTCCGCCGCCGCCGCCCGTTCCCGCGCGATCTCGGGCGTCTTGTGGACGAAGGCATTGAGCGCCCCTGCCCCCTCGATCGCCGCAAGGCAGGCCCCGGTCAGCTCGGCCGAGGTCAGCTCGCCCTTCCTCAGCAGGTTGCGCGCGGCGGCGATGGTCAGTTCGTTCAGCCCGCTCATTCGACCACCTTCGGCACCGCGAAGAACCCTTCCCGCGCGTCGGGCGCGTTCGACAGGATCTGCGCCTGGATGCCCCCGTCCGTCACCACGTCGGCCCGCCGCTTCAACCGCATCGGCGTTACCGAGGTCATCGGCTCCACGCCCTCCACATCGACCTCGTTCAACTGCTCCATGAAGGCGAGCACCGCCGACAGTTCGCCCGCCAGCGCAGCCAGGTCTTGCTCCTTCACGGCGATCCGCGCCAGATGCGCCACTCGCCGCGCGGTGTCGGTGTCGATGGACATGGGATGCTCCGTCCTGAAAACGGATGCGGTTTAGCGCCCCATCGCCCTCAGGACAAGGGCGCGAAGCGCCATGACCACGCCAACCATCAGGCTGGTGGAGACAAGTCCCGCGCCGATCGCCACCATGCGGTCGACGCCTTCGCGCGCCTGCATCGTCATGGGGATCAGGACGGCGATGAACACCACCCCGGCCACGAGCGGTATCCACCTTCCGCTCACGCCTTCGGTCCTCAGCATGGTCAGCACCAGCCCGACCGAAAGCGCGATCCGGAACGGGTCGCTCAGTTGCGCGATGATCTCCTGGGCCACGGGCCACCCTCCTCTGCCTTGCCATGTCTGGGCTATCGCGCAAAATGGCGCAAGACAGAAGGAGGACGTCATGCGCATCACCTGGCTCGGCCATTCCGGATTCCGAATCGAGATCGAAGACGCCGTGCTGCTCGTCGATCCCTGGCTCGCGGGAAACCCGATGTTTCCCGCGGAACGCGAGGCCGAGGCGACGCGGGGCGCCACCCATGTCCTTTTGACCCACGGCCACGGCGACCATGCCTCGGGCGCCGTGGCGATCGCGAAGCGGGCGGGCATCAAGATCGCCTGCATCCACGAACTGTCGGAAGTGCTGGGGGCCGAGGGCGCCGGGACCATCGGCTTCGGCAAGGGCGGCACCATCGCGCTGGCGGGCGCGCGGGTGACGATGGTCAACGCCTGCCATTCCTCCTCGATCGACTTCAAGGGCGGGCTGGGGCATGCCGGATCGGAGGCCGGATTCATGATCGCGGGCGAAGGCCACACGATCTATGTGACCGGCGACACCACGGTGATGGCCGACATGGAATGGATGGGGCAATACTTCGCGCCCGACATCGGCATCCTCTGCGCCGGCGGACACTACACGATGGACATGAAGATGGCGGCCTGGGCGGCGAGGCGCTATTTCGCCTTCAGGACCGTGATCCCCTGCCACTACCGGACCTTCCCCCTTCTCGCCCAGTCGGCGGAGGAGCTGAAGGCGGGCCTGCCCGGGGTGCGGGTGATCGAGCCCGAGGTGCTGGACCCGATCGAGGTCTGATCGTCCCGCCTAGCGGCACTCTACGAAGACGGTCACTTTCGTCATCCGCCGGGCCAGATCCTCGGGCGCGAGGGGGGCCGTGCCGGGCTCGATTGACGGCTCCACGCCGTTCATCGACAGGAACAACTTGGCGATTTCACCGCGAATGGCAAAGTTCACGTTCTGCGGGATATCCCCCATCGTCTCGGCCATGCGTTGCGCGTCGAGCTTCGAGACGACGACCCCCACCACGGCGCCGCGCTGGTCGATGACCGGCCCGCCGGAGTTGCCGGGTTGCACCGGCGCCGAAATCTGCATCCGGGTGGCGTCACCGCCCATTCCGCTCAGACTCGAAACGGCGCCGCGCGTCACATTCACCCCCCCCAGAACGACCGAGAGCGGGTAGCCGATCACGGTGACGTCGGAGTTCAGTGCGGCAGGGCCGGCCGCGAAGGCAGCAAACTCGTGCCGTCGCACGCCCGTGTCGATCAGGGCGAGATCGAAGTCGTCATTGGTCGCGCGCACGCTGGCGGGTTGGCCGTCGACGGTGATCGCGCGGCAACCACGGACGACATGGGCGTTACTCAATACCTCGCCGAAGGGTCCGACGACGAACCCGGAGCCGCTCGAAATCGCCGCGCGCGCGCCGGCATCCGGCGCGGCGCGTGATGATGCGCCGGGTTCGGGGGACCGGACATCGGGCAACGGCACGTCGCCGCGACGCTCGGACTCTTCCAGGACCGCCACCGTCGCCCGGACGATGCGGACCAGTTCCCCGTCCGGTTCGACCGTCATCGGAGGCGTCCGGCCGCGTCGGACCGAGCCGGCAACCATGTGGACCAGTGGCCGGTCCGCGCCGGAGGCCGAGAGCATCACCGTCGACCAGCCGTCCCCACGCCAGTCCGACCTGGTGTAGAAGAGCTTTCCCGACGCCGTCTCGCCCGAGGTGATCAGGAGCCTCGGCTTCCGCACGGTATATGGCGCGCCTCGACCCGCGACCTCGCCAAGCGTGAACTCGTGCAGTCGCGCCGTGAACGGACCGTCGGCGATGGTCAGCGAATAGCCGAGCGTGCCGCCCAAGAGGTTGAAGTCGACGAAGCGGCCGCTCCCGGATGCCCGCGGAGCGGACATCCGGCGGTCGGGCGTGAGGAGCGACAGGTCGAGCGTCTCGAAATACGTGTATCCCCACCCGGACTCGTCGATCTCGCCGATGACCCGGAGGACAAGCCCCCCGACCTCGAGCGCGCTGACATATCCCGCGTCGTATTCGCGCCGGGCATGGGCCTCCAGCGCCTCCTGGCTCTGCCGGCCCCAGGCGCCATCCAGCATCCCGACATAATCGCCCGTCATCGCCAGCGCCATCTGCAGAAAACGCCGGTCGGTCCAGTTCAGCCGCGTGCCGTCGAACGGCGCGAAGAGCCAGTCATCCGTCTGCGCCCGCGCCGGATTGCCGCCCGCGAGCACGACGGCCACGATCAGCGCGGCTATGAGAGGTCTCCACATGGCACCACCGGACAAGCCCCGCCACTTTGACGGCGCGACACGGCCATTTTGCGGCACAATCGGGCAGGCGCAATGGCAACCTGCTGAGGGGCGCGCGGGCCCCCCTCACAAGTCCCAGTAGTTGCGCAGCCGTGGCAGGGGCTCGAGGCCGATGTCGCGCCGCATCCGGTCGGGCATGTCGTCCTCCCAGACCCTTGCCGCGCGGACGCGCCGCCGTGCGACGAGGCCGGCCAGGGCCAGCGCCACGCGGACGGTGCCGAATTCCGCGACCAGCGCCCGGACCCCCGCCGCGGGGGTCGCGAAGTCGCGATTCACTTGTGCGTTCATTTGGTCACTCAGCCCCGGACCAGCCGGGGCTCCTCAATCGGGTTGGATGGAATGCGTCCCGAAGCCCGGCCGAAGCCGGTTGCGGAGACGGGTTCTGGGATCAAGGGGCGTGGGCCGGCGACGGCCGGATCAACGTCCCGAAGGCGCGCGGAGGCTCAGCGGTTGGGCCGGATGCCCCTGCCCGCTCTCGCTCGCGTCGAGCCGGTCCAGGCAGCAATTCCACAAGCCGCGCCAGCACCTGGAAGGAGCGTCGCGTGATCATAGGTGTTCATCCTGCGCCTCCTTCGTTCTGGTGTCGGGACGGGCGCCAACATACACCGTCCCGCCAGGATACAAAGCGCGGAATTGTACCCCCGCCGCCGGGGCGATTGTATGTGTCACATCTGACACAATGTCGCACCCCCGAACGCCGGGCCGGCGCCGCGCTACCGCCGGTCGCGGAAGAACTCCGTCAGCAAGAGGGCGGCCTCCGCCGCGCCGATGCCGTCATAGACCTCGGGCGCGTGGTGGCACTGGCGGTGCGAGAACACCCGCGCGCCATGCGCGACGCCGCCGGACTTGGGGTCCTCGGCCCCGTAGTAGAGCCGGGCGATGCGGGCGAAGGAGATCGCCGCGGCGCACATCGGGCAGGGTTCCAGCGTGACGTAGAGATCGTGCCCCGGCAGCCGTTCCGATCCCGCCGCCGCGCAGGCCGCCCTGAGCGCGAGAATCTCGGCGTGGGCCGTGGGGTCGGCCAGTTCCCGCGTCCGGTTCCCCGCCACGGCGACGATGCGACCGTCGGGTGCGACGACGGCGGCGCCGACCGGCACCTCGCCGCGCGTCCCCGCCGCCCGCGCTTCGGCAAGTGCGGCCGCCATGTGGCTGGTGAACCGTTTCATGCCCCCTCTTGCCGCGCCATCCGCGCTTGCGCAAGCGCTTCCCCCGTGGCGCGATTGGCGCTAGAGGAGTCGCTTCAGCCAGCCGGGGGCCAGGACCATGACCGACGAGACCGCAACGGGCGAACGCATCGCCAAGGT